>NZ_LGDW01000121.1 GCF_001280005.1 Streptomyces sp. NRRL WC-3618 | reverse complement strand
TCTGGAGGGACTGGAGCAGGCGTTCCGGGGCGAGGGTCGCAAGGTGCGGTGGCTGAAGGTGTCGCACGCGTTCCACTCGCCGTTGATGGACCCGGTTCTTGACGACTTCCGCAAGGTGGCGGGGGGCCTGACGTACCAGGAACCGAAGCTGCCGGTCGTCTCGAACCTGACCGGGCAGCTTGCCACCGCCGACGAGCTGAAGGACCCCGACTACTGGGTGCGGCACGTGCGGGAGGCCGTGCGTTTCCATGACGGCCTGACCACTCTCACCGTCCAAGGTGTGTCGACGCTGCTTGAGTTGGGCCCCGACGCGGTCCTGACCGCGATGGCTCACGACACCCTCACCGACCCGGCCACGCAGGCGGGCCTGATCACGGCGCTGCGCAAGGACCGCCCCGAGGCCGACACGTTCCTGACCGCCCTCGCCCAGCTCCACGTGCGCGGCGCCGAGGTCGACTGGGCGCCGCTGTACGCCCCCGTCGAGTCCCGACGTCGCGTCGACCTTCCCACGTACGCCTTCCAGCGCGACCGCTACTGGCTGGAGTCGGCCCCGGCGGTCACCGCCCTCACCGGCGGCTTCGCCGTCGACGAGGTGGAGGCCCGCTTCTGGGAGGCCGTGGAGCGGGAGGACCTGGAGTCGCTGAGCGCCGAGTTGGGCGCCGGGGACGGTGACGGGGCGCTGGGTGAGGTGCTGCCGGTCCTTTCGACGTGGCGGCGGCAGCGGCGCGAGTCCGCCGAGCTGGACGCTCTGCGCTACCGCGTCTCGTGGAAGCCGCTCGGCCAGGCGCCGACCGCCGCTCGTCTTGACGGGACGTGGCTGCTCGTGGTGCCGGACCGGGGCGCGGACGCCGACTGGACGGACGCCGTCGAGGAGGTACTCGGCGGGCGCGGGGCCGACGTACGCACCGTCGTCGTGGATGCGGGAGAGATCGACCGTGAGGAGTTCGCCGAGCGGCTGCGCAAGGAGGCCGCGGCCGCGGGCGGTGAAACGGCCGGTGTGCTCTCGCTGTTGGCCGTCGACGAGGAACCGCACGCCGTACGAGGCGGGGTCAGCCGTGGCCTGGCCACGACGGTGACCCTGGTGCAAGCTCTGCACGCCGCCGACCTGGGTGCCCCGCTCTGGCTCGCCGGACGGTCCGCGGTGACCGTGGGCGGCGCCGACCCGGCGCCCCGCTACGTGCAGGCCGCGCTGTGGGGCCTCGGCCGAGTGGTGGCCGTGGAGTATCCGGCGCTGTGGGGCGGCCTGGTCGACCTGCCCGGGACGCCAGACGGGCGGGCCCTCGACGGGCTCGCCGGGGTGCTCGGCGGGGCGTGGGCCGAAGAGGACAAGCTGGCCGTGCGCGGGTCCGGGGTGTTCGCGCGACGCCTGGTGCGGGACACGTCCAGAGGCGCCGCCGACGGCGGGGACACGTGGACGCCGCACGGCACCGCGCTGATCACCGGTGGCACCGGAGCCGTCGGTGGCCACGTCGCACGCTGGCTCGCGGCCCACGGCGCGCGTCATCTCGTACTGACGAGCAGGCGCGGACCTGACGCGCCGGGTGCTGCCGAACTCCTCGCTGAACTACAGGAGTTGGGGGCGCAGGTGACTCTCACCTCCTGTGACGCGGCCGATCGTGACGCGCTCGCGGGAGTCCTGGACGCGATTCCCGACGACGCGCCGCTGACCGCGGTGTTCCACACGGCCGGCGTCCTGGACGACGGTGTGCTCGACGGGATGAACGCCGAGCGGCTCGCCACTGTGTTCCGTGCGAAGGTGGAGTCGGCCCGGCATCTGGACGAGCTGACCCGCGACGCGGACCTGTCGGCGTTCGTGCTCTTCTCGTCCTTCGCCGGGCTCTCCGGCGGCGCCGGGCAGGGGAGTTACGCCGCCGCCAACGCCTGCCTCGACGCGCTCGCCGAGCACCGCAGGGCCCAGGGCCTCAACGCGACGTCGGTAGCCTGGGGCGCGTGGGCCGGTGGCGGAATGGCCGCCGACGGGGTGGCCGCCGAGCGGCTGCGGGGCGGTGCGATGCCGCCCATGGAGTCCCGGGCCGCCCTCGCCGCGCTGCGCCGGGCCCTCGGTCACGAGCAGCCCACGGCGGTGATCGCCGACGTCGACTGGGAGCAGTACCTGTCGGGCGGTCCGGGGGTCGCCTCCGACCCGCTCTTCGGCGACCTGGCCGAGACCCGCGCGCTGCGGGACCGTGCGGCGCGTACGGACAACGGTGGCGAGGCCGAGGGGCCCGATCTGGCACGGCGGCTCGCGGAGCTGTCCGGGCCGGAGCGGGAGCGGTTCCTGGAGGACCTGGTCCGCACGCACGCGGCGGACGTCCTCGGCTACCGGGGGCCGGAGCAGGTCGAACCCGGCCGCGCGTTCCGGGAGTTGGGTTTCGACTCGCTCACGGCCGTCGAACTGCGCAACGCGCTGGGCGCGGCCACCGGGCTTCCCCTGCCGACCACCCTCGTCTTCGACCACCCCACGCCCGCCGCGCTCGCCGCCCACCTCAAGGCCGAACTGGCCACCGACGGGACCGAGCCCGGGGCGCTGCTGTCCCAGCTCGCCACCCTGGAGGCGGGCTTCGCCGAGAGCGCGCCCTCGGACGACGAGCTGGCCACGATCGCCGAACGGCTGCGCGTCCTGCTCGACCGCTGCACTCCGGGGCAGGACGACCGGGAGGACGCCGAGGTCGCCGGTGAGCTGGAGTCCGCCACGGACGACGAGATGTTCGACTTCATCAGTAAAGAGTTCGGAATTTCATGATGTGCCGCGTCTGGCGCCGTGGTGCGTGGGCGCCCCGCGCCCCGCACTCTTCGAACCGACTTGTCTCTAGGAGCTGGGCCAGATGGTGAACGACGACAAAATCCGCCGGCTTCTCAAGCAGGTGACGGCGGATCTGCACACGACGCGTCGGCGGGTGCGCGAACTCGAGTCCAAGGACGCGGAGCCGGTTGCGATCGTCGCGATGAGCTGCCGCTTCCCCGGCGGCGCGAGCACCCCCGAGGAACTGTGGCGGCTGGTGCGCGACGGCGTGGACACCGTGTCCGCGTTCCCGGCGAACCGCGGCTGGGACACGGCCGGGCTCTACCACCCCGACCCCGACCACCAGGGCACCACCTACGCCCGCGAGGGCGGGTTCGTGTACGCGGCAGACGAGTTCGACGCGGGCTTCTTCGGGATCTCGCCGCGCGAGGCACGCGCCATGGACCCGCAGCAGCGCCTCCTCCTGGAGACCGCGTGGGAGGCCGTCGAGCGGGCGGGCATCGACCCGCTGAGTCTGCGCGGCAGCCGCACCGGCGTGTTCACCGGCACCAACGGCCAAGATTACACGGCCGTCGTCGCCGACGCCGCCGACAGCACCGAGGGCTACTCGGGCACCGGCAACACCGCGGCCGTCGTCTCCGGGCGCCTCTCCTACAGCCTCGGTCTGGAAGGCCCGGCCGTCACCATCGACACGGCGTGCTCCTCCTCCCTGGTCGCCCTGCACCTGGCCGCGCAGGCCCTGCGGCAGGGCGAATGCGGACTCGCGCTCGCGGGCGGCGTGTCCCTGATGTCCACGCCCACCGCCTTCGTGGAGTTCAGCCGCCAGCGCGGCATGGCCGCCGACGGCCGCTGCAAGGCGTTCGCGGAAGCCGCGGACGGCACCGGCTGGGGCGAGGGCGTCGGTCTGCTCCTCCTGGAGCGGCTGTCGGACGCCCGCCGCAACGGCCACGAGGTCCTCGCGGTCGTACGCGGCTCCGCCGTCAACCAGGACGGTGCAAGCAACGGGCTCACCGCCCCCAACGGGCCCGCCCAGCAGCGTGTCATCCGCGCGGCGCTGGCGAACGCGGGGCTGGTGGCCGGTGATGTCGACGCCGTCGAGGCGCACGGTACGGGCACCACGCTCGGCGACCCGATCGAGGCCCAGGCGCTCCTCGCCACGTACGGACAAGGACGGCCGCGCACCCGGCCGCTGTGGCTGGGATCGGTGAAGTCCAACCTCGGGCACACCCAGGCCGCCGCGGGCGTCGCCGGTGTCATCAAGATGGTCATGGCGATGCGCCACGGACTGCTGCCCGCCACCCTGCACGTCGACAGGCCGACGTCCCACGTCGACTGGTCGGCCGGCGCCGTCGAGCTCCTGACCGAGCCCCGGCAGTGGCCGGAGCGCGAGGAGGGACCGCGCCGCGCGGGCATCTCCTCGTTCGGCGTCAGCGGCACCAACGCGCACGTCATCGTCGAGCAGGCACCCGCCGACGCGCCTCAGGACGCGGCCAACTCGGGGCCGGGTGCTGAAGGTTCGGCCGGGGACACCGGTGCCGAACCGGCCGTCGGTGACGCGGAGTCGGCAGCAGACGCGGGCGTGCCCGCCGTCGCCGGCCCCGCCCCCTGGCCCATATCCGGCCGCACCCCCAAGGCGCTGCGCGCCCAGGCCGCCCGACTGCGCGAGCACCTGCTCACGGCCCCCGACCTGGCCGCCGACCCCGCAGGACGCGCCGACCTCGGCTGGACCCTCGCCACCGGCCGCTCGGCCTTCGAGCACCGCGCGGTGCTCCTCGGAGAGGACCGCTATCAGGTCCTCCAAGCCCTGGAGTCCCTGGCCTCCGAAGCGCCCGCCCCGGGAACCGTGACCGGTTCGGTGACCGAGGGCCGCCTCGGTGTCCTCTTCACCGGCCAGGGCAGCCAGCGCGTCGGCATGGGACAGGAGCTGTACGAGACCTTCCCCGCCTTCGCCACGGCCCTCGACGAGGTGTGCGGCCACCTGGACCCGCTCCTCGACCGCCCCCTGAAGGACGTCATGTTCGGCACGGACGCCGAACTCCTTGAGCGGACGGGGTACGCGCAGCCCGCGCTGTTCGCCGTCGAGGTGGCCCTCTTCCGGCTCGCGCAGTCCTTCGGGATACGCCCCGAGATCCTCGGCGGACACTCGGTGGGTGAGCTGGCCGCCGCGCATGTCGCGGGCCTGTGGTCCCTTCAGGACGCGGCCCGACTGGTGGGCGCGCGCGGCCGGTTGATGCAGGCGCTGCCCCGCGGCGGCGCCATGCTCGCCGTCCAGGCGTCCGAGGCCGAGGTGACGCCGCTGGTGGAGGAGGTCGCCGAGTGGGTGGGCCTCGCCGCCGTCAACGGCCCTGCCCAGGTCGTCCTCTCCGGCGACCGCGGCGTCCTGGAGGACCTGGCGGGGCAACTGCGCGCCGAGGGCCGCAAGACCCGCTGGCTCAAGGTCAGCCACGCCTTCCACTCGCCGCTGATGGCGCCGATGCTCGACGAGTTCCGCCAGGTCGCGCAGGGCCTCACGTACCGCGACCCGGCACTGCCGCTGGTGTCGAACCTGACCGGACGCCTCGCCACCGCCGCCGAACTGAAGGACCCCGAGTACTGGGTCCGGCACGTCCGCGAAGCCGTGCGCTTCCACGACGGCCTGGTCGCCCTCGCCGACTTCGGCGTCACGACCTTCCTCGAACTCGGCCCCGACACCGTCCTCACCGCGATGGCGCACGACACCCTCACCGGCCCCGAGGCCCAGTCCGGGCTCGTCGCCGCCCTGCGCCGCGACCGGCCCGAGCCCGACACGTTCCGCACCGCCCTGGCCCGCCTTCACGTGCGCGGCGCCACCGTCGACTGGACTCCTCTGTACGCCCCCGCGGGAGCGCGCCGCCGCGTGGACCTGCCCACGTACGCCTTCCAGCACCAGCGGTACTGGCTGGACACGAACCCGCCGACCGCCCCCGGCCACACCACCACCGGCCCGGCCCCCGCCGACGGCGCCGAGGCCCGCTTCTGGGAGGCCGTCGAGCACGAGGACCTCGCGGAACTCACCGGCGCCCTGGACGTGCCCGACGACGCCCCGCTCACCTCGGTCCTTCCCGCCCTGACGGCCTGGCGGCGCAGGCAGCGCGCCACGTCCACACTGGACGGCTGGAACTACCGCGTCACCTGGAACCCGCTGCCCCTGGGCGGCGGCCCCGCTCTCACGGGCACCTGGGCTCTGCTCGTCCCCGACGAGCCCGCCGACCTCCCGTGGAGCGCCGCCGCCGAACGCGCCCTCACCACCGGCGGCGCCCACGTCACCGTCGTACGCGTCCCGGAGAGCACCGCGACCGACCGCCCGGCGCTCACCGAACTGCTGCGGCAGCACGACGCGACGGCGTGGGACGGCGCCCTGTCGCTCCTGGCGTCCGCCGGTCAGCCGGAGTCCACGGACGCCACGACCCAGCCGGACCTCGCAACACCCGCCCTGCGCACGGCAGTCCTGCTCCAAGCGCTCGGCGACGCCAACAGCACCGCCACCGCGTGGGCCGCAACCCATGGCGCGGTGACGACGACCCCCTCCGAGTCGGCCGCCGCCCCCGCGCAGGCGAGCGTCTGGGGCCTCGGCCGGGTCGCAGCCCTGGAGTACCCGCAGACCTGGGGCGGCCTCATCGACCTTCCCGACACCGCCGACACGGCAGCCGCCACGAGCCTCGCCCGGATACTCGGGAACCCCGAGAGCGAGGACCAGCTGGCGGTTCGCGCGTCGGGCGTGTTCGTACGCCGGCTGGTGCGCGCGCCCCTCGGCGGCGAGCAGGACCGCGAGTGGTCGTCGCACGGCACGGTCCTGGTCACCGGCGGCACGGGCGCCCTCGGCGCACACGTCGCGCGCTGGCTGGCGCGCGAGGGCGCCGAGCACCTCGTCCTGACGAGCCGACGCGGCCCGGACGCCCCCGGCGCCCCCGAACTCCGTACCGAATTGGAGGAGTTGGGTGTACGAGTGACGGTCGCGACCTGCGACGTGTCCGACCGGGAGGCGCTCGCCCGGATGCTCGCCGAGATCCCCGCCGACGTACCGCTGACGGGCGTGTTCCACACGGCCGGCGTCCTGGACGACGGCGTGCTCGACGGCCTCACCGGGGACCGCCTTGCCCCCGTGTTCCGCGCGAAGGTGGAGTCGGCCCGGCACCTGGACGAGCTGACCCGCGACGCGGACCTGTCGGCGTTCGTCCTCTTCTCCTCCTTCGCGGGTGTCGCGGGCGGCGCGGGCCAGGGAGGCTACGCCGCCGCCAACGCGGCCCTCGACGCCCTCGCCGAGTCCCGGCGGGCCGCCGGGCACGCGGCGATGTCCGTCGCCTGGGGCCCGTGGGACGGCACAGGCATGGCCGCCGAGGGTGCGGCGGCCGAGCGGCTGCGGCACGGCGTGATGCCGCCGATGGACCCGGACCTCGCGATCACCGCCCTGCACCGGGCCCTCGGCCACGACCAGCCGCTGCCCGTCGTCGTGGACATCGACTGGGACCAGTACGCGCCCGGCTTCACCGCCGCCCGCCCCAGCCGCCTCTTCGCGGACGTCCCGGAGGCGCACGCGGCCCTCACGGACCGCACGGACACCGCGGGCCCGACGGCAGGCGCCCCCGCGAACGCGCTCGCCGACCGCCTCGCAGCCCTGGCCCCGGCGGACCGCGAGGCCGCCCTCCTGGACCTGGTGCGCGCCCAGGCGGCCGACGTCCTCGGCTACCCGAGCCCCGACGACGTACACGTCACCCGCGCCTTCCGCGAGCTGGGCTTCGACTCGCTCACGGCGGTCGAACTGCGCAACCTCATCGGCGCGGCCACCGGCCTCAAGCTGCCCACCACCCTGGTCTTCGACCACCCCACGGCGACCACACTGGCCGCCCACCTTCACACCGAACTCTTCGGCGACGAGACCGCGGCCGCGCTGCCCACCACCACGGCAGCCCCCGCAGCCGACGACGAACCCCTCGCCATCATCGGCATGAGCTGCCGCTTCCCCGGCGGCGTACGCAGCCCCGAGGACCTGTGGCGCCTGGTGGCCGACGGTGTCGACGCGATCGCCGGCTTCCCCGACGACCGTGGTTGGGACACCGAGAGCCTCTTCCACTCCGACGCCGGACAGACCGGCACCTCCTACGTCCGCGAAGGCGGATTCCTCTACGACGCCGGGCGCTTCGACGCCAAGTTCTTCGGCATCTCCCCGCGCGAGGCGCTCGCCATGGACCCGCAGCAGCGGCTCCTCCTGGAGACCTCCTGGGAGGCGTTCGAGCGCGCCGGCATCGACCCGGCCTCGCTGGGCGGCAGCCAGATCGGCGTGTTCGCGGGCACCAACGGACAGGACTACACCGCCGGAGTCGACCACGTCCCCGACGAGGTCGAGGGCTACCTTGGCATCGGCAACGCCGCGAGCGTCGCCTCCGGCCGCATCTCCTACACGTTCGGTCTCGAAGGCCCGGCGGTGACGGTCGACACGGCGTGCTCGTCGTCCCTGGTCGCCCTGCACCTGGCGGGCCAGGCGCTGCGCAACGGCGAGTGCACGATGGCGCTCGCGGGTGGTGTATCGGTGATGTCGACCCCCGCCACGTTCGTGGAGTTCAGCCGTCAGCGCGGGCTCGCGAGGGACGGCCGGTGCAAGGCGTTCGCGGAGGCGGCGGACGGGACGGGCTGGGGTGAGGGCGTCGGCATGCTGCTGGTGGAGCGGTTGTCGGATGCTCGGCGCCTTGGCCATCGGGTGCTTGCGGTCGTACGAGGTTCCGCGGTGAACCAGGAC
>NZ_LGDW01000120.1 GCF_001280005.1 Streptomyces sp. NRRL WC-3618 | reverse complement strand
GCGCCAGGTCTTGAGGTTGGCGAAGCCGTGCTCGACGGCGGCGCGTTCGCGGCTGAGCAGACGGTTCGCCTCCTTCTCCGCGTCGGTGAGCTGGTGGTTGCGGGTGGCCTTGCGGCCGGTGATGATCACCCGGTCGTCGTCGGGCTGGTCGTGGAGGCCGACGAAGCCGAGGTCGGCCAGGGCGCCGAGGCCGGTTTCGCGAAGGTGTGCGGTGATCGTGTCGTGGCGGGCGGTGGTGATCTCGCTGGACCGGCCGGGCCGGGCCGAGGAGATCCAGATCAGATTGCCCTTCTCGTCGGTCAGCGCGAGAAACAGCAGGCCATGGGCCTTGTGTTTCCCGCTGTAGTTCTGCGGTTGTCCGCTCCGGTGCGGCGCCGGGTGCGGATCAGGGTCCGTCCAGCAGGACGACCACGCCGCCCCGTTGCGCGATCTTCTTCAGGGCGCGGTCCAGGCGCGGGGCGCGGGTGGCCAGCAGACGCAGGACCTCCTGCACCCAGCGGCGCACGGTGGAAGCGGAGACGGCGTTGCCGCCGGCCATGTCGGCGAGGCTCTGGTCATGGCGGAGAACGGCGAGCACGATCAACGTCTGAGTGCCCGCGGGGACCTTGCGCCAGCGGGTGCCCAGCCGGTTGCGTTCACGGCGTATCAGATCCCCGACGAGGTCCAGGGTCCGCTTCGACACCGGGAGCCGGACCTGGTAGACAGCGTGCTGAGCGCCCTCGGCGGAGCTGGTTGTCTTCACACACACCCCAACTTCCGCCGGGGGCCCTCTTGTTACGGCAGAAATCAGCCGGTCCACTCGCGTTCCGGCCGGTCAGCGTGGCAGGTAGCGGCCCGCACCGGTCCTCGGCAGCCAGCCCCGGTCGGCGAGTTTGCGCAGCTGGCCGCGGACCGGCTCGACCTTGCCGGGAGCGAGCTCCCGGCCCAGCGTGCGGGCCACGTCCTTCGCCATCATCGGACCGCCCGCATCGGTGACGATCTCCACAACCCGCCGATAGTCCGAGGCCAGGACCTCCAGACCCATCCCGTCAACGCGGTCCGGGACCAGCCGCATCCCGGCCGCACCCGGCGTCAAGACCACCGGCCCCACCACGACCGGCTCCGGCTCCGGCTCCGGGTCCGGGTCCGGGTCCGGGTCCGGCTCCGGCTCCGGCTCCGGCTCCGGCTCCGGCTCCGGCTCCGGCTCCGACTCCGGCTCCGGCTCCACGATGCCCGACGGCCGGCGTCCGCCGTCGGTCGCCTCGGCCCACTGCCCGTACACCACCTCGGCAGCCTCCGGCCGGGCCACCTCGACGTCGATCTCCGCCAGTTCCTTGCGCAGCAGCTCGGCCCGCTCAGCCAACATCACCCGCCGTTCGATCGTCCACGTCAGCACATCCGCCATGAACAGCCCTTCTCCGGTCCGGCCTTCCCTCTCGGAGCGTACGAAGAGACCACCGCCCGAAAACCGATTCCCGCAGAACGAGCCTGAGACGGACGATCACCTGCTAACGATCTCGCCTCCGGCCAGCACGAGCCGGCCACCACACAGCCACACCAGCCCCCGTGACCTGCAAAACTCAGGATGGCAGGGCTTCAATGATGGAATCAGGCACGCGTTCTGGGGGGCGCGAGGTGCCAGGCGCCTCGCGCCCGCAGGGGACCGCCACCGCTGGCCCTCGCAACAGGCCGGGGAGGAGCGGGCCGGAGGGCAGGATCAGGAGGGGATGATCTGCCACTGCTCCCGAGCGGCGTTGGTGTACGTGTACTGGTTGATGTTGGCCCCGTCGGCGGTGGAAGCGCTGTCCACGTTGAGTGAAAGACCGCTGAGCCGGTTGGTGAGGAAGTAGTAGCCGTCGCCGGTGGGCGTCAGGGCCCAGTGCTGCTGGGGAACGTTGGCATCGGCCCATATGGCGACGTTTCCGCCGTCGACGCGGGAGAGCCCTGCGACCTCCATGAGCTTGCCGCTGTTGACGTTGCGGATCTTGAAGTAGCCGTCGCCGGTGCTCACGAAGGTCCACTTCTGGGCCGTGTTGTTCAGCCAGGGCCACTGCTGGATGTTGGTGCCGTTGGCGGTGCCGAGGTTGTACACGTCGGCCACCTTTCCGCTGTTGCGGTTGACCAGCTTGTAGACGGTCGAGTTGCCGGGGAACGTGCTGGAGACCAGGGCGGGCTTGACTGACCGGCCGCCGATCCTGACGCCGCCGATGTTCGCGTAGCCGCCGGTGGCGGCATTGACCTGGATGCGCACGAAACCGACGTTGCGGTTCGTCCACTCCACCAGCTTGGTCGTCGCGTCGCCGGCCCAGGTGCCGGTGGCGGCTTGCGTGAAGGTGACGCCGTCCGTGCTGGTGTAGATGGTGTACGACGTGATGTCGCCGTCGGTGGTGTTGGACCGGTTCCACTGTTTGGGCAGGTATTCCAGGGTGGAGACGTTGCTCCAGACCCCGCCCAGGTCGATCGTGATCGACTGTGGCAGCGACAGACCCCAGGTGGACCAGCAGGTCTCGAAGGATTTGTCGCTGAGCCCGTCGATGGCGTTGAGCGGGCCCTCGCCGGTGTGGAAGGCGGTGGCGTAGGCATTGACCGGGTTGACCGGGTGCTCGCAGCGCAGTTGCTGGGTCGGCAGCGGGGCCCGGGAGGTGTTCGGGCTCCACGCGGCGCCGACACCGGCCAGGCGGTTGACGATGTTGGTGTCCAGTACGCCGTTGCGGTTGGGCGGGCAGTTGAGGATGAACGAGGTGTACTTCGGTTCCAGGTCCGCGAGATGCGACAGGATCGCCGCCTGGCTCATCGGGTCGGTGGTAGGCGTGGAAGGGTGCCAGAACCAGCCGTTGCTGATCGTCTGTCCCTGGAGGGAGGCGTAGGTGTTTCCGGCCGGCGAGGTGACACCGAGAGGTTCTTCGAAGTAGATCGCGTCGCCGAGCCACGGTTGCGAGAGCCCGCCGTGGTCGATCATGACGATATTCGGCTGCAGCGACTTCACGTGTTCGCGGATCCGCTGGTAGGAGACGGCCTGCTGGCCCATCTGCCAGGCGTAGCCGTCGGTGATGAACATATCGATGGTGCCGTAGTTCGTCAGCAACTCGGTGATCTGGTTGAGGATGAAGGTGATGTCCCCCGGCTGGATCTCCTCGGTGGCGGCGACCCCGTGCCGTGTGTCGTAGGCCTGCACGTTGTAGGTGCGGTCCCAGATCGAGTAGTACAGGCCGACTCTGAGGCCCTGAGCGCGGAACGCGGTGACGTAGGCCTGCACGATGTCGTGCTTGTAGGAGCTGTTCGCGACGTTCTGCGTGCCGTAGGCGCTCGGCCACAGGGCAAAGCCGTCGTGGTGCTTGGTCGTCAGGACCCCGTAGTCCATCTTCGCGGCGGCGGCCGCAGCCGCCCACTGCGCGCAGTCGACGGCGGTGGGAGCGAACAGCGTGGGACTCTGGTTCGGCGCGGCCCACTCCTCGTTCGTGAACGTGCCCAGGTTGAAGTGGTTGAACATCCCGAACCGCAGGTTGGCCAGATTGGCCAGATTGGTCTGCAGGTCAGCGGCGGATGCTTCGGCCAGAAGGCCGGAGAAGGCGGGAAGAACGGGCAGGGCGGTCGCTGCTGCCGCAGCACCCGCGGCAGTCAGAAGCGTACGGCGGGACAGTCTTCCTGACGACATGATCTCACTCCTGTTTTGTGTGCTTTATCCCTGGCTGAGCTGTACACCGTGAGAGATGACCAAATGCGTATCGCCCGGTTCTCGCACCTGCGGGCAGTCGGCGAACTCCCAGGTGCTGCGAACGACGGTTTGTGGGTGGGCGTGGACCGGGTCGAACAGCACCCCAGGCCGGAGGCTCCGGATGTTAACGATGAACTTCGGCCACATATCCCACGGATGTCAACACCCGCACAGGGATGAAAGACAGGAAACATAGCCTATTTGTCATCGATTGCACCTTATAAGGTGCCTCACGTGGGCTCAGACATGGCATGTCTGGGCCAACGGCGATCGAGTCAGGGGGTCGCACGGCGAAGCGCCGACGAAGGCAGAGATGGGATGGATCACGAGGTGGGAGCCTGTGCCCGCCACCGTTCTCTACTCGTTATCTGGTTTTTTGTGCCAGTGGTCGCAAACGTCTGGACACGGAGAAGGATTCACGCCTATAAACATCCCATGTCTAGAGGTGACGTCATCTGGCGTTCGCATCCCCGAAACATTGCCCGCCCGTCCAGCCGTTCCGCGTGAGGAAACAAGCCATGAGACTCAGAACCGCACTCTGCACCGCCGTCTCGGCCACGTCCGCCCTGCTGCTGATCAGCGCCTGTGGCGGAGGTTCCGCCTCCACGTCCGCCGGCGGTGCCCCGCTGGTGGGGGTCGACTACCCGCGCTCCGACACCGACTTCTGGAACTCGTACATCAAGTACACGCCGGAGTACGCCAAGGAGCTCGGCCTCTCGCTCAAGACCACCAACTCGCAGAACGACGTCGCCAAGCTGACCGCCAACGCGCAGACGTTCATCAGTCAGGGTGTCAAGGGTCTGGCGATGGCCCCGCAGGACACCGCCGCCATCGCGCCGACGCTGGCGCAGTTGGAGGCGAAGAAGATCCCGGTCGTCACCGTGGACACCCGCCCCGACGCCGGCAAGGTCTTCATGGTGGTCCGCGCCGACAACCGGGCGTACGGGGAGAAGGCGTGCCAGTACCTGGGCACCAAGCTCGGCGGCAAGGGCAAGGTCGTGATGCTGGAGGGCGGCCTGGACTCCATCAACGGCCGTGACCGCACCGAGGCGTTCAACGACTGCATGAAGAAGGACTACCCGGGCATCAAGGTGTTCGGCGAGGCGACCAACTGGGACGGCGCAGTCGCGGCCCAGAAGCTCCAGACGGACCTGACGGCCAACCCGGACATCAAGGGCGTCTACATGGAGTCGAGTTTCGCGCTGCCGGGCACGCTCCAGGTGCTCAAGCAGAAGGGCCTGCTGGTCGACCCCTCGGACAAGAAGCACGTGTTCGTCGTGTCCAACGACGGCATTCCCGAGGAACTGAGGTCCATAGGCGAGGGCAAGATCGACGCCACCGTCTCCCAGCCGGCCGACCTCTACGCCAAGTACGCCCTGTACTACCTCAGGGCCGCGATCGACGGGAAGACGTTCAAGCCCGGCAGGACCGACCACGACAGCACGATCATCCAGGTCCGCGAGGGGCTGCTGGAGGACCAGCTCTCCGCCCCGCTGGTCACCAGTGACGGCGGCACCTACGGCGGTGTGCCCAGCCTCAAGAGCGACGACAAGTCCCTGTGGGGCAACAACCTCAGCTGATGGTTCGTCAGGAAATCAACGGTTCACGAGTACAAGGCGGTTGAGATGAGCGACGGGGAGCGAGCAGTAACCCCCGCGCCCGCCCCGGCGGACGGCGGGCGGGTCCCGGTCGACCCGCCTGTCGTCGAGGCGACGGGCATTGTCAAACGATTCGGTCCGACGGTGGCCCTGAACGGCGCCCGGATCACCATCCGGCCCGGTGAGACCCACGCGCTCGTCGGCCGCAACGGAGCCGGCAAGTCGACCCTGGTCTCGGTCCTCACCGGCCTCCAGGCCCCGGACGAGGGAACGGTCTCCTTCGGCGGCACCCAGGCGCCGCGGCTCACTGACCGCGACGCCTGGCGCAGGCGGGTTGCCTGTGTCTACCAGAAGTCGACGATCATCCCCACGCTGACCGTCGCCGAGAACCTCTTCCTCAACCGGCACCACCACGGAGCCGGCCGGCTGATCAGCTGGCAGGGCGTGCGCCGCCGTGCGCAGGAGACGTTGTCGACCTGGTCGGTGGACGTCGACCCACAGACTCCTGCTAACGAACTTAACGTGGAGCAGCGGCAGTTCGTCGAGATCGCCCGCGCGCTGTCTTTCGGCGCGCGGTTCATCATCCTGGACGAACCCACCGCCCAGCTCGACGCGGCCGCCATCAACCGGCTCTTCGACCGCATCCGCGACCTGCAACGCCAGGGCGTGACCTTCCTGTTCATCAGTCACCACATCCAGGAGATCTACGAGATCTGCGACATGGTGACCGTGTTCCGTGACGCCCGGCACATCCTGACCGCGCCGGTGACCGAACTCCCCCGAACCGAACTCGTCGCCGCCATGACCGGCGAGGCGGCAGCCGACCGGCGCGAGGTGCGGGCGAGCACTTTGGACACCGGTGCCACGGTCGCGCTGGACGTCCAGGGGCTGAGCGGCGAAACCTACGGCGATGTCACCTTCCAGGTGGGGGCGGGCGAGATCGTGGGACTCGCCGGGGCCACGGTGAGCGGTCGTACGGAGGTCGCCGAGACCGTCGTAGGGCTTCGGTCCGCCGACGGCGGCGAGGTGGAGATCGCCGGGCGGCGGCCCCGGCCGGGCAGCGTGCCCGCGGCGCTCGCCGCCGGCGCCGGATTCGTCCCCCAGGACCGCCACCACCAGGGCTTCGTCCCCGACATGTCGATCGCGGACAACGCCACCCTGTCCATCCCCAAACGGCTCGGCTCCCACGGTTTCCTGAGCCGCGGTCACCGGGACCGCCTCGCCGAGGGCATGATCGAGAACCTCGCGATCAAGACCCCTTCAGCGGACCTGCCGGTCTCCGCGCTGTCCGGAGGCAACCAGCAGAAGGTCGTCATGGCCCGCGCCCTGGCCGACGATCCGAAGCTGCTGGTCCTGATCAACCCGACCGCGGGCGTGGACGTGCGCTCCAAGGAGTTCCTCCTCGACAAGGTCGAGGAGACCGCGCGGACCGGCACCGGAGTGCTCATCGCCTCCGACGAACTCGACGACCTGCGCATGTGCGACCGGATCCTGGTGATGTTCCAGGGCCGAGTGACCTCAGAGATCGCCCGCGGCTGGCACGACCACGACCTCGTGGCCGCGATGGAAGGAGTGGACCTCAATGCCTGAATCCGTTCTCGCGGACAAGCCCGCCTCAGAGGCCGCGGAGCCGAGAACCAAGCCGACCGCGCTGTTCGGCGGCCGGATACCGGTGGCCAGGCTGCGTGACCTCGCGCTCGTCCCCGCGATCGTGGTGATCGCGATCGTCGGACAGATCGTCAACCCGATCTTCCTGCAGGCCGACAACCTCATCAACGTCCTGCAGACCATGTCCGAGATCGCGCTGCTGGTCCTCGCCCAGACGATGATCCTGATCGTCAAGAAAATGGACCTGTCACTCGAGTCCACCATGGGCCTCGCGCCCGGGGTCGCGGCCTGGCTGGTGGTGCCGGCCGGCGCGGGACACGGCCTCGGCCTGCTGCCCGGCGCCTGGGCGATCCCGGTCACCCTCGCCGTCGGCGTGCTGATCGGCGTGGTCAACGCCGTCCTGATCATCCGCTTCGGCCTCAACGGCTTCATCGTCACCCTCGGCATGCTGATCGTCCTGCGCGGTGTCCTGACCGGCATCTCCGGCGGCCAGACCTTCTTCCAGCTGCCGGAGTCGATGCTCTACCTGGGCACCGCCGAATGGTTCGGGATGCCGGCCTCCATCTGGCTCTGCCTCACCCTGTTCGCCATCGCCATCGTCGTCCTCGGCTGGACCAGCTTCGGCCGCTCGCTCTACGCCATCGGAGGCAACGTCGACGCCGCGAAGGCGGCCGGCATCCGCACCGACCGGGTGCTGTGGATCGTCATCGTCACCGGCAGTGCGCTCGCCGCCCTCGCCGGACTCCTGCTCTCCGGACGCCTGGCCTCCGTCGCCTCCGCCCAGGGCAACGGCTACATCTTCACCGTCATGGCCGCCGCCGTCATCGGCGGGATCAGCCTCAACGGCGGCAAGGGCACCATGTTCGGGGCCTTCAGCGGCATCCTGCTGCTCTTCATGATCCAGAACGTGCTCACCCTGGGCGGTGTACCCGCGCAGTGGATCGGCGCCCTCAACGGCCTGATCATCCTGGTCGCGCTGATGATCTCGCGCATCACGGGCGGCAAGGCCCAGGAGTGACTTCGGGCGGCCGTCGCCAGATCCACCTGTGACCGCGCGGCCGCCGGACTCTCCGTCGTTCCCCATCTCGTCGCAGGGCCGTTCGCCCCTGCCCCCTAGGAGTTGCCATGTCCTCCACCGAGTCCCCCGTATCGGCATCCGCCCGCATCACCGCCCTGGACGTCCTCGACGTGCGCTTCCCGACGTCCGAGCACCTGGACGGGTCGGACGCGATGAACCCCGAACCCGACTACTCCGCCGCCTACGTCGTCCTGCGCACCGACGCCGGCGACGGCCTGGAGGGCCACGCCCTGGCCTTCACCACCGGCCGCGGCAACGACGTCCAGGCCGCCGCCATCGCGGCCCTCGCCCCCCACGTGGTCGGCCTCTCGGTCGAGGAAGTCTGCGGCGACCTCGGCGCGTTCTCCCGCTCCCTCGTCCACGACCCCCAACTGCGCTGGCTCGGCCCCGAGAAGGGCGCCATCCACATGGCCACCGGCGCCGTGGTCAACGCCGCCTGGGACCTGGCCGCCAAGCGCGCCGGCCAGCCGGTCTGGCGCTTCCTCGGCGAGATGTCACCGGAAGACCTGGTCGCCCAGGTCGACTTCCGCTGGCTCAGCGACGCCCTCACCCCCGAGGACGCCCTGGAGATCCTGCGCCGCGCCGAACCCGGCCGCCAGGAGCGCATCGCCCGCCTCCTGGAGCGCGGCTACCCCGCCTACACCACCACCCCCGGCTGGCTCGGCTACTCCGACGAGAAGCTGGCCCGCCTGGCCCGCGAGGCCGTCGCCGACGGCTTCACCCAGATC
>NZ_LGDW01000119.1 GCF_001280005.1 Streptomyces sp. NRRL WC-3618 | reverse complement strand
TCCGCCGTCATCGGGCCCTGCTGAGGAGACCGTCGAGGACACTGTCCTCCACACAACACACCAGGTCAGGAACCTGCAAGATCGGCGGGCTCAAGATAACGCCCGCAAACGCAGCATCGTCGTCGACACCCTCGGCCTGTTACTGCTGGTCATCGTGACCGCAGCCAGCGTCTCCGACAGCGAGGCCGGCAAACAGCTCCTCACCCGGATCGCCGCCGACCACCCCACGATCACCAAGGCATGGGTCGACACCGGCTACAAGACCCAGGCCATCGAGCACGGCGCCGCCCTCGGTATCGATGTCGACGTCGCCCCCAGGAACGCCCAGGTCAAAGGGTTTTCCGTGATTCCGCGAAGGTGGGTAGTGGAGCGAAGTTTCGGTTGGATCATGATGCACCGTCGCCTCGCCCGGGACTACGAGACCAAACCCGCTCACTCCGAGAGCATGATCCGTCTCGCGATGATCTCGAACCTCGCGAAACGAGCGACCGGAGAAACGCCCATAACTTGGCACAACCCATGAACTATCCCGTCTTCAACCGGAACGTCCTCTCAGAGCTTCAAGATCAGTACGGGCGGGCGGTTCCCACACCCTGACAGGGCCGCGTCGTCCACCGAACAGGCGGACCCACTCATGCATGCGGCCTACGCGAGGATGCGGCGGCGTCCGCTGTTGACGACGCTGGACGGGGTGCCTGCGCAGAACGGGACCGTGTACTCACCGCCTGCCGCCACCTGCGGGAACGCGTGCAGCATCGCAGCACTCAGAAGGAGGCCGTCTTGGCACCGGTGACCCGACTTCCGCTGGATGACGGGGGCTACATTCTGGTCGAGGAACCAGCAGGTGTGCTGGAGGGACCGGTGAAGGCCGGCCGCCTCGGCGAGGCCATTGGTGAGCTGCCCAGGACGCTGCAAGAAGCACTTGCGCCGGTCACGGAGGCGGCTCGCGCCGCACTCGACCAACTGCGCAAGGCCCGTCCCGATGAGATCGCGGTCGAGTTCGGTGTCGACCTCGCCGCCCAGGCGGGGGCAGTGATCACCAAGAGCCAAGCGGGTTGCCACCTCAAAGTGATCATGTCGTGGAAGATGAAGGACGACACGGGTCGTCCTCCTCATCCAGACGAAGGGGCAGGCTGATCCGATGACCGGCACCGCGAAGACACCCGACGGCGGCATGGCGGGGAGCCTGCCCGCTGCCGTGGCACAGGTCCTCGGACCGGACGGAAAGGTCGCCGGGGCCGGCTTCCCGGTGGCCGACGGACTGCTGGTCACCTGCGCCCACGTCGTCGAACTTGCCGGAGGGGGGCCCGGTACACCGGTACAGCTGCGCTTCCCCCACCTGGAGGGTGGCCCCCAGGTGGACGGGCTAGTCCTGACAGCGTTGTGGCGTGCCTCGGAGGACGAGGACGTGGCGGTCGTCCGCCTGAGCAGCACCCCTCCCGGTCTGAAGCCGTTGCCGCTGGGCTCTGCGGCTGGCTGCAGCGGCCACAGGGTGCGTTCGTACGGGTTCCCCGCGCAGGCCCCGCAGACGGGGCACCTCGGCTTCGGCGAAGCCGGGGATCTGCTGCCGCCCTCCCCCCGGCGGGGCATCCATATGCAGTTGACCGACGCCAACGATCTCACCACCGGCTTCAGCGGCGCGCCGGTCCTGGACCAGGAGACCGGGCTGGTCATCGGCATGCTCACGGAGATCACCGCCCCCGACGCCCACCAACGAGGGCAAGGGGTCGCCTACGTGACTGCCACGCAGACGTTGCGGGAGATCGTGCCGGAAGTCGCGGTGCAAGAGGTGTGCCCCTATCGGAAACTGGAGCCTTTCACCGCAGAACATGCCCAATGGTTCCAAGGCCGGAAAGACGCGGTGCGGCAGGTGGTTGCGAACCTGGCCGGGCAACGGCGGCTGACACTGCTTCTCGGCCCCTCCGGTTCGGGCAAGTCGTCCCTCGTCCAGGCCGGCGTCCTGCAGGCGCTGGCCGCTGGTGAGCTGCCCGGCAGCGACCGCTGGCTACCCGTCGTCGCCCGGCCTCGGCAGAACCTGTTGGCGGAGATCGAGCGCGCCGGACTCCCCGGGGCGATCACGCAGGGCATCGCCGCCGCTGCCGGCCGACGGCTCTCGGCGGAGGATGGTTACGAGCGCGTTCTCCTGGTCATCGACCAGTTCGAAGAGCTGTTCACCCAGCCCGGCCATGGCCAACGGCAGGACGGCCTGGCCTCCATGGAACAGATCACTGCGGCCGTCGGCTCCCCGGTCGGGCTGAGCGTGATCCTGATCATGCGGGACGACTTCTACCCACAGCTGGCGGCTCTGGCCCCCCAGCTTCTGGACACCGCGATGCCAGGTCTCCTGAATGTGCCGGGCACCCTGAGCCAGCAGGACCTGTGCGACATCATCACTTTGCCCGCCCAGGATGTGGGACTCCGCTTCCAACCGGGTCTGGTGGAGCAGATCGTCACGGATGTCCTGGCCGTGACCCCCGACATGGCCCGCCAGGCACCCGTCACGGTGCTGCCCCTGCTGGAGCTGACGCTCAGCCAACTGTGGTCCCGACGCGAGGACGGCTACCTCACGCACGAGGCCTACCGGCGCATCGGAGCGGTCGGCGGAAGCCTGACCACGTGGTGTGACAACGCCCTCAACGGGATGCCTCCCGAGCAACACCCGGTCGCGCGGCGCATCCTGACCTCATTGGTGCACCCGGAGGATCCCAGCCGCAACGTGCCTGCCGTACGTGCCCAGGTGCCCCTCGACGAACTGCGCGACCTGGCGGCCGACCCCGACGATGCAGCCGACGGGTACGTCGACGACGTCATCGGCGTCCTGACCCTCCATCGCATCATCACCACCCAACTGCGCTCTCCTGAAGGGCCTGATACGCCTCCGGGCGAGCCGGTGGCCGAACTGGTCCACGACGCACTCATCCGCGAGTGGGGCACTCTGCGCAAATGGGTCGCCCAGGACCGTCTCTTCCATGAATGGTTCAACCGGACCCGTGAGCGGCGAGCCCTCTGGGCGGCGACATCCGACCCAGGAGAGCTCCTCAGCGGAGCAGCGCTCGACGCAGGGCTCGACTGGTCACGCGAATGGCGCCTGCCGGGCGACATCAGAGCCTTCCTCAGGGCCAGCGAGCAGCGGCAGCACGCCGTCATCCGACGCAGCAGGCGCCTCAACGCCATCCTCGCGTCCCTCCTCGTCCTCACGCTCCTCGCCGCGGCAGGCGTCCTTTGGCAGTGGCGGACAGCCGTCGACGAGCGACAGGCAGCCCTGTCACGACAGCTCGCCACCCAGTCCGGCACCCTCATCGACACGAACCCCGACCTCGCCTCGCTCCTCGCCATCCGGGCCTACCGCGCCAGCCCCACCCCTGAAGCCCACGCCAGCCTGGAAAACGCGGCAGCCCTGCCACTGAAGCAGCGCCTGCCGGGCCATACGGGTGAGGTCGCAGCGGTGGCGTTCAGCCCCGACAAGCGCACCCTCGCCACCGCTGGCCAAGACACAACGGTCCGGCTGTGGAACCTGTCCACCGGGAAACTCCGCGCCACGCTGCCCGGCCACACCGACAAGGTCTCGTCCGTCGCGTTCAGCCCCGACGGACATACCCTCGCCACCGGCAGCAACGACAAGACTGTGCGGCTCTGGGACCTGGACACAAAGGAATCCCGCGCTACCCTTACCGGTCACACCCAGGGCGTGACGTCGGTGGCCTTCAGCCCCGACGGCAGCACCCTCGCCACCGGCAGCGACGACGCTACCGTCCGGTTCTGGGACGTGATCAAGGAAGTAGGCGTCTCCACCCTCCCCGTCAGCGACAATTACACCGTGATGTCGGTGGCTTTCAGCCCCGACGGAACCGCTTTCGCCGCCAGCAGTGCCGACACGATGGTGCATTTGTGGGACCTGCAAACGGGAGAAGAGCGCGCCGCGCTCATCGGCCACACCGGTCCCGTGTTCTCGGTGGCCTTCAGCCCCGACGGCAAAACCCTTGCCACCACCAGCGACGACTACACAACGAACCTTTGGGACCTGACCACCGGGAAGCCCCGTGTCACACTGCCCGACCAACTCCAACGTGTGTTCTCGGTGGCCTTCAGCCCCGACGGCAGCACCCTCGCCACGGCGGGCGAGGACAAGACAGCCCGGTTGTGGGACGCGAACACGGGGAAGGCCCGTGCCGTTCTCAGCGGCCACACCGACGAGGTGAAATCCGTGGCGTTCAGTCCCGACGGGAGCAGCCTCGCCACCGGCAGCGTGGACGCGACGGCGCGGTTGTGGGACCTGACCAGCGGGTCTGCCCGCGCCCCCCTCAGCGGTCACAGTCATCCCGTCATGTCCGTGGCGTTCAGTCCCGACGGGGACACCCTCGCCACCGGCAGCGCCGACAAGACCGTACGGCTGTGGGACCTGGACACCAGGAAACCCCGGGCCCCGCTGACCGGCCACACCGACGCGGTGACATCCGTGGCGTTCAGCCCCGATCGCGACAAGCCCACCCTCGCCAGCGGCAGCGCCGACCACACGGCACGGCTGTGGGACCTGACCGCGGGAAAAATGCGGGCCAAACTCACCGGTAACACCGACGCCGTTCTGTCCGTGGCGTTCAGTCCTGACGGGGACACCCTCGCCACCGCCGGCGGCGACAAGAAGGTACGACTGTGGGACGCAGCCACCGGAAAGCTCCGCGCCACTCTTCCGGACGCCAGCAGCGGTTTGTGGTCCGTGGCGTTCAGCCCCGACGGCCGTACCGTCGCCGCCGCCGCCGATGACAAAACGGTGTG
Source organism: Streptomyces sp. NRRL WC-3618 (assembly GCF_001280005.1). Classification (GTDB taxonomy): domain Bacteria; phylum Actinomycetota; class Actinomycetes; order Streptomycetales; family Streptomycetaceae; genus Streptomyces. The sequence goes on along the minus strand of NZ_LGDW01000119.1, from coordinate 79,803 downwards.
GCTGTGGGACATCGCCACCAGAAAGGCCCGGGCGCCCCTGACCGGCCACACGGACAGAGTCTGGTCCCTGGCGTTCAGCCCCGACGGGAGCACCCTCGCCACCGGCAGCACCGACAAGACAGTAAGGCTGTGGAACGTCGCCACCGGCAAGGCAAAGGCTCCGCTGACGGGTCACACCGCCAGGGTCTGGTCCGTGGCCTTCAGTCGCGACGGGCGGACCATTGCCTCCGGCAGCGACGACTTCACGGTTCGCCTGTGGGACGTACACACCGGAAACACCCGCGCCACCCTCACCGGCCACACCAACGCAGTGACGTCGCTGGCGTTCAGCCCCGACGGGCACACCCTCGCCAGCGGCAGCGGGGACACCACCGTGCGGCTGTGGAACACGGTCCTTCCCGCGCCGGATGCAGCGATCCGGAAGATCTGCCAGGCCGTCCGTCGCGATCTGGCCGCAGACGAACGGACGTCCTACCTGTCCGGACAATCTGATGGGCACGCCTGCCCACCAGGCTGATACGCCAAGGTATGGAAGCGCGGGCGCTTGGGTAAGCACGGTGGCCGGCCACCGGTTATCACCGAGGACATGCTCCACACCGTGCTGCGGCGCCGAATCCGTCGAGCAGATCAGCATCTGCCGAGCCTTCGCGGAGCATAAGAAGGCCCAGGCGTACCCCGAAGCCGTCGACGGCACCGCCGGAGGCCAGCCAAGTCGCTAACCACCGTTCCGATCTTCCCCAGAAGCCACAACCAACGGATGACTGGTGGTCTCTTCCACGTCTCCCATCCAATCACTCAGCGCACAGGATTGGTGACCTTCGCAAAGGCGGGACCCCCACGGGACCCCCCTCAACTGGGCGACGAACCCGAACAGTTGTGCCCATTCTCATGATGTCGCAGCACACGGCGGCTGTCCCGCCCGAGACCGAAAGGGGGGTCTGGCATGACGTAGGGACCACTGATGTACATCGTGCTCCGCAACCCGTTCCGGTCCTGGCCGCCGGCGCCTCGCCGATGGCCGGGACCGGTCCGTCCTCTCTACGCGTGAAGGAGAACCACCGTGGCCGTGACGCCCACCTGCCCGGTGCGGTACGACCCGCTGGACGAAGCCACTCTCACCGACCCGTATGCGGTGCTGGCTGCGCTGCGCGCGCAGATGGCGGACGAGCGCCGGGTACGCCCCCGGACCGCCGCTGGCCCGCCTCGACCAACCCCCGCCTGCTCGTCAGCCAGAGATCGGCGCTCGACCCCGACCATCTGGTTTCGTAAGCGAGAGCGGGCAACGTTTATCGCTGGCTTTGGGCAGCACTTAACGATCAGAGCGCTCGGGAATATTGATGAGAGCCGACAACACTGGCGCATGTCTGCCGTCGTTGGGTGACCTGTTCCGTCATCGTCTGCCGTTGATCTTCGCTGATACGGTCCGATCATGCCGCGCCTGGTCGAAGTCCCTGGGTACGTACGTTTCTTGACCGCTTCGGCTGTGTCTGCGTTCGGTTCTCAGGTCACGGGCCTGGCCTTGCAAATTCTTACCGCCGTGGCGTTGAGCGCATCTGCCACGGAGGTCGGCATCGTCAATGCCGCCCGGTGGGTTCCGTATCTGCTCTTCGGGCTCATAGCCGGGGTCCTGGTGGACCGGTGGCGGCGCAAGCCGATGATGGTCGCCACGGACCTCGCAAGGGCAGTCCTGCTCTGTGCGATACCGGTGCTCTATGCGCTGGATCGGCTCAGCATCCCCGCGCTGTGCATGTTCGTCTTCGTGTTCGGGGTGCTGTCTTTGCTGTTCGAGGCGGCCAACCAGTCGTATGTGCCACAGCTCGTCCCAAAGGAGCTGCTCAACGCGGGATACGCCCGTGTGCAACAGGCCGGTGCAGTGGCTGGCTCGACCGGCCCTCTGTTCGCCGGGGTACTCATCAAAGTCATGGGAGCGCCGCTTGCCGTGCTGGTGGACGCCCTCTCCTATCTGATGTCCGGCTTGCTTCTCGCTTCGGTGAAGGCGCCCGACCCCGTCCCTGATCGAGGCGCACGGCGCAGCCTGGGCAGCGAGCTGCGTGAGGGGGTGGCATGGGTCTACCGGCATCGCACGTTGTCGTCCATCGCCCTGACCTCGCACGCGATGCTCCTCTTCAACAGCATGGTGAGCACGGTCTTCGTGGTCTTCGCCCTGCAGAGCCTCAAGATCGGGGAATTCGGTCTGGGGGTCACCTATGCCTGCGCGAGTGTCGGCGTGGTACTCGGCGGTGCGCTCTCCGGGCGCGTGGCCAGAAGACTGGACGTCGGCGCCACTCTGATTGCCTTCCGCCTGCTCGCTGCCGTCGGCTGGCTGCCTTTGGTCCTGGCCGAGCGTGGACCGTGGGCGCTTGCCTCCGTGTCGCTCGGCTTCTTCCTCGTGTCCCTGGCCATCGGCGTCGAAAGCCCGGTGGAGATGAGCTATCGCCAGGCGGTGACACCCGATCGGCTGCGCGGGCGGATGAACGCGACGATCCGCTCGATGAACTGGGGAATGGTAGCGGTGGGTGCACCACTGGGCGGAGTCCTCGCCGACCAGGTCAGCTATCGCTTCGCCCTGGGGGTCGGACTGTCCGGAGCAGTCGTCCAGGCACTCGTGCTGGTGTTTTCTCCCACACGGAGGGCCCGTACTGCCGACGAACTCGATCCCTCAACAGCTGACCTGACACGGCATGGCGCAGAGGCTGCTGCCGGGGAGAGCAAGGACTGATCAGCTCTCGGTGTCTTGTCGGGCCTGGGCGGCCCTGGTGCTGGCGAGGCGGTAGGAGTCGCTGCCGGTCTCGATGATGTTCCCGCCGAAGGTCAGGCGGTCGACGATGGCCGCACAGAGCCGCGGATCGGTGAAGGTCTTCGTCCACCCGCCGAACGACTCGTTCGAGGCGATGGCGACGCTGTTCTTCTCCTCCCGCTCGGTCAGAACCTGGAACAGCAACTCCGCGCCGCGGCGGTCCAGTTCCATGTATCCGAGCTCGTCGATCGCGAGGAGGTCCACGCGGCCGTAGCGGGCGATGGTCTTGGTCAGTACCTTCTCGTCCGCAGCCTCGACCAGTTCGTTGACCAGTTTAGTGGCGAGTGAGTAGCGGACCCGGTAGCCGGCCATGGCGGCTTCGGTGCCAAGAGCGATGAGCAGGGGGGACTTGCCGGTGCCGGAGTCGCCGATCAAGCAGAGAGGCAGGCCCTTCTTGACCCGGTCGCAGGTGGCCAGCGTGTGGATGACGGCCGGGTCGATGTGCGGGTTGGCCTCGAAATCGAAGCTCCGCAGGGACTTCTCCCGCGGGAAGGCGGCGGCTTGATCCGCCGTTCGGAGCGCCGGCGGGCCCGGTCGTCGCACTCGGCCATCAGCAGCTCGGCCAGAAACCCGCGATATGACATCTGGTCGCGGGCGGCGGGTTCGGCCAGGTCGGGGAACTGGGCCCGGATGGTCGGCAGCCGCAGCATGCGGCATGCCTGGTCGACGGCGGCGTCGGCGGCCTGTTCGGTCAGCCCGCGGTGGCGTTGGAACGTCATGGCGTCACTCTCCCTGGATCGCGGGGCGGTCGGCCGGCTGCCTGGTTTTCAGCAACTGGTCGTAGGCCGCAACCGAGGGCGGCGGTCGGATGTCGGGCGGCAGGTGGGCCAGCCGCCGCTGGGTCAGGAACGTCACCGTCGCCCGGTCCGACCGGGCGGGGACGGGCGGCTCGTCCACGTCGTCGGCCTCGGCTGCCTTCCTCGCCTCCAGCGCGACCGCGTCCGCGGTCAAAGCGCCGGCCCGCAGGGCGGTGGCGAGTCCGGCGACCAAGTACTCGTGGGTGAGGTGGCGGCCCAGCAGCAGGACCTCGATCAGAGCCCGGGTGCCGTCCCGGTCTCCGTGGGCCTTGCAGGCCGCGGCCCACCAGGCGTCATGGACCGGGGTGAACTTGCCTGCGGACTTCGCCTGTTCCAGGGCGGTCGCGCCCGGGAAGGCGCCGGGCTTCTTGACCAGGGCCTCCAGGTAGTGATCCAGCACGAGGCGGGCCTGGCCTTTGGCGATGAGGCGCTCGTGCCGGGCTACTTCCTTCTGCCCGTCGTAGACCACCAGCTCGGACGCGTGCCGCGACTACAACCGCCTGCTGTAAGCCCTCGGCCTCACATGATCAACCCGGACAGATCACGATCATGCAATGTCTTTGCTGTGACCGCTTTCCAAATTGCACACCCATACAGGCCCCAGGCCATCCACTGGCGGCGTGGCAGCGAGGCGCGGGGTTCCGGCCGAGGGACTATTCATGTGTGGCCGACTCATCTCCTCCAGTGCGGGCCCGCTGCGGCGAAAACGGGGCCGACTGCCCAGGCAAATGCGTCCCTGGCTATAGCGCGTGCCTGACCCACCTCACCGACCCTGAACGCGCCGCCTATCTCGCTAGGCTGCGCCCCGGTGCTCACGTCGAACATGACGATACCGTCTTCACCGCGGCCCTTCTCCAGGCACTCCTTCAAGCCTGTTCTGTTCCAGGAGATAATCCTCGCATCGGTGCCGCGTCGTTCCGTGGGGCAACCTTCACCGATACGGCCAAGTTTAATAACGTGACGTTCTCCCACATGACCTTGTTCGGCGGGGCGACATTCAACGGCAATGCCGAATTCTACGGTGCAACCTTCGTTGACAACGCCGAGTTCCGCGGCGTGATATTCCAACGAGTCGCCGGCTTCAACGGAGCCAAGTTCGGGGAAGATGCCGTGTTCGACGGGGCGCAGTTCTCCCGAACCGCCACGTTCATCGGATCGGAGTTCACCAGCACCCCGCGCTTTACTGGGGCGACGTTCCGGGGGGCCGTCAGCTTCCACGGAGGGAAGACGCCAGGCATCGACTTCAACGGGTCGAAGTTTGCGACTCAGAGGGTGGGACCTCTGGTATCGACGGGAGCAGTTGATTTCTCCGGTGCAGTGTTCGAAGACCCAGTAACGATGGAGATCGCAGCCCCTGCGCTGAAATGTGTACGGGCACGTTGGGAATCGACGGCGACTCTGCGCCTGCGCTACGCAACCGTCGACCTCAGTGACGCAGTGCTCTCCTCTCCGGTCGCGGTCACCGCCCCTCCCACTCCCTTCACCCACCTCCCCCAAACGCGGCGGGGGGCCATCCTGCTGAACTTGCCTCGGCGCACACAGGTGGGCGAAAGCCCCCTGGGTGACCGCGACCGCCGTGTACGGGTGACCTCCATTCGCGGAGTGGACGCCGCACACCTGGTCCTGACCGATATCGACTTGACGAACTGCCGGTTCTCTGGAGCTTTCCATCTCGATCAGCTGCGCATCGAGGGAAACTGCACGTTTGCGTACTCTCCTAGCGGATTGCGGTGGACCCGGCGCAGGGTCCTGGCCGAGGAGCGCTACTGGCGCGTCTCCGTGAACGATCCCCACTTGGCCCAGCGGCTTGCCAATGCGGAAAATTGGCTCGACATCCACATGGCGATTACACGCCCGGATGGAGGTCGACATTCGATTCTGTTGCCGGGCTGGCAGCTGGATCCGAGCGACCTCGCTCCGTACAGTGACCGTCCCATGAGTCCGGGCCCGGATCAGCTGGCATCCACCTACCGGGCTCTACGGAAAGCATCTGAAGATTCCAAGAATGAACCGGACGCTGCGGACTTCTACTATGGCGAGATGGAGATGCGCCGTCACGACCCCAACCGCCCACTGAGTGAGCGCACCTTGCTGGCCGTCTACTGGGCTGTTTCCGGCTACGGTTTGCGCGCCATGAGAGCCTTGGGCTGGCTGATGTTTTCTATAAGTTTGACTGTCATGCTGCTGGTCTTGGTCGGGCTTCCCTCCCATCCTCCGCTGCCGCGCACCACCGGCACGGTGACCGCCGGACAGAAGATCGATATGACCACCGACAGTCCCGATCCTGGTGGCGCTGCACCGGGACCAATGGGTGAACGCTTAACGTGGCGGCGGGCGGAGCAAGCGGTACGGACTGCAGTGAACTCCGTGATCTTCCGCTCCGCTGGACAGGATCTGACGGTTGCAGGCACGTGTATCGAAATGACCTCCCGCCTCTTGGAGCCGGTGCTCCTCGCACTGGCCTTCTTGGCGGTGCGAGGTCGGGTCAAGCGCTGAGCCTGCCGCCGATACGCAACATGCTCCCGAACTGCCCGGGCGGACTCTGGGAGAGTGTCAAGCCGGCACCCGCGGTCTCCCCAGGGGCAGTGCGGGGCGGGCGCGCAGCGTGCCGCACGGCTGACCGGCACGCGTTCGGGCGGGGCCGCGCCCACCCGGAGCAGTTGATGCGCCCGACGTCCGATACAGGCGCCCGGGCGAGTGGTGGCGGGCCCGCCGGCCGACGGCATCTCCTCCCTCACGTACGCACCATAAAACCGGGCAGCCGATATCCGTGGCGAAACGTGGAGGTTATTCAATCTCAGCGAGAAGCTTCGCAGCGGCGCCCGACCACGTGTATGTCCTGGCCAGGTTGTCTCTCAGTTCGCCAGCTCGGCGGAACGCGGCCCCAAGGTCCACCAGGACTGCTTCGATGGCCTGGCACCAGCGCTCCGTGTCCTCGGGGGCGTCGTTGGTCTCCACAATGAAGGGTTTCGCTCCTTCCGGTCCGCGGCTTTCCGTGATTAGCGCGGCCAGACCGCTGGCGCTGCTCAGGAGCACCGGTGCCCCCGCGGTGATGGCCTCGGCTCCGGATAGGCCAAAGCCCTCGGCCCTAGATGGCATGAGGACAAGGCTGGCCGAGCGTAGATCTGCGGCTAGTTCGTCTGTGTCGGTGGAAAACGGGCGGACCACGATGCTGAGCGTGGGGCTATCCGCCTGCTGCTGTAGCTCCTGTCGGAGTTTCTCGCCTAGTCTTTCGGGTGCACCGCGGACCAAGAGCTCGATTCTGGCTGTGACCTCTGTGCGCTGGGCGACGAGCCCGAGGGCACGCGCCGCTAGGTCAAGTCCCTTGAGCTTCGAGTCTTCAGCCCGGCCGAAAACCAAAATCCTCAAAGGTTCTCCGGGTGGAGGCTCGCGGTCCTCTATCTCTGCTGCATCGAATCCTGGGTCAATGCGCAGTAGATTGGCAGCCTTCGCAGCGTGGAGGTCCGTGGCGAATCGCGCCTCGAGTCGCGTGCCCACCGCAAGTGAGGCGTGCGCCGTGCGGCCGAGTTGGACCTCGATTCGCCTTAGAAGGTCCGCACGCTCACCTGCATCGCTCGCCCGCTCTTTGAACCACTCGATCTCTTCGGAAGCCATGTGGATGACATGCAGCCGCTTGGCTGCCGAGTAGTGGTCCTCAGCCAGGAGTTGGGCCGCTCTGCCGGTGATGCGCCCGTGGCCGATGATGATGTCCGGGTAGTCCTCGGCTCGCAGCGCGGGTTTGCGATACAGGGCGTGATCTTCAGACCAGGCAGGGAGCTGCGCCGCCTCAAGGAGAGTCACGCCACCTCTGCGTGCCTCGTTGCGTGTCTCCAATCCCGCCTGTGGTACCAGGCAGAAGACCTTCGCGCCAGCGTCGGCTAGTGCCAGGCAGAGCCGGCGGTTGAATGTGGAGAGCCCGCCTTTACCAGACTCCCATTCGGTCGCAAGTGAGAGCACACAGGGGGCCCGGGGCCGTGGCTGCTTGCGGTGGGCGGCCCGACCGACCTTGGGCGCGCCCCCGCCTCTTGAGCCCCGGAGATATGGTTCGCCCTTCTGTAGCCATGCCTCTGAGCTTGTCGTGATGAGGATGTGACCAGAGCCATTCCTGGAGGGGAGCCATGGACCAACCACCTCGAGGGCGTCCGCGTCGGCGAGGATTACGAGCCAGCGGCGCTTCCGAAGGCGGGCAAACATGGCCTCGACGTCGCCCGGGGTCCCGATGCGGGTATGGGCCAGCGAGGGCGCTAATTTGCGGGCCAAGCGTGTGAAGGCGTCGCGAAGGTTCTCGTCTTTCGTCGCATCGACCCACCAGACCAGGTCGTACTGGCTGGCGAAGCGGTAGGCGTACTCCTGGGCAAGCTCTTTATTGCCCACACCGTCCAGGCCATACAAAGGCTGGAGAACCCGGACCCCATTTTTGATCAACTCCCCACGAATGTGCGTGATGAGGGCGTCGCGTCCGATGACCGTCGGGCGTTCGGCATTGATGTTCCAAACTGGGGGTAGTTCGTCGGTCGGCAGCCGAGGTGTGCTGATCTTCGACGCCTGACCAGGCAAGGCAGGAACGGTGCCGAGACGTGAGGGCGCACCGCCATGGTCCATATCCGCTGGGGCGGGGTATGGGGACGACTCGCTGCCCGCCTCGCCTTGGCCGCGGTCGTTGACCGCCTGCAGTAGTCGAGCAATGGCGGTCGCTTCATCCGTATGGTCAAGGTCAAGCCACGCGACGGTCCGCAGGGACGGCGGGATGCTCTTCGTTGCCTGCGGATCGAAGACAAGTGGAATGAACCGCTGCCCACTCGCCAAGAAGCTGGACAACTCAAGCGTGGGTGATGCACCGGCAAAGTAGGAGGGGGAGTAAATGGCGACGACGACGGAGGTCCGCTTCAGACCCTCCTGGATGCGCTGCTCCCAGCGGTCACCCAGGTGAATGTCCCACAAGTCCAGCAATACGCCGTGCCCTGCCGCTGTCAGCGTAGACGCCACCCACTCAGCCCTTGCCCGGTCGGGACCCGCGTAGCTGATGAAGATCGAGTCGTCCCTGCCCGCCACCTGCCTCCGCTCCCTCTGGCGCTGCTCAGCCTCCTTCTCCTTATGGGCCAGGTGTGACGCCGAGTCGAGCCACAGTGCGAGCAGTGCTCCACCAGAAACCAGAACGAGGGCCAGGTACGCGACATCCAGCCAGCGAAGGCCTTCCTGAGTCAGGCGCCAGGTGGAATCGACCAGACTCAGCGCAAGCAGCAGGACGGCCACCTTCGCCACCCACGGCCACCGGCGCCGATTCCTGCGCTCATCAGTCTTCGCCACCTTTGGATCATGGCTTCTCTGTGGTCGACTGCAAATGAGCCATGCCGGAACCCACGGCTTCTGCGGACAGTTTCCACGTGTTGCCGCTCTGCTGACGACGCTACCAGCGCGCCGCGCTCGCGGCCGTGACTACCGTCCAAGACACCCCTCCGTTCGACGGCTTGGCCGAGGTTCCCACCGCCTCCGACTGGTGCCAGCGGTGGAACGGTCGACGGCACTCCTTCCGTCACGTTGGTGATGGCGGGTTCGACGCCCGGCGGTACGCGGTCGAGCTGCTGCGGAGAAGGAATCGAAGACCTTCGTGGTCGAGCACCACTACTCCGGCTCCTTCCGCCGCGCGGTTCCGCTTTGGTCTGTACGACATCGACGCCGACGGGGCGTAACTGCGCGGGGTGGCGATGTCCGGGGTGCCGGTCGCCGTGGCCGTGCCGACGCGGCCGCTGAACCCGAGGGCTTCCCGCCGGAGCGCACGAAAATCGGTGCGCTCGGACACCGGCTGCTCCGATACTGCTGATGACGAAAGTGAGGTCCCGTGCCCCAGATCGAGCCGAGCGTGCTGACAGCGCTCATGGCGGCGGCGAAGGACGCCGTCTCCAACGCAGCCGCCGCGTTCTCCCTCGCGGCCATGGACGTCGGTTCGAGTACGGCCGTCGAGCAGCGGGATGCGCTGGTCGCGGCCTTGCGCCGCCGGCCGTCTGAGGTGCTGAAGGCTCGGACGGAGCCGCGGGAGGCCCCGCCGATTCCGCCCACCACGCCGGCCCAGCTGGAGATCTGGAGCCTGTACGCAGACCACGTGGATGATCCTCTGCTCCGTGGCCACCTTCATCATCTGCTGCTCGACGCCGGACACGGCCGTAGACCCGACCACGTTCGTGGCGCGGCCTCCGGATACCTCGACGCGGTGCAGTTGCTGTTGGCCGCCCAGGACGGCCACGGGCTGCTGCGGGCCGCCCGGTGCCTGAAGAGGGCCGGAGAGTTGTCCCTCAAGTTCAAGCAGCACGCCGTTCGTGAACGCGCGACCAAGGACGCCGTCGCCCTTGCCGAGCGCCTCCTAGCCGGCGCCGAGGACGAGGGGCGACCCCTGCTGGTTGTCCTGGAAACGTTGCAGACCCTGGAGTGCGATGTCGCGGACCTCGCCGAACGGGCGGCCGACCTCTTCGCCCGCGACGTGGATGTCCGGCTTGGCTTCCTCGATGCACTGCGGAAGGACGCGGTCCCCAGCCGCCACACGGAGATCGATGCCGCCGTGGTCCACACCCTCCTCGACGCCGCCGATACCGCCGATGCAGGGCACCGCCGCCTGTACTTCCTGACGGAGGCAGCGACCCAGGCGCAGAAGCGGGGACTGCCCGACCTGCGGGCCCGTGCCGAGATGGCCCTGCAGCAGACCACGCCGGAGTGGACCTCCATCCGGACCGAGGGCACCATCCCGCGCGCGTTGATCGCCGGGCAGCAGGCCCGGGTCGATGCAGCCGAGGATCTGCGGACCGCGCTGTGGCTCACTGTGCAGGACATCCATCCGGCGATGCGCGCGCAGGCCGAGGCCGAGGCCGACGGCGCGCTCGAGGGCCTGCTAAGGATCCCGCGCTCGCGCATCAACCCAGCCGGACCGGTCTTCGTCCGACCGCCCGTCGAGGCCGACGACGACCTCGCCGTGGCGATGCAGGTCCGCGGCCTGGGACTGTTCGGGATCCTGACCGCAATCCAGCTCGACCGCATCCACGAACGCTTTCGACCCGACGAGTTCGAGATGACCGCCGCTCTGGCACACGAGGCGGTGCTGCCCGAGCCGCGTGCGCGGACCCTCGCCCAGGCCTTCTGCTATTACTGGCTGGAGGAATTCGACGCCGCGGCGTGCGTCGCCCTGCCACAGGTTGAGCAGATCCTCCGGGAACTCCTGCGCTCCCGGGTTCCTGTCGTCTCCGTGGTCTGGGGACCGAGCCCCGGTGGAGTCGACTTGCTGGGCAAGCTCTTGCAGAGCATGCCGGAGGCCGGGTATCCGGCGGACTGGAGCAGAGCGCTGGAACTTCTCCTGGTCGACCCCGACCGCGGGATGAACCTGCGCAACGACATCCTCCACGGCCTGGCCGACACCCCGTCCAAGCACCACGTCGTGCTCATCTTGCAAGCGGCGCTGTACCTGCTCAGCCACGCGCACGGGCAGCGCATGACACCTGACCCGACGGCCTAATCCCCAGGACCGCAGGGCAGCGCCACTCCTGGGCCGCTTCGCCAGGCCGGGAACGCACGCCACCCGCCGCCCCGGCGTGGTCCGGCGCGGCTCACTCGTACGAAAACGGGCCGAGCCCAGCAGCCAGCTCGGCGACAATGAAGGCCGAAGCACCACGCCGATCCCAAGGACTGACGATGAGTCACGAACGTGAGGTAGCCCCGCCCGGGCTACGCCGAGTACTCCAGGACGTCGTGCACGCCTTGGAGGAGGAAGCGGTTGCGACCCTCGCCGCCTGGCTCGACATCCCCGTGCCCTCCGGCCTGTGGGGCAGGGACCTGCCCGAATGGATCAACGAGCAGTTGCAGCGGCTGCCGGACCCCAAGGTCTTCGACCTGCTGGAGCAGGCCCTGACCTCGAACGGCATGTGGGGATCATCGGCCTACGACGAGAGGGTCAACAAGATCCTCAAGGAGGCCGAAATCGCTCTCGTGATGGTCGACGGCTCCTTCCTCGAGGACGACGAGGGGGCCGAGGAACTGGATGTCCAGGACACCACGGTCCGCCCGCTGACCTTGCTCACCGGGAAGTACGCCGCCGCCCGGAGCAATTGGTCCAAGGCCCTGACCGCCCAGAAGGCCGGGGACGATCGCCAGGCCGTCGCGTTGGCCGTCAACACCCTGGAAGGCGTCGTCAAGATCGCCTCCGGGCAGAAGGACATCAACTCCGGGCTTCGCCGGCTGTTCCCCGAAGGCGAGCGCACCCCGCTGTGCCAGGCGATCAACCAGCTGCACAACTACGGCTCCGCGATGCCTTGGGTGCGCCACGGCGGCGGCCAGAAGGACGTGGAGCTGACCCGGATTGAGGCGCTGGGCGTGGTGCGGGCCGCCGCCGTGTGGATCGTCATGCTGATCAACCTGGACAAGGAGGGCCGCTTCTAGGCCCGCCGGAGGTCCGGCGCCGACGTCAACGACGCCCCGGCGCTGGCCGCCGCGCACACCGGCATCACCATGGGCAAGGCCGGCTCCGACCTCGCCCTGGAGACCGCCGACGCCGTCGTCGTACGCGACGAGCTCTCCACCATCCCCACCGTCGCCCTCTCCCGCAGCGCACACCGCCTGGTCGTCCAGAACCTCGTCATCGCCGGCGTCTTCATCACCGCCCTGGTGGCCTGGGACCTCATCGCCACCCTCCCGCTGCCGCTCGGCGTCGCCAGCCACGAAGGCTCCACCGTCATCGTCGGCCTCAACGGCCTGCGCCTGCTGCGCGAAGCCGCCTGGAAGAACCCCGTCCGAGGAGGTGCCGCGTGAGCAGACGCTCCCGCCGCCCGGCTCCCGCGCCGGGCCGCGAGCGGCCCGGCCCACGGTCACGGTGTGCCGCGGCTGCTGCTGCGGCACACCGAAGGTTCCCGGCCTCGACCACGCCGCCCAACTCCGCGACCTGCGAGAAGCCTTGGACGGGACGGCGACCGTCCGGGTCACCGACTGCCTCGACGCCTGCGAGCGCGCCAACGTCGTCGTGGTCCAGCCCTCCACCACCGGCCGTAAGGCCGGCATCTGGCCCGTATGGCTCGGCCTGGTCAACGACCGCGACGCCACCGCCGACATCGCCGCCTGGGTCGAGAGCGGCGGCCCCGGCGTCACCGAGCCGCCCGCCTTCCTCGACCTGTACGCCTTCAGCCCCTCGCGCCGGGTGCGCGCCGAGCTCGACGAGTAGGCCATGTCGCCGCGCCGCGCTCGGTCAGGTTCGGCGCCTGCGGGTGAGGTCGGGGACGGCCGTGTGAGCGGCCAACTGCGCGCGCAGGCTCGTGTTGGCCTCCTCGAGCTGGTGCTTCTCGACCTCCAGGACTTGGACGATCCGGGCCATGAGCTGGAGCTGGGTCCGCAGGTCGTTGCGTTCGGCGCGGACTCGGGTCAGGTCCTGCTGCTGCTTGGCCGCGCGGTCCCGCGCGCCCCTCCCGGAGTCCGTCTCGGGGAGGGGCGCGCGGGCTTTGACGAGGGCGTAGAAGAGGTCCTTGAGCCCGGTGTGCTTGTGGGTGAGCTTGTTGCGGCGCAGGCCGGCTTCGGCGGCCAGGGAGACGACGGTCAGCTTGCCGTCGGAAGTCAGCGGGGCGCCGATCAGCAGGCGCACCATGGCGTCGGTGATGGCGCGCACCTCCCGCCTGGCTGCAGGCCGCCGAGACCGGGAGAGCGTACCCGCCGCCCGGGCCGCAGGACGCATGCTGCCCGCTCCTATCCTGGACCTCGACGCCACGCTGGTGCCACTCCGAGAAGGAACAGCCGCACCCACATACAAAGGCGGTTTCGGGTTCCACCCGCTGGTGTGCTTCCTGGCCAACACCGGCGAGGCGTTTGCGTGGACGCAAGCGGCTGGACGACCGGGGGCCCTCACGGGATCGTCTGGAAGTTCCCGGGCTGGGGTGGCCTGACCGGCGAGATTCATCTGGCCTGCGACGCCTTGGGTCGCCCGCTCGTGCTGCTACGCCGTTGGAGCGAAGCCTCAATTGGGCGGATTCCGGGCCCGGCCCGGAGGGGAAGACCCAGCGTTGTGACAGGTCATGTAGCAGGACACGTAATTCCGTACGAGGTACAGGGCAGCGGTCCGGAGCGGGTCCTCGCACTCCACCACTGGCTCAGCGACAGGTCGAGTTTCGGCCGTATGCGGCGGTACCTGGACGGGAGCGCGTTCAGTTACGCGTTCGTGGACTGCCGTGGGTACGGCGAGGCGATGGACACACCCGGCACGTACACGATGGAGGAGGTCGCAGCGGACGCCCTCGCCGTGGCCGACGACCTCGGCTGGAACACCTTCTCGGTCATCGGTCACTCCATGGGCGGCAAGGCGGCCCAGCTGATGTTGCTGGACGCCCCCTCGCGGGTCCGCTCGATCGTTGGCATCTCGCCGGTACCCGCGTCCGGGTTCCCGCTCGAAGGGGAGATGTGGGAGCTGTTCGTCGGGGCCGTGGAGGATTCCGGCAACCGCAGGACGATCTTTGATGTCACCACCGGCAGTCGGCACGACGATGCATGGTTGGATGCCAGGGTGAGCGGCTCGGGACGCTCCTCGTCGGCTGCCCTGCGCTCGTACCTCGAATCCTGGACTCGTGGCTCCGACATTCACGAGCGGCTCGAGGGAAATCCGACCCCGGTGCTTGTCGTGGCTGGTGCGAACGACCCGGCGATGGGCCCCGACGCCATGCGGTCCACCTGGCTGCAGTGGTATCCGAACGCCGAGCTCCAGGTCTTCAATGACGCCGGCCACTTCGCCCCGGATGAGAGCCCAGAGGCCCTGGCGACAGTGGTCGAAAGATTCCTCGGCCGCTAGCCTCGCCGCTGCGCCAGGCCGCGTCCGAGGCGCTGCACACCGCCTACCAGTGGCTCCAGTCCGGCACCTACACCAGCCGCACCGAGTCGAAGCTGCGCTCGGCAACCGGCGTCCTGTCGATCGCCGCCGGGTGGCTGGCCTACGATTCCGGCCGGGCCGGGGACGCCCACTCGCTGTACGGCGAGGCCCTCGCCGCAGCAAGGATCGCCGACGACCCCGAACTCGAGGCGCACGCCTTCGGCTGCCTGTCCTTACTCGCCAAAGCCTCCGGCCGCCCGCGCGAAGCGGTCTCCGCCGCGCAAGGCGCCCAGGCCGTGGCCGCAACCTCGGCTCCCCGCGGCTGCTCTCCCTGTTCCACATGCGCGAGGCCGGCGGCTGGGCACTGAGGGGCGATGCCACTGCCACCGACAAGGCGATCGTCCGCGCCCACACCCTCTATGCCCAGGGCCCCGCCGACGCCGACCCGCCCTGGCTCGGCTTCTAACAGGCCGTCCTCCTGCATGGCGACGCCTTCGCCAGAAACCGCGCCCTGTACACGGCCGACGTCGCCATCCAACATGCGGTGAGGGACCGTCCCGAGCCGGAGGCAGTTGCAGAGGCCGCAGGCAGGGTCCTCGCGTTCCTCCCCGAAGTGCGCTCCGACCGGCTGCTGCAGTCCCTGCACAACGTCGCCGGCGCACTCCAGCGACACGGCCGCGTCCCCGCGGTCGCCGACTGGATCGAGGAGTACCGCACCACCGTTGCCACCGGAGGAGGTCGGGCGTGACCAGTACCCGCACAGACGTCGTGATCCGCACCTACGGCCCCGGCCAGGTCCCGCCGATGCTCGACACGATCGCGGACATCTGGTCCGACGCGCACCCCGAGCTCGTCGACACCCCGGGCGCGGCCACCGACGGCCTGTCCGCCGTAGCGTTGCGTCGCCAGGTCACCGGGCACCTCCGCCACGAAGGCTTCACACTGGTCGCGGCCTACGCGAACGGCTCCATGGTCGGCTTCGGCTACGCCTTCCCGTGCACACCCGAGTACTGGTACGGCCCCGAACTGCTCCCCGAGATCCCCGAACACATCCGCGCGGGCCGCCTCATGGGCCTGTGCGAGCTCGCCGTCACCCCCGCCCGCCAGTCCCAGGGCATCGGCTCCCGCCTCCACTCCGCACTCCTGAAGGCCGTCAACCCCGACTACGCCTCACTGCTGGTCCGCCCGGACAACACCCCCGGCCGCACCTTGTACGAACGCCTCGGCTACACCTACGCGGGCCCCTACCGCAACGAGCCCGGCGGCCCGGTCTACGACCTGCTGCTCCTCCAGGTCGGCAACGAGGCCGCCGCACCGTGACCACCCGCAGCCCGTGCGCACCGCTAGGTGATTGATTCCAAGGGGTCCAGCTGAGAGATATGACAGCTTGCGGGTCAGCACCGGAACTGCTGCGCTCTCAGCTCATCCACATCCAAGGTGGTCAGTGTCTCGGCTACGCCTGAATTCTGACCCTCTGACGGCGGATCAAAAGTGACCCTCTCGGTGGTCTTCGCCTGAACCTGCGAACTGCGGCTCGCCCTGATGACGTCCTGGACCCGGTCGTGCGCGCGGCTGGCGACGCTCCAGACCGTGGTCACCGATCGCAGGGCGACACGGTGACCACCCGGCAGCCGCTTCACCACCTGCACGGAGCGGCACAATCACCTGGCGCTTCTTCACCCAGCCAGTCGGGGCCGCTTCGGTGCCAGCCCTGTGGACGATTGCGTGAAATACGAAAGCGTCAACAACGGTGCCCTCCCCCGCGTGGCACCGCCGACGGCAGATCCGTTCGGCCGGCTCCTCGCAAGGCTCTACGGCGCATGCTGCTTCCTGGCCGGGGCCGGCAGCGTCGCAGGCCCGAGGTAGGCGAGAAGGCCCGGCATGCCAGGCAGGCCTGGGAGGGGGTGGTGCCGCCAGGCCCGGGCGTACGGAGGTGGGTGCGCGTCGCCTCGTACGAGGACGGCAACAGGTCGGCTCCGCGCAGTGACCCCCATCTCGGCCGGGGTGATGCTGCCGTCGTGGCCACCGGTCTGGCGAGACGCGCAGCCGGAGCGGAACGCGACTCGGACGGCTTCCTCCCCGCTGACGACGCACGGGGGGCGAAGCCCTTGGCGGCGGAGTTCCGTGGCCACCCGCCCGAATGCCGTCTGGCTCGACCGGCTGCGGGAGACGGCTGCTTCGAGGACCAAGTATTGGACGGTCAGGTGAGCGGCCAGCGCCAGCACCAGGGCGGTGACGACGACCGCGCGTGGCCGCGCGGCACCAGCCAGCCACATCAGGCTCAGCGCTGCCGGGAGCGAGAGCAGCGCGTAGGCAGGCAGCAGGAAGCGGGGTGCCGCGTAACCGACCAGGAGCAGGTACGGCACCGCGAGGGACAGTCCGACCACCGTCGGCACGAGGATGAGGGCCGTCTTGCGCGCGCGGACCGCGGCCACGAGGCCGCCTGCAGTGAGCAGCGGCAGAACGAACCACCACGCAGCGGAGAGCGGTTCCCGCAACGGCACATTGCACGGGCGGCACAGGGTCCGCCCCTGCAGCGCCCGTACATGGTCGTCAAATGCGAGGTGCCATCCGAAGTGCCCCTGGATCTCGCCCGCACGGCTGAGCCGGGCGGGGAGACCGCCGTAGCGGAGGTACGCCTCGATGACCCATTCGGCGCTGCCGAGGACCGCTCCCGCAACCAGCACGAGCAGCACGGCCGGACGCCGCCACGCCCGAACGGACAACGCGGCACCAAAGAGCGGCAAGAGGAGCCAGAACGCGTCACCCGGCCGCATGAGCGCGGTGAAGGCCACAGCTGTGCCGAGACCGGCCAGCGCCGCACGGTCCGATCGGTCCTGCGCCGCTCTCAGGAAACAGCCGACCGCGATCAGCGCCCCGTACGCGACCCACAAGTTGGGCATGGCCTGCGAGCCGTAGAGCATGGTGATCCACAGGCCGGCGAGAAGCGCACCCGCGAGAGCGGCGACACGGGGGGAGAGGAGCCGACGCCATATGCACATCGACAGCAGGAGACCGGCGCCCGAGAGGACAGCAAGATAGACGCGGAGCGCCTCCAGCGAACCCGTCAATCCCACTACGGGAGCGATAAGAAAGGTGATGCCACGGGCACGCGGGGCGCTGAAGAACGCGGCGGGGGCATGCGGGCTGACCTGGCTGACATAGACGGCTTCGTCCCATCCCAGGCCCGCCCCCGGCACGACGAGCAACAGCTGGGCGACGGTGTACGCCGCCGCGATGCCAACGGGCCATCGGACATCGCGAACCATCGCCCGGTATCTGCGGGAGCGGGGCTGCTCTGCCCTCGGGCTGCCCGGTCTGGCTGATATCTGCGTCACGGCTGGACCCCACTGGTCTGTCGGGTATCGGACCTGGCGTTTAACCACCACGGTGCCGCCGGACAGCAGCCTCCGCCTTCCGCTGTACGGCACTCGGACCAGCGCCTGCAGTCGCGGGCTTGTCGCACGACTGCCATGGCTGTCACCGCAAGGAACCGGACCCCTCGTCCTTCTCGCCCACACCAGCTATGTGCTGAGCACCCGGATGGCGGCCGTGCTCGCCGGCCGGCTGCATCCACCGCGGCCTGCGCATGACGTCGTGCATCTGCTGTTCACGACGTCATGCCTGCTGAGAGGCTGCCTCCGCCGTGTCGAGCGCCGTCCGTTTCATGCCTTTTGATACTGATAGTTCTGTGAGTATGAGCACACACCGCCATCTTAGAAAAATCCTGACTGGTGTCGCGGCCGCCGTGACCGCGGCCGTAGCCCTTGGCGCCTGCGGCTCGGCGCAGCCGGCTTCGGCCCCTGGCGCCAAGACTCCTCCGGCGTCCTCTCACGTTTCACGGCCAGCCCCTAGCGCGACACCCTTACCGACTGCTCAGAAGCCACACCCCGTCGATTGCCAAAAGACTCAGTGCGTCGCTCTGACCTTCGACGCAGGACCCGGCCCCGACACGACCCGACTGCTGGACATCCTCCAGGCCAAACGCGTCAACGCGACTTTCTTCCTACTGGGCAAGAACGTGACCCGCCGTCCCGACCTGGTTCGGAGAGAGACGACTGAGGGGCATGAGTTGGCCAATCACACCTGGACGCACCGGCTTCTGACCAAGGCATCGGCGAAGGAGGTCCGCCGCGAGCTCGTCCTCCTCCAGGAACGCGTCAAAGAGCTCACCGGCCGGACTCCCACCCTGATGCGTCCACCGCAGGGACTGACGAACCCGAGTGTCGCCGAGGTCTGCCGCTCCCTGGGGCTCGCGCAGATCCTGTGGTCCGTCACAGCCAAGGATTACCGAGACCACGATCCCAAGGTCATCACGAGCCGTGTCCTGCAAGGGGCCCGGCGCAACGGGATCATCCTCTTGCACGACGTGTACCCAGGCACTGTTCCCGCCGTGCCCGGGATCATCGACGGTCTGAGGCGGCGCGGCCTCACCCCCGTGACCGTCTCCCAGCTCTTCGCCCCCCACCGCCCCGAACCGGGCCAGGCATACTGGAACGCACCCTCCGCCTGACTTTGGTCCAACGAGTAGATCGGTATGGACCGCGGCCGGTGAGGCTGCAGTGGCCAAGCCGGCCAGCGGAGGCACTCGGCGCATCCCCGATGGCCGGGATGTGACTTCTGGCCGATGCTGTTGTCATGCATCGAGCGACCTCCCGCACCGTCAGGGCCCGGCGGCAGTCGTCCCTCCGGCGGCGTACCCAGATCGGCGCAACGCCACGGCGCTCTTTCGGCCACAACCTGGCGCCCTGGGCGACAGCGCTGTCGGCTGTCGCGGCGGCAATCGGTCTGTTCTTCAGCGCCACGGTGGCATCGTCGAGCGTGGACGCGACGCGTAAGCAGTTGGAGCGGGACCGGCGGCAGCAGGCCGGACGGGTCAGTTACTGGACCGAGGACGCCAGCGGTATGAGCGAGACAGTGATCGTCGCGAATCGCTCGCTGGACCCGGTCACCCGAGTCGACCTGTGGTTCTATGCGCCGGACGCGGGTGTCGATGGGTACGAATGGGTTTTCATGGGTTTCGATGCCATCCCGCCCTGTACCCGGCTGACCTTTGCCCCCCGCGCTATCGACGACTTCCTGAAGGGCTACGGCATTGCGCAGGGCGGGGCACCGATTCGCGCTGTCCAGTTCTTCGATAGCGACGGACAGCAGTGGTTGCGCGACCCGGACGGGCTTCGGGCGGCCGAGAACGAGAGGAAGGATGGCGAGGACGTCGGCGTCGCGCCAGCCCGGCAAGAACCAGCCGAGCACTGCGACAAGTGAGGATAGACCGACGTCCCTTGAAGAGAATCGACAATGGGACCGGATCGCTGCCGTCAGCGAAGAGCACTCCCACCGAGCCTGCGTGTGCGTCGGCGAACTCCGCCGTCGTCCCGTCCCCATGCTCCCGCAGCCGACCGACCAAGACGAATGCGTGCGCTGGCGGCTGGCGCGCGACCACGGCCGCTGCGCCGCATGCGAGCACGACCAGCGCCGCCCCGTAGCGACTCTGGACCTGGCGATGGGCGAGTCCGCCATCGTGCGCTGAAGCGGTGCGCGCGCCGTCATGGTCGGGGAGACCATCTGGGTTCTAGCGGTCGTTGCAACACCTCAGAGGGCGGTAAGTGACGTGTTGCCCGTTTCGCGCTTGTAGTTGGGGCTGGCGGGCTGGCGGTGGCCTCTCCGGGTGGCTATGGCCGTGGCTGGGTGAACAACCCCTGCTCGGGCTCGGTCAGGATCCCGCGTTCGACCAGCCGCTTCAGCCGGCCAGGTTCGGCAGGAAACCGGTGACGCCGATCAGCCCGAAGACGAGCATGCGGGCCACGGGGGAGGCGGTGCGCAGTCCGACGAGGTGGCGCAGGAACCTGATGCCCTCCTGCGCGGTCGACTTGGACTCGCCGGCGTACCGGTCCTGGAAGACGAACGGCACTTCCGTGACCTGGCGCGGGCGGCTGTGCACGGCGAGTTCGAGGAGGATCTTGTAGCCGAGCGGCTGGAGGATGTCGGCGGTGACCGCGCTGCGGCGGATCGCGAAGAAGCCGCTCATCGGGGCGCTGATGCCATGCAGCCGGCGCGGGAAGAGGGACTTGGTGAGCCAGGTCGCCCCGCGTGAGATGGCCACACGGTAGCTGCCCGCGAGCCCGGCGCGGCTGCCGCCCTTGGTGTAGCGGGAGGCGACCACCAGCTCCGCTGACGACCGCTCCCCGGTCGCCACCAGCTCCGGTACCAGTGACGGCGGGTGCTGCAGGTCGCTGTCCATGACGACGATCCAGTCGGAGGTGGCCGCCTTGATGCCCTCGACTACCGCGCCGCCGAGGCCGCCGGCCGGTTCGTCGCGGTGCAGCACGGTGACCGGGAACGGGCAGTCCTGCGCGGCCTCGTCGATCACCTTGGGGGTGTCGTCGGTGGAGTCCTCCACGAAGACGACCTCGCAGGGCAGCCGGGACGGCACCGTCTCCGTGATCCGGTGCAGCAGCTCCCGCACGTTGGCGGACTCGTTGAAGGTCGGTACGACGATGGTGACGGCCCCGGGCTCGGGGATCTCGACCCCGTGCACGGCTGGGTCGCCCAGCCTTTCGGGGGCGGTGGACTCGTAGCTTCCGCTGTTCATCGGTCGCCTCCAGCGGCCTTGGCATCGCGGATCCGGTCGACGTCGCCGGCCGCCTCGGTCTGTCGCGCCCGTTCGTCCGTGCCGGCTGCCTCGGTGTCGCGCGCCCGTTCGTCGCCGCCGGCCTCGATCCTGCGGATCTCGATCCGGTCCTCGCCGGTGCCGAAGGTGGCGACCGGTGTCGAGTTCTCCATCGCGCCCTTGACGTTGGGCAGGTCGACCGCGTCGCCGATGCTGCTGGCCCGCTCCCGGCACGCCTCCGTCCGCTCCCTGGAGCGCTACGCCCGTCCCGGCGTCGACGCGGTCGCTCGGCACGTCGCCGAAGGCGACCCCGCAGCCCGGCGGAAGGGCTGACGCCTCCAAGATCAACTATTGGCGGCTTCCGGGCTCGACCTCGGCGATACCCCAAGTCCCGGTCATGGTGTCGGTGTGGGCTCGGGTGCGGGGGTGCGGGCGGGCGCCGTCGCCGTGTGGGTGGGCTGGACTGCCCGGCCATTACCGCGGCTGCCGCTCTCAGGCGCAGGTCAGTCGCGCGTCAGGGGCCGGTGTTTGGATCCGTGAGAGACATTGTCCAGATCCTGAGAGCCCCCTAGAAGAGAGGCACGCGATGGCG
The DNA here is from genome assembly GCF_001280005.1 of Streptomyces sp. NRRL WC-3618. Classification (GTDB taxonomy): domain Bacteria; phylum Actinomycetota; class Actinomycetes; order Streptomycetales; family Streptomycetaceae; genus Streptomyces. The sequence goes on along the minus strand of NZ_LGDW01000119.1, from coordinate 58,188 downwards.
ATCCCCGATCAGTCCGCCCGTCTCGGTGTCCTGCTGCCGACCCGTGAGCAGGCCATCCTCGGCGACTTCACCGCCTCTCCGCTGCTGGAGTTCGCCCGCCAGGCGGAGGGACTCGGTTTTGACTCGTTGTGGACGGGCGACTCGCTGACCGCACGGCCCCGGCTCGACCCGCTGGTGGTGCTGTCCGCGGCCGGCGCGGTGACACGATCCATCACGCTCGGGACCGCCGCACTCACGCCGGCGCTCCGGCATCCCCTCATCGGGGCCAACATGGTGAGCAGCCTCGACCATGTCTGCGGGGGCCGGCTGATCATGGGTCTGGGGTCGGGTTTCCCGGTCCCCGAGACCGAGGCCGAATTCGCTGCCGTGGGCGCGTCGTTCACGGGGCGTGCCGGACGGCTCGACGAGACCGTCGCGCTGTGGCGGACCGCCTGGGGTGAAGCGGGGGACGAGGCGTTCAGCGGACGGTACTGGCAGGCCGGGCAGCTCGACCGGCTGCCCCGCCCGCCCCGGCCGGGCGGTCCCCCCCTATGGCTGGCGGGCAGTGACACACCCCGGGTGCTGGACCGGGTGGCCCGGCTGTACGACGGGTGGCTGCCGTTCCTGCCGTCAGCCGAGGCGTACGGGGCGGCCTGGCGGCGGCTGGAGTCGTTGCGGGCCGAGGCCGGGCGCCCCGAGGGCGCGGTGACGCCCGGGTTCTACGCCACGATCACGGTCGGCCCGGACGAGGGCCGCGCGAAGGCGGAACTGGAGCACTACATCGAGCACTACTACGGCCGCACGCTGGAGCAGATGTCGGCGATCCAGGCGTACGCCTGGGGTACCGCCGAGCACTGCGCCGAGTGGCTGGCCGATTATGTTCGGGCGGGGGCCCGGCACATCGTGGTCCGGATCGGGTCGCTGCGTCCTGAGCCGCAGTTGAAGAAGATCGCCGAGGCGATGCTGCCGACCGTGCGGACCCTCACGGCCTGAGCGCCGAGGGGCAGCGGGGCGCCCCGTCCTGCCGACCGACCTGACGTCGGCGCGTGTTCGCGTTCCGGATCGGAAAGCGCCACCGCCCGCATCCGCCACTTCCACTGGAGGGTTCATGCAGCCAGCACTGACCGGACCGCCTCCCCGGCAGCCCGGACCGGACCCGCGGCAACTGCGCGACTGCCTGGGCAGGTTCGGCACGGGCGTGAGCACGGTGACCTATGCCGGAAGCAACGGTTTCCGGGGCGTCACCATCAGCTCGTTCACCTCCGTCTCCCTCGACCCCTCACTCGTGCTGGTCAGCGTCAGCCGCCGGTCGCGGTCCTGCGCGGGGCTGCGCGGCGCACCGTTCGTGGTCAACGTCCTGGCCGCCGACCAGGCGCCGCTGGCCCTGCATTTCGCCGGCCGGCCGCAGTCCGCGCTCGCCGTTCCCTGGCTGGACCAGGACGGTGTGCCTCGGCTCGACAGCACTGTGGCCTGGCTGCTGTGCCGGCCGTGGCGCACGTACGACGGAGGCGACCACGTCCTCTTCCTGGGCGAGGTGCAGGACTTCGCTCACACCTCCGGTGAGCCGCTGCTCTTCCAGGACGGCGACTTCCGTCGCCCGGGGCCACGGATCGCCGTACCACCCGCCCTGGAGACCAGGTGAACGTCGATCGCGAAGGAGAAGATCCTTGAACAAGATCCGTGACGAGATCAGCTACGAGCAGCTCTGTGCCGGCATCGAGAGCGAGGCCCGGCTGCTCGCGGGAATTCTGCGGGACGTGGGTCCCGAGGAGCCGGTCGGCACCTGTCCGGGGTGGACCACGAGCCATCTGATGGCCCACCTGTTCCAGGCGTTCACCTGGGCGGCCGGCATGGTGGAGACCCGGGCGAAGGAGTTCCTGCCGCCGCACCTGTTCGTGGCGGGGGGCGACGAGGAGCGGTGGGCGACGCACGGCGGGACCTGGCCGGAATATGTCAACGACCTGATCAAGGTGTCGTTCGACGAGGTCGCCGAGTTCGACGGTGGCGAGGCACGCGCGCGATGGGTGCTGGCGGCGGCAGACAGCCTGGTCGTCGCCCTGCGCGACGCCGGACCGGATGGCGACGTCTGGAACTCCGTCGGGGCCGACGGCACCCGGTTCTGGGCGAGCTGGGGTGCCCTGGAGACCATGGTGCACCGGGCGGACACGGAGTTGCTGCTCGGTCGGGCCCCCGACGCCTTACGCCTGCGCTCGGATCTCTCGGTGGAAAGCGTGCAGCTCTGGCTGCGAATGATCACCGCGCCCGGCGCCGAGGCGTTCTTCGGGCCGCGGCTCGCCGCGATGGCCGGCGAGGGCGAGTCGCTGCGCTTCCGGGCGACGGACGTGGCAGACGTGGCAGAGGCCGAGTGGCTGCTGCTGCGTACGCCCGAGGGGCCGGCCCTGGCGGCCGAGGACGACGACAGGCGGGCCGGGACGACCGTGAGCGGCCGGGCCGGCGATCTGCTGATGCTGCTCAAGCGACGCGTTCCGATGAAGCAGGCCGCGGTGGACATCACGGGCGATGCGCGGCTGCTGGAGCACTGGCTGGCGAACGTGATGGCGTGACGCGTACGGCCGGGGGCTGGGCACCGGCGGTCACCGTCGCGCGGGAAGCGCGGCGGCTCCGGCGCGGCCGTACCGTCACGCCACGGGGCCTGGCCGACGTACGCCGTGGGCGGCGTCCGCCCTGCGGTCGGGCCCCGCCGCCCGGGCCTCGCGAAACAGCATGAGTGAGCGGTCCGAGAGCCGGCGCCGTCGGCTCTCGGGCCGTTCACTCGGTCGACGATTACCTGACGGGTAATCGACTGGCACCCCCCGTGCCCTGCACAGTGATCACGCGGCCGCGCCGACACCGCGGCTACGAACCACAACTGAGGAGAAACTCCATGTCGACGTATGCAACCGCGGCCGAGCGCTACTTCGCGGCCTGGAACGCCGAGGGGGACGAGGCGATCGCCAAGGCCGTGTCCGACGCCTTCACGGAGGACGCCACCTACACCGACCCGCTGGCCGACGTGGCGGGCCACGAGGGCCTCGCCGCCGCGATCGCCGGCGCCCAGGCCCAGTTCCCGGGCTTCGAGTTCCGGATGAAGGGGTCGGTGGACGGCAACCACAACATCGCCCGCTTCTCGTGGGACCTTGTGTCGAAGGCCGACGGCTCCTCCCCGGCCGGCGGTTCCGACGTCATCACGCTGGCCGACGACGGCCGCATCATCACCGTCAGCGGCTTCCTGGACCGGGTTCCGGGGGCCTGACCTCACCCGACATATCGCGCAGGGCGGCGGCCGTCTCCGGGTCCGAGGGCAGGAAAGTCTCGATCGCCAGCTCGGAAACGGTCACGTCCAGCGGGGTGTTGAAGGTCGTCAGCATAGAGATGAACGACAGCTGCCGCCCCTCCCACTCGATGTACAGCGGCAGCGCGTAGGCGGCCGGCAGCACGGGCTCTCCATCGGGGACGGGATGGGCGGCCACCTCCTGATAGAGGTCGGCCAGGGCTGCCGAGCCGGTCACCGAGATCTGCCGTTCCATCTGCCCCAGCAGATGGGCGCGCCACTGGGCGAAGTTGAGAATCCGGGGAGCCAGGCCCTCCGGGTGAAGCGTCAGGCGCATCGTGTTGATGGGCGGCTTCAGCAGATGGTCGGCTATGCCCGAGATCAGCGCGAGCAGCGTGCGGTTGGCGCCCACAACGTTGTAGAGGCCGTCGTGGACGAGAGCCGGATTCGGTTCGTGAACGGCGAGCAGGCGGTCGAGTTCGCCGCTGAACGTCTCCATCGCCGGGTCGTTCAGCGGGGTCTCGGAGAAGACCGGGGCGAACCCGGCGGCGATCAGAAGGGCGTTGCGTTCGCGTACGGGCACGTCCAACTGCTCGGCGAACCGCATCAGCAGGGTGTGGCTGGGTTTGGCCCGGCCGGTCTCGATGAAGCTGATATGCCGGGCAGAGCTGTCGGCTCGAGATGCTAGTTCGAGCTGGCTGACCCCGCGTCGGTCACGCCATCTGCGCAACAGCACTCCGACGTCGGGGGTACCAGGCGACCGCAGTAACTGGGTGATCATTGAAGAACATTAGCTCCAGCGTGCGAGTACCAACACTCCGCATTCGGTCGGTCCCGGCCCGGGTACCCTCGGTGTCCTTACACCTGCGTGGCCAGTCGGCGCAGCTGGCGGTCCAGGCCGTGGTGGACTGCGGCTGCGTGGTCGAAGTGGTAGAAGTGGCCGCCGGGGAACTCCGTGACGCCGAGGAAGTCAGTGGAGAGTTCCGCCCAGCCGGCCATGTCCTGGGGTCGGAGGATCGGATCAGTGGTGCCGCAGTAGGCGGCAACGGGACAGGGCACCATGGCTCCGTCGTTCTTGACGCTGCCGGCCGCCAGGAAGTCACCGCGCATGGCGGGCATGATCGTGGACAGTGTGGCCGGGTCGAGCGTCGTGCCCTCCGGCATCAGGCCCAGCTCCGCCACCCGGGCCAGCAGCGCGTCGTCGGACATCCCGGCGACGGCCTCCAGCTCTTCGGACGATCTCAGTCCAGGGGCCCAGCCGGAGACCGCGAGGAGCGTGGGAAGCGGGATGCCGGCGTCCTCGGCGGCCACGGACAGCCGGTAGGCGAGGAGCCCGCCGAAGCTGTGCCCGAACAACAGGTAAGGCCTACCGTCGAGTTCGGCCTCGAACGCCTCCTGAAGCGCCTCCAGCAGCGGTGTCACATCACAGAACGGCTCCTCGTCCAGCCTCTCCTGACGCCCTGGCAGTTGCAGGGTGCGTACGTCCATGCTGGACGGCAGGGTGGCGGCCCACGCCTGGTACATGGAGGCGGTGCCGCCGGCATGCGGGAACAGGAACACCTGGTAAGGGGCGTTGGGGTCAGCGCCGGACGTCGTGAACCACCGGCGGCGGAGCGGCTGACGGGAGACGCCCATCGCGCACCTCTCTCGGGTCGTGGGAAGCGGTCGCCGACATCCAATCAACCGTGTCTGATACGTGCCTGATCGCTCACTGAAAAATCGTGCAGTCTGTATCCCCCGTCCATCCCCCCATCGCGCTGGAGGCCACCTTGACGCAGTCCGCCGTCGGTCTGGAAGAGATGCTCGCCCTGATGCCGTACGCACAGGCAACCGGAATCAGGCTGGAGGAGGCCGGGCCCGGTCTGGTGCGCGGCAGTCTGCCGTGGGCGGCGGAGCTGTGCACGGCGGGGGGACTGCTGCACGGAGGTGCTGTGATGTCCCTGGCGGACACCGTGGGAGCGGTGTGCGCCTTTCTGAATCTGCCGCCGGGCGCCGCCACCTCGACGGTCGAGTCCAAGACCAACTTCTTCCGCGGCGTACGGTCCGGGACGCTCAACGCGGTGGCCCGTCCGCTGCACGTGGGGTCGTCGTTCGTCGTCGTCCAGACGGAGTTGAGCGACGACGAGGGCCGGAGCGTCGGTCTCACCATTCAGTCGCAGGCCGTTCTCGGCGGCGACCGCGCCCGGCGGACGGCCTCCGCGGACTGAGTCGGCCGAGCGTCAGTCGCCGCTCAGTCTCCGGTCAGCACCGGTGATCAGAGTGGGCGACGGATGAAGATCGACGAAGGGAAAGCCGTGGACGAAGACTATGAAGTGGTCATCATCGGCGCCGGCATGTCGGGCCTCGGCATGGCCGCCCGGCTGAAGGAGGCGGGACGGCACTCGTTCAGGGTGCTGGAGAAGGCCTCGTCGGTCGGGGGCACCTGGCGTGACAACACCTATCCCGGCGCTGCCTGCGACGTGCAGTCCCACCTGTACTGGTACTCCTTCGGTGAGCAGCCCGACTGGAGCCACGTCTACGCCGGACAGCCAGAGATCCTGCGCAACCTCGAACGCTTCGCCGAGACCCATGACCTCGGCGGACACATCCGCTTCGGCACGGAGGTCACGCAGGCGTCGTGGTCACCGCGGGAGGGCGGCTGGACCGTGCTCACCGCGCGCGGCGAGCGGCTGCGTGCCCGGGTCCTGATCACGGCGTGGGGGCAGCTCAGCAGGCCGGCTCTGGCGCGGATCGAAGGGGCGGACAGCTTCACGGGGGTGCAGGCGCACACCGCGCGCTGGCCCGACGACCTCGATCTCACCGGCAAGCGGGTGGCCTGCATCGGCACCGCGGCCAGCGCCGTCCAGCTGGTGCCCACGATCGCCCCGGCGACCGAGCGACTGACGGTGTTCCAGCGGTCCGCGAACTATCTGCTCGCCCGTCAGGACCGCGCGCTCTCCGACGAGGAGCGCGCGGCCCTCCTCGCCGAGCCGGACCGTTACCAGGCCATGCGCGACGCTCTCCACGACGAGCGCGACGGGTGGGCCGTCGGCCTGCGCGACGACGCCAACCCTGTCCGTGCGCAGTTCGTGCAGGCGGCCGGGGAACTGCTCGAGACCCAGGTACCGGACGGGCCGCTGCGGGAACTGCTCACCCCTGACTACGCGTTCGGCTGCAAGCGGGTGCTCATCAGCGACGACTACTACCCGGCGCTCGGCCGTGACAACGTCGAGCTCGTCACCGAGCGCATCACCCGCATCGAGCCTGAGGGCATTCGGACCGCGGACGGTCGTCGGCACGACGTCGATGTCATCGTGCACGCCACAGGCTTCCAGCCGCTCGACCGGACCGGTGGAGTGGAGATCGTCGGGAAGGATCTGCGGTCGCTGCGCGAGGTGTGGAAGGAAGGTCCCCAGGCGTATCTCGGTATGGCGGTCAGCGGCTTTCCCAACATGTTCATGCTCTACGGCCCGAACACCAACGTGGGCCATCACTCGATCCTCTTCATGGTGGAGAACCAGATCGCGTACGTGCTGCAGGCGCTGCGGGCACTCGACGCCGAACCGGCCCGGCGCCTGGACGTGGACCCCGAGGTGCAGCGGCGCTACAACGAGGAACTCCAGCGAGAGCTGGCGAAGACCGCTTTCAGCGCCGGCTGCGCGAGCTGGTACAAGACGGCGGACGGCAGGGTGGTCAACAACTGGCCGTCCGACCTCAGGACGTACCGGGAGCGCACGGCGGTCTTCACACCGCAGGACTACGTCCAGGAGTGAGCGCACGGACCGGCGACAACGCGGCGGTGGCCGCCCCTGCCCGGGGCGGCCACCGCTTCGCGTGTGCGGGTCGGCGCCGGGCCGGTCAGCCGGTCGTGGTCGCGGGGGCGCTCAGTTCCGCCCGGATCGCCCGGCGCAGGATCTTGCCGCTGGGGTTGCGCGGCAGCGCCTCGGCGAAGTCGTACGAGGTGGGGATCTTGAAGTCGGCCAGTCGGCCGCGCAGGAACAGCAGCAGGTCCCGGGCCCCGGCCCGCTGTCCGGGCTCCAGGACCACCCGGGCGTGCACGGACTCGCCCCACCGTTCGTGCGGAAGGCCCACCACGGCCGCCCCGGCCACGGCCGGATGCCGGGCCAGGGCATCCTCGATCTCGGCCGGGTAGACGTTCTCCCCGGCCACGATGATCATGTCGTTGACCCGGTCGCGGACGTGGACGTACCCATCCTCGTCCAGACAGCCGGCGTCCCCCATCCGGACCCAGCCGTCGACCACGGTTTGTGCCGTGGCCTCGGGCAGCCGCCAGTAGCCGAGCATCCTGGCAGGGGTGCGCACACAGATCTCCCCGACCTCGCCGACCGGCAACGGCTTGCCGTCCTGGTCCTCGATCCGCACCTCGATGCCCGGGTAGGGCCGGCCCGCCGCCCGCAGCAGGGGGCTGCCGACGACGTGGTCGGCCGGGGGCAGACAGACCGCGAAGTTGCCGGTCTCGCTGCTGCCGTAGATCTGCAGGAAATCACAGTCCAGGACGTCCAGCGCCCGGCGCAGCAGGTCCTCGCCGATCGGGGAGCCGCCGTAGACCACCTTGCGCAGAGTGCTGAGAGCACCCCGGCCGACGGCGGGCTCGGCGAGCATCAGTTCCAGCATCGCCGGGGCCACGATGGCGGTGGTGACCCGCTCCTCCTCGATCACCCGCACCGCGTCGGAGCTGATGAAGGCGGGCAGGGACACCACGGTGACGCCCGCGTTGAACGCCTGCATCCCGTACGACAGCCCGCCGATGTGGAAGCCCGGCAGTCCGCACAGGCTTCGGTCGCCGGGCTTCCAGTCGAACCAGTCCAGTCCGTGGGCGTCCATCGCCTCCGCGACGTTGAAGAAGCTGCGGTGCGGCAGGACGACACCCTTGGGCAGGCCGCTGGTGCCGCTGGTGTAGATCTGCACGACCGGGCTCTCGTCGTCGTCCCCCGCCGCGTCGATGGTGTCGTCGCCGACGGCCGCCTTGCGTGCCATCAGCCCGTCGGGGTCGTCGGCGGGGGCGTCCACGCGCAGGACCGTGTGCAGGGTGGGCAGGCCGGCCCGCACCTCGGCGACGACCGGCAGGTGTTCCTCGTCCACCAGGAGCGCCTCGGTGTCCGAGTCGCGCAGGATGTGGTCCACTTCCTGCGCGGTCAGCCGCCAGTTGACGGGTACGAGCACCGCGCCGGTCTTGGCGCAGGCGAAGGCCAGTTCCCAGTACTGCACCGACTCCTTGCCGAGATACCCGACCCGGGAGCCGCTTCCGACGCCGGTCGCACGCAGGACCTGCGCCGTACGGTCGCTGTCCCGGTGCAGTTCCGCGTAGGTGACGGCCTGGCCGGCGCAGACGACGGCCTGGTGGTCCGGCCGCAGCCGCGCCTGGTGGGCGATCACGCCCTGCAACGTCCGCGGTCGCGTTGACGTGGTCATCGCTGTGCTCCCGTCTCCGGCTGATGTGCCGGTGCCGCTGCCGTGGGCAGCAGCTCTTCGATGTATTCGCTGAGCAGGTCGACGCTGGGCCGGTCGAAGGCGACCGAGACCGGGAGCGTGACCCGGAAGGCCGCTTCCAGGGAGTTGCGGATCTCGACCGAGTTGAGCGAGTCCATTCCCAACGCCGCCAGTTCCGCGTCGGGCTCCAGGTCGTCGGGGCCCTCGAAGCGGAGGACGTCGGCGAGCCGGGCTCGGACGATCGTGTTGATCCCCGCCGACCGGGCCGGCCCCGCTTCCGCGGGCAGGTCACCGATGTCGGTCACCGGCCCGCCCGCGGCCCGTCCGCGATCCGTCACCAGCTCGTCGAAGAGCGCGCTCTGCGTCCGCCGGGACACGAAACGGTTCCAGTCGCACAGGCCCATGAGGACCTGGGCCCGGCCGCGGTCGAGCAGCGCCGGGAGCGCGTCCATGGCCTCCGACCGGTCGAGGAGCGTGATGCCCTGGCCCTGCCAGCTCCTGACGAGGGAGGAGCTGAGCTGCCGGGAGGGGCCCTGCGGCGCCCACGGGCCCCAGTTGACCGCGGTGGCGGGCAGACCGGCGCCGGCCCGCCAGGACATCAGCTGGTCGAGGAAGGCGTTGCCCGCGCCGGAGTTGGTCTGGGTCGTGGCGCCGAGCAGCGCGCCGGCCGTGGAGCAGCCGAGGAAGAAGTCCAGCTCGGGCAGGCGGGCCGCCGCCTCGTGCAGCAGCCAGGCGCCGTAGACCTTCGCCCGGAACACGGTGTCGAGGCTCTCCCAGCTCTGCTGGGCCACCGGGAGGTCCTCCGCCTCGCCGGCCGCGTGCACCAGGCCGCCCACCGGCTGCCCGGCGTCCGCGAGTTCGGCCCAGACGCGGTCGATGTCCTGGGCGGAGCCGATGTCGCACCGGTGGACCGTGACCGTGACGCCGTCGCCGAGGGCGGGGGCAGTACCGCCGGTGCGGCTCAGCAGTGCGAGGCGGCGGGCTCCCAGGGCGGCCAACTGCCGCACGACGGCCAGCCCGACCATGCCGAGTCCGCCGGCCACCACGTAGGTGCGGTCGGGGCGGACCGCGATCGGCAGGGACGGCTCGGGCACCGGTTCGGCGGAACGCAGCCGGCGTACCCAACGCTCTTTGGCACGGTGGACGACCTCGAACTCCGTCTCCTCAGCCGCCATCCACTCGTCCACCAGCCCCGCGGCACTGTTCTCGCCGGGTTGCAGGTCCACCAGCGTCACCTGGTATCCGGGGCATTCGACGCCCAGGGCCCGGCCGAAGCCCCACAGGGTGGCCGCGGCGGTCAGCGGCTGCGGGGTTTTGTCGCCGGGCAGCCGCTGTGCGCCCTCGGTGACCAGCCACAGGCGCTGGCCCCGGCCGAAGCCCTTGCGCGCCAGGGTGTCGAGGACCGCGAGCAGATCGCGGTAGTTGCGTTCGCACGCGGCGCGCAGCCCCTCGGCACCGATACCGTCGTCCGGGTCGGCGCGCCAGAACCAGCACAGGTCGGTGGGCGGCGCCTCGTCCAGCGCGGCACCCAGGGCCTGTGCGTCGGCCGCGAGGACGAGGTCGACGCCGGCCCTGGCGGCGGCGTTCTCCAACGCGGCGGGCCGGTTCGCCGGGTCTCCGAGGAGCAGCACGCGGCGCTTGTCGTGCCGGCTGTCGGGCAGCGGCCGGGTCACCCAGTGCTGCTCGTAGAACAGACGGCCGTTCGCGTCCCGCTCCTCCTCGGGCCGCCCTCCGGCCAGCCGGGCCGCCTCGGCCGCCCGGCGCTGCGGGGTGGGCAGCCAGTACCGCTTCCCGTCGAACGGATACGAGGGGATCGTCACCCTGCCCTGCGGCGCGCCCAGGTGGTATCCCGCCCAGGAGACGGGAACACCGGCCTCGTACGCCTTGGCCAGCGAGCGGCGGATCATGTCGCCGTCGTGGTCGTCGCGGAAGGTGCTGCTCAGCCAGACGTGGTCCGGGTCGCTCGCCGAGGTCCTGGCGAGCGCGGTGAGCGCGGTCGAGGGGCCCACCTCGACGAAGACGTGCCGTCCGCGCTTGGCCACCGCCTGAACACCGGACTCGAACTGCACCGGTTCGAGCAGATGGCGTACCCAGTACTCGGGGTTTCCCATCTCACCGCCCCTGGCCACGCGGCCGGTGACGTTGGAAACGAGGGTCATGGTCGGCGGGTGGAACTCCACGGAGGCGAGCACCTCGCGGTACTCGTCGGCGATCTCCGCCATGAGCGGGGAGTGGTAGGGCGCCGCCCCCCGCAGCAGGGTGACCTTGACGCCCCGCTCCGTCAGGCGCCCTTGTGCGTCGGCCAGGGAGTCGCTCCCCCCGGTCAGCAGGCACTGGCCGGGCCCGTTGACGGCGCCGATCACCAGGTCCGGGTACCCCTCGACGAGCGGGGCGATCTCGGCGGCCGCCGCGCCTACCGCCGCCATGCCTCCCTTGCCCTGCACCCGGTCGCTGAGCCGTCCGCGGGCGGCCACCACACGAGCGGCGTCCTCGAGCGAGAACAGGCCGGCGGTCACCGCGGCGGCGAACTCGCCCAGGCTGTGACCGATCAGCACGGAGGGGCGGACGCCCCAGGACAGCCAGAGCTGCCCCATGGCGTATTCGAGGCTGAACAGGGCGGGCTGCTGGTAGCGGGCCTCGTGGATGCGCTCGGGCGCGGTGCACTCGCCGCGCACCAGCTCACCGATCGGGACTCCGGTCAGCGGTGTGAGGATGCGGTCGGCCGCGTCGAGAGCGGTACGGAAGGCGGGGTACTGCCGGTAGAGCACGGCGCCCATCCCGGGGTACTGCGCCCCAGCGCCGGGGAAGAGGAACGCCACCTTCGGGGCGCCGGATCCGCCTCCCCGGGTATCCCCCTGTTCGAGCGCCGCGAGCCGCTTGCGTAGCAGCCGGACGGCGCCCTCCTGGTCACGCACCACCTCGGCGATCCGGTGCCGGAAATGTGCCCGGCCGATGTTCGAGGTCCGGCACAGGTCGGCGACCGCCAGGTCCCGGTTGCGCGCGAGATGGTCGAGATGGCGTTCGGCGAGCCCGCGCAGGGACTTGCGGCTCTTGGCGGAGAGGGTGAGCAGCTCGCCGGGACGCTCGTCGACGGCCGGCTCGGGTTGCTCGGGCGCGGCCGGGGAGGGCGGCGCCTCCTCCAGGACGATCGACGCGATGGTGCCCGTCACACCGAAGCCGTTCACCAGGGCGCGCCTGGTGTCGGCGGCGGGCCACGGGCGGATCTCGGTGGGGACGGTGACGGGGGCGTCGGCCCAGGCGATGCGGCGGGAGGGGGTGACGAGGTTCAGGTGCGGGAAAATCACCTTCTCCCGCAGCTGGAGGGCCGTCTTGATGATCCCGCCCACCCCGGCCGCGCCCTCCATGTGGCCGAAGTTCGTCTTCAGCGAGGCGACGACGACAGGCCGGTCCGTGGTGTGCGACCGGCTGAAGACGTCGATGATCGCGTCCATCTCCGTGGGGTCGCCGAGCGCGGTGCCGGTGCCATGCGCCTCGACGTACTGGATGTCCGCGGGTGTCATGCGGCACCGGGCCAGGGCCGAGTGCATGACCTGTTCCTGAGCCGCGCCGTTGGGGGCCACCAGGCCCGCGCTCTCGCCGTCCTGACCGACCGCGGAGCCGCGGATCACGGCGTGCACGGTGTCGCCGTCGCGGTGTGCGTCGGAGAGCCTCTTGAGGACCAGCACACCGCAACCCTCGGCGCGGGCGTATCCGTCGGCTCGTTCGTCGAAGGTTTTGCACTGGCCGTCGGCGGCCAGGACCCCGCCGAGGGCCAGGATGTTGTGGTTGTGCGCGTTGTGGATCACGTTGACCCCGCCGCTCAGCGCGACGCCGCACTCCCCGCCGCGCAGGGCCTGCACGGCGAGGTGGGTCGCGGTGAGGGACGAGGAGCAGGTGGTGTCGACGGTCATGCACGGCCCGCGCAGGCCCAGGAAGTACGACAGCCGGCCCGACACGGCGCTGTGGGTCAGCCCCGGTGCGAGGTAGGCGTCCACATCGGCGGACTCGAGGTCGGTGGATTCGAAGATGTAGTCGAGGGTGGTGACGCCCATGAACACGCCGGTGTCGCCGTGCCGCAGGGAGGTGGGGTCGATGCCCGCGTGCTCCAGCGCCGCCCAGGCCGTCTCCAGGGCGAGGCGCTGCTGGGGGTCGATGTACGGGGCTTCCTTGGGTGACACCGAGAAGAAGGCGGCGTCGAACCGGTCGACGTCGTTCAGGAAGCCACCGCTGGGCCGCTCCCCGGTGGGTCCCTTGTCGGATTCGGGGTCGGGCGCCAGTTGCCGACGCTCGTCGGCCGGCAGGGCGCGGATGCCCGAGCGCCCCTCCCGGAGGAAGTCGGCGAATTCGTCGGCGCTGCTGTTCCCACCCGGGTAGCGCAGCCCCATTCCCACGATGGCGATGGGCTCGTACTTCTCACGCGTCAGCTCGGCGAGCTCTTCCTTCGCGCACCGCAACTCGGCCAGTGCGGCGGCCAGCTCGTCCTGCCTCGGCTCAGACTCTCTGGACATTGATGGTCTCCAGCCGGGACGTCATTCGGAAAGGTGGTCGATCAGATGGCCCGCAGTCGGATGCCCGAAAAGGTCGGCCGTCGAAATTTCACATTCCAGCTTCTGTTCCAAAGCGAGTTTCAGCTCGCTGAGACGCAACGAGGTGAGACCGAGATCGAAGAAGCCGACATCGAGCGCGAATTCATCATCGTCCGTCATGAAAAGTGCTGCTTTGAACTCCTCGACCACCAGGCTCTCGATGACGTCCCGACGCTCGTGCCTGGGCATGAGCGTCAGCTTCTCCATGGTGGGGAAATCGTGCGGCACTCCGGCCACCACCTCTCCGAATCGACTGCGACTCCCCCATCGAAACAGCCGTTACTGATAACCAACTGACAGGCGACTGACGACAGTTGTCCGAGGCCCTGGAGTTACCTCCGACCGGTTTATCGCCGCCGAATTAAGGCTACGATGCCCGGCATGGATGAAAACGAATTCGACCTCCTGGGTGAATTAGACAGGACTCTGAAGGTATTGGGGCTCTCCCGGGACCCGGCGGTCAGCGAGATCGCCGTCAGCGGAAGCGATCCCCTCGTGCCGTCCACCATCAGACTGGGTTCGGCGATGGGCATCGCCCTGCTGTCCGCAGCCGTCGGCGCCGCACAGATCTGGCAGGCCGGCACGGGGCGTCCGCAGCGGCTGGCGCTGGATCTGGGGCAGGCGATGCACCAGATCACGCCGTACCTCGGCGGTGGCAACACGCTGAACGGATACGGCTCCAACATGGGCAGCGTGCTCGGCCGGGACGGCACCCCCATGCCCGCCCTGTGGGACCTGTACCGCACGGCGGACGACCGGTGGGTCATCCCCATCGCCTGCTACGCGCGCTCCCGTGACGAGTTCACCGCCCTGCTGAACACCGCGCACACCCGTGAGCACTTCGCCGCTGCCATCGCCCGGTGGAACGCGTGGGAGTTGGAGGAGGCGGCGGCGGCGCGCGGAGTGCCGCTGGCCGTCGTCCGCAGCAGGCAGGAGTTCCTCGACCACCCTCAGGGGCAGGCCGTGCTGGCCGAGCCACTCGTCTCGGTCGAGCGCATCGGCGACGCCCCGCCGCGCCCCCTGCCGGTGGGCGCACAGCCACTGTCGGGCCTGCGCAGCCTCCAGTTCACCCATGTCTTCGCGGGCACGGCGGCCGGCCGGGTCCTCGCGGAGCAGGGTGCGGACGTCCTGCACGTGTGCGAGCCGAACGCCTTCGACCACGACCTGTGCTGGAACGAGTGCGGGGTCGGCATGCGCTCCGCCCGGCTCGACGTGCGGCGCGACAGCGACGGGCGCCGGACCTTCGACCAACTGCTGCGCACGACCGACGTCTTCGTCCACAACCACCGGGCGTCGAAGATGGACCGTCTCGGCCTCGGCCCACAGGAGTGCGCGGAGATCTCGCCCGGGATCATCAACGTGTCGGTGCGCTGTTACGGCCACAGCGGGCCGTGGCAGGATCGCGGCGGCTTCGACCAGCACGCCCAGGCACTGACCGGCATCAACTGGAGCGAACGGCAGGGCGACGAGCCCAGGCTCCCGTACGGGCGGATGGTCAACGACTACCTGGCCGCCTCCCTCGCGGCCGCGGGCGTCATGAGCGCGGTCCTGCGCCGGGCCCGGGAAGGCGGCAGCTACGAGGTGCGCGTGTCCCTCGCCGGCGTGTCCAACTGGACCTACGGCCTGGGCACGTTCGGCCAGGAGACGGCCCGGTCCGTGCCGACCGACCTGCTGCCCCCGGCCGAGCGGATCACCCGCTCCACTCCGCTCGGCGAGTTCGGCCTGGTCGCACCTCCCGTGCGGCTGAGCGAGACGCCTCCGTCCTGGCGCGGCCCCCTTCTCGTGCCCCGCGGCTCCTCGCAGCCCCGCTGGCTCGAGACGGTGACCGTCTGATCCCCGCCGCCCCACACCACCCGCATCGCACGAGGAGAGAACTCGTCATGTCCCGCATCCCTTGCCTCGACACCGAGGCGCTCCCCGAATCCTTGCGTTCCCTCGCCCAGGGACGCGTCATCAATCTCTACCGGGTCCTCGGCCACGCACCGCAGTCGGTCGAGCAGATCGCCCGGCTCGGCGCCGCGCTCTTCACGGAGGGCGGCCTCAGCGCGGTGGAACGCGAACTGCTCATACTGACCTACGCCACCGGCTTCCGGTCCGAGTACGAATGGGCCCAGCACGTCCCCATCTCGCGGGCCGTCGGCGTCACCGACGAGCAGCGGGCGGCTTTGCGCCGCGCGGACCACGACTCGGCCGTCTTCACCCCGGCGCAGCGAGCGCTCGTGGCGTTCGCCTCGGCCGTGGCCGACGGCCCGCTCGTCGACGACATCCGCTACGCGCGACTCAGGGAGCACTACGACGAGGAGCAGGTCGTGGAGACGCTGATTCTGGCGGGCTTCTACTTCCTCGTGGCCCGGGTGTGCACGGTGCTCGACGTGGAGATCGACGCGCCTGAGGGCGACGAGGTGCTCCGCATGGCGCAGGAGATGCGGGCCGGGTGACGCCACCCGGGAAACTCCGTTGAGCGTGGGGCCCCGAAGCAGTCGCGGAGGGGCCCCACACACGTCCCTCGTGGGCGCGGGCCCGACCGCGCGCTCCGCGTGTTACCTCGGCGCGGGCCGCTGGACGGCGAGTGCCGCGTGCAGCCAGTCGCGCAGTCGGACAGCGCCCATCGCGCCGAGCTCGACAGCGGCCTTCGCGGTGTCCACGTCACCACCGAGGGACACGAACTTCTCCCGGACCAGCTCGTCGTGACAGGCCCGGGTGTGCGGGCCGGCGGCGCCCAGGGGGACGAGCCGTTCACGGGTGAACGCGCGGCCGTCACGCAGGCGTACGGTGACGCGGGCGCCGGTCGCCTTGGTGGCGGCCGTGAAGTCGGGCTCGGGCGGCTCGGCCGCGTCGAGTGCCATGCGGGCGGTCTCGGAGCCGCCGAAGTCGAACAGCCAGGGCTCTGCGGCGGCTCCCGCCCGGCGGACCGCGGCGCCGAAAGGCGCGGCGGACGCGAACAGTTCCCGGGTGAGGGCGGGGTCGTGAGCGAGCCGGACCCGCTGCGCCAGCTGCCAGCGGGCCGGGTCCGCCAGGGCGGGCCGCTCGAAGTCGGCGACCGTCAGGCCACCGGTGAGCAGCGCCGTGGCGACCGGGTAGGGCGTGTGCAGCACCAGTGCGCCCAGGGGTGCGTCGGGGCCGGTGACGTAGCGGTCGGCACGGCGGCCCGCGTACAGGGTGTACAGGGATGTCTCCACCAGTACCTCCGCCACCGAAGCCGGGTCGACGGGCGGGGCCGACCGGCCGACGTCCGACCGCAGTTCGCGGTGGAGGTCGATGGCGCAGTCCACGGCCGCGTCGATGCCGGGGCCGCCGGGGCGCATCTTGAAGGACAGCGTGTCGGTGTGCCAGCGCCGGCCGAGGCCGTCGGTGACCTCGTCGGGCAGCGGCACCGTGGCCAGCGCGGCGAGAAAGCCGTCGGGGTGTTCCAGGAGATCCGGTGCGCCGCGCAGTCCGGCGGTGGCGGCGTCGCAGGCGTCCATGCCGGCCCGCACCGGGGCGAAGGCGTTCAGGAGCCGGGCGTCGCTGGCCAGGAACGCCCGCATCAGCGGCCGGTGCGGCATGGCGAGGGCCAGGCCCAGGGCGTCCGCCCACCGCCTGGGATCCTTGACGCCCTCGCAGTGCAGCCGTCCGCAGACGGCGCCCACCAGATGGGTGTGGACCGCGCTCTGTCCGCGCAGCGGTCCGAGGGTCGCGGCGGCGGTGACGCGGGCCGCGCACTCGTTGGCGGCGACCACCGCCGTGAGCAGCGCGGCGCCGGTCAGCCGGCGGGCGTGGGCGAACGCGAGGGGGACGGCAACCGTCGAGTTGGAGAGGTGTCCGGCGTACGCGGTGTCGTCGAGGTTGAGCCACGAGCCGAGTCCGGCCAGCACACAGGCGGCCTGCCGGGCGTCGGGCTGGAACGGCTCACCGAACGCGGCGATCATGCGGCCGCCCAGCGGGTGGACGGCTCCGGCTCTGATGGACGCGACCTGGGACAGGACCTGGCTGGCGGCCAGCGCACGGACCCGGTCCGGGATGTCGTCGTACGTCAACCGGGCCGCCCACGCGCACAGTTCCTCCAGGAGCGTCACGCCCGCGCCTCGGCCGCCGGGGCGGCGAGTACGGCGGTGTCGGCGCCCCATACCGGGAGGGCGCCGGGCAACACCTCGAAGGTGAGCCGGGCCAGGTCGGGAGGCTGGAGGTTGCCGTCGTGCTCGAAGCACAGGGGTACGCCGTCGAGGCGCTCCACGACGATGCGCCGGCCGCGGCCGTAGTGGACGCCGGGCAGACCGAGGTGGGCGGCGCGTCGGGTGAGTTCAGGGACCTCGGCGGGGGATATGGGCGAGCCGATGACGCAGACGTCGAGCAGGCCGTCGTCCAGTTCCGAGTGCGGCAGCACCTGGTAGCGCCCGCCGCGGAAGCGCCCGCCGCCGACGTTGGCGAGCACGGTGGGCCCCTCGTACAGAGGCGTGCCGTCGACGGTGACCCGGCCGGGATACGGCGTGAAGGCGGCGGCAGCATCGGCGAAGGCCGTGGTGTAGCGGTCGCGGCCACTCTGCGGCACCGACCGCGCCACCCTCAGGGCGTCGGCGATGACGCCGGAACAGGCGCCGAGGAACACCTTCGCGCCGGTCTCCGTGAGGTGGGCGAGGTCGATGCGGCGCAGTCGGGCGCCGTGGCGGGGGCCGTCGAGGACAGCGGTGAGCGCCGTCCGCCAGGGGCGGTCCGACCAGAGCATCTTGTAGCCGGAGTTGCCGGTGCCCGCCGGCACGATGGCCAGTGCGGGGCGGGCCGCGGGACCCTGGGCGACGAGACCGGCGACCACCTCGTGCACCGTGCCGTCGCCGCCGACCGCCACCACCAGGTCGGGCACGCGGTGCCCGACGGTTTCCGAACGGGCCGCGCTCACCGCCGCGGTGGCGTCGCCTCGACCGGTGGTGCGGTACAGGCGCACGTCGGCCGCGCGGTTCGCGCACTCGGCGAGGACGTCTGCCGTGAGCCGATCGCTCGTGGTTCCGGCAGCGGGGTTGGCGACGACGAGCACGCTCCGAACGAGCGCCTGGGACTCCTCGGTCATGGAAACTCTCCGGAAGTCGATGGGGATGCCGATGGAACGGACAGCACTGCGGTAGACGAGCGGAGAGGGCAGGATTCGAACCTGCGCAGGCGGGCAAAACCACCCGACCGAGACGAATCCCGGCCCCCGATAACCACTCCGGGCACCTCTCCAAGCGGAGAGGGCAGGATTCGAACCTGCGCAGGCGGGCAAAACCACCCGACCGAGACGAATCCCGATCCCCGATAACCACTCCGGGCACCTCTCCAGCGATTCCGGTTCCGGTGAGTTCGCACTCTCCGGCGCCGTTCTCGAGTACAACTCTGCAGCAGTCCTCTGACACGCTGCTGATATCTCTCTGACGATCTTTCGGAATATCTCCGTCAGGGCACAGTCAGTTGGATATCAGGGCGCTACTCGATGCTGGAATTCCGCCCGTCTCATACGACGGATCATCTCGTGCGAGGGGACCCAGGCATGAACAATCCCTATGGCGATGCCTTACTGGGGCATCAGAGCCGGCCGACTGCACCGGTCCGGGCCGGCGAGGGCAAAGGTGAGCGGGCTGGGGGAGCGTCGGCCACGTTCGCCGAACTGCTCCAGCGCGTCAAAGCGGAAGGCCTCCTGGACCTGGCCCCCCGCTACTACTTCGGCCGGCTGACGCTGAACGCCGCCATCTTCGCCGTCGGCATCGCCGCCTTCTTCGCACTCGGCGACTCCTGGCTCCAGCTCCTCGTCGCCGTCTGGATGGGCTTCAGCGGCGGCCAGAGCGCGTTCATGTGGCACGACGCGGGCCACAAGTCGATGTTCCGAAACCGTCGTGCCGCCTCCCTGGTCGGCTACATCCACGCGAACCTCGTCAACGGGGTCAGCTACGGCTGGTGGGTCAACCACCACAACCGGCATCACTCCCACCCCAACCACCTGGACATGGACCCGGACATCGGCCGGCGCACCGTCATCTTCGACATGAAGCAGTACCCGGGTCGCAAGGGCCGGCAGCGGCTGATCGTCCGCTACCAGAGCGTGCTGTTCTTCGTACTGCTCGTGCTGGAGTCGTACAAGATGGGGAAAACGGCCGTGCAGATGATCGCGCGCCGTGAGGTGCGCCGCCCCACGCTGGAGGCCACCCTCCTGGTCGTGCGTATGGCGATCTTCCTGACGCTCCTGTTCACGGTGCTGTCGCCGCTGCTCGCCGTGGCCTTCTTCCTCGTGCAGAACGCCACGCTCGGCGTGTACTTCGGGATGATGTTCGCGCCCAACCACAAGGGCATGGAACTGCGCGACGGCGAGGAGGAGTCCCTGGACTGGCTCGCCCGCCAGGTGCTGACCTCCCGCAACATCCGGCCGTCCCTAGTGATCGACTTCCTGTACGGCGGCCTCAACTACCAGGTCGAGCACCACCTGTACCCGGCGATGCCGCAGAAGAACCTGGCGCGGGCCCGCGAGCTGACCATGGCCTACTGCGCCGAGCGCGGGATGCCGTACCACGAGGTCGGCTTCTGGGCCTCGTACAAGGAGGTCGCGACGTTCCTGCACGAGGTCAGCGCACCGGTACGCGACGGCCGGGCAGGCGCCACGAGCCAGGCGGCCTGACTCGACCCCTCGGCCCGGCCCCGGCACCTCCCGCCGGAGCCGGGCCGCGGCGCGTCCGGCACCACCCCAAGACACCTGAAGGCCCTCAATCCCAGAGAGGAGTCCCCCTCCGCCATGTCCGAAGAAACAACCAAGGCGGTCCAGGCCCCCGTGCCCGCGGGCCGTCGCATGTCCATCGGCGACCGGCTGGACCGGCTGCCGGTCACCCCGGTGCACCACCGACTCACCGGCGTCATCGGCGTCGGCCTGATGTTCGACATGTACGAGAACAACCTGTCCGGCGTCCTGTCCAAGGTGCTCCAGGCGGACTTCGCCCTCAACGGCACCACCCTGAAACTGGTCCTCGCGTCCGCATTCCTCGGCCAGTTCCTGGGGGCGGTGGTGCTGGGCCGGTTCGCCGACCGGTTCGGCCGACGGCGGGCCTTCCTGCTCAACCTGGCGCTGTACTCGGGGGCTTCGCTGGCCGGCGCGTTCTCCCCGTCAGTCGGCTGGCTGGTGGCGACTCGCTTCGTGGCGGGGATCGGCATCGGCGCGGAGCAGTCGCTGACCGACAGCTACCTCGCCGACGTGCTGCCCTCCCGGCATCGCGGGCGCCTCATCGCATTGACGTACACCATCGGCTTCTGCGGGGTGCCGGCCGTCGGTCTGCTCGCCGTGTGGCTGGTGCCTCTCAGCCCGTTCGGCGTGGCGGGCTGGCGCTGGCTGTTCTTGCTCGGCGCACTGGGCTCGGCGGTGGTGTGGGGCTTGCGCCGGGGCCTGTTCGAGTCGCCGCGCTGGCTCGCCGCGGTCGGCCGGGCCGAGGAGGCTGAGGTGATCACCGCGCGGCTGGAAGCGTCGGCCGGGCCGTCGTACGTCACGACGGATCCGGCGCCGGCCGTCGTCGGCCCGGAGACTCGGTCACCCGAGGGCGGCATGCTGCGGGCGGTGTTCTCGGCGTCGTACCGCCGCCGGACGGTGATGACGTGGATCTTCTGCCTGCTGTCCACGGTCGGGTACTACGGGTTCGGCACACTGGCCCCGCAGGTGCTGGCCGCGAAGGGGTTCGACGTGGTCCAGGGGCTCGGCTACACCGCCGTGGCGTTCTTCGGCTACCCGGTGGGCTCCCTGCTCGCGGCGCCTTTGTTGGACCGGATCGAGCGGAAGACGCTGGTCTCGGCCTCCGCGTGCACGATGGCGGCGACGGGCCTGGGCTTCGCGTTCGCCGCCTCGCCCGGCTGGGTCGTGACCTTCGGATTCGGCTACACGCTGGTCAGCAACGTGTTCTCTGCCGCCTCGCACGTCCTGCTGTCCGAGCAGTACCCCACGGCGATCCGGGCCGGCGCCTCCGGCCTCGCCTACTCCCTGTCCAAACTGACCGCGGCGGCACTGCCGTTCCTGCTGCTGCCGCTGCTGGACTCGGGCGGGGCGGGGCTGCTGTTCACGGTGATCGCGGGCGCGATGGTGCTGCTGTCGCTCGACGTCGCCGTCCTCGGCGACCGTACGACAGGCCGCCCGGTGGACCGGATCCCGGTCCGCTGACGCCCCTGCGCATGTCGAAAGCCGTGGTGGCGGGACCCGGTCGATCCGGGTCCCGCCACCACGGCTGTGCGCGTCGGCCGGTCAGCCGGCCGGGCCGCCGGTCAGCCCTGCCGCTCTTCGCTGAGCCGGGCGTCCAGCACGCGGACCGCGTCGTCCGCGGTGCGGGCGATCTCCTCGTCGTCCGGGGCGCCGATGACGGCCATCAGGAACTCCACCACGGAGTGGCGCAGTTCGTCGGTACTCCTCTTCGTCGCCGCGGTGGTCGTCGTCTCCGTGGTCGTCGTCTCCGTGGTCGTCGTCTCGATGGACATGGCATCTCCCTGGGATCAGGCGGTTCGGACGGTCGGGCTGGGCGGCGCGGTTCAGAAGGAGTTGCAGGCGCGGAAGATGTGCGCGAAGGACGGCAGCGAGGCCTGCCCCTCGAAGGCCACGTACTCGGGGATCACCAGCTCGGGCCCCCATTTCTCCTTGTAGGCGAGCTGGGTCTGCGCCGGGTACAACGCGCCGCCCTCGGCCCACAGGAACTGCATCAGCCAGCTGAAGGCCGGGCTGTGGCCCGGGAGCTCGCTGGCGGGGTCGAGCCCGGTGAAGGGAGTGAAGCCGAAGTGCAGCCACGGCGTTCCCTCACCCCGGAAGATCTCGATCGCCGCCGCGTTGACGGCTTCCATCAGGCCGGGAGAGCCGCCCGGCAGCCGGCGGCTGAGGTCGTGCATCCAGCCCGCGCGGCTGCCGTAGACCGGGCAGTAGGAGATGTAGGCGACCGGTTCGTCGTCGATCGTGCCGAGGAAGAGACGGCGGTGTTCCTGCGCGGGGCCGCCGATCTGGCCGACGAGGAACTCCAGCGGACGGGCGCTCTCTCCCTTCGATTTCAGCCAGGCCGAGTCGATGTGCTCGATGGCGTGCTGCCAGCGCCCGGCCTCGACCTCCTGGACCTTCAGCCCGTTGCGCAGGGCCCGGGAGATCTTGTTTCGCAGCTGCATGAACTTCGTACCGCGCAGGCTGAATTCAGGCAGCCGCACGGCCCAGGAAGCGCCGATCTGGTTGACGGTGAAGCCGTGCCGGACATAGGCCTCGGCGTCGGAGCGCTGCAACTGCACACCCACCACACGAAGCCCCTGTCGGCGGGCGTGGGCGAGGAAGGCGTCCAGCAGCGAGTCGTAGGAGTCGGGCGGCGCGAACGGGCCCCCGAACTGCACCAGATACCGGCCGGCCTGCCGGTGCAGCACGACTCCTTCTGCGCCGGGCAGGGTGAAGACCTCCTTGTCGTCGTTCATCGCGAGAAAAGCACTGGGGTTTTCTGCCTCGGTCCAGTTCCTTATGGCGTGCAGAAGTGTCTCGGTCATGAGTGAAGTAGAGCAGAGACCAATTCGCCGCCGAAAGGGGACCGGGTCGGGCAGTAGGCACATGTCAGAACAGGGTCAGCCCCACGTCAGTTCCGTATCAGAGAACACTGTAAGACTGTTTTCCGAACAGGCTGCACAAGGAATCGAATGGCCATATGGAGACGCAATCTATGGGGCGGTCGATGCATACATCAGAAATCCGCAGCTACCAGCTCTACATTGGCGGCGAGGATGTCGAGAGCGATCAGTGGGTGTACACGGTCAGCTCACGTTCTCTTTTGGAGGACGTTTTCACGAGCGTCAGCCTGAAGCGTGAGCTGGAGCGGCATCCGGAGTCCGAGGCCGCGGGTCATCCGTATGTGGCGGGCCGGTGCGCTGTCGCGAGCGACTCGGACATCGACCGGGCGACCACCGCCGCGGCGGCCGCGGCTCCCGCGTGGGCGGCTGTGCCGCTGGACGAGCGGATGCGGCTGGGCACCCTGTTCCGGGAGGAACTCCTGCGCCGGCAGGACGAGTTCACCGAGATGCTGATGGTGGAGGGCCACCCGGTCAAGCTCGCCCGGTGGGAGCTGAGCTGTCTGCTCCAGGTGTACAGCGAGGAGAGCCTCGGCTGGTACCGGCAGCAGATGCACACGGAGTTCCAGCACGGTCCGCGGCGGCTCATCGTGCGGCGGCAGCCGGACGGCGTGGTCGCCTTCAACCCGCCGCAGAACGCACCCGCCCCCAGCGCCGCCCTGGCGGTGCTGGCGGTGATGGCGGGCAACGCCGTGGTGGTGCGGGCGCCGCGCAGTATCGCTCTCAGCACGATGTGGCTCATCCGAGACGTGGTGGCGCCACTGCTGGAGAAGGTGGGCGCGCCGCCCGGGGTGCTCAACGCGATCTGCGCGAATCCCCGGCAGACGCTGGACCGCTGGCTGGAGGATCCGCTGATCGACGACATCTTCTACATCGGCGGCAGCCAGGAGGGCCTGCGTTTCCAGGAACAGTGCGTGGCGCGCGGCAAGAAGCCGATCCTGGAACTGGCGGGCAACGACGGCATCGTGGTGTGGCGGGACGCCGACCCGGTCCGGGCCGGTGAGGCGATCGCGGAGGCGTTCTACGGCTCCGGGCAGATATGCATGGTGCCCAACTACGTACTCGCGCACCCGGCGATCGCCGACCGGCTGATCGAGGAGGTCAGCAAGCGAGCGGCGGCGATCCGGCCCGGCTATCCGGAGGACCCGGAGGTGCTGCTGTCGCCGGTGCGGCGCAGCGAGCGGTTCTTCACGCTGCTCCAGCAGGCCCTGGACCGGGGCGCCGAGCTGGTCACCGGCGGCAGCCGGGCCGAGGTGGACGGCACCCCCTCCGACACGGGCGTCTTCCTCCAGCCGACGGTGCTGCGGGTGGAGGGGCTGACCGAGGCCCGAAAGTACGACGTCGTCCGCGACGAGACGTTCTTCCCGCTGCTGCCCGTGGTCGTGCCCGAGGCGGGCACCGACGACGAGCTCCTGGAACGGATGATCGACTTCGTCAACTCCAACGAGTACGGCCTGCGCAACTCACTGTGGGCGGACTCGCCCGAGGTCATCGACACAGTGGTGCGCCGGATCGGCAACGGCGGCCTGCTGAAGATCAACGACTCGCACATCGGCTTCCTGCCGTACCTGCCCAGCCACGGCGGAACCGGGCTCACCGGCGGCGCGTTCGGCGAGGCCAACTACCCGATGCTCAAGACCTCGCATCTCCAGGGCGTGAGCATCGCGCGGGACGTCAGCCCGCACGAGGCGGTCTTCGGTTCCTGACCCGCCCGACGCCACCCGACCCCGTAGGGAGATCCCCCCATGCGATCCCTCAGTCACGCCCGAGAGGTGTGCGAACGCCACCATCCCGGCCTCCTCACGGCACTGGAGGCCCTCCCCTTCGCCGAGCGCGAGGCACCCGGCTCCCCCGTGACCGCGCTGCTGCGCGAGCACGGCGGCGCGGGTCTGCTGGTCCCCGAGAACCACGGCGGGCGGGGCGCCGGCGCCTTGGACGCGATCCGGGTGCAGCGTGCGGTGGGCTCGGTGTCGCCCTCGCTCGCCGCGGCGGCCGCGATGCACCACTTCACCGTCGCCATGCTGTTCGAAATGGCCGCCGGCTCCGGGCGACTGACGCCCGCTCAGGCGAAGGTGTTGCACGGCATAGCCCCGGAGCGGCTGCTGCTCGCCTCCGGCTGGGCGGAAGGCCGTACCCAGCAGAACATCCTGATCCCGTCCGTGACGGCCACCGCGGCCGAGGGCGGCTTTGTGCTGAACGGCGTCAAGAAGCCGTGCAGCCTGGCGCGTTCCATGGACCTGCTCACCGCGAGCATCGCGGTCCCCGGCGCCGACGGCGCCCCGGAGCTCGCGCTGGCCCTGCTGCCGGCCGACTCCCCCGGCATCTCGGTGCACCCGTTCTGGGGCAACGAGGTGCTCGCGGGAGCGGAGAGCGACGAGGTCCGGCTGACCGATGTGTTCGTCCCGGAGGAGCTGGTGGTACGCACCGTGCCGGAGGCTCCGCATCTGCTGGACGACCTGCAGACGACCGGGTTCATCTGGTTCGAGCTGCTGATCTCCGCGGGTTACGCGGGCGCCGCGACGGCCCTCGTCGCCACCGTGCTGGAGCGGGAGCGCGGCAGCGCCGGTGAGCGTGCCGCGCTCGCGGTCGGCGTGGAGTCGGCGTTCGCCCTGCTGGAGGGCGCCGCGCGGGCCGTACAGGACGGGCTGGCCGGTGAGCCGGCGGTGGCGGCGGTGCTGGTCGCCAGGTACGCCGCCCAGGAGGCCCTCGTCCGGGCCGCCGACCAGGCACTGGAGCTGCTGGGCGGCATCGACTTCATCCGGGGCGGCGAGCACACCCGGCTCGCCGACTCCGTACGGCCCCTCGCCTTCCATCCCCCGGGCCGGGCTTCGGCCGCCGAGCCGCTGCTGAAGTGGTTCACAGGCGGGTCCCTGGAGCTGTCATGACCGAACACGTCCCCCGGCCCGGCGTCACAAAAGCCACAGGAGTGACCTCATGACCACCACCGCACAGCCCTCCGCCGCCGAGGTCTCCGAGATCTCCGAGATCTCCGAGATCTCCGAGGAGAAGGTCCTCGGCCTGTACCGGGCGCATCTGAGCAAGGGGCGGGCCACCGTCGCCGAACTCTTCGGCAGTCATATGGAGGTCGAGTCGTCCGGCGCCTGGCTCACCACCAGCGACGGCGAGCGCTTCCTCAACGCGGGCGGCTACGGCGTCTTCATCATGGGCGCCCGGCATCCGCTCGTCGTGGAGGCGGTCGAGCGCCAGCTGCACCGGCACCCGGTGGCCACCCGCATCCTGCTGGAACCCACGGTGGCGCAGGCGGCCGAGGCCCTGGTCTCGGTGATGCCCGCGGGCCTGGACCGCGTCCACTTCGCGCTGTCCGGCACCGAGGCGGTCGAGGCCGGGCTCAAGCTGGCCCGGGCGAGTGGCCGACGGCGCACGGTCTCGATGTTCGGCGGCTACCACGGCAAGACCATGGGCGCCCTCTCGGCCACCGCCAAGAAGGTCTACCAGGACCCCTTCCGACCGCTCCTGCCCGACTTCACGCACATCCCGTACGGCGATGCGGACGCCCTGCGCGAGCAGTTGGCCGCGCATCCGGGCGAGGTCTGCGTGATCCTGGAGCCGGTGCAGGGCGAGGGCGGCGTGATCATCCCGCCGAAGGGCTTCCTGAAGGAAGTGGAGGCGCTCGTCCGGGAGTACGACGGCTTCCTGATCCTGGACGAGGTGCAGACCGGGTTCGGGCGGCTCGGCGAGTGGTGGGGCGCCGACATCGACGGCATCGTCCCGGACGTGCTGCTGGCCGGGAAGGCACTCGGCGGCGGAGTTGCTCCGGTGTCCGCGGTGGTCGCCACCCGCAAGGCGTTCCGCCCGTTCGACAAGGACCCCTACATTCACACCGGCACCTTCTCCGGGCAGCCGCTGCTGATGGCCGCCGTCCAAGGGGCGATCCGCGCGGTGCAGGAGGAACGTCTGGTCACCCGGTCGATGGAACTGGGCGCCCGGCTGCTGCCCCGGATCACCGAGATCGCCCACCGCAACCTGCCCGGACTGCTGGTGGAGGTGCGGGGGCGCGGGCTGCTGATCGGAGTGGAGCTGGTCGAGGCGGGGCTGGCCGGCGAGCTGCTGATCGAGCTGTTCAACCACGGGGTGGTGGCCAACCACTCGATGAACGGCAGCGCGGTGGTCCGCTTCACCCCGCCCGCGATCCTGACCGACACCGACGTGAACCATCTGCTCGACTCCTTCGACAAGGCGACCCGCGACCTGGTCAGCGGCTCCGCCACGATGCCCGAAAGGCGGTAGGGACCGTGCGAGAGGTAACCCTTGAGGCGCTGGTGCGCGCGGAGAGCGCCGAGAGCGTCTTCCACGCCGTACGGCGCTGGGAGCGCTTCCCCGAACTGGCCCCGCACGTGGAGGCCACCACCGTGCACGCCACCCACCCCGACCCCGACTGCTCCTCCAGCTGGGAACTGCACTTCCGCAGCGGCCTGTTGCGCTGGACGGAGCGGGACGTCTTCTGCACCGAGACCCTGGAGATCCGCTTCGAGCAGATGGACGGCGACTTCGACTCCTTCCAGGGCGCCTGGCGGATCGCGCAGGACGGCGCTGACGTGACCGTGCGCTTCGTCGCCGAGTTCGACTTCGGCATCCCGAGCCTCGAAGGCATCCTCGACCCGATCGCCGAGCGGGTCATCAGGGAGACCGTCGCCTGGGCCGTCACCGGGATGTTCCCCGACAGCGAGGTCGTCGGCGAGCAGCCCGGCGTGCCCGCCACCGCATGACAGGAGGCAAAACGTCATGGACCAGGCAAATCCGTTCGAGACCCCCCGGACCTACTCCCTGCACCGCGCCGAATACCTGGCCGGCTTCGCGGTGTCCACGGGCCTGATCATCGCTCACCTCGGAGACATCCGATGGCTGCCCTTCGTCGGGCTGTTCCTCTACATCGACCTCATCGGCTACATCCCGGGCGCCGTCGCGTTCAAGCGGGCCCAGGGCCGCCCCATCCACAAGGCGTACTACGTCCTCTACAACGTGATGCACAGCCTGATCACCCAGGGCATCGTGATCGGCCTGTGGTGCTGGCTGGCCGGGCCGGAGTGGGCGCTGTTGGCCATCCCGTTCCATCTGTTCGGCGACCGGGGCCTGTTCGGCAACTTCATGAAGTCGTTCGCCCTGCCCTTCGAGCCGGTGCGGCAGGACGGCTATCTGCGGCTGCTGGACGACCTGGGTCTCGCCCACCCGAAACCGGTCGGCCACGGAGGCGACCCTGTTCCCGTGGGGCACCTGCCGGCGTCTCGCCGGGAGCCGCAACGGGTCGTGCGATGAACGCCGGCTTCGCCACCGTGGTGGACCGGCTCGCGGCGCCGGTCGCCGTGCTGACGGTGTGTCATGACGGGCGGACGCACGGGACGACGGTGTCCTCGCTGACGACGGTGTCGCACGCGCCGCCACTGCTCGCCGCGAGCCTTGAGGAGGGCTCGTCCTTCGTCCACCTCGCGCTCGTCGAGGGGCGGTTCGCGGTCAACGTACTCAGCGGCGGTCAGGACTCGGTGGCCAGGCGGTTCGCCGATCGCGACCGCCCGGCGGGCGCCGCGCAGTTCGACGGTCTCGCCTGGCGGCGCGACCGGTACTCGGGCGCACCCCTGCTGGAAGGGGCGTTGGCGCACTACGCCTGTCGGGTGCGCGGCAGCCTCCTGGTCGGCGACCACGAGGTCCTGCTGGGGCTCGTGGTCCGGGCGGACGTGGGCCCGTCCGGGGCGCCGCTGCTCAGCTACGCCGGTGAGCTGGTGGCCGGCGCGCCCCGGAGGGACGTGGCGCATGCGCCGTGGGTGCCGGACTCTTCCGTGATCCATCCGAAGGAGAAGGAGAAAGCAGCACTGTGAGCATCGACAACACGGCCCGGACCGAGGCAGCCGTCGCTCCGGAGGCCGACTGGGACGCCGCTCCCGGGCTCCTGGACGGCGCCATGCAGCTGACCCTCGGGCCGACCGACTGCGACCTCCCGTACTGGATCACCTCGGTCGCCCAGGGCACCCTGCGTGACCGAGGGGTGACAGGCCATCATGCGGACGCGCGGGTACCGGACTTCCTCAAGGAGCCCGGTCCGCTGCGAGATGCGCTGATCCTGGAGTTCGGTTTCCGCGGCGTGTCCGAGGAGATAGCCACCCGGCTGCTCGCCCCGTACGTCGAACTCGCCCCGAGCATTCCGGAGATGGAGTTCTACGCGACCCAACTGCTCGACGAGGCCCGGCACGCCCGGGTGTTCCGCAACCACCTGGTGGAGCTGGGCATGCCGGCCGACACCCTGCTGCGGGACGTGACGGAACTCTCCGCCGACTACCGCGCCCGGGTGCTCCAGCCGGTGGTGGACTTCACCCTGGAGATCGTGCGGGAGCAGCAGGACTTCGCCGGCGGGGTGGCCGTCTTCGCCATCGTCATCGAGGGCGTCCTGGCGCCCGCCGCCGAGCTGAGCGAGCGCAAGTGGACCCCGCTCTCCCCAGCGACCGGCGAGATCTCCCGGGGCACCGCGATCGACGAGATCCGGCATCTGACGGTGGCGAGCACGATCCTGAAGGACCATCTGGCCGCGCACCCCGAGTCCCGGGACCGGATCGTGGAGATCATCCAGGCCGGGGTCAAGATGTGGGACGAGGTCCCCGACCGGGAGTTCGTGATCCACCGCGAGAAGCTCTTCCAGGAGGGCATGGCCGCCCACGCGGACAGGATCGGCGACTACGAGATCTGGCCGGGCGTACGGATGCTCGACACCACTCCCGAACAGCGGTACGACATGGCCGAGCGGTGGACCGAGCAGATGGCCGAGGTCCGCATGGCGTACATGGGGCTGCCGCCGGAGCTGCTGGGCGGCACCGGGGGCTCCGTATGAGCGGTGCGTCCGGCGGGCGGGCGGCGGTCATCGCCGGGATCGGGTGTCACCTGCCGCCGGACGTGGTGACCAACGAGGAACTGACCCGCCGCCTCGAGACGTCCGACGAGTGGATCCGCTCCCGGACCGGGATCGCGACCCGGCACATGGTCGCGCCCGGGGTCGCCACCTCCGACCTGGCGGTCGAGGCGGGCCGGCGCGCACTGGAGTCGGCCGGCGGCGGCGCGGACGCCGTCGTGCTGGCCACCACCACGCCCGACCGGCCATGCCCGGCCACCGCCCCGGACGTGGCCCACCGGCTCGGGCTGGGCGGTGTCGCGGCGTTCGACGTGTCGGCGGTGTGCAGCGGCTTCCTGTACGGCCTCGCCGCGGCCGCCGGGTTCATCGCCTCCGGCACGGCCGAGCGGGTGCTGCTGATCGCCGCCGACGCGTTCACCACGATCATCGATCCGCAGGACCGCGGCACCGCGGTGATCTTCGCCGACGGCGCCGGAGCCGTCGTCCTGCGGGCCGGGGACGCGAGCGAGCCCGGCGCCGTCGGCCGGGTGGTGCTGGGCAGCGACGGCGGGCTGAACCGACTGATCCAGGTACCGGCGGGCGGCTCACGGCAGCGCTCCTCGGGGGTCGCGCCGGAGCCCGGCGAGGAGTTCTTCCGGATGGCCGGACGCGAGGTGTACCGGCACGCGGTGGAACGGATGACCACCTCGTCCCGGCAGGCCGCCGAGGCGGCGGGCTGGGACACTCCGGCGGCGGCCGACCGGTTCGCCGCG
Organism: Streptomyces sp. NRRL WC-3618; assembly: GCF_001280005.1. Lineage (GTDB taxonomy): Bacteria > Actinomycetota > Actinomycetes > Streptomycetales > Streptomycetaceae > Streptomyces. The sequence goes on along the minus strand of NZ_LGDW01000119.1, from coordinate 27,765 downwards.
CATCAGGCGAACGCCCGCATCCTGGCCACCGTCGCCGACGACCTGGGCATCGCGCACGAGCGACGGCTGTCCAACATCGAGCGGGTGGGCAACACCGGGGCGGCGTCACTCGCGGTGCTGCTCGCGCAGGCCGCCGCCGAGGGCACCCTGACGGCCGGCCACCGGCTGCTGCTGACCGCGTTCGGCGGCGGCCTCACGTGGGGGGCGACCGCGCTGGTCTGGCCCGACGTGAAGGCCCTATGACCGACTTACCAGACAACCGACTTACCAGACAAAGGGAGAGATCATGTTCGACACCCTCAAGGAAATGCTCGTCAGCAAGCTCAAGGTGACGCCGGAGACCGTCACCCCCGACGCCACACGGGAGGACATCGAGCTGGACTCGCTGGCTGTGGTGGAGCTCTCGCTCGTGCTGGAGAAGGAGCTGGGGCTGACCATCAGCGACGACGAGCTGCTGGAGGCGGCCACCGTCGGCGACATGGTCCGGCTGATGGAGGAGCGGAGTGCCGCGGCATGACCGTCGGTGCCGACATCGCGGTCACCGGTGTGGGACTGGTGACACCGGCCGGTACGAGCACCGCCGCCACCTGGGCGGCGGTGCTCGCGGGGCGGCCGACGGCGGCCCTGGACCCGACGCTGGAAGGCAATTCCGTACGGCTGTCCTGCCGGGTGCCGGGGTTCGACGCCGACGCCCTGCTCGGCGCCCGGCGGGCGCTGCGGCTGGACCGGTTCGTGCAGTTCGCTCTGGTGGCGGCCCAGGAGGCGGTGGCGGACGCCGGGTTGGACCCGGCGACCTGGGACGGCGCCCGGGTCGGTGTGGTCATGGGGTCGGCCGACGGCGGGCCGGGCACCGTGGAGGAACAGCACCTGGTGCTGATCACCGAGGAGGCGCGCCGGGTCTCGCCGCTGCTGCTCCCCATGCAACTGCCGAACATGCTGGCCGGGCAGCTCGCCATCGCGCTGGGGGCCAGGGGACCCAATCTGGTGGTGGCGACCGCCTGCGCGTCCGGCGCGACTGCCGTGGGTACCGCCCGGGACCTGCTGACGCTGGACCGCTGTGACATCGTGCTGGCCGGCGGCAGCGAGGCGATGATCACGCCGCTGGTGATGGCCGGGTTCGCGCAGATGGGCGCGCTGTCCGCGCGGGAACACGACCCGGACAGCGCGTCCCGGCCCTTCGACGTCGAGCGGGACGGGTTCGTCGCCGCGGAGGGCGCCGGGGTGCTGGTGCTGGAGCGGGCCGCCGACGCACGCGCCCGCTCGGCCCGGGTCAGGGGCCGGGTGGTGGGGTACGGGGCGAGCGCCGACGCCCACCACGTGACGAGCCCGCATCCCCAGGGTGTGGGCGCCGAGTCGGCGGTGCGGGCGGCCCTGGCGGACGCCGGCGCCGCCGCGTCGGAGGTCGGCCATGTCAACGCCCACGGCACGTCGACCCCGCTCAACGACCTGGCCGAGGGACAGATGCTGAGCCGGGTGCTGACCGGGAGCCCGCTGGTCACCTCCACCAAGGGGGTGACCGGGCATCTGCTGGGTGCGGCCGGGGCGGTGGAGGCCGCGCTGACGGTGCTGAGCCTGGAACAGGGAGTGGTGCCCCCGACGGCGGGTCTGTCCTGCCTCGATCCACGGCTCGACATCGAGGTCGCGACCACCGCCACCGCGACGAGGGCCGAGCTGGCACTGTGCAACTCCTTCGGCTTCGGCGGGCAGAACGCCGTACTCGCCATCGCGGCGGCCTGAACGCGCCCGGCCTGGCATATCGGCAGAGGAAGGGACAAGCGATGCACGATGCACGTGAGCTGCTGGCGCTGGGCGAGGATGCGGTGGCCCGGCTCGCCCGGCGCGGTTACGCGCTGCGGCTGAAGGAGCTGGAGGCGCTGTACCGGGAGCGGACCGCGGCGGCGGAGGAGATGGACGGAGCGCGGGCGGAGCTCAACCGCTCGTCCAAGGGCGGCGGCCGGGACGTCGTCCCGGAGGAACGGCGGGCGGCGGCCCGGGTGTTGCGGGAACGGGTACAGAGGGCCGAGGCGCGTTCCAGGGACGCCCGAGAACGCCTCTCCGACCTGCTGCTGACGATTCCGAACATCCCGCTGGACGAAGTCCCCGACGGGCGCACCGAGGCCGAGGCGGTGGAGGTGCGCCGGTGCGGCCCGCCGCCGGCCGCGGCGGACGAGGCCCGTCATCACGCGGCGGTCGGCGCCTCACTGGGCATCCTGGACGGCGACCGCGCGGCCCGGCTGTCCGGGGCCAGATTCTCGGTGGCCCGCGGCGCCGGGGCCCGGCTGGAGCGGGCGCTGGCCGCCTTCTTCCTGGACCTGCACACCGGCGCCCACGACTACACCGAGTACTCGGTGCCGTATCTGGTGACCCGGGAGACGATGACCGGCACGGGGCAGCTACCCAAGTTCGAGGAGGACCTGTTCTCGACGCGCGTGGGCGACCGGGAACTCATGCTGATCCCCACCGCCGAGGTGCCGCTGACGAACCTGTTCGCCGGTGAGGTGCTCGACCCGGCGCAGCTGCCGCTCGCCGTCACCGCCCGCTCCCCCTGCTTCCGGGCCGAGGCGGGTTCCTACGGCCGAGACAGCCGGGGCATCCTGCGGCTGCACCAGTTCGAGAAGGTGGAACTGGTCCGGCTGTGCGCGCCGGACGACGCGCGGCGGGAACTGGAGCTGATGGTCAGCCATGTCGAGGAATGCCTACGGGCGTTGGAGCTGACGTACAGGGTGGTGCTGCTGCCGGCCGGGGATCTCGGCTTCTCGGCCCGGATGACATACGACCTCGAGGTGTGGATGCCGGGCGGCGGCGCCTTCCGGGAGATCTCCTCGGTGTCCGACTGCGGCACCTTCCAGGCGAGGCGGGCCGGCATCCGCCTGCGCGGCCCGGGCTCCCGGAAATCACCCGTCGTGACACTCAACGGCTCCGCACTGCCGATCGGACGCACGATGGCAGCGCTTCTCGAACAGGGGGTACGGCCGGACGGTTCGGTGGCGCTGCCCAAGGCTCTCGTGCCCTACGCGGGCTTCGGCCGCATCCTGCCGGACGGCACCACGAGCGACTGATCGTGGCCGGCCCCCGGGATTCTGGACCTGTGCGCGTTCAGATGACCGCTCACGCCGGGCACCTGGTTGAGGATCTCCCGCAGCCGCTGCCGCAGTTGGATGGAGGGTTCGATGCCCAGCTCCTCGACGAGCCTACGACGGGCGCAGTTGTAGGTCTCGAGCGCCTCCGCCTGACGGCCCGCCCGGTAGAGGGCGAGCATGAGGAGTTCGGTGATCCGTTCGCGCCAGGGGTGGGCGACGCTCATGCGCTTGAGCTCGCCGATGGTGCGGACCGGGTCGGCGATGTCGATGCCGAGCGACAGCTTGTCCTCGACCGCGGTGAGGTACTCCTCCTTCAACTGGAGGGCGACGCTGCGGCACATCGGTCCCTGGACCACGTCCTGCAGCGGGTCGCCCTGCCAGAGCTCCAGCGCCTCCTCGAACAGGGCGTGGGCGGCGGCCGGATCGGTGTGCATGAGGGAGCGGGCCAGGGAGATCGACCGTTGGAAGGCATCCGTGTCGACGGTGGCCCCGTTGAGTTCCAGAACGTAGCCCGAGGGGCGGGTGATCAGCCGGGGGCGGGTCGCCGGACTGTCCGACAGCTCATTGAGCGTACGCCTCAGCCGATAGACGTGCGCCTGTAAGGAGTTACCCACCGTCGGCGGCGGTGTCTCGCCCCACAGTTCGTCGTAAAGCTGCTCGACGGGGAGCAGCCGTCCGCTGTCGACGAGCAGAACGGCCAGCAGGGTCCGCTGCCTTGCGCCGGCGAGCCTGCTCACGCGCTCCCCGACCCGTATTTCCAACGGCCCGAGAAGCCTGAAGCTCAACATACTCGCACTCTTGGGACGATTCACATTCTCTGCAACCTGCTGAAACACTGCTTTTCTCCGATCACACCCGCACAGCGCGTCTTCGTGTACGGGTCAATTAATGCAACGCGCCAAGCCGAAGGCAAGAGGACCACGGGGGTCGGAGTCGTTATTGGCCGATTCAACTCGGAGCACGTCTCCATACAGGCAGCTGCGTCGGCTTCATCAGGCAGTCGCCCACCTCCATTGCCCGAGAGTTAATTGGCATTCCACCGTTGAAGCACAGAGTCGAGAATCGGGCCCGTAAACCCGATTCCAGTCATGCATTCCATTACCTTGACACTCCGAGGAGAATAATGCTCGACCATGCTCCGTCGAATACGGTGACCACACGATCGCCGACACTCACCACCCGGCACATCGTCTATCTCATCGTCTCCGCGGCCGCTCCGCTGTCAGCGATGGCCGGCACCGTTCCGCTGGCGTTCGCGTTCGGAAACGGCGCCGGGGTTCCGGCCGCATTCGTGCTGACGGGACTCGTCCTGCTGTGCTTCTCCGCCGGTTACGCCGTGATCGCCCGCCGGACCGGCGGTCACGGCGGCTTCTACTCCGCCGCCATGGAGGGGCTCGGCCGCCCGATGAGCGTGGTCAGCGGGTATGTCGCCGTCGCCGCCTACAACCTCGCGACGATCGGACTGCTCGGGGCCTTCGGCTACTTCACCTCGCTGGCGCTGGCCGACCACGGCGCGCATCTGACGTGGTGGGTCTGTGCGCTGGCCGGTGCGGCCGCGGTCGGCTGGCTCGGGTACCGCGAGATCGGGTCCGGGGCGCGCACCGTGGCCGTGATGATGGTGGGCGAGCTGGCGATCCTGTGCGCCCTGGACGTCGCCGTCGTCGTCCGTGACGGAATCCCGTCGGCTCTCCCTGCCGCGTCGTTCGCGCCGCACGAGGTGTTCGGCCCCGGCTTCGGCGTGTCGGTGATGTTCGCCGCCATCTCGTTCATCGGGTTCGAGTCCGCCGCGCTGTACGGCAAGGAGGCGAGGGACCCGCGCCGCAGCGTCGTGCGCGCCACCTATGTCGCGGTGGCCCTCATCACCGTGTTCTACGCGCTCACCAGCTGGATCGCGGTCGGCGCCCTGGGCGTGGGCGAAGTGCGCGAGGAGGCGGGCCGGCAGCTCGGCGGGCTCTTTTTCGCCCTCACCGACACCTATCTGGGCTCGGCCGCCGCCACGGGCATGCAGATCATGCTCTGCACCAGCCTGTTCGCCGCCACCCTCGCGCTGCACAGCGCCGCCAACCGGTACGCCCAGACCCTCGCCGGCGACCGTCTGCTGCCCGCTCCGCTCGCGGAGTCGCACCCTCGGCACGCCTCGCCGTACCGGGCGGGACTGGTGCAGACGGCGCTCAACGTCGCCGCGGTCGCGGGGTTCGCTCTGGCCGGCCGAGATCCGTACACCGGGATGACCACCACCATGCTGGGCCTGGGCACGCTGGGCATCGTGGCGCTCCAGGCCGCCGCCGCGCTGTCGGTCGTCCGCGTCAGCCGCCGGTTCGCGGGAGTATCGTGGCAGCGCTTCGCCGCAGCAATTCTGAGTTTCGCCGGGCTGACTGTGGCACTCTGGCTCGGCATCGACAACTTCGCGCTGCTGACCGGCTCCTGAACCGCCGGAGGCGTTTCAGCAGGCCGTAGAAAACGTCCGGATGGCGCGTTCTGGATGGTGCGTTCGGAATAGGTCAATTCCTTGGATATACCTACGTTGCCGTACCCGTCGACCGCCGTCCACGGAACGTCGATTATCCTCAGGGAAAGACCCGAAGCGGCAAGAGTGCGCGGGGCGAGAATGTGCGGTCTGACCGTCCGCCACGAGGTCGATGGTCGCCAGAATTTCCTTCCCTGGTGAAGTCGGCGCGCCGCATTATCGCGCGAACTCCGAATCCGAAGGTCTCCCAGTGGTTGGCCTTCCGTACGCTGCCGACGATGATGAGAAACCCGAAAGCCGGGACACGACGGGGACGCCGGTCTCCTCACCCGAAGCAGGGCCGACCAACGCGGTGCCGGGCGGGTCCTCCAGCGAGCCGACGAGCCCGAGGAAGGAGAAGGCGTCCTCCGCGTGGACCGCCACTCGCAGAGCAGGCATGAAGGTCTCCCGGTTCAACAGCAAGAACCCTCCGAACGCAGTCGATGGTGGCACAGGAATCACGGCTGTCGCACTCTTCGTGCGCCCGGCCGACCGGTTGTAGGGAAAAGTCACACACGTGATCAGTTGTCTTTGCGCCACACGTTTTCGCCAGCCCACGGGCGGCAGCCGCACATCAGGTCGCCGAGTGCCATTGCGAAGCGGCGGTCCGCGAAAGGCCGCCGCCGAGCCTCGCGGTGGCCAGTTCCACGCGGGAGCGGCAGCCGGTGAGCTTGAAGATCTTGGCGAGATACGCCTCGACGCTCTTCTCGCTGCGCCTGAGCGTGGCCGCGATCTGCCGGTTGGTCTGCCCGGCGACGACCATCTCGATGATCCTCAGATCCAGCCGGCCCAGAAGGGGACGTTCGTCTCTCGGCTGCGGCACGGTCAGACCGAAGTCGCCGGCGAGCCGGACGAGAGCCTCCCGGGCCGGTCGACTGGACATGCCCTCGCTCTGCCGCCAGGCCTCCTGGAGCCACTTCTGCTCACGGGTCCGCCGCAGCAGCCACACCGCGGTGCTGAAGGACAGTTGCCGCCCTCCGTCGTCGGCCAGCACGCCGAAGCCCTCCATGGCGCTGTCCACGTCGTCCGCCGCGATACCGCGCCCGAGCAGCGTGCCGGCCCGGGTCAGCCGTGAGGGAGCGGCCCGGTCGAGCTCCTCCAGCAGCTCCAGGGCGCCTCGGACAGCGGTAGCGCCCTCCGTGTCACGCACCGCATAGGACAGCAGCCGCAGCAGGGGTCTCTCCAATCCGGCGGTAAGGCCACCGCGCCACAGCGCCTGGCAGTCCCTTCGGCCCTGCCGCCACGCGCCCGCCGTGTCACCTCGGCTGTACAGCAGTCCCATCCGGGCCCAGCTCAGCAGCGGCAGGCGGCCCGCGCCATCCGTGACCCGGTCCAGCCAAGCCTGCGCCCGCGCGTTCTCGCCCTGCCGTCGGCAGATCTCTGCGGCGAGACTGCGGCTGTACGCGTACAGCGGGCCGTGCCCGGTGGCGCCCGGGGTCGCCTCCAGGCTGCCCGCCAAGGCGAGTGCGGTGGCCCAGGATCCGGTGAGGTACTCGCGGACAAGGGATTGGTGGATGTGCACGGGACTCTCCGGGAACACGGTGCCATGCTCCTCCGGCAGCATCTCCCACGCGCTCGCCAGGTCACCGAGTGCCAGCGCCTCCCGCAGCCGTTCGAGGAGAGCGGACCGCGGGCCGTCCCCATGTTCGGTGCGAGCACGGCCCAGCGCACGCCGCAACAGTCCGATCCCATCGACCGGGACAGGGCCGGCCCAGGAGTCGTGATCGGCCGCGGCGCGGGTGCCCAGCCACTGGTCGTGGGCGGCGGCCAGCGCCCGGGCCGAGGCGAGCAGCGCCCGGGCCGAGTGGGGTTCGGAGGTGCTCTCGGCGAGGTGGGGAAGCAACCGGTCGCCGAGGGCGAGCAGGTCGGCGGGGCTGCCGTGACGGAGCATCAGGGGCACGGCGGCCGCCAGGAGCTGCGGCAGCCGCGTGTCGTCGGGAGGCAGCGTCTGCAGCAGGACGCGGCATGCGCGCAGGGCGCGGTGCGGCTGCCGGCCGCCGCCCTCGCGGGTGGCTGCCAGCAGCAGTCCGGTGCGCAGCGGGGCGGGCAGTTCGGGCCCGGCGGCCAGGGCATGGTCGATGAGGCGGGGGGCGGGAAGTCGGACGCCCTCCCATGCTCCCCGGGTCGCGTCGAGCACCAGCCGGGCGTGCAGCCGGGCGAGGCGGATGTCCGTGTGATGGGCCGGGAGCTCGGCGGCGATCGCGGGGATGGCGCAGGTCAGCCGCCCTCCGTCGGCGACGGCGACGAGGCCGAGGCCGGCGAGGGTGTCGAGGTCGCGTCCCAAACGGTCTGTGGTGGTGCCCAGTTCGCGTGCCAGGTTCAGGAAGTCGTCCACGGTCGTCTCCCCGGCCGCGGTCAGTCGGGTGAGCAGGGCCAGCACCGCACCGGGCCAGAGGTCGCGGTCCGACGCGTGCGAGTCGACGTCCGGCAGCCACTTCAGCAGTTCCGTGCGGAAGCGGGGCATGGGTATCGGAGTGGCCGGATCGCCCAGATAGGCGCGCCCGTCGACGACGACCAGCCGGTCGTGGTCCTGTAAGGAGCCGATCGCGTCGAGCAGTGGCCCGGGGAAGCCCGCGACCATGCCCAGGCCCCGGCGGACCGCGGCCACCAGGTCGTCGGCCGCCGGCATTCCGAGGCGGCGCGCGATCAGGGCGGCGCTCTGCTCCCGGCTGAGCGGCGGCAGGCGCAGCACCCGGTCGGCCGTCACACCGAGCCCCGTGGCCCCGCTCGGGCCCACCGCCCCCATCGCCCCGCAGATCACCACGCATGCTCCGGCGGAGCGCAGGCCCTGCAGCAGTCCGCTCACCGCGCCCAGGTCTTCGTCCTTGACGAGGTGGGCGTCGTCGAGCACCACCGCCATCGGCCGGGTCCCGGCGGCCTGCACCAGGGCCGACAGGGCCTCCAGCATCAGGGGGAGGTTCTGCCGGCCTTCCCGTGCCGCCTGGGTCTGTCTGCGCCGGACCGCCATCACCAGTGCCCGTGATCCCGTGCCGGTTTCCTTGATCAGAGTGTCGCAGACCTGATCCAGCAGGACGTCGATCCCCGCAGAGCCCCGCGCTCCCGGCCACAGCCGGATGACGAGCTGGTTGTCGGTCGAGGCCGTGCGCAGCGCCGTCTCGACCAGTGCGGTCTTGCCCGTCCCGAAACACCCGTCCACGACCAGCAGTTGCCCCTGACGGCCGGCGGCACGCAGTGCCGCGCCGAGTTGTTCGAGCTCTTCCTCGCGTCCGATCAACAGGGTGCCGCGTCGGCTCGACATCGGTGACAACGGTCAGCACCTCCGGGTGGGAGTGGGGTCCGAGCGGGTCTGGAATACGATCTCGTGCCAGGGGTATCGCCGCCGGACCGGCTATCCGACTCACGCAAAGTTGATCTATCATTGTTTGAAACGTCAAGGAGACCGTTGGCTGTCCGGCATACCACGCAGACAGCGGGGGGCTGCGGCTCGCCAGCGCCTTCAGGGGGTGGCCGTGGCCACGCGCTTCGCCGCTCGTCCTGATCCGGGCGCAATTCCCCCGTACCCCCTCGTGCCTTCCGACCCGGTCGGCCGGGACGCGGAGATCCGCCGCCTGCTGGAGGCCGTCACCGCCCCTTCCGGCCCTCCCGTCGTGCTGCTGCGCGGCGAGGTGGGGGCCGGGCGGACCACCGTACTTGACGCTCTCGGTCACCGACTGCGCGCCGCCCGGACACCCACCTACCAGGTGAGATGCCTGCCCGGTGAACGACTGACGCCCGGTCTGCTCGCGCACCGGCTGCTCCTGGCCCTCGCCGTGCCGCCGCCCGCGCCCCTGACGGCCGGGCACTCCGCAGAGTGGGCGAGTCCCCTCACCCGTCCGTGCACCGGAGCGTCCGACTCCGGCACGACGAGCTGCCCCGCCCGTCTGGCGCAGGCGCTGCGCGCGCACGGGCCCGCCGTCCTGCTGGTCGACGACGCCCAGCACGCGGACCCGGAGACGGTCACGCCGCTGCACTCCCTGCTGTCCGAACTGCCGTCCGTGCGGCTGGTTCTGGGCGTCGCCGGCATCGGCCGCCCGGACGGCACGGCCTGTACGGTCGACCTCCCGCCGCTCACCCGCGACGACCTCATCCCGCTGCTCGCCCTCCGGCTGCGCGCCGTCCCCGACGATGTGCTGGTGGACGAGGTGCACCGGCTCAGCGCGGGCAATCCGGCTGCGGCGGTGGCAGCCGTCGGCCCCGAAGGACCGGGAACGGTCCGGGTACTGATCGGTCGCGCCCATCTGGTGGAGGGCGAGCCCCCGCCGCCGCTGCCGCCGGCCAACGACCGCTTCACGGCGACGCTGCGCGAACTCGGCGACCCGGTCTGGCGGACGGCCCGGGCGCTGAGCCTGCTGGAGCCCCTTGCCGACCGGACGGCGGAGCTCATCGCGACGGTCACCGACCTGTCCCGCCCCACGGTGGACGAGGCACTGGAGCGCTTGGTGCAGTGTGGGCTGGTGACCGGCCCCGAGCGGAACGCGGGCGCCGGCTGGAGGTTCCGGATACCGCTGGTCGCCCTTACCGTGCGGGCCCGGGTCGGCCCCTACGAACGCCGGGTGGTCTCGGCTGTCGCCGTACAGGCCCACTGGGAGGCGGCCGACCGGACCACCAGGGAGACGAGGTACGGCCAATCGGCGCACGACATCTGGCTGGCGGAACGTCTGGTCGACGCCGGCGGCCAGGTCAGCCGGCAGCGCGCCGCGCGCGAGCTGTTCGGCGTCGTCGAGCGGCTGCGCGACACCCATCCGCGCCAGGCAGCCCGGTGGCTGACGACCGCGGTCGAGTGGTCCGACGACGAGCAGCGATGCGCCTCGGCCGTGCTCGACCACGTGCTGAACGCGCGGCGCAAGCGCGAGGTCCGGACGTTCGACGAGAACGTGTGGGCGATGCTGCGGACCTTCTCCGGGCAGCTCGACCCCTTTGTCCGGCAGTCGTTGCTGTCCACGGAGATGGCCCAGCTGGCCGAGTGCGGCGACATGGCCGAACTGGCCGCCCGTTACCGGGTGTCGGCCACGGACCCGGGCGCGCGTCCGTTCATCCCCGCCGTGCGGGCCGCTTCCCTGCTGGGCCTGTGGTCCGACATCCCGCGCCTGATCGACGTCTCGGAGGCGGGACGCCACCCGGTGCCACTCGAACGATTCGTCGGCCGACTGGCTCGCGCGGCGGTCCAGCTCATTGCGGGCGACCCGACCGGCCTCCAGCAGCTCGCACGCACCTTGCCGGCCGAATTCCCGTTCTGTGCCGAAGACTTCGCGTCCACGGCAGCCATGTTCGACGCTCTGCTGCTTGCGGAGGACACCCAGGCGGTCACGGCCCTGCTCACCGAGTGCGAGGCCACAGTGGACCGCCTGCCGCAGCAGACCGCCGTCCTCCACCGGTTCCTCACCGGCGCCTGGACCGAGGCGCTGGCCACGGCCGGCTCCCTCATGGCCAACACACGGCCGACGGCGCTGGGGCCGGTGGGAATGCTGATCTACGCCAAGGCATCCACCGCGCTGCTCGCCCGGGGCTGGCCCTCGCGCGCCGGGACCGTGCTGGACATCGCGAACACCGCCGGGTCGCCGATGGTGTACATGTTGGCCGCCGAACAGGCCGCGGTGCACCGATTCTTCGGCCGGACCGACGCGGCCCGCGAGATCCTCTGCCAGGGGCTCGCCACGGCGGCCGACGGTGGGTGCGCGCTGGGTACCGCGGCCCTGTGGTCGGAACTGACGCTCATCGAGGCCGAGCGGGGACGCTCCGATCTCGTCGCCTCCGGTCTGTGCGAGCTGCGCCGCATCGCCCTCACCGGCCGGGACAGCGACCGCCTGACATATCTGCGCACCCGCGTCGAAGCGCGCACGGCCGACCCGGACCGCGCCGACGGGGTCCGGGAGGCGCGCGAGGCGCTTGCCGTCGCCCGCTCGCTCGGGCAACCGTTCGAACTGGCCCGTACGTTGCTGGCGGTCGCCCGCGCCGGGCAGGCGGCGGACAGCGGGCACACGTACGGCGAAGCACCTGCCGAACGACTCCTGGCGGAGGCCTACGACCTGTTCGGAGAGCTGGACGCGCCGCTGTGGCGGCACCGGACCAGAGCGGCCCTGCGGGACGCGGACGCCGGACCGGGGGCGCCGCGAGATCCGGTCGCCGCCGAGGAGACCGAGGTGCTGCTGGCCCGGCTGGTGTCCGAGGGCCTGTCGAACCGCCGGCTCGCCGAGGTGCTCAGGGTGAGCGAGACGAGTGTGTCGACCCGGCTGAACCGGCTCTATCGCCACCTCGGCGTACGCTCCCGCGTGGAACTGGCCACCGCGGTGGTGACAGGGCAGTACGAGCCCCGGCCCCCTCGCCGACCCGACTCCTGACTCTGCTTCTCCACCAGGGAGTTGGCACCCTAACTCGTTCACATGCGCCACACTGCTCGGCCGTCCCCGGCGGCAGTCCTCCCGTCACTGGCGTAGGCCACGGACACCGCGAAGGCGACCTGTCGATGAACTGGGCGGCACCCCGGGCACCACCGGAACCACATGGCCCGCTGTGGGGAAGGCGGGCGCGGCCGGGTCAGTAGGGCCGGCCGGGGCTACGCGTTGTCACGGATTCCCGTGACCGGGAACGCTCCGGACCGCCCCGAGCGCCGTCAGAGGCGAATCCTGGGGACTGTCAGGGCTGTTGGACATCACGGAAGGTGAGCCTCACGTCGTCGTCGAACGAACCCGAGGAGACCCACCCCATGCCCACAGATGACCGCGGGGCGCTGCCCCTGACCTCAGCGCACGCCGGTGTCTGGTTCGCGCAGCGACTGGACCCCCTGCGCCGTGACTATGCCGTCGGCGAGTACCTGGAGATCCACGGAGCCGTGGACCCGGGACTCTTCCAGGAGGCGCTGCGCCGGATGGTGGCGGAGACCGAGGCGCTCGGCATGTGCTTCGCGGAGGCGGACGGGGTGGTGCGGCAGCGGCCGGCCGGTCGGCCGCCGTTCCGGCTGGAGACCGTCGATGTGAGCGGGCCCGGGCCCGCGGCTCAGCGGGCGGTGTGCGTGTGGACGTAGTCCACGAGGCGCGTCAGGGCGTCCGGGGGCGTGTTCGGCATGACGCCGTGCCCGAGGTTGAAGATGTGGCCCTCGAGGCCCTTCGCGGAGTCGAGGACCTCGCGGGTCTTCGCCTCGACGGCCTCCGTGGAGGCGAACAGGACCGTCGGGTCGAGGTTGCCCTGGAGCGCCTTGCCGGGGCCGACGCGGCGGGCGGCCTCGTCGAGCGGGACGCGCCAGTCGACGCCCATGACGTCCACGCCGGCCTCACTCATGGGGGTCAGCAGCTCGCCGGTGCCGACACCGAAGTGGATACGCGGCACGCCGTACCCCTCGACCGCCGTGAAGACCTTCTGGGAGGCGGGGAGCACCGAGCGGCGGTAGTCGACGGGGGCGAGGGCGCCGGCCCAGGAGTCGAACAGCTGGACAGCGGAGGCGCCCGCCTCGATCTGGACCTTGAGGAAGGCCGCCGTGATGTCGGCGAGGCGGTCGAGGAGGTCGGCCCAGAGCTGCGGGTCGCCGTACATCATCGCCTTGGCGTTCTCGTACGTCCGGGACGGGCCGCCCTCGACGAGGTAGCTCGCGAGGGTGAAGGGCGCGCCGGCGAAGCCGATGAGCGGGGTGGCGCCGAGCTCGCGGGTGAGCAGACCGATGGCCTCGGTGACGTACGGGACGTCCTCGGGGGTGAGGTCGCGGAGCTGGGCGAGGTCCGCGCGGGTGCGGATCGGCTTCTCGACGACCGGGCCGACGCCGGGCTTGATGTCGAGGTCGACGCCGATGGCCTTGAGCGGGACGACGATGTCGCTGAAGTAGATCGCCGCATCCACGTTGTGCCGACGCACCGGCTGGAGGGTGATCTCGGTGACCAGCTCGGGCCGGGCGCAGGACTCCAGCATCGGGATGCCCTCGCGGACCTTGCGGTACTCGGGCAGGGAGCGCCCCGCCTGGCGCATGAACCACACGGGCGTGTGCGGCACCGGCTCGCGGCGGCATGCCTTCAGGAAGGCGGAATCCCGCACTGCGTCGTTCTTCACGGCGGCGGACGTCTCTGTCGGCTGCTGGCCCGCAGGGCTCTGGTTGGCGCTCACGACAAGAAGTCTCGCACGCCCCACCGACACTCCCGCGAACAGCCCTGCCGACGGCCCTTGTGCGACTGTGGTCCGTCCCACGGGTGTCCCTCCCCGCGCGAAGGCTCCGTGCCCCTTAATCTTCCCGGCATGGCTGCGGCACAGGGACGACTGTCGGACGGCGCTGGCGGAATGGACGACGCGAAGGGGGGAGACCGGGATGCGGACACGGCTCCGTTGCCCTTCCGGACTGCCGTCGACGCGTTGCGGTCCGCGCGGCTGAGGCCGCAGATCGAGATCGAACCGACGCGGGCGCCCCAGCGACTGGCGCCGTTCGCGTACGCCCTCGAGGCGGCGGTCGTCGACGGCGAGGAGGATCTGGCCGACGGCCGGCTCGTCCTGCTGCACGACCCGGCCGGGCACGACGCCTGGGAGGGAACCTTCCGGCTGGTGACGCTGGTGCGCGCCGAGCTGGAGCCGGAGATGGCCGCCGACCCGCTGCTGCCGGACGTGTGCTGGTCCTGGCTGACCGGGGCGCTCCAGGCGCGCGGGCTGTCGTACGTGGAGGCCAGCGGCACGGTCACGCGCGCGAGTTCGCACTACTTCGGCGGGATGTCGGAGCGGCCGGCCGCCTCCCAGATCGAGATCCGCGCCTCCTGGACGCCCCGTGAGGGTCTCGGCGGAGTCCCGGACACCGCGTCCCACCTCGCGTCCTGGTGCGACCTCCTCGCCCAGATCGCGGGCCTGCCACCGGCCGCCCCCGGAGACGCGTCGGTGGTGACACTCCCGCAGCGGCGGGGGCCCCAGTCCCGCTAGGACAGCCCTGGCTCCACTGAACGGCGAACGGCCTTGCGGACCCCGGAAGGGGTCCGCAAGGCCGTTCGCCGTTTTCATGCGTCGCCACGCCTTCTTTTAGTAGCTCTTTGTCGATACGGCCACTTTCGGCCGCGTATCGACGTAGAGCGAAACCGTTCGATCTTCGGATGATCGATCGCGTGTCCGAATTGCACGGATTGTTACTCACCAGATCGTGATCTTTCTCTAAAGGAGCACAGGTTTGATGCCGAAGACCTCTGTGACCTTGAAAGCACCGCACTCCAGGAGGCCTGGTGTCCGTTCTTCTTGAGCAGCCCGCAAGCCTGGTCGCCTACCGCCCGAACAAGCCGACCGCCATGGTGGTCGTGGCCGACCCCCGCGTCCGCTCCACCGTCACCCGCCATCTGTGGGCGCTCGGTGTGCGCGATGTGATCGAGGCCTCGTCCATCGCGGAGGCTCGTCCCCGCATCGGCAACCCCCGCGACATCTGCGTCGCCGACGTCCACCTGCCCGACGGCAGCGGGCTCACCCTGCTGTCCGAGACCCGTGCCGCAGGCTGGCCCAACGGCCTGGCCCTGTCCGCCGCCGACGACATCGGAGCCGTACGCAACGCCCTCGCGGGCGGTGTGAAGGGTTACGTCGTCACCGGCACCCGCAACAATGTCGGCCTCCCCGGCCGGCCCGGCGCCGCCCCCATCGGTGCCGGTGCCCGTATGCACCGCCGCCCCCCGGGTGCCCCGAGCCACCCGGGCGGCTACCGCGAACTGTCCGGCCGCGAGGTCGAGGTCCTGCGACTGGTCGCCGAGGGCCAGTCGAACAAGGCGATCGGCGTCTCGATGGGCCTGTCCGCACTGACCGTCAAGAGCCACCTCGCCCGTATCGCCCGCAAGCTCGGCACGGGCGACCGCGCCGGGATGGTGGCGGTGGCCCTGCGGACCGGAATCATCCACTGACACTGATCCTGACCTGACCTCACCCGACCTCACCCCGATCCTGATCCCTGATCACCGACTCCTGATCACCGATCCTGATCGCCGCCGACACCCTCCCCCAGCCGACGACCACCATCGAACGACTCCCGCCGACGACCATCGGCGACCGGCCGCTGACGACCGCTCCGCCACCACTCCTGACCGAGATGACCGACAGAATTCACTGACACGTGTGACACGTGACCGGTTTACGACCCCAAGGCGCCCGGCGACGGAACGTTCCGTCGGCGGGCGCCGTCCATACACAGATACCCTTGACAGGTGACCGAAGCCCAAGAGACCGCAGCAGACAGCTCACTGCGAACCACCGGAGGCGCCCCTCCGGACGACAACGGATCTTCTGAGGCTCCGGCGCCGATCCCCCTCCTCGAACCCCGTGACGGAATTCCACCGGTCGTCACCGACGAGAACACGCTCGCCGAAGTGATCGCCGCGTTCGCCGCCGGCACCGGCCCGGTCGCCGTAGACGCCGAACGCGCGTCCGGTTACCGCTACGGCCAGCGTGCCTATCTGGTGCAGCTGCGCCGCGAGGGCGCCGGTACCGCGCTCATCGACCCCGTCGCCTGCCCCGACCTGTCGGGCCTGGGCGAGGCGCTCGACGGTGTGGAATGGGTACTGCACGCCGCCACCCAGGACCTGCCCTGTCTCCGCGAGATAGGCATGATCCCCACTCACCTGTTCGACACCGAACTGGCCGGACGGCTGGCCGGGTTCCCCAGGGTCGGCCTGGGCGCGATGGTCGAGGGCGTCCTCGGCTTCGTACTCGAGAAGGGCCACTCCGCGGTCGACTGGTCGACCCGGCCCCTGCCCGAGCCCTGGCTGCGGTACGCGGCACTTGACGTCGAACTCCTGGTCGACCTGCGGGACGCGCTGGAGAAGGAGCTGGACCGGCAGGGCAAGCTGGAGTGGGCCCGCGAGGAGTTCGACGCGATCGCGTCGGCGCCGCCGCCGGAGCCCCGCAAGGACCCCTGGCGCCGTACGTCCGGCATGCACAAGGTGCGTCGGCGTCGGCAACTGGCCGTCGTACGGGAGCTGTGGGAGACCCGGGACCGGATCGCGCAGCGTCGGGACGTGTCGCCGGGCAAGGTGCTGTCGGACGCGGCCATCGTCGAGGCCGCGCTCGCCGTGCCGGCCAACGTCCACGCGCTGGCCGCGCTGACCGGGTTCGGGCACCGGATGGGACGACGGCAGTTGGAGCAGTGGCAGGAAGCCGTGGACAGCGTGAAGGCGCTCACCGACGCACAGCTGCCCCAGCCGGGGCAGCCTGTGGTCGGGCCGCCGCCGCCACGGGCGTGGGCCGACAAGGACCCGGTGGCCGCGGCGCGGCTGTCCGCCGCGCGGGCCGGGGTGTCCGCGCTGGCCGAGCGGCTGAACATGCCTCAGGAGAACCTGATCACCCCGGACACGGTGAGAAGGGTCTGCTGGGAGCCGCCCGCCGCTCCTGACGCCGAGTCCGTCGCGGCGGCTCTTGAGGGGTACGGGGCCCGGGCCTGGCAGGTGGAGCAGGTGACGCCTGTTCTGGTCGAGGCGCTGTCCGCCAAGACGCCGTAGGAACCCTGTGGTACGGCGGGTGCGAGCCCGCCGTACTCACCGCGTCGCCCCCTTCGTGAAGCCGTTGTAGATGAACCTCTGCAGCGACAGGAAAGCGACCAGCGTCGGCAGGATCACCAGCACCGCACCCGCCGAGATCGTCTCCCAGTGGGCGGCGAAGGGGCCTTTGAAGCGGAAAAGGGACGTCGAAATCACGCCAAGATCTTCGGACGGCATGTAGAGGAAGGGGATGTAGAAGTCGTTGTAGACGGTGATCCCCTTCACGATCACGACCGTGGCGATCGCCGGCCTGAGCAGCGGGAAAATGATCTTCCGGTAGATCGTGAAGGCGTTGGCTCCGTCGAGGCGTGCCGACTCGTCCAGGGAGACCGGGATCGAGCGGACGAACTGCAGGAAGATGTAGATCGACACGATGTCGGTGCCCATGTAGAGCGCGATCGGCGCCCAGAGGGTGTCGAACATGCCGAAGCTGTTGACGAGTCGGAACGTCGCCACCTGTGTCGTGACGCCGGGGACCAGGGTCGCCACCAGGAACAGGGCGATCACCAGCTTCCGGAAGCGGAAGGTGAAGCGGTCGATCGCGTACGCCGTCATCGAGCCGATGAGGACGGTTCCCGAGACGGCGAACAGCAGGATGAAGGCCGTGTTGGCGAACGCGGACAGCATCTCGCCGTCCTGGAACGCCGTCACGTAGTTGTGGAGGTTCAGCAGGTCGCCCGGCAGCGAGAGCGCCCCGCTGTCGT
This sequence comes from Streptomyces sp. NRRL WC-3618, assembly GCF_001280005.1. Classification (GTDB taxonomy): domain Bacteria; phylum Actinomycetota; class Actinomycetes; order Streptomycetales; family Streptomycetaceae; genus Streptomyces. The sequence goes on along the minus strand of NZ_LGDW01000119.1, from coordinate 10,010 downwards.
CCGCCATCTCCCGCTCGGACTTGAACGAGGTCAGCACGATCACGCCCAGCGGCAGCAGGACGACCACCGTCGCGAGGACCAGGGACAGGTACACGAACGTACGGGCAACCGCTCGGCGCGTCATACGAGATCCACCCTGTCGTCCGGGACGAGCCGCCGCTGCACCCAAGTCGCGGCGAGCACGATCAGCAGCAGTACGACGGCCGCTGCCGAGGCGAGCCCCGTCTTGTTGAACTGGAAGGCCAGCTTCACCGTCTGGATCACGAACGTCTCGGTGCCGGTCGCCCCGCCGGTCATGATGTACGGGATCTCGAAGACCGACAGCGAACCCGAGATCGACAGGATCACCGACAGACTCAGCACCGGTCTGATGCCCGGCGCGATGATGTACCGGAACTGGTGCCAGCGGTTCGCCCCGTCGAGTTCCGCGGCCTCGTACAACTCCCCCGGGATGGACTGGATCGCGCCCAGGAACAGCACGAAGTTCAGGCCCATGTAGCGCCAGACCGAGACGCCGGCGAGCGAGATGTTCGCCGACGTCGGGGTGCCCAGCCAGGCGTGGTCCGTGTGCACGCCGAACAGGCTCAGCACCGAGTCGAGGGTGCCGCCGTCCTGGAAGAAGTAGAGGAAGACGAAGCCGATCGCGACCCCGTTGATCAGGTACGGGAAGAACAGCACGCCCTTGAAGAAGTTCCGGAACCGGACGTTGAAGCTGAGGATCGTCGCGAAGTAGAGCGCGGCGACGATCTGCAGGGCGGAGGCGGCCAGGTAGTAGCCGCTGACGAAGAACACCTCGAACAGCTCGGGGCGCGTGAGGAGTTCGGTGTAGTTCCCGGCGCCCGTGTAGTGGAGTTCGGGGCTGACGCCGTCCCAGTCGGTGAAGCTGTACGCGACCATGTTGACGATCGGCGCGTAGGTGAAGGTGAGGAGCAGCGCGAGCGGGGCGAGCAGGAACAGCCAGGGGGTCACGCCCCGCCACAGGCGGGTGCCGCGCGGGGCCGGCGGCGGTACGGGGCTGTTGGTGGCGGGCGCGGGCGGCGGTTCCTTCCGGCGCGCCGCGCTGCGACCGGTCAGACCGGCCTCGGTGGTGTCCGTCACCGCGTCCCCACGGACCGCTGGGCGTCGGTCCAGCGCTTGCCGAGGTCCCCGAGGAAGCCGTCGAGGCTCCCCTTGCGGGCGCCACGGGCCAGGTCGACGAGATCCTGACGGTAGTCGGGGCCGTAGAGACCGACCTCCGACTCGGCGTCGATGAGCTTGAGTTGTGCGCCGGCGGTGTCGTCGACCTCGATGAACTTCACTCCGGCGTCCGTGTACGGCTGGAGCACGTCGGGCAGCGGAGCGTCCTTGAGCGGGGAGATGGCCAGGTTGTCCTCGCCGTAGCCGGACTTGTCGGTGAACCAGTCGATCCAGGCGCGGGCCGCCGCCTTGTGCTCGCTGTGGACGTTGACGGCCTGGTTGTAGTCGGGCCCCACCACCGCGCAGAACTTTCCGCCCACTTGGGCCGGGAAGGGCATGAACCCGATGTCGGCGGGGTCGACACCGGCTTTCTTGGCCGCGTCCCGGAACTGGATGACCGCCCAGGTGCCGAGCCACTGCGTGGCGATCTGCCCCTTCGCCAACCGGGGCTTGGACGCCTCCCAGTTGGTGGTCGTCGGGTCCTTCTCGGCGAGCCCGTCGTGCACGATGTCGTACAGCAGGGTGTCGCCGACGCGCAGGTCCGCGCCCTTGGCCCAGGGGTCGCCCTCGACCAGCTTCGTGGTCGCGCCGGTGTCGCAGCCGACCGAGCCGTTGAGGTACGTCCATGACGTCAGCGGCCACTGGGCGGCGAAGTTGGTGTAGTACGGGTCCGCGTCCGTCTTCTCCTTGATCGCCTTCAGGGCGGTGATGAACTCTCCTGGTGTGGTGGGCCAGTCGGTGATCCCGGCCTCCCGCCAGACCCTCTTGTTGTAGACGAACCCGGGGGTCACCCCGATCGGGCTCTGGCCGTAGACCTTGCCGCCGACCGTGGTGAAGCCGGTGAAGCGGTACTTCTTCGCGCGCTCCGCCTGGGTACCCAGCGAGGCGAAGAACTTCGGGTAGTCGCTCTTCTTGATCACCCCGGGGATCAGCAGGACATCGCCGTAGTTCTCGGTGTTCATCCGGATCTTGACGTCGGCCTCGTAATTGGTGAGGCCCTCGAACTCGACCTTCACCTTCGGATACGTCTTCCGGAAGTCGTCGGCGTACTTCTTCATCGTGCCGTCCTGCACGAGATCGGTCCGCTGGGTCAGGACCTTGATGGTGCCGGTCACCTTTGACGGATCGTCAACTGGCTTGGCGTCAGCGCCCTTTGATGTTCCTGCGGTTCCCGTGCACGCGGAGAGCAGCAGGCCGGCGGTGAGGAGTGCGGGAATCGTGCGGCGGTTCATGTGCATCAGCTCCGTTCGGGACGGACGAGCACTACTGGGATGGCTGATTCGGCACTCTGACACCACTTACTGAACCGGTACAGTCCCTATTTCGCCAAGGGTGCCACCACGTTTTCCGCGCTTGACTCACGCGAGAATGAAACGGTTTAGGAGTGCGCATGCTGGAGGCCACACCACTCACCGAGGGCTGGACCGTGCGGTACGAGGGGGGCGAACTGCCCGCCAGCGTCCCCGGCTGCGTCCACACCGACCTGCTGGCGGCCGGAGTGATCCCGGACCCCTTCACCGGCCGGAACGAGACCGAGGTCGCGTGGGTGGGGCGCCGGGACTGGACGTACGAGAGACAGCTCGGGACTTCCTCGGCACATGAGCAGACCGACCTCGTATTCGACGGGCTCGACACCGCCGCCGAGATCCGGCTCGACGGTCAACTCCTTGGCCGGGTACGGAACATGCACCGGTCGTACCGCTTCGACGTGACCGGTCTGACCGGGCTGCTGTCCGTGCGGTTCGCCTCCGCGTACGCCGAGGCCGAGGCCGTGCGGGAGCGGCTGGGCGAGCGGCCCGGCGCCTATGCCGAGCCCTATCAGTACATCCGGAAGATGGCCTGCTCCTTCGGCTGGGACTGGGGTCCGACCCTCGTCACCGCCGGGATCTGGCGGCCGGCGCGTCTGGAGCACTGGTCGACGGCCCGGATCGCCCGGGTGCGCCCCGAGGTGACGGTCGACGAACACGGGCTGGGACATGTCGAGTTGGCGGTCGACGTGGAGCGCACCAGAGTCGAGGCCGGGCTCACCCTGGAGGCGCGGGTGAGTGGCCGCGGCCTCTTGGGTGGCGGTGAGGTGCTGGCGCGGGGCACGGTCGACGGGAGCAGCGGTGTCGTGCGGCTCGAAGTGCCCGACGTGGAACTGTGGTGGCCGCGCGGGTACGGTCAACAGCCGCTGTACGACGTCGAGTTGACGCTCAGGCAGGGCGAACTGGCCCTGGACGGCTGGCGGCGGCGGGTCGGGTTCCGGACCGTCGGGCTCGACACCTCCGCCGATGCCCACGGGACCGGGTTCACCCTGGTCGTCAACGGGGAGCGGCTGTTCGCGCGGGGCGTCAACTGGATCCCGGACGACGTGTTCCCGTCCCGGATCACGCCGGAGCGGTACCGCACGCGGCTGACGCAGGCGGCGGGCGCCGGGGTGGACCTCGTCCGCGTGTGGGGCGGCGGGATCTACGAGAGCGAGGATTTCTACGACGTCTGCGACGAGTTGGGGCTGCTGGTCTGGCAGGACTTCCCGTTCGCGTGCGCCGCATATCCGGAGGAGCAGCCACTGCGGGGTGAGGTCGAGGCGGAGGCCCGGGAGAACGTCGTACGGCTGATGCCGCATCCCTCGCTCGTGCTGTGGAACGGCAACAACGAGAACCTGTGGGGCTTCCGGGACTGGGGATGGGAGCGAACGCTCGCCGGGGAGTCGTGGGGCGAGGGGTACTACCTGGGCGTACTGCCGCGTGTGGTGGCCGAGTTGGACCCCACGCGGCCCTATACGGCGGGCAGTCCCTGGTCCGGGTCCTGGGATCGGCATCCGAACGATCCGGCGCACGGGACGCACCACTCGTGGGAGGTGTGGAACCGCGAGGACTATGCCGACTACCGGCTCGAAGTCCCGCGTTTCGTGGCCGAGTTCGGGTGGCAGGCACCGGCCGCGTACGCCACGCTGCGGCGCGCGCTGCCGGGCGAGCGGCTCGCCTCCGACTCCCCCGGCATGCTGCACCACCAGAAGGCGGAGGACGGGAACGGCAAGCTGGCGCGCGGGCTCGCCCGGCATTTCCCCCTCCACGAGGGGGACTTCGACCGGTGGCACTACCTCACCCAGGTCAACCAGGCCCGTGCCGTCGCCGCCGGGATCGAGCACTGGCGTGCGCACTGGCCGGTGTGCGCGGGGACGATCGTGTGGCAGCTCAACGACTGCTGGCCGGTGACGTCGTGGGCGGCGGTCGACGGGGACGGACGGGAGAAGCCGCTCTACCACGAGCTGCGGCGGCTGTACGCGGACCGGCTGCTCACCCTTCAAGTGCGGGGTGAGGAGGTCGTGTTGGCCGTCGTCAACCAGGCGGCGGAGCGGTGGTCGGGGACGGTGGAGCTGCGGCGGCTGTCCGTGGACGGGGGCGCTGTCGGTGAGTCGGTGCGGGTCCCGTTCGCGGCGGAGCGGCGGGCGGTCGCCGAGGTGCGGGTGCCGGGGGAACTCGTGCCGACGGGGGCCAAGGAGTTCCTGGTGGCGGACGCCGAGGGGGCGTACGGGGAGGGGCCGGACCAGGAGGGGCTGCGGGCGCTGTACTTTCCCGTGCCGGACCGTGAAATCCCTTATCCCCGGCCCGAGTTCGACGTGAGTGTGGCGCCGGGGGCGGTCACCGTCACGGCTCGTACCCTCGTACGGGATCTGCTGTTGCAGGCGGACCGGCTGGACCCGGGAGCGCGGGCCGATCGCGGGCTGGTGACCCTGTTGCCCGGGGAGCGGGTGACGATCGGGGTGCGCGGCTGGCGGACTCCGGACGCCGAGACCGCCCGGTCGGCCCTGTACTGCGTGGAGCCCGCCGGATGACGGCATCACCGACCCCCCGCGTCACCATCAAGGACGTCGCCGCGCGCGCCGGCGTGTCCAAGGGGGCCGTGTCCCTCGCCTTCAACCACAAGCCGGGGCTCGCCGAGGCGACCCGGGACCGGATCTTCACCGCCGCACGGGAGCTGGGCTGGGAGCCGAACCTCACCGCGCGGTCGCTGGCCGGGTCCCGGGTGGACGTGGTGGGGCTGGCGATCTGCCGGCCGGCCCGGCTGCTCGGGCTCGAACCGTTCTACATGGACTTCATCTCGGGCGTGGAGAGCGTCCTGACCGAGCACGCGTGCTCGCTGCTGCTCAGGCTCGTACGGACCCTGGAGGAGGAGGTCGGGCTTCAGGAGTCCTGGTGGAGGGGGCGGCTCATCGGCGGGACGATCCTGGTGGACCTCCGGGCCGACGATCCCCGGGTCCCGGCCGTCGAGCGGCTCGGGATGCCCGCCATCGCGGTCGGGCATCCGTCGCTCACCGGCGGGCTCACCGCCGTGTGGACCGACGACGCCACGGCCGTGACGGAGGCGGTGCGGTATCTCGCGGCGCTCGGGCACCGGCGGATCGCCCGGGTGGGGGGCGTGGCGGCGCTCGGCCACACGACCATCCGTACGGCGGCCTTCGACGAGGCCGCGCGGGGGCTCGGGCTGGCCGGGGCGTGGCAGGTGGCGACCGACTACTCCGGTGACGCGGGGGCGCGGGCCACCCGTTCGCTGCTGTCCGCCTCGCCGACTGACCGGCCCACGGCGATCCTGTACGACAACGACATCATGGCTGTGGCGAGCCTGTCCGTCGCCGCGGAGATGGGGCTCACCGTGCCGGGTGACGTGTCGTTGCTGGCCTGGGACGACTCACAGCTGTGCCGGCTCACACGGCCCACGCTGTCGGCGATGAGTCACGACGTGCACGGGTTCGGCGCGGACGTCGCCCGGACCTTGTTCGAGGTGATCGCCGGGGGCGGGGGCGGGTCGCATCCGGTGGCCACGCCCGTACTGACTCCTCGGGGGTCCACCGCTCCGCCGAGGACGTGAGGCCAGCATGTGTAACCGGCGGTAACATGTGAATCCCGTGTGACGTTCACCGCTCCCCCGTCCAGGGGTGTGCAGCACGGTTACTCGCAAGTAGCATGGAACCTGAGCGCCCGCTCAGCGGTTGCGTATACAGCAGTGCCGTCCCGCACCTCTGGAGGAAAGCCATCGTGCCTCGTACCGTCAGGGATGTCGTCTTCGTCGACGGCGTCCGCACCCCGTTCGGCAAGGCGGGCCCGAAGGGCATCTACCACGAGACCCGCGCCGACGACCTCGTCGTTAAGGCGATCCGGGAACTGCTGCGCCGCAACCCGGGTCTCGACCCGAAGAAGATCGACGAGGTCGCCATCGCCGCGACCACGCAGATCGGTGACCAGGGACTGACCCTGGGCCGCACGGCGGGCATCCTCGCCGGGCTGCCCCAGTCCGTGCCGGGCTACTCCATCGACCGCATGTGCGCCGGCGCGCTGACCGCAGTCACCGCCACCGCCGGTTCGATCGCCTTCGGCGCCTACGACGCCGTCATCGCCGGCGGCGTCGAGCACATGGGCCGTCACCCCATGGGCGAGGGGGTGGACCCGAACCCGCGGTTCGTGAGCGAGAAGCTCGTCGACGAGTCGGCCCTGTTCATGGGCATGACCGCCGAGAACCTGCACGACCGCTACCCGCACATCACCAAGCAGCGCGCCGACGAGTACGCGGTGCGCTCGCAGGAGAAGGCCGCCAAGGCGTACGCCAACGGCAAGATCCAGCAGGACCTGGTACCGATCTCCGTACGGAACACCAATGCCGAGGCCGGCGAGACCGGCTGGGGTCTGGTGACCGCCGACGAGCCGATGCGACCGGGGACCACCCTGGAGAACCTGGCCGGCCTCAAGACGCCGTTCCGGGTGCACGGGCGGGTCACCGCCGGTAACGCGGCCGGTCTGAACGACGGCGCCACGGCGTCGATCATCGCGTCCGAGGACTTCGCGCGCGAGAACAACCTGCCCGTCAAGATGCGCCTCGTCTCGTACGCCTTCGTCGGCGTCGAGCCCGAGGTCATGGGCTACGGGCCGATCCCGGCGACCGAGAAGGCACTCGCCAAGGCGGGCCTCGGCATCGGTGACATCGGTCTGTTCGAGGTCAACGAGGCCTTCGCCGTCCAGGTCCTGGCCTTCCTCGACCACTACGGCATCGCCGACGACGACGCGCGCGTGAACCAGTACGGCGGTGCCATCGCCTTCGGTCACCCACTGGCCTCGTCAGGTGTGCGTCTGATGACGCAGCTCGCTCGCCAGTTCGAGGAGCAGCCGGAGGTCCGCTACGGCCTCACCACCATGTGCGTCGGCTTCGGCATGGGCGCCACGGTCATCTGGGAGAACCCGCACCACAAGGACGCCGGAGGCGACAAGTGAGCACCACCGAACTCCTCAAGGGCGCGGCCGAGCTGTTCCCCGACGAGGTCGTGACGTCCGCGCACGTACGCCACCTCGACCTGCCGTTCGGCGCCGGCCGTTTCGCGCTGATCACCCTCGACAACGGCTTCGACCACACCAAGCCGACCACCTTCGGCCCGGCCTCGCTGGCGAACCTGAGCATCGCCATCGACCAGGTCGAGAAGGAGGCTACGGCCGGCGAGATCGTCGGTGTCGGCATCACCGGCAAGCCGTTCATCTTCGCCGTCGGCGCGGACCTCAAGGGCGTAGAGCTCCTGAAGAACCACTCCGACGCGCTCGCCATCGGCAAGGGCGGCCACGAGGTCTTCAAGCGCCTCGCCGGGCTCGCGGTCCCGACCTTCGGCTACTACAACGGTGCCGCCATGGGCGGCGGCGTCGAGGTCGGTCTGCACTGCTCGTACCGGACCGTGTCGAAGTCCATCGCGGCCTTCTCCCTCCCCGAGGTCTTCCTCGGCCTGGTCCCCGGCTGGGGCGGCTGCACGATCCTGCCCAACCTCATCGGCGCGGACCGCGCGGTGAGCGTGATCATCGAGAACTCGCTCAACCAGAACAAGCAGCTCAAGGGGCAGCAGGTCCTCGACCTGGGGATCGCCGACGCGCTGTTCGAGGGCGCGGACTTCCTGGAGCAGTCGCTGATCTGGACGGCTTCCGTCGTCAAGGGCGACATCAAGGTCGAGCGCCCGGCCATCGACCGCGGCGAGGCCTGGGACCAGGCGGTCGCCAAGGGCCGCTTCATCGCGGACAGCAAGGTGCACGGTGCGGCTCCGGCCGCCTACCGCGCCCTCGACATCATCGCCGCGGCCAAGAACGGCGACCTCCAGCAGGGGTACGACGCCGAGGACGTGGCCCTCGCCGACCTGATCATGGGCGGCGAACTCCGCTCCGGCATCTACGCGTTCAACCTCGTCCAGAAGCGGGGCAAGCGTCCGGCCGGCGCGCCGGACAAGTCGCTGGCCCGTCCGGTGACCAAGGTGGGCGTGGTCGGTGCCGGTCTGATGGCCTCGCAGCTCGCGCTGCTCTTCCTGCGCCGCCTCGAGGTGCCGGTCGTGCTGACCGACATCGACCAGGAGCGCGTCGACAAGGGTGTGGGCTACGTCCACGCCGAGATCGACAAGCTGCTCGGCAAGGGCCGTATCAACCAGGACAAGGCCAACCGCCTCAAGGCGCTGGTCACCGGTGTCCTGGACAAGGCGGAGGGCTTCGCCGACGCCGACTTCATCATCGAGGCCGTCTTCGAGGAGATCGGCGTCAAGCAGCAGGTGTTCGCGGAGGTCGAGGCGGTCGCCCCGGCGCACGCGATCCTGGCGACCAACACCTCCTCGCTGTCCGTCACCGAGATGGCGTCGAAGCTGAAGAACCCCGAGCGGGTCGTGGGCTTCCACTTCTTCAACCCGGTCGCGATCCTGCCGCTCCTGGAGATCGTGCGCGGCGAGCAGACGGACGACGCTTCGCTCGCCACGGCGTTCGGCGTCGCCAAGAAGCTGAAGAAGACCGCGGTGCTCGTGAAGGACGCCCCGGCGTTCGTCGTGAACCGTATCCTTACCCGCTTCATGGGCGAGATCCAGAACGTGATCGACGAGGGTACGCCGGTCGAGGTCGCGGAGAAGGCGGTGGAGCCGCTGGGGCTGCCGATGTCGCCGTTGGTACTCCTGGAGCTGGTCGGTCCGGCGATCGGTCTGCACGTCTCGGAGACCCTCAACCGGGCGTTCCCGGACCGCTTCACGGTGTCCCCGAACCTCGCCGCCGTCGTCAAGGCCGGCAAGCGCGGCTTCTACGTGTACGACAGCGGGAAGCCCGAGTTGGACCCCGAGGTTGCCGCGCTGCTTCAGCAGGGGGACGTCGTCCTGAGCGAGGAGCAGGTGCGGGAGCGGGTGCTCGACGCTGTCGCGCAGGAGATCGGGCTCATGCTCGACGAGGGTGTGGTGGCCGAGGCGCAGGACATCGACCTGTGTCTGATCACCGGTGCGGGGTGGCCCTTCCACCTGGGTGGGATCACGCCTTACCTGGACCGTGAGGGTGTCTCCGAGCGGGTGAACGGGAAGCGGTTCCTGGAGGCCGGGGTGGCTTCCGTCCCGGTGTGACCGGTTGCGTTGAACGCTGGGTGCCCCGCATACCGAGGTGGTGTGCGGGGCGCTTGGTTTTTTCGCCCCCGCCGCCCTTACCCGTCCCATCCGTCCTCGGGGGCGCTGCCCCCGAACCCCCGCTCCTCAAACGCCGGAGAGGCTATTTTCAGCACGTGTTGCCGACCGCTCAGGGTCTGCCGGGACAGGGCGCCGCATGACGAGGTGGGCCGAGGGGGCCGAGCAGATGTCACCCGATGAGGCAGTCGTCCTGTACGGCGACATCCTGCGGCTGACCGACGCCTTCGGTGGACGGGCCGACCGCACGATCCGCGAGGCCACCGGGCTCGGCGGCTCCGAGTTCGAAGTGCTGCTGCGTCTGGCACGGCATCCGCAACGTCGTACCACCAGCGCCCGCCTCGCGGAGGACCTCTCCTTCACCTCCGGCGGCCTGACCCGGCTGATCGCCCGGATGGAAGAGGCC
>NZ_LGDW01000118.1 GCF_001280005.1 Streptomyces sp. NRRL WC-3618 | reverse complement strand
CCGTGGTGGGCGTCCGGCCGGTGGTGGTTTCCGGCGTGATGACGACCGTGGTGGGCGTCCGGCCGGTGGTGGTTTCCGGCGTGATGACGACCGTGGTGGCCGTCCGGCCGGTGGTGGTTTCCGGCGTGACGACGACCGAGGTGGTCGCCCCGCCGGCGGTGGCTTCCGTGGGCGTGACGACCGTCGTGAAGGCGATCGTGGTGGCTTCCGGCGTGAGGACGACCGTGGCGGGTTCCGTCGCGATGACAGCCGTGGTGAGCGCGGTGGCTTCGTCCGTCGGGACGACGATCGCGGTGGGTTCCGTGGCCGGAGTGACGACCGCGGCGGCCGGCCCGCCGACGGTGGTGGGTTCCGTGGGCGGGACGACCGTGGGGGACGCCCCGGTGGCGGCGGCGGTTTCCGGGGGCGTGACGACCGTCGGGGCGATGACCGGCGCGATGGTGGGCGGTTCCGTGACGAGCGTGACCGGGACCGGGAGCCGATCAAGCGGCTGCCGATCGACGAGGACGTCACGGGCGACGAGATCGACAAGGACGTACGCCAGGAGCTCATGAGCCTGCCCAAGGGGCTGGCTGAGGAGGTCTCCAAGAACCTGGTGATGGTCGCCCGGCTCATCGACGAGGACCCCGAGGGTGCCTACGGGTACTCGCGGGTGGCTCTGCGGCTGGCTTCGCGTGTGGCCGCCGTGCGAGAGGCGGCCGGGTTCGCCGCGTACGCCAGCCAGAAGTACAGCGAGGCGCTGGCCGAGTTCCGTGCGGCTCGCAGGATGACGGGGAACGTCGATCTGTGGCCTGTCATGGCCGACTGCGAGCGTGGACTCGGGCGGCCCGAGAAGGCGCTCGACATGGCCGGAGCGCCCGAGGTGCACAAGCTGGACAAGGCCGGGCAGGTCGAGATGCGGCTCGTCGCGGCCGGTGCCCGGCGTGACATGGATCAGCTGGACGCGGCCATCGTGACCCTGCAGAGCCCCGAGCTGGCTTCCAACTCGGTGCAGCCGTGGACCGCGCGACTGCGGTACGCGTATGCCGACGCGCTGCTGGCGGCCGGGCGTGAGGACGAGGCGCGGGAGTGGTTCGCCAAGGCCATCGAGTCCGACAAGGACGGCAGCACGAACGCCTCGGATCGCCTTGCCGAGCTGGACGGCGTGGAGTTCGTCGATGCCTTCGACGAGGATGAGAATGAGAATGAGGACGACGGCGAAGGCGAGGACGCGAGCGAGGGCGTCGAGCCCGTCGTGATCGAGTCCGGCGCGACGGTCGGGACTGTTGAAGTGGCTGACAGCGTCGCAGATGACGACAGCGACGACAGCGACGACGACGTTCCGGGCGACGATGAGGGCAGCCAGCGCTGACCTGCGGTAATCGGTGAAGGGCGGGATCCCGGTCAGGGGTCCCGCCCTTCTGCGTTTCAGTGCGCGAGGCTGCGCAGGACCAGGCCCGAGGCCGGCTTGGGGCCGAACGACGTCGACTTGCGGGGCATCGTCACGCCCTGGCGGGCCAGGTCTCGTACGACCTCCTCGCGGACCGGGTGCATCAGGACCGCCGTCCCGCCGTCCCGTTCCGCCTTCTCCACCGTTGCCGCGGTGTCGTGGATGTACGCGATGCGCGCCGGTGAGTCCTCGGGAATGCGCCAGATGTGGGCGAGCAGCGTCGCGTGCAGGACCGTCGCGTCCAGGGTGCGCCAGGCCTGTGGACGATCGGCCGGGATCGTACGGGCCAGAAGGCCCTCGTCGGGGCGGTCCAGGAGGTGGAAGGCGCCGTCGCCGGCCAGGAGGAAGGCGTTGCCAGCGGTGGCCGCCTCCGCGAGGGCCGTGAGCGCCTCAGGGAGCGGGGCCGCCAGGTGACGTACCCGGAAGTGGCCCTCCAGGGCTGACAGGGCCTCGGGGACCGGGAGGCCGTGCAGGAGGCGGTGGATCGCGCGGACGCGCAGCGGGTAGCGGGCGGTGTCCACGAGGAGTACCAGACCGTGGTCCCAGGGGCTGGGGGACGCATGCTCCGCGCGTAGACGCAGATACGTCGCCCAGCGGTGGTGGCCGTCGGCGATGAGGGCCTGATGATTCGCCAGATCCGCCTGGATCCCTGCCAGTTCGGCAGGGTCGGTGACCGCCCACAGACGATGGCTGAAACCGTCCTCCGTGGTCGTCGCGAGCAACGGGGGGCGGGTGGCCACGCGTTCGACCACCGTGCTCGTGGCGTACGGCGACGCGTCGGCCGAATTGCCGCTCCGGTAGGTCAGGAGGAGAGGTTCCAGGTTCGCGTAGGTGGCGCGCATCAGGGCCGCGCGTTCCGCCACCACATGCGGCATGACGTCCTCGTGGGGCAGAACGACGCGCTCCGACGGCTCCGACAGGCGCAGGGCGCCGATCACCCCGCGCTGGAGGTGGCCGGTCGGGTCGCGCTGCTCGTAGACGTACAGGGCGGGTTCGGGGTCGGTGGTCAGGATGCCTTCGGCCAGCCAGTCGTCGAGGGTGTCGGCGGCCTGTTCGTTGCGGATGGACGGGGTCGCCGCCTGGGGGAGGATGAGCCGGACGATGTTGTGCGGGTCGGCCGACTCGAGATGTATCAGGCCGTCCGGGCGCACGATGACGTCGTACGGCGGAGAGGTCACGGCGGCCAGGCTGCCGACCCGGTCGGGGTCGTAGCGAAGCCCCCGGAAAGGGGTCAGTTGAAGGCCCATGCGAGCCGGTACGTCCGCGGGACCTGCAGAGTTCATTGGTGCATCGTAGGGCTGTCAGTGCCATGGGGGATGATCGGGGAAAGCCGGTCGACCGAGGAGCGATGCGCAAATGAGCCAGACCGCCAGGACACGGCCCGAGGGCAGTACGCGGGCCCTCAGCGAGGCGTACGACACGGCGCTGCTCGACCTCGACGGGGTGGTGTACGCGGGGGGCAACGCGATCGTGCACGCCGTCGAGTCGCTCGGTGTCGCCCGTGACGGTGGGATGCGGCTCGCCTATGTCACCAACAACGCGTTGCGTACGCCGGACGCCGTGGCCGAGCACCTCACCGAGCTGGGCATAGCGACGGAGGGCTCGGACGTCATCACCTCGGCTCAGGCAGTGGCCCGGCTGATCGCCGACCAGGTGCCGGCGGGGGCGCGCGTGCTGGTGATCGGCGGTGAGGGGCTGCGGGTCGCGCTGCGGGAGCGCGGGCTCGAGCCCGTCGAGTCGGCCGAGGACGAGCCGGTGGCCGTCGTACAGGGGTACGGCGGGCCCGAGTTGCCCTGGGGACGGTTCGCGGAGGCGTGCTACGCCATCGCGCGTGGGGTGCCCTGGTTCGCGTCCAACACCGACCTGACGATTCCGAGCGCACGCGGGATCGCGCCGGGCAACGGGGCCGCGGTGGAGGTCGTGCGCATCGCGACCGGGGCCGAACCGCAGGTGGCGGGCAAGCCGTTGCCGCCCATGCACCGGGAGACAGTGCTGAGGACCGGTGCGAAGCGGCCCCTGGTCGTCGGGGACCGGCTGGACACGGACATCGAAGGCGCGTTCAACGGGGACGTCGACTCGCTGCTGGTGCTGACCGGCGTGGCGGACGGCGCGCAGCTGCTGGCCGCGCCGCCGCAGCACCGGCCCACCTACGTCGACGCCGATCTGAGGGGTCTGCTGACCGGGCAGCCCGAGGTGACGGACGCGGGCGACGGTTTCCGGTGCGGGGGGTGGACGGCCACGGCGGGGGAGGAGCGGCTGGAGCTGACAGGGGACGGGGAGGCGCTCGACGGGCTTCGCGCGCTCTGTGCGGCGGCCTGGACGGCTGCGGGGGACGGGGCGTGCGCGTTGGACGCGGGGAAGGCGCTGGCGCGGCTGGGGTTGTGAGGGGGCACGCAGCAGCGAGGGGGAGTCGACCGGGGTCGCCGAACGCACCGACCGCTATGTGCCGTGCGCGCGGCGCGTACGAAGGTTGCTACAGAAGTTTTCTGAGGCGGTACAGGTCCCGCAGGCTCGCCTCCAGCTTCACCCGCCCCGAGCCCCACGCCTTCGCGAAGTTCAGCTCGCCGGCCACCATCGCCAGCAGATCGTCGCCGGACATGGTGAGCCTGATCTCGGCCTTCTCCCGGGGTGGGCCCTGGAGGGTGTCCTGGACCTCGATACGGCCGCCTTGCAGACGTCCCACGAAGGTGACGTCCAGATCGGTGATACGGCAGCTCAGCGAGCGGTCCAGGGCCGCCGCCTCGCGTACGTCCCCGTTCGCGCCCGTCATGTTGTCCGAGAGCCTGTCGAGTGCGCTGCGGCACTCCTCAATCGTCGCCATCGGGCACGACGGTACCTCAGCCGTTCGCGGTAGCGTCAGGGCATGAACGACTCAGTGCCCTCGGCCGAGGGCCCGGAGGGGAAACCGGTTCCGGTTTCGGCTACGGACACGGCTTGCGACGCGGCTTCGGACGTGGCCGCGGAGGCGGCCGGCGAATCCGGCGCCGGCCCCGCCGCCCCGGCCCCGCTGAACATCCCCTGCGTGTCCACGGGCAACGCGGACGTCGACGCCCAGCTCGCGCGGCTCGGTGACGCCGACCACCTCGCCACGGACGGACATGTGGAGGTGTACGAGGATGTACACCGGGGGCTGCGCGACGCGCTCACCGCGCTCGACGCCCGCCCGGGACCTCCGGCGCCCCCGACGACGTACGACCCCAGGAGCTGAACCGAACGTGGCAGGAGTGGCACGCCGCCGTCTTGACGCCGAGCTGGTGCGGCGGAAGCTCGCGCGCTCGCGTGAGCACGCGAGCCAGCTGATCGCCGCCGGGCGGGTCACCGTCGGCAAGACCGTCGCGACCAAGCCCGCCACCCAGGTGGAGACCGCCGCGGCGATCGTCGTCGTGACCGACGACAACGATCCCGAGTACGTCTCCCGGGGCGGCCACAAGCTCGCGGGTGCCCTGGAGGTCTTCGTACCGCAGGGGCTGAAGGTCGGCGGACGGCGGGCGCTGGACGCCGGCGCGTCCACCGGCGGATTCACCGACGTACTGCTGCGCGCCGGTGTCGCGCACGTCGTCGCCGTGGACGTGGGGTACGGACAACTCGCGTGGTCTCTCCAAAGCGATGAACGCGTCACCGTCAAGGACCGTACGAACGTACGCGAGTTGACGCTCGAAGCGATCGATGGGGAACCAGTGGATCTTGTCGTGGGGGATCTGTCCTTCATCCCGCTCGGTCTCGTGCTGCCCGCCCTTGCGCGGTGCGCGGCACCCGATGCCGACCTGGTGATGATGGTCAAACCACAGTTCGAGGTGGGGAAGGAACGACTGGGCAGTGGAGGAGTCGTACGCAGTCCCGAACTGCGTGCCGAGGCGGTACGTGGAGTTGCCGCCCGTGCCGGGCAGTTGGGGCTGGGTGTACAGGGCGTGACCGCCAGCCCGCTGCCCGGGCCGTCGGGGAACGTCGAGTACTTTCTGTGGCTGCGGGCCGGCGCACCCGAACTCAACCCGGCCGATGTTGACCGTGCAGTGGCGGAGGGGCCTCGTTGACTACGACCCGAGATCGTACTGTTTTCCTGCTCGCCCACACCGGGCGGCCGGCCGCGATCAGAAGTGCCGAACTGGTGGTCCAGGGGCTGGTGCGCTCCGGACTCGGGGTGCGGGTGCTCGCGGCGGAGGCGGCCGACCTGCCGCTGCCGCCGGAGGTGGAGCTGATCGAGGAGGCCACCGCACAGTGTCTCGACGGCTGCGAGCTGCTCATCGTGCTGGGCGGCGACGGGACGCTGCTGCGCGGCGCCGAGTTCGCCCGGGCGTCCGGGGTGCCGATGCTCGGCGTCAACCTCGGTAGCGTCGGCTTCCTCGCCGAGGCCGAGCGCGACGACCTCGACAAGGTTGTCGACCGGGTGGTGACGAAGGCGTACGAGGTCGAGGAACGGATGACCATCGACGTCGTCGTCCACCAGAACGGGAACATCGTGCACACAGACTGGGCGCTGAACGAGGCGGCCGTGCAGAAGGTGTCCGCGGAGAAGCTGCTCGAGGTCGTGCTGGAGATCGACGGGCGGCCGGTGACCGGGTTCGGGTGTGACGGCATCTGTCTGTCGACGCCCACCGGGTCGACCGCCTACGCCTTCTCCGCGGGTGGGCCTGTGGTGTGGCCCGAGGTGGAGGCGCTGTTGATGGTGCCGATCAGTGCGCACGCGCTGTTCGCGAAGCCGTTGGTGACGTCGCCGGATTCCGTGCTCGCTGTGGAGGTTCTGCCGCACATTCCTCCGGGGGTGCTGTGGTGTGACGGGCGGCGGACTGTGGAGTTGCCGCCCGGGGCGCGGGTGGAGGTTCGGCGGGGGGCTGTGCCGGTGCGGTTGGCTCGGCTGCACCATGCCTCGTTCACCGATCGGTTGGTGGCGAAGTTCGCGTTGCCTGTTTCCGGGTGGCGCGGGGCTCCTCACTGACGCTGTGTGTGGGGGGTGGCTTGGATTCGATGGCGGGTGCGGGTGCGCTGTGGCTTGTCGCGCCCGCGCGGCGGAGCCGCAGATCAGATACAGCCCCGCGCCCCTACCGTCCGTCCACTCCCCTGGGTGACAAGGCGCCCTTTATCGGGCCTTGTCACCTGGGCGTTCGTGACAACGGGGTGGGGGCCGTCGCACTTCTGGTGGCTGACCTCGTATGGTCGTGTTCGTGTTGGAGGAGATGCGGATACGGTCACTCGGCGTCATTGACGATGCTGTCGTCGAGTTGTCGCCCGGCTTTACTGCCGTGACGGGCGAGACCGGTGCGGGCAAGACCATGGTCGTGACCAGCCTCGGGCTGCTGCTCGGTGGGCGGGCCGATGCGGCGTTGGTGCGGATCGGGGCCAGGAACGCGGTCGTGGAAGGGCGGATCACCGTGCCTCCGGGCGGGGCGGCCGTCCTGCGGGCCGAGGAGGCCGGCGCCGAGCTGGACGACGGGGCGCTGCTCATCAGCCGTACCGTTTCCGCCGAGGGGCGTTCACGGGCGCATCTGGGCGGGCGTTCCGTGCCTGTGGGCGTGCTGGCCGAGCTGGCCGACGAACTGGTGGCCGTGCACGGGCAGACCGACCAGCAGGGGCTGCTCAAGCTGTCCCGGCAGCGGGCGGCGCTCGACCGGTACGCGGGGGACGCGGTCGCCGCGCCGCTCACCAAGTACGCGGAGGCGTACCGGCGGCTGAGAGCCGTCTCCAACGAGCTGGACGAGATCACCACGCGCGCGCGTGAGCGGGCCCAGGAAGCCGACATGCTGCGGTACGGGCTCGACGAGATCGCCGCCGTGGAGCCGCGGGCCGGCGAGGACGCCGAGCTCGCCGAGGAGGCGGAGCGGCTCGGTCACGCGGAGGCGCTGGCCTCGGCCGCGACCGTCGCCCACGCCGCCCTGGCCGGCAACCCCGAGGACCCCGAGGGCATCGACGCCGCCACGCTCGTCGCGGGCGCCCACCGGGCCCTGGAGGCCGTACGGTCGCACGACGCGGCCCTCGCCGCGCTCGCCGACCGGATCGGCGAGCTCGGCATCCTGCTCGGGGACGTCGCCGGGGAGCTGGCGGGGTACGCCGACGACCTGGACGCCGATCCGCTGCGGCTGGCGGCCGTGGAGGAACGGCGGGCCGCGCTCACCGCGCTGACCCGGAAGTACGGCGCCGGTGTGGCCGGAGTGCTCACCTGGGCCGAGGAAGGTGCGGCGCGGCTGCTCGAACTCGACGGCGACGACGAGCGGATCGGTGAGCTGACCGCCGAGCGGGACTCCCTGCGCCGCGAACTGAGCGGCATGGCACAGGCGTTGACGGATGCGCGGACGGAGGCCGCCTCGCGGTTCGCGGCCGCCGTGACCGCCGAGCTGGCCTCGCTCGCCATGCCCCACGCGCGCGTGTCGTTCGACATCCGGCAGACCGAGGACCCGGAGGGGGTCGAGGTCGACGGGCGTACCGTCGCCTACGGACCGTCCGGCGCCGACGAGGTCGAACTGCTGCTCGCCCCGCATCCAGGGGCGCCCGCCCGGCCCATCGCCAAGGGCGCGTCCGGGGGTGAGCTGTCTCGGGTGATGCTGGCCGTGGAGGTCGTGTTCGCGGGGACCGATCCGGTGCCCACCTATCTGTTCGACGAGGTCGACGCCGGGGTGGGCGGCAAGGCGGCCGTGGAGATCGGGCGGCGGCTGGCCAAGCTGGCGAAGAGTGCCCAGGTCGTCGTCGTGACGCACCTGCCGCAGGTCGCCGCGTTCGCCGACCGGCAGCTGCTGGTGGAGAAGACCAACGACGGGTCGGTGACCCGGTCGGGCGTCAAGGTGCTGGAGGGCGAGGAACGGGTACGGGAGCTGTCGCGGATGCTGGCCGGGCAGGAGGACTCGGAGACGGCGCGGGCACACGCGGAGGAGTTGCTGGCGGCGGCCAGAGCGGACGGCTGACGTTCGAACACCTGACGGTCAGTGGGATCTGTCTCACCCGGGCGAGTGACCCGCCCTGCCCCTCCCTGGTTCGGAACACCCGGACGTCCTGGCATCCTTGAAGGAGCACGGAATCCCCCCGTATCCGGAAGAAGCCGTATCCGGAGGAAGCCGCGCGGTACACCCCTTCCGCCCCATCCTTCTGTACGTTTCGTCCGTAGCCTTCCGTCACCCCTCTTCGTGACCGCCCGACGCCGAACCAGGAGCCCCCGGCCACGTGACCAGCCACTCACCGCACGGTCAGTCGTCGCTGCGCACCGTGCAGGTGCTCGGCGGCGGCAACGCCGGCAGCAGCACGCACGTGCGTTCGCTGGCCGCGGGGCTCGTGGCGAGAGGCGTGCGGGTCACCGTGTGCGCCCCCACCGATGCCGACAGCGCCTACGACTTCACCGGCGCCGGTGCCGAACACGTGCCCATTCCCCGCAGCAGCGACCCCGGCTCGGTGGCGGCGCTGCGCGCGGCCTGTTCGAACGCCGACCTCGTGCACGCGCACGGGCTGCACGCCTCCTTCCGGGCCGCCCTCGCGCTCAGCGGGCGCCGCACCCCGCTCGTCGTCACCTGGCACAACCGCGCGTACGTCGAAGGGCCGCGCGCCCATCTGCTGAGGGTGCTGGAGCGCCGGGTCGTGAAGGCCGCCGCCGTCGTCCTCGGGACCTCCTCCGACCTCGTTGACCGGGCCAGGCGACGCGGGGCCAGGGACGCCCGGCTGTCCGCGGTGGCGATGCCCGCCCCGGACATGGCCACGGGGCGGGACGAGTCCGACCGGTCCAAGACCCGGGCCGAACTCGGCGCCACGGACCGCCCGTTGCTCATCGCCGTCGGCTCCCTCGACCGGCACCGGGGGTACGACGTCCTGCTGGACGCCGTATGCGCGTGGCGTCGCCTCGATCCCGTGCCGCTCCTGGTGATCGCGGGGGAGGGGCCGCTGCGGGCGGAGTTGCAGGGCCGCATTGAGAACGAGGGGCTGCCGGCACGGCTCGTCGGGCACCGTGACGACGTGAGCGAGCTGCTCACCGCCGCCGACCTCGCGCTTCTGCCCAGCCGTTGGGAGTCGCGCTCCGTCTTCGCCCAGGAAGCGCTCCACGCGCGCGTGCCGCTGATCGCGGCCGCCGTGGGAGGCGTACCCGAGTTGGTCGGGGACGCGGCCGAACTCGTCCCCTACGGTGACGCGGCGGCGCTCGGCGCTGCCGTGGTGCGGCTGCTGGGGGATCCGGAGCGCAGGGAAGACCTCCGGGAGCGGGGCGTCCAGCAGATCGGCACCTGGCCCACCGAGGACGAGACCGTCGCCCAAGTGCTCAGCGTCTACGACGAGTTCACGCAACTGCGGCCGCTGAGCTGAGCGGTCCGTGCGCAGGCCGGCCCGACTCAGCTCACGTGTCTGCGGGCCCGGAGCGCCAGGCTCAGTGCCAGCACCGTCTGCGGGTCGTCCAGGTCCGTGCCCAGCAACTCCCCGATTCTCGCGAGGCGGTTGTAGAGGGTCTGGCGGTTGAGGTGGAGTTCGCGGGCCGTTTCCGCCTTGCGGCCCGCGTGCGCCAGGTACGTCTCCAGCGTGGGCAGCAGCGGGGGCTTGGAGCGGTCGTCGTGGGTGCGCAGCGGGCCGATCGCGCGGTCCACGAAGGCCGCCAGGTCCGGTTGGTCACGCAGGCGCCACAGCAAGAGGTCGATGTCCAGGCGGCGGGCGTCGTACCAGGGCCGGTCCGGCAGGCCCTGCGCCGCCGTCGCCGTCTCCGCCGCGTGACGCAGGCCCGCCGAGGCCGCTGCCCAGCCGCCGGCGACGCCCACCACGACGACCGGCGGCTGGGCGCCCGGGCGCCGCATCCCGGCGCGTTCCACACCCGCCCACAGCGCCGCCGCCACCCGGTCGGCGACCCCCGGGCGCTCCGCCTCCGTACGCAGGCCCACCAGCAGCGGCACGCGCCCCTCGACAGGCCGCACGCCCAGCAGCACCGGTACGCCCACCGCCGTCAGCTCCTCCGCGACCGCCCGCGCCAGCACCGCCCAGCCGCCGCCCGGGGACAAGGTGTCGCCGACCCGCATCACCACCGGCAGCAGTGGCCCGGCGCCGGGCTTGAAGCCGAGGACGCGGGCCTGCGCGGGCGCGGCCTCCGCGTCGACGCGGCCCTCGGCGAGATCGGTGAGGAAGTCGCCGCGCCCACGCGCCGCCAGCTCCTCCTCCTGGCGGGCCTGCATCAGGACGACGGCCAGGATCCCCGCGGCCCGCTCGGCGGCGATGCGGTGGACGGGGGCAAGCGGTTCGAGGACGGGCAGCAGCACCAGACGCGCGCGGACCGAACCGGCGCCAAGGCCGCCCCCGGGGACGTCCACGAGCACGGAACCGGTGGGCGGCGTGTCCTTCTGCGTGGCGCGCAGGCCCTCCCACACCTGGAGTGGGTCGGCGCCCTCGGGGCCTGCTCCGGCGGCGTACAGAAGCCGGCCGTCCGTCGTCTCCAGGAACACCGGGTTGGCGCTGAAGTCGGCCAGGATGCCGAGGACCTGCGGGATGCCGCCGCCGCTCAGCAGAGCCTGCGTGCAGCGCCGGTGGACCTCCTCGGCCCGCTGGAGCAGCGCGTAGTGGCCGTTGACGATCTCGGTGTGGATCTCCTCCGTGACGGCCACGAACGGCACCTCGCGGTGCAGCTGGACCAGCGGGAGACCGGTCGACCGGGCCGTTTCCACGAGGGCCGCCGGCAGCCGGGTGAAGCGGGGCCCCAGCTCCACGACGAGCGCCGCGATACCCCGCTCGGCGAGGGTACGGACGAACGCGCGCTGCTCGGCCGGACGGGTGCCGAGCCCGTATCCGGTCGTCAGGAGCAGCTCGCCGCCCTTGAGCAGCGAGGCGATGTGCGGGACCTCGCCCGCGTGCACCCACCGCACGGTCCGCCCCAGCCGTTCGGCGCCCGCCAGGATCTCCGGCAGCCCACTGCGCAGCCCGGGCAGCTCGAGCGCCCGCCGCACCGTGATCCCGGCGCCCTGGGTCTCGAAACGGCTCTGCGCGCGGCTGTCCATGCAGCGGACGCTACCCGCACCTACGTACGGCTGACGATCTGCGCCTTGGCGGGGTCAGCGGTTCGGCTACGACGGAACGATGTTGTGGTTGAAGCGGAAGACGTTGTCCGGGTCGTACTGCCGTTTCAGCGACGCGAGCCGGCGCGTGTTCTCGGCGCCCAGGCCCGCGATCACGCGCTCCGGGCCCTCGTCGCCGATGAAGTTGAGGTAGACCGCGCCGGTGCTCCAGGGCTGGACGCGGGTGCGGACGTCGCGCACCCACTGGACGCAGCGTTCGTCGTCCGCCGGGTGCTCCCAGCAGCCGTAGGGGTGGACGGCCCACTGGGCGTCCCGGTAGGGGACGGGGTACTCGGACGGGCCGTCGGCGATGGCACCGCCGAGCGGGAACAGCGCGCTCTTGGTGACGGTGGGCACGGGCATGCCGTTGCCGAGAGCGCAGAAGACGTCCACGAACTCCTCGGGCGCGCCCGTCAGGTACTCCGCCGACCAGTAGTTCCGCAGGCCGGGCGGGTCGTCGAGCATGCACTGGAAGTCGGCGTACGGGATCGCGGTGACGATCTCCACCTCGTGCGGCAGCGCCAGCAGCGGTTCGGCGAGCTTGCGCATGTCGTCCTCGGTGCCCGTGTACGTGAGCAGCGCGCCGCACAGCAGCTGTCCGACCAGATGCGGCGGGACGAACTCCTCGGGCGGGGCGGTGAGATAGATGACGCCGCCGCTCGCCTCGACCGGGCCGGCCTCGATCACGTCGCGGTACGTGCGCGCGACCTCATCGCCGAACTCCGGGAGGTAGAGCAGCAGGGCGACGGAGAACGCGGGCAGTTCGTGCAGTCTCAGGGTGAGCGAGGTCGCGACGCCGAAGTTTCCGCCGCCGCCGTGCAGCGCCCAGAACAGCTCCGGGTTCTGCTCGGCGCTCGCGTGGACCTCGGTGCCGTCGGCGGTGACCAGGTCGGCGCCGATGAGGTTGTCGACGGCGAGTCCGTACGTCCGGTCGAGCCAGCCGCTGCCACCGCCGAGCACGAAGCCGGCGACGCCGGTGGTGGAGACCCGGCCGCCGGTGGTCGCCAGTCCGTGCGGCCCGGTCGCCCGGTCCAGGTGGCTCTGCAGGGCGCCGCCCTGGACCCGTACCGACTGCGTCGCCCGACAGACGCTCACCTCGTGCATCCGGCGCAGGTCGATCACCAGACCGTTGTCGTTCACGCCCATGCCCGCCACGCTGTGGCCGCCTCCGCGCACCGCGACACGCAGATCCAGGTCACGGGCGAAGAGAACGGAACGCACCACGTCGGCTTCGTCGGCGCACTGCGCGATCACCGCCGGACGGCGGTCGATCATGGCGTTGAAGACGGTCCGGGCGTCGTCGTACCCAGCGTTCCCCGGGGCGAACACGTCGCCGGTCAGATCCTCGCGCAACGCGGAAAGGGCCGCGCCCGCCGTGGAGTGGGTAGCCATGGCCGCCCCCTTCCGAAAAGGGGCTTTTATGTGCTTCCCAGACTAGGTGGACGCGGCCCATCGGTCGCGCTCAGCCGCCGTACGCCCCCGATGCCGTCAGGCGCAGAGCCGTGTCGATGAGGGGGACGTGGCTGAAGGCCTGGGGGAAGTTGCCCACCTGGCGCTTGAGGCGCGGGTCCCACTCCTCGGCCAGCAGGCCCAGGTCGTTGCGGAGGTCGAGGAGCTTCTCGAAGAGCTTGCGGGCCTCGTCGACCCGGCCGATCATCGCCAGGTCGTCCGCCATCCAGAACGAACAGGCGAGGAACGCGCCCTCGTCGCCCGGCAGACCGTCCAGGTTCTCCTCGCCGCCCGAGGTCGGGTAGCGCAGGATGAAGCCGTCCGGGGTGGACAGCTCGCGCTGGATGGCCTCGATGGTGCCGATGACGCGCTTGTCGTCGGGAGGCAGGAAGCCCATCTGCGGGATGAGCAGCAGGGAGGCGTCCAGTTCCTTCGAGCCGTACGACTGGGTGAAGGTGTTGCGCTCCTTGTCGTAGCCCTTCTCGCACACGTCCCGGTGGATGTCGTCGCGCAGTTCGCGCCACTGCTCCAGCGGGCCGTCCGCGTCGCCGGACTCGATGAGCTTGATCGTGCGGTCCACCGCGACCCAGGCCATGACCTTGGAGTGCACGAAGTGGCGGCGCGGACCGCGCACCTCCCAGATGCCCTCGTCGGGCTCGTCCCAGTGCCGCTCCAGGTAGCGGATCAGCTTCAGCTGGAGCAGGGAGGCGTAGTCGTTGCGGGCCAGGCCCGTCATATGGGCCAGGTGCAGGGCCTCGGTGACCTCGCCGTACACATCCAGCTGGAGCTGGTGCGCGGCGCCGTTGCCGACCCGGACGGGGCCCGAGTTCTCGTAGCCGGGCAGCCAGTCCAACTCGGCCTCGCCCAGCTCCCGTTCGCCCGCGATGCCGTACATGATCTGCAGGTTCTCGGGGTCGCCGGCGACCGCCCGCAGCAGCCACTCGCGCCAGGCGCGGGCCTCGTCGCGGTAGCCGGTGCGCAGGAGTGAGGAGAGGGTGATGGCCGCGTCGCGCAGCCAGGTGTAGCGGTAGTCCCAGTTGCGTACGCCGCCGATGTCCTCCGGGAGGGAGGTGGTGGGGGCGGCGACGATGCCGCCGGTCGGCGCGTACGTCAGGGCCTTCAGCGTGATCAGTGAGCGGACGACGGCCTCCCGGTAGGGGCCGTGGTACGTGCACTGCTCGACCCACTCGCGCCAGAACTCCTCGGTGGCCTCGAGGGACTGCTCCGGCTCGGGCAGCGCGGGCGGCTGCTTGTGCGAGGGCTCCCAGGAGATGGTGAACGCGATCCGGTCACCGGGCGCCACCGTGAAGTCGGAGTACGTCGTCAGGGACTTGCCGTACGTCTCGGCGGTGGTGTCGAACCACACCGAGTCGGGGCCCGCGACAGCCACCGTCCGGCCCTCGTGCCGGTGCACCCACGGCACGACACGGCCGTACGAGAACCGCATCCGCAGGGTCGAGCGCATCGGCACGCGGCCGCTGACGCCCTCCACGATGCGGATCAGCTGGGGGGCGCCGTCGCGAGGGGGCATGAAATCGGTCACTCTGACCGTGCCGCGTGGCGTGTCCCACTCCGATTCCAGGATCAGCGAGTCGCCGCGATAGCGACGGCGGGCCGCCGTGGGCGGTTGTGCGTCCGTTGCGTGCGCGGGACCGAGACGCCAGAAGCCGTGCTCCTCGGTGCCGAGCAGTCCTGCGAAGACGGCATGGGAGTCGAAGCGGGGCAGGCACAGCCAGTCGACTGTGCCGTCCCGGCAGACCAGTGCGGCGGTCTGCATGTCGCCGATGAGTGCGTAGTCCTCGATGAGCCCGGCCACGTGCAACTCCAGTCGAATGGCCACGTCGCCCCCGATCAGGAAAAGGGGGTCTCGATCTTGCGGTCAAGGGTTCGTTGTTTCTAGCGTCGTTGAGCGGTGAAGCAAACACCAATCTTTGCTCAACGGACTGACGAGCTCTCGTTGTTCCGGGGTTACGGACGGGGGTGGTGCCGTGTTGCCGGCCGGGCTCGGCAGCGAGTGTCCGAGGAGCATACGACGCACTCAGATGATCCGCGTGCCGCTCTGGGCAACCCGGGTCCGCTGAACGAGTGAAGCTCTAAAGAGCGGGCACTGTTTCGGGTGAGCGCCGGACGCGGTGGCGGTGACTCGTGTAGGAGATGTGTGTCCGCGTGTGCGCGGAGCGTGCCCGGAAGCCATGCCCCCGGGTCGCTGATACCCTGGTAGCCCGTGGACCGGTGGGCAGGAAACCCCCGAACCGCAGCGACGGCTCCTCCAACGAAAGCCCGGAAAGCTCCGGGCCGGGCGGCCGTACCGCACCCCAGACCGCGACCACGGGAGCCCCGCCTTGGCCATGACACCCGCTGCTTTTCGAAACAGCAACGCCACGACGACCAAGCACATCTTCGTCACCGGGGGTGTCGCCTCCTCGCTCGGCAAGGGGCTGACGGCCTCCAGCCTCGGCATGCTCCTCAAGGCGCGAGGCCTGCGGGTCGTCATGCAGAAGCTCGACCCCTACCTCAACGTCGACCCCGGCACGATGAACCCCTTCCAGCACGGTGAGGTGTTCG
Source organism: Streptomyces sp. NRRL WC-3618 (assembly GCF_001280005.1). Lineage (GTDB taxonomy): Bacteria > Actinomycetota > Actinomycetes > Streptomycetales > Streptomycetaceae > Streptomyces. The sequence goes on along the minus strand of NZ_LGDW01000118.1, from coordinate 170,665 downwards.
TCACGCATGACGGCGCCGAGACCGACCTGGACATCGGCCACTACGAGCGTTTCCTCGACCGCGACCTCGACGGCTCGGCCAACGTCACCACCGGCCAGATCTACTCGACGGTGATCGCGAAGGAGCGGCGCGGCGAGTACCTGGGCGACACCGTCCAGGTCATCCCGCACATCACCAACGAGATCAAGCACCGCATCCGCCGGATGGCCACCGACGAGGTCGACGTCGTCATCACCGAGGTCGGCGGCACGGTCGGCGACATCGAGTCGCTGCCCTTCCTGGAGACCGTGCGCCAGGTCCGCCACGAGGTCGGCCGCGACAACGTCTTCGTCGTCCACATCTCGCTGCTGCCCTACATCGGCCCCTCCGGCGAGCTGAAGACCAAGCCGACCCAGCACAGCGTGGCGGCCCTGCGGAACATCGGTATCCAGCCGGACGCCATCGTGCTGCGCTGCGACCGCGAGGTCCCCGTCGCGATCAAGCGCAAGATCTCGCTGATGTGCGACGTCGACGAGGCCGCCGTGGTCGCCTGCCCGGACGCCCGCTCGATCTACGACATCCCCAAGACCGTGCACCGCGAGGGCCTGGACGCCTATGTCGTCCGCAAGCTGGACCTGCCCTTCCGGGACGTGGACTGGACGACCTGGGACGACCTCCTGGACCGCGTCCACAACCCCGCCCACGAGATCAACCTGGCCCTGGTCGGCAAGTACATCGACCTGCCCGACGCCTACCTCTCGGTCACCGAGGCGCTGCGCGCCGGCGGCTTCGCGAACCACGCGCGCGTGAAGATCAAGTGGGTCACCTCCGACGACTGCAGGACCCCCGCGGGTGCGAAGAAGCAGCTGGCGGACGTGGACGCGATCTGCATCCCGGGCGGCTTCGGCGACCGCGGCGTGTCCGGCAAGGTCGGCGCGATCCAGTACGCCCGCGAGAACAAGATCCCGCTGCTGGGGCTGTGCCTGGGCCTGCAGTGCATCGTCATCGAGGCGGCCCGCCACCTGGCGGGCATCGAGGACGCCAACTCGACGGAGTTCGACGCCGCGACCGCCCACCCGGTCATCTCGACGATGGCCGAACAGCTCGACATCGTCGCGGGCGACGGAGACATGGGCGGAACGATGCGCCTGGGCATGTATCCGGCCAAGCTCGCCGAGGGCTCCATCGTGCGCGAGGTGTACGACGGCAAGGAGTACGTCGAGGAGCGCCACCGGCACCGCTACGAGGTCAACAACAGCTACCGCGCCGAGCTGGAGAAGAAGGCCGGTCTGCAGTTCTCCGGCACCTCCCCGGACGGCAAGCTGGTGGAGTACGTCGAGTACCCGCGGGAGGTCCACCCCTACCTGGTGGCCACCCAGGCCCACCCGGAGCTGCGGTCCCGTCCCACCCGCCCCCACCCGCTCTTCGCCGGCCTCGTCAAGGCCGCCGTCCAGCGCAAGACGGGCAAGTAACGCAAGGGCTGTACGGTGACCGGGGTACGCGCCTTTTGGGCTGCGTGCCCCGGTTTCTGGTGCCGGTTCTCGAGCTGCTCCGATGCCGGTTTCTTGTGTGTGGGCGGGATGTGGGATGCGGGAGGAAAAGTCGACATGACCATCATCAAGGACGCTCCGGAGGAGTGGGAGATCCGGGCGACGGGGACCCCCTTCGTGGGCAACAAGACCTCTGTGCGCACCGACGAGGTGGTCATGCCGGACGGCTCGGTCGTGGGCCGCGACTACCAGGTCCACCCCGGCTCCGTGGGCATCGTCGCCATCGACGACGACGGGCGGGTCCTGCTGATCCGCCAGTACCGCCATCCCGTCCGTCAGCGGCTCTGGGAGATCCCGGCCGGCCTGCTCGACGTACCCGGCGAGAACCCGCTGGCCGCCGCCCAGCGCGAGCTGTACGAGGAGGCGCACGTCAAGGCCGAGGACTGGCGGGTGCTGGCCGACGTCTACCCCACGGCGGGCGGCTGCGACGAGGCCGTACGGATCTTCCTGGCCCGGAATCTGTCCGAGGCCGACGGGCAGCGCTTCGAGGTCGAGGACGAGGAGGCCGACATGGAGTACGCGCGCGTGCCCGTCGAGGAACTCGTCCGGGGCATCCTCGCCGGCGACGTGCACAGCAACTGCCTTGTCGTGGGCGTCCTTTCGCTGGTGGCGGCCGAGAAGGGCGACGGGCTCGACGCGCTGCGCCCGGCTGAGGCGCCGTGGCCGGCCAGGCCCTTCGACGCCTGAGACGCCCTCTGGGGCCACCTGGCGCCGCCCGGTGCGACCATCGCCTGATCCGATCGGGCGACCTGCCCGCCGTGCTCCGCACGGATCGTTGCAGAGCGTGAACTAGGCTCTGTAAGCGCCCGAACCGGAGTCCCGGCGGGCTTGCGCGTGCAGGTGGACGGGAGTGTGGCCCGTGACGGATCAGGCGGTGGACACAGACGGCGTGAAGCTGTCCGGAAACGATCGCTCGCCCGCTCCTACGGACAGTCAGTTCCTCGGCCGGACAAGAGAGTTGAAGGAGCTGCGCGCCGACATCGCGCGCGCCGGACTCGACACTCTCGCGGGCCGCAAGGCGCCCCGCGCGCGTGTGCTGCTCATCGCGGGCAAGCCCGGTTCGGGTCGCACCGCGCTCGCCGAGGAGCTGGCCCGGCAGGTCGCGGACAGTTACCCGGACGGTGTACTGCGCGCCCGGCTCGCCGAACCCGACGGCACGCGCGTGCCGACCGAACGCACCGCGCGCGAGCTGCTGACCGCCCTGGAGCTGCCCACCCCGCCCGGCGCCGACGAGGACGAGCTGTCCGAGGCGCTGCGCGACGCGCTGGCCGACCGCCGGATGCTGCTCCTGCTCGACGACGCGGCCGACGCCGAGCAGGTCGACGTGCTGCTGCCGGACAACCCCGACTGTCTGGCCGTCGCCGTCTCCGGGGGCCCGCTGACCGGGATCTCCGACGTCCGCCCGTGCACCCTGGGCGGCCTCGACACCAAGTCGGCCGTGGAACTGCTCGAACGCTTCACCGGGTCGGTGCGCGTCACCGTGGACCCGCGCTCCGCCGAAGCCCTCGCCGAGGTGTGCCAGGGGCAGCCCGCCGCGCTGACGCTGGCCGGCGGCTGGCTCGCGGCCCGGCCCAAGTCGGCCGTCTCCGACCTCGCCAAGCAACTGCACGCCGAGAGCGACGAGGGCACCGCCCTGAGCCGCGTCTTCCGCCTCGTGTACGCCTCGCTGCCGGACCCGGCCGCCCGGATACTGCGGCTGCTCTCGCTCGCCCCCGGCGGCCTGGTCGACCCTCAGACGGCCTCCGCGCTGGCCGGCTGCTCGGTCGGCGGCGCCCGCGCCACCCTGGACGACTTCGTCGCCCTGCGCCTGCTGACGGCCGTCGACTCGCCGCTGCCGCAGTACGAGGTCCCCGGCTGCCTGCTGCCCCTGCTGCGCCCCCTGGCCGAGTCCCAGGACCGCCCGGCCGAGCTCCAGCTGGCCCGCGCCCGGATGCTCGAGCGGACGGTGCGGCTGCTGGTGTCCTGCCGCGCCATCACCGAGACCGACAGCCCGCTGGCCCGCGAGAAGCTCCTCGGCACGCCCGGCTCGCTGCGCTTCCCGAACCCGAGGGCGGCGGCGGACTGGCTGGAGATCCGCCGGCCCGCCCTGCTCGCGGCGGCCCGGCTGGCCGTGGCCGACGGTGAACTGGACACGCTGGCCCGCCGGCTGATGTCCGCCCTGGTCAAGGCCATGGTCGCGCACATCGGCACCCGGGCCGCCGCACCCGACCTCTACGGCGTGCACCGCCTCGTCCTCGACGTCGCCGAACGCCGGAATCTGCCCCGCGAGCGGGCCGCCGCCCTGCTGAACCTCGCCGACCTGGACGCGCAGACCGGCCGTACGAACGACGCGCTGGCCCGCTACCGGGCCGCTCTGGACGCCGGACGCGAGGCGAACGACCCGTATGCGACCGGACGCGCGACGGAATCCGTAGGGGGCGCGCACCAGGAGCTCGGGGACTACGACCGCGCCGCCGACTGGTACGGGCGTGCCCTCGCCCAGCGCCTGGCGCGCGACGAGCGCGAGGACGCCGCCCGGCTGTACGGCCGTATCGCCACCGCGCACACCTACGCGGGCCGCTACGGCGAGGCGGTGCGCAACTGGCGTGCCGCGGTGGCCGGTTACCGCAAGAACGGCGATGTGGCCGCGCACGCACGGGCGTTGAGCGAGCTGGCGAGGGTCCAGGAGTACGCCGGGCGGCCCGAGGAGTCGCTGCGCACCTGTCAGGACGCGGTGGAGTGGGCCCGCCGCGCCGACGACGTACGACTTCAGGCGGCGCTTCAGCTGCGGCTGGCCGACACGATGGAGCGCCTCGGCGATCCGACGGCGGCGAGGCTGCACCGGAGCGCGGCCGAGCGGCTGCTGCGCGACGAGCAGGACCCTCGGGAGGTCGGGCGGGCGGACCGGTCGGAGCTCCCCGAGGACGACTCCGACCTGGAACGCGACGCTAACGCCTACGAAATCCGTAGCGCATCAGCAGAAGATTGATGCATTGAAAGGCTAGACAGCGAGAACACCTTCATTAGACTGGCTCTACCGCACCTTCTCCTGCGGTCTCCTGGTGTGCCCCCGCACGTCCGGGTATGTAGTGCTATGCCCCCACATCCTCTGAGCCAAGGACCGTGATCGACGTGAAGGTCGGCATCCCCCGCGAGGTCAAGAACAACGAGTTCCGTGTGGCCATCACCCCCGCCGGGGTGCATGAACTGGTGCGCCACGGCCACCAGGTCGTCATCGAGCAGAACGCCGGCGTCGGCTCCTCGATCACCGACGACGAGTTCGTGGCCGCCGGTGCGCGCATCCTCGCGACGGCCGACGAGGTGTGGGCCACCGCCGACCTGCTGCTGAAGGTCAAGGAGCCCATCGCCGAGGAGTACCACCGCCTCCGCAAGGACCAGACGCTCTTCACCTACCTGCACCTGGCCGCCTCCAGGGCGTGCACCGACGCGCTCGTCGCGTCCGGCACCACGGCGATCGCCTACGAGACCGTCGAACTGCCCGGTCGCGCCCTGCCGCTGCTCGCCCCGATGTCGGAGGTCGCCGGCCGGCTGGCCCCACAGGTCGGCGCCTACCACCTGATGCGTTCGGTCGGCGGACGTGGCGTGCTCCCCGGCGGAGTCCCCGGCACGCAGCCCGCGCGAGCCGTCGTCATCGGCGGCGGCGTCTCCGGCTGGAACGCCACGCAGATCGCCGTCGGCATGGGCTTCCACGTCACGCTGCTCGACCGCGACATCAACAAGCTGCGCGAGGCCGACAAGGTCTTCGGCACCAAGGTCCGGGCGATCATGTCCAACTCCTTCGAGCTGGAGAAGGCCGTCCTGGACGCCGACCTCGTCATCGGCGCCGTGCTGATCCCCGGCGCCAAGGCCCCGAAGCTGGTCACCAACGAGCTTGTGTCGCGGATGAAGCCGGGGAGCGTCCTCGTCGACATCGCGATCGACCAGGGCGGCTGCTTCGAGGACTCGCGTCCGACCACCCACGCCGAACCGACCTTCCCGGTCCACGGATCGGTCTTCTACTGCGTCGCCAACATGCCCGGGGCGGTGCCCAACACCTCGACCTACGCGCTCACCAACGCCACGCTGCCGTACATCGTGGAACTCGCCGACCGTGGCTGGGTGGCGGCGCTGCGTAGCGACCCGGCGCTCGCCCGGGGGCTCAACACCCATGACGGCAAGGTCGTTTACCGAGAGGTCGCGGAGGCGCACGGACTGGAGCACGTGGCGTTGGAGACATTGCTCGGCTGACGTTCCCGGCCGCCTCGCGGGTGCTCCCGGTCGACTAAACGACCAAGTCATCAGCGGGTAAAAGGCGATACGTCAACAGGGGTCGTCAACGGCCCGCACCCGGCCGGACCTTGCCCGACAAGGTTCGGCCGGATGTGTGTATGGTCACTTTGCGATACTCGTTCAACTCGCCTCGAACGTAACGCTTCAACCGATTCGCGCACCGGTGAACCCTGCCGTGCGACGGCCGTACGCCCTTGACAGCGGGATGTTTCATTGCCGACACATCGGGCCGGGTCCGGCGGATTGTGTTGCTGCGAACGGCCGACACGCCATAGAGTCGCCAACCGTCGGCATGGTGCCACGCTGACCTATCGAGAAGTTTCCTGGTCACCAAGGAGGTAAGACGACTTGTGAATGAGTCGACATTTACTCCCGGGGGTGGTCAACCAGGAATGCCGGCGCGGGGATCGGGCCCCACGGGGCTCGCGGCTGTCGGCTCCGTCGCGGTCCGCACCTTCGCAGCCCACCAGGGTCACCAGATGCCGGTGGTGACTCGGCCAGGACACATGAGCATGGATGGTCATCACGTGAACGCCATGGCCGGCGACGGTAGTGGCGGGGTCCACAACCACTTCGCCGACTACGACGAACTGCCCGACGGGCACTTCTACGACCCCGACGCCGAGTACGAGCCCGATCCGGAGTACGCGGCCACGCTCGCGCCCGACGCGGCCCGTCAGCGCCGCGAGCGCATCGGTCCCACCGGACGCCCGCTGCCCTACTTCCCGATCCCGGGTCCGCTGACCAGTCACGGCCCCGCGACGATCATCGCGATGTGCAACCAGAAGGGCGGCGTCGGCAAGACCACGTCGACCATCAACCTGGGCGCTGCGCTCGCGGAGTACGGACGCCGGGTCCTGCTGGTCGACTTCGACCCGCAGGGCGCCCTCTCCGTGGGCCTCGGTGTGAACCCGATGGAACTCGACCTGACGGTCTACAACCTGCTCATGGAGCGGGGGATGTCCGTGGACGAGATCCTGCTCAAGACCGCGGTCCCGAACATGGACCTGCTGCCGAGCAATATCGACCTGTCGGCGGCCGAGGTGCAGCTGGTGTCGGAGGTCGCGCGCGAGTCGACGCTCCAGCGCGCCCTGAAGCCGCTCATGGCCGACTACGACTACATCGTGATCGACTGCCAGCCCTCGCTCGGCCTGCTCACCGTGAACGCCCTGACGGCGGCCCACAAGGTGATAGTGCCGCTGGAGTGCGAGTTCTTCGCACTGCGTGGTGTCGCGCTGCTCACGGAGACCATCGAGAAGGTCCAGGAGCGGCTGAACCCGGACCTGGAGCTCGACGGGATCCTCGCCACGATGTACGACTCGCGCACGGTGCACAGCCGTGAGGTGCTCGCACGTGTCGTCGAGGCCTTCGACGACCACGTCTACCACACGGTCATCGGACGCACGGTCCGCTTCCCGGAGACCACGGTCGCCGGCGAGCCGATCACCACGTACGCCTCGAACTCCGTCGGTGCCGCCGCCTATCGCCAGCTCGCCAGGGAGGTGCTCGCCCGGTGTCACGCCGAGTGAGTCTGCCGGGGGCCGACGAACTGTTCCGCACCACGGGGGGCATGGCGCTCCAGTCGTCCACTCCCCGGCGCCAGGCCAACGGCGAGGTCCGGGTGCCCGGTCCCGCGCAGGAGAGCGACGGGGCCGCCGCTTCGGACGACGCGCCGCACTCGGTGCCCGTCCAGGGCGGCGACGGCGACGGTGACGAGCATGTCGCCGCCGGCGTGGACCCGGCCGGGGAGTCGCGCAGCCGGGGTGCCGGCGCGGAGCGTTCGATGCGGCGCCAGGACGAGCAGGAAGGTTCTGCCTCCGGCCAGCAGGGTCCGTCGCCGCAGTCGGTGTCGGCGTCCCGCAAGCGTGGCCGGGCCCCTTCCCGGCGGCCCAGCGGGCGTGAGCGGCACGACGAGAAGATCACGGTGTACGTCTCCGCCGAGGAGCTCATGGACCTGGAGCACGCGCGTCTCGTGCTGCGAGGCGAGCACGGGCTCGCGGTCGACCGCGGACGCATCGTGCGCGAGGCGGTCGCGGTGGTGCTCGCGGATCTCGAGTCCCGTGGGGACGCGAGCATTCTCGTACGACGGTTGCGCGGGCGCTAGCGGTAGCCTGCGTGGGCGATGACCTCGAACGACGCCCCCGCATCCGGCCCCGGCTCCGCCGGTCGTCGGCGTGTGCTGGGGCGGGGGCCGGGGGGCGCGCCGCCGGTCCCGGTCGAAGAGGACGTGGCCGAGGGCGCGGGGGTCGAGGAAGCGGCGGCGGACGTGCCGGAGTCCCCGGTTCCGCCGTCGGCACCCGAACCCGATGACGGGGTCTTCAAGGTCCGGCTCGCCAACTTCGAGGGGCCCTTCGATCTCCTCCTCCAGCTGATCTCCAGGCACAAGCTCGACGTCACCGAGGTCGCCCTCTCCAAGGTGACCGACGAGTTCATGGCGCACATCAGGGCGATGGGGCCCGACTGGGATCTCGACCAGACGACCGAGTTCCTGGTCGTCGCGGCCACCCTGCTGGACCTGAAGGCCGCGCGGCTGCTGCCCGCCGCCGAGGTCGAGGACGAGGCCGACCTGGCGCTGCTGGAGGCGCGCGACCTGCTGTTCGCGCGGCTGCTCCAGTACCGCGCGTACAAACAGATCGCCGACATCCTCAACCAGCGCCTCGACGACGAGGCCCGCCGGTATCCCCGTACGGTCGGCCTCGAACCGCACCACGCCGAACTGCTGCCCGAGGTCGTCATCAGCATCGGGGCGGAGGGGTTCGCGAAGCTCGCCGTGAAGGCGATGCAGCCCAGGCCCAGGCCGCAGGTCTACGTCGACCACATCCACGCGCCCCTGGTGAGCGTGCAGGAGCAGGCCCGGATCGTGGTCGCGCGGCTGCGGGAACTGGGCGAGGCCACCTTCCAGGACCTCGTCGAGGACACCGAGGACACGCTGACCGTCGTGGCGCGGTTCCTGGCGCTGCTGGAGCTGTACCGGGAGAAGGCCGTCGCCCTGGACCAGGAGACCGCGCTCGGGGAGCTGGTGGTGCGCTGGACGGGCGGGGAAGGCGACCGGGAGCCGACGGTCACCGACGAGTTCGACCGGCCGCCGGAGCCGGTGAAGCCAGGGAAGGACGAGAAGGCGTGAGCGAGGAGACCCCCGAAGTGCCGGCCGGGCCGCCGACCGTCGCCGATCTCGATCTCAGGCCCGCCCTGGAGGCCGTCCTCATGGTCGTGGACGAACCCGCGACCGAGGAACACCTCGCGAAGATCCTCCAGCGGCCCCGGCGGCAGATCGCGGACGCCCTGCGCGCGCTGGCCGACGAGTACACCGTCCAGGGGCGTGGGTTCGAGCTGCGGCTCATCGCCGGCGGCTGGCGTTTCTACTCGCGGCCCGAGTACGCGGCGGCCGTCGAGGGCTTCGTACTGGACGGGCAGCAGGCCCGGCTCACGCAGGCCGCGCTGGAGACGCTGGCGGTCGTCGCGTACCGGCAGCCGGTCAGCCGCAGCCGGGTCTCGGCCGTCCGCGGAGTCAACTGTGACGGGGTCATGCGGACCCTGTTGCAGCGCGGTCTGGTCCAGGAGGCGGGCACGGAACCCGAAACAGGTGCGATCCTGTACACGACGACGAACTACTTCCTGGAGCGGATGGGCCTGCGAGGCCTGGACGAACTCCCGGAGCTCGCACCCTTCCTCCCGGAGGCGGACGCGATCGAGGCCGAGACGCAGGAAGGTGTTCCGTCGTTCGATCCGGATGCTCCCGATGCTCCGGGTGCAGACGACGCAGACGACCAGACGGAATTTTGATGCGAAGCAGTAGCGGCAGCGGTAGCGGTGGCAAGAGTGGTGGCGGGCGCGGTAACTCTCGCGGCGCCGGCAGCGGCGGTGGCGACAGGCGCGGCCAGGGCCAGGGCCAGGGGCGCGGTCAGGGTCAGGGGCGAGGCCAGGGTCCGGGGCAGGGACGCGGTCAGGGTCCGAGCCAGGGACGCGGTCAGGGCCAGGCTCAGGGCCAGGGTCAGGCCCAGGGTCGCCCCAGTAAGCCGCGCCCCGAGGAGCGCCGCTACGACGTGGGACCGGGTGCCACCCCGGACGGTCCGAAGTCCGGGCGCGGTGCCTCCGCGCGCGGCGGTGCCAAGGGCGGGCCGAGGCAGGGTCAGAGCAGCGGCACCGGCCGTGGGCGCTGGGCGCCGGCGACCTCTCGTGAGTACGACGCGCGGGCCGAGGAGCGCAACCGGGAGCGGTACGCCGACAAGAAGGACGTCAAGCTGCCGAAGACGTTCCCGGGCGCCGAGCAGGAGGGCGAGCGGCTGCAGAAGATCCTCGCGCGTGCGGGCTACGGTTCCCGGCGGTCCTGCGAGGAGCTGATCGAGCAGTCACGCGTCGAGGTCAACGGCGAGATCGTGGTGGAGCAGGGGCTGCGAGTCGACCCCGAGAACGACGAGATCAAGGTCGACGGGCTGACGGTGGCCACGCAGTCGTACCAGTTCTTCTCGCTGAACAAGCCCGCGGGCGTCGTCTCGACGATGGAGGACAACGAGGGTCGGCAGTGCCTCGGCGACTATGTGACGAACCGCGAGACGCGGCTCTTCCACGTGGGTCGGCTCGACACCGAGACCGAGGGCGTCATCCTGCTCACCAACCACGGTGAGCTGGCGCACCGGCTGACCCACCCCAAGTACGGCGTGAAGAAGGTCTACCTCGCGCACATCGTGGGCCCGATCCCGCGTGACCTGGGCAAGCAGCTCAAGGACGGCATCCAGCTCGAGGACGGGTACGCGCGTGCGGACCACTTCCGGGTCGTCGAGCAGACCGGCAAGAACTACCTCGTCGAGGTCACCCTCCACGAGGGCCGCAAGCACATCGTGCGCCGCATGCTCGCGGAGGCCGGCTTCCCGGTCGACAAGCTGGTGCGCGTCTCCTTCGGTCCGATCACCCTGGGCGACCAGAAGTCGGGCTGGCTGCGTCGGCTGTCCAACACGGAGGTCGGCATGCTGATGAAGGAAGTCGATCTGTAGAGGCGTAGCAGCGCTAAGTGACGACGGCCGGTCCCGGAGCTTTCCGGGGCCGGCCGTCTTTGTTTGCCCGACCCCGCCAAGGGGCGCTGCGGCGCGCTGGAGGGGATCCGGTGCCCTTCAGGTCCCTCGGGGCCTCCTGACCCCTCCTGGGCGCTTGAGGGGGCGCTGAGGGGCTTTTGGCGTATGGGAGTCGTCAAGAAGGCTTGTGCGGGTGGGCCGCGCTCTTTATAGTCGGTGTGACTATTGGTCATGGTGACCATAAAAACGGCTGTGAGGAGGTGGTGGGCATGACCGCACCGCTGAACGGAGCGGGCCGGGGCCGGGCCCCGGAGGGGTACGACAAGTACGCCTTCGAACCCTTCGCCGTCACCGTCGATCTGGCGGTGCTCACCATCCGGGCGGGCGCGCTGCACGCGCTGCTCATCGAGCGCGGTCACGAGCCGTACGCCGGCCGCTGGGCGCTGCCCGGAGGCTTCGTGCTGCCCGACGAGTCCGCGGAGACGGCGGCCCGGCGTGAACTCGCCGAGGAGACCGGCCTGTCGGACGTGTCCGGGCTGCATCTGGAGCAGCTGCGCACCTACAGCGAACCCGACCGCGACCCGAGAATGCGGGTCGTGTCCGTGGCCTTCGCCGCGCTGCTGCCGCACGCCCCCGAACCGCACTCCGGCGGGGACGCGGCGCAGGCCCAGTGGCTGCGGTACAACGCGCTCGGGCCGCTCGCCTTCGACCACGACCGCATCCTCGCCGACGCCCACGACCGGGTCGGCGCCAAGCTGGAGAACTCCCGCATCGCGACCGCCTTCTGCCCGCCCGAGTTCACCCTCGGCGAGCTGCGGCACGTCTACGAGACCGTGTGGGGCACCCCGCTCGACCCGCCCAACTTCCGCCGCAAGGTGCTCGCCACCCCGGGCTTCGTCGAAGCCGTACCGGGCGCCGCACGCCTCACCGGCGGCCGGGGCAAACCCGCCGCGCTGTACCGCGCGGGCACCGCGGCCACCCTGAACCCCCCGCTGCTGCGCCCGGCCACGTCGGTGTCGCCCGCCGCGCCCCCTTCGCCTACGCCGGCCTCCGCATCAGCCTCCGCATCCCCTTCGTCCCCGTCATCCCCTACCTCGTCGCCGTCGTCACCGGAAGGACGCCCCGCATGACCACCACGACTGTCAGGAAGCGCGCCGCCAGCGGAGCGTTGATCGGGCTCGCGCTCGGCGACGCCCTGGGCTTCCCGACCGAGTTCAAGGACATCCCGTCGATCCTCGCCACCCATGGCCCCTGGCGGCAGATGGACCTGCCCACGCCCGCGATCGTCACCGACGACACGCAGATGACGCTGGCGCTCGCCCACGGGCTGCGTACGGCGATGGACCGGGGGCTGCTCACCCCGCTTCGGATGGAACGGCCGGTGCGCGAGGAGTTCGTGAACTGGTTCCAGTCGCCGGACAACAACCGGGCGCCGGGCCACACCTGCCTCGTCGCCTGCAACCTGCTCAAGAACGAGCGGCTGCCCTGGCAGGAGGCCAGCCAGCTCGGCTCCAAGGGCTGTGGCGCCAACATGCGCGTGGCGCCCGTGGGCCTGGCACCGGGGCTGAGCGACGAACAACGCGCGGGCGCCGCCCAGTTGCAGGCCGCGTTCACCCACGGGCATCCGACGGCCCTGGCCGCGTCCGACCTCACCGCGCACGCCGTACGGCTGCTCGCCCAGGGCGCCGACCCGGCCGAGCTGGTGACCCTGCTGCGTACGTACGCCCACGACAGCCGCAGCCGCTACTACCACCGCTGGCTGGGCGACCTGTGGACGCACAGCCATGATCCGAGCCCCGAGCACTTCATCGCCCGCGGCTGGGACGAGTGCCTGGCGATCCTGGACCGGCTCCGGCTCGCCCTCCGCACCGCCTCGCCCGAGGACGACCCCTGTCTCGCCACCGGCGCCGGCTGGATCGCCGAGGAGGCTCTCGCCACCGGCCTGCTGTGCTTCCTGCTCTTCCCCGGCGAGCCCCTCACGGCCCTGCGCCGCGCCGCCTGCACCTCCGGCGACTCCGACTCGATCGCCTGCCTCACCGGCGCCTTCGCCGGCGCCCACCACGGCACCGACGCCTGGCCGACCCCCTGGGTGGACCGCATCGAGTACGGGGGTGACCTGCAGACGCTCGGGGCGCTCTGGGACGCTTGACGGATGAACGACGCGCTGGGTCTCGCCGGCCTCCCCGATCTCGACCTGGCGCCGGTGGTCGCCGGAGAGCCCGACCCGGTGCTCTTCGCCACGGTCTCCGGCGCCCACCTCTACGGCTTCCCGTCCCGCGACTCCGACGTGGACCTCCGAGGCGTCCATCTGCTGCCCACCGCCGACCTGGTCGGCCTGCGCGAAGCGGCGGAGACCCGGTCGCGGATGTGGGTGCGGGACGGAGTCGAGCTTGACCTCGTCACCCACGATCTGCGCAAGTTCGTACGGCTGATGCTGCGCCGCAACGGCTATGTGCTGGAGCAGCTGCTGTCCCCCCTGGTCGTGCACACGACCGACAGCCACCACGAACTCGCCGTGCTCGCCGCCGGAGTTCTCACCAGCCACCACGCCCACCACTACCGGGGCTTCGCGCAGACGCAGTGGCGGCTCTTCGAGAAGAGCGGTGAACTCAAGCCGCTGCTCTACACGTTCCGGGCACTGCTCACGGGCATCCAGCTGATGCGCGGCGGCGGTGTGCAGGCGCATCTGCCCACGCTCGTCGAGGGGATCGGCGAGGCCCCCGTGTATCTGCCGGAGCTGATCGCGGCCAAGGCGGAGCGGGAGCACGGGCCGGCCGGTGTCGACCACGCGCGCGTGGCGGGCGATGTGGAGCGGCTGCACCGCGTACTGGACGACGCGCAGGGAGTCTCAGTGCTGCCGGACGCCCCGGTCGCGCACGACGCCCTGCACGACTTCGTCGTACGGGTCCGGCTGGCGGGCTGAGGCGCGACGGGCGCGGACGAGGAAGTCCTCGACGCGACGGCGGTCCGGTTCCTCGGGGAGCGGACTGCGGTGGGCGGCCTTCTCGGCCTCCTCCGCGAGGCCGGTCATGCGGGACTCGACCTCCGCCCACGGCACCTCGCCCCGCTTCACCGCCAGCAGCGGGCCGCGCTCGTCGCCGACGTCGATCGTCAGCGTGCCCGTGCGCAGCAGGTCGCGGCAGCTCATCAGGAGACGCAGCAGGTGCATCGCGTGCTTCCAGCGCGGCGCGCCGTGGACGCGGACGTCGGCCTCCAGCTTCTTGTGCTGGCCGAGCGCGTAGCGCGCGAACGTCTCGTGCGCCTGGCGGGAGAGGAACGCCTCGCGCAGGGCGAGGAGTTCACGCCCGGTGTCGTCGGCGTACTCCACGAGCGGGGAGTGGAGGCACTCCAGGATGTTGGGGTTGGCCCTCAGAGCCAGTGTGCAGAAGCGTTCCAGCTCCCAGCTGAACTGTTCCTCCGCGGGGCCCTCCACATGCGTCGGCGGCTTCTCGAAGCGCCAGAACAGGGGAGTGGGCGCGAGGAACACCCCGCGCCGGTCCGTGTCGCTGCCGTCCGTGGCCAGGCCGAAGGCGCGCGAACCCATCACACAGGCGTAGACCGTGTGATCACGTACGAGGGTTTCGGGGTTCTCGGGGCCGGAACGCGGGCGCATTCCGGGAGCGTACGCGGGAACGTCAGGCCAGGCGGATCGAATTTCCCGTCACCGTGATCTTCTTCTCGGCCAGCGGCCGTGTCGCCGGCGGGTTGGCCACCGAACCGTCCGCGATGTTGTATTTGCTGCCGTGGCAGGTGCAGTTGATGGTGCCGCCCTGGACGTTGGCCACCGGGCACTGCTGGTGCGTGCAGATCGAGGTGAAGGCCTTGAACTCGCCCTCCTTGGGCTGCGTCACCACGACCTGCTCGTCCTTGAAGACCTTGCCGCCGCCGACCGGGATGTCGGCCGTCGTGGCCAGTTCCTGACCGGGGGAGCCGGGGGAGCCTGCGGAGACCGACGTGGACCCGGACCCGGCGCCGTACTCGCCGCATCCCGCCGTGAGCGCCGCCGCGCCCGTCGCGAGGAGGACTGTGCGTCGCGTCGGGTCTTGCGTCATGTCGTCACTCCGAAGGTGCGGAAGAACCAGAGGGCGGAAGTGAGCCAGACGAGGGTCAGGACGGTGAAGAGGAGTCCGCCGACGACCGGCAACAGCCAGCCGGGCAGTCGATCCCAGCGAAGCAGCAGCATCTTTGCACTGAAAACGCCGAAGACGAAGCAACCCAGGAGAGAATGCCACATCACGCGTGAATCGTAGGTTTGAAACCCGAACGCGTACAGACAGTGCACCGCCACCGGAACCGCCACCAGGAACGCGATCCGCCCCGACCAGCGGTGCAGCGTCGCCGACCAACTCGGGCCCGGCAGTTTTCCGTACACCATGAGTGCCGACACGACCTGGACGAGTGCGAAACCGAACGCCGTCGTCGCGAGCCAGGACTTCACCGCGCCCGTGCTGCTGAACCCGGCGAGGTTGAAGGCGGTGCCCGCCGGGTCGTGGACCTTGCCGTACACCCCGAGGGCCAGAGCCACGGCGGCGGCGACGAGGGCCGGAACGAGGTAGTGGGCCGCGTTCGGGCCGCCGGCGGCCGGCGGACGCGGCGGGAAGCTCTGGGTGGCGGCGTTCGGGTCCACGGTCATGTTCGGCTCCCTGCGTGGAGGCGGTGCGTCATGGTGTGACCGGGCGGGCCGTGAGCCGCCGGCCGTCGATCGTCACCGCGCCGGTCTCCGGGTCGATCCGGGGCGCGGGGGAGGGCTTGCCGTCGCGGGTGAGGATGCCGACCTGTTCCCCGGTGGACAGCACGATCCAGCCGCCGTCGATCTTGGCGTTCCGTACGGTCGAGGTGGCTCGATAGAGCCCGGACGGTTTGACCGCCTTCTTCGCGGTGAAGGCGTAGTGCCCGCCCTCGATGTCGACCGTGCCGCGGATGCTCCTGCCCCTGAGGGTGCCGTTCAGTACGGAGCCGCCCCCGCCGGTGAGCTTCATCGAACCGTCGGTCCCGACATCGCCCTTGAGCCACGACTCCTTGTCATGGCCGTCGCAGAAGTACGCGATCGCCCTGCCGTCGCGCAGCGAGACCGACACCGCGGAGGAGTCGTCGTCCGTACGGCCCGCGTAGTCGGCGTTCGGCGCGGGAGCCCTGCTGGGCGACGGGGAAGGCGACGGGGACGCCTTCGTGGCGGTGGGCGCCGGCGCCGGTGACACCTTGGCGGCGGGTGGGTCGGCCTGGTACGTGGCTGTCGGCTTCGTCCCGGTCGTCGCGTTGAGCGACAGCATGAACAGGGCCAACAACAGTCCCGCGAGCAGTGTGAAAAGCGGTCCGGTGCGCTTCATTTGAGCCTCCCCCGAGGCGAGCTTCCTGCCATGAGAGCGGACCCGCGCCCCCGCGTCCAGGGCGCACGGGTGTGTTCGCGCTCCAAGTCGCGGATCGGGGCGAATCGGGTGACATTGACAGAGCCCGGCGCGCGTCGCGCGACGCGTCTCAGCGGGCGGGCGACGCGCGTCCGTTCCGCCCGGGCTGACTAGGCTGGATGCACCAGGAGCCGATCCGTGGATGCGAAACATGCGATCAGCTCCGAACACGTATATGAGCGAGGAGCATCACCGTGGCGGTACGAGCGGTCCGGGGCGCCGTCCAACTTGATCGGGACGAGGCCGGGCACATGGACGAGCGGGTCAGCGAGCTGCTCACCGCGGTCCTGGAACGCAACGGCCTCACCGCGGACGACCTGATCAGCGTCTGGTTCACGGCCACCCCCGACCTGCGCAGCGACTTCCCGGCCGCCGCGGCCCGCAAGCTCGGCATCGTCGACGTACCGCTGATCTGTGCCCAGGAGCTGGACATCGAGGGCGCGATGCCACGCGTGGTCCGGATCCTCGCGCACATCGAGTCGGACCTGCCCCGCGCCGACATCGCACACGTCTACCTCGGTGCCGCGGGCGCCCTGCGCAAGGACATCGCCCAGTGAGAACCGCACTCGTCGTCGGCACAGGCCTCATCGGTACGTCCGCCGCACTCGCCCTCGCCTCACGCGGCGTCGTCGTCCACCTCGCCGACCACGACCCCGAGCAGGCCCGTACGGCGGCCGCCCTGGGCGCGGGTACGGACGAGGCGCCCGAACGGCCCGTCGACCTCGCGATCATCGCCGCGCCCCCCGCGCATGTCGCCGGCGCCCTCGCCGACGCGATGCGCCGAGGCGTCGCGCGCGGCTACCTCGACGTGGCCAGCGTCAAGGGCGGTCCGCGCCGCGAGCTGGAGGCGCTGGGGCTCGATCTGGCGTCGTACATCGGCTCGCACCCCATGTCGGGCCGCGAGAAGTCCGGCCCGCTGGCCGCGACCGGCGACCTCTTCGAAGGCCGTCCCTGGGTGCTGACGCCGACCCGCGACACGGACACCGAGGTGCTGAACCTCGCCCTCGAGCTGGTCTCGCACTGCCGCGCCGTTCCCGTCGTCATGGACGCGGACGCCCACGACCGTGCCGTGGCCCTCGTCTCCCACATGCCCCACCTGGTCTCCAGCATGGTCGCGGCGCGGCTGGAGAACGCGGAGGAGGCGGCCGTACGGCTGTGCGGGCAGGGGATCCGGGACGTGACCCGGATCGCCGCGTCCGACCCCGGGATGTGGATCGACATCCTCTCCGCCAACCCCGGGCCGGTCGCCGACCTCCTCACGGACGTCGCCGCCGACCTGGAGGAGACGGTTCAGGCGCTGCGGTCCCTCCAGTCGTCCGACGAGTCGAAGCGGCGCGAGGGTGTCAGCGGGGTCGAGGACGTGTTGCGGCGCGGCAACGCCGGGCAGGTTCGGGTGCCCGGCAAACACGGGGCCGCTCCGCTGGTGTACGAGGTGGTTGCCGTTCTGATCGACGACCAGCCGGGACAGCTGGCGCGGATCTTCGCGGATGCGGGGCGGGCGGGGGTCAATATCGAGGATGTGCGCATCGAGCATGCGACGGGGCAGCAGGCGGGGCTTGTGCAGTTGATGGTGGAGCCCAAGGCGGCTCCTGTGCTTTCGGGGGCGCTGCGGGAGCGAGGGTGGGCGCTTCGGCAGTAGGGGTGCGGCGCCGTTGCTGGGGGCTCTGCCCCCAGACCCCCTGTCGGCCCTGAAGGGGCCTCGTCCTCAAACCCCCCCCAGAGGGGGGACCCCCAGACGGGCTGAGATTGCCGGGGCTGGTGTGCGGCCGGACGAGTGACTCGCACCCAGTAACCTTGTCCGGGGCGCCTTGCGTCCCCGCCCCACCACCCCGGACCAGGAAAGGTGCCTCCACAGTGGATCGCGCCGCAGTGATTGTCGCCATTGACGGGCCCTCCGGCACAGGCAAGTCGAGCACGTCCAAGGCCGTTGCCGCGCAGCTCGGGCTGAGCTACCTGGACACCGGGGCCCAGTACCGGGCGATCACCTGGTGGATGGTGAACAACGGCATCGACCTCACGGACCCCACCGCGATCGCCGCCGTGGCCGGCAAGCCCGAGATCGTCTCCGGTACGGATCCGGAGAACCCGACGATCACCGTGGACGGCACCGACGTCGGCGGCCCCATCCGCACCCAGGAGGTCACCTCCAAGGTCAGCGCGGTGAGCGCCGTACCGGAGGTGCGTGCCCTGATCACCGAGCTGCAGCGGTCCATCGCGGCGGCCGCCGAGAAGGGGATCGTCGTCGAGGGGCGGGACATCGGGACGACGGTGCTGCCCGACGCCGACCTGAAGATCTTCCTCACCGCTTCCCCGGAGGCGCGTGCCGCCCGGCGCAGCGGTGAGCTCAAGGGCGCCGACGTCGACGCCACCCGTGAGGCGCTGCTGAAGCGGGACGCGGCCGACTCCAGCCGTAAGACCTCGCCGCTCGCCAAGGCGGACGACGCGGTCGAGGTGGACACCTCCGAGCTGACCCTCCACCAGGTCATAGAGTGCGTCGTCACCCTCGTCGAGGAGAAGCGGGACGCGAAGTGAGCGTTCCGTCGAAGACGTCGAAGACGTCCGAGGCTCCTACGGCGCGCGGCGCCGAGGTGGGGCGGCGTATCGGCGTCGGCCTGATGTACGGGCTGTGGAAGCCGCGCGTCCTGGGCGCCTGGAAGGTCCCCGCGACCGGCCCGGTGATCCTCGCCGTCAATCACTCGCACAACATCGACGGCCCGATGGTCATCGGTGTGGCGCCCCGGGCGTCGCACTTCCTGGTCAAGAAGGAGGCGTTCATCGGTCCCCTCGGACCCGCCATGCACGCCCTCGGCCAGGTGAAGGTGGACCGCTCGACCGCCGACCGCACCGCCATCTCCCAGGCTCTGGGAGTGCTGGCGAACGGCGGAGTGCTCGGTATCTTTCCCGAGGGCAGCCGGGGCGAGGGCGACTTCGCCGCGCTGCGCGCGGGGCTCGCCTACTTCGCGGTGCGCAGCGGGGCCCAAGTCGTGCCGGTGGCCGTCCTGGGAAGCACGGACCGTCCCGGACGGTTGATAAAGGGGCTGCCCGCGCTGCGCAGCCGCGTCGACGTGGTCTTCGGTGACCCGTTCGAGGCGGGCGACGGCACCGGGCGGCGTACGCGTGCGGCGCTGGACGAGGCGACCGTACACATTCAGAAGCAGCTCACCGCGCACCTGGAGCACGCCAGACGGCTCACCGGCCGTCAGGAAAACGCCGGGCGCCCCGCTGAGCGCTGAGCGACACTTGAGTACTTGAGCAGTTTGAGTAGTGGATCACCCGATACCGGGGGGTTCCACCGATCACCACGATGAACGAGGTACGGACTTCATGAACGACCACATTTCCTCCGGCGGCTCGGGAGAGCATGAGCACGGAGAGCTTGGCGACGCCGAGTACGCGGAGTTCATGGAGCTCGCCGCGGTGGAGGGCTTCGACATCGAGGATGTCGAGGGCGCGATCGACGAGGCGGGCCACGGGCCGCTGCCCGTCCTCGCCGTCGTCGGGCGGCCGAACGTCGGCAAGTCGACGCTCGTCAACCGCATCATCGGGCGCCGCGAGGCCGTCGTCGAGGACAAGCCCGGCGTCACCCGCGACCGTGTCACCTACGAGGCCGAATGGGCCGGGCGGCGCTTCAAGGTCGTCGACACCGGTGGCTGGGAGCAGGACGTCCTCGGTATCGACGCCTCCGTGGCCGCGCAGGCCGAGTACGCGATCGAGGCGTCCGACGCGGTCGTCTTCGTCGTCGACGCCAAGGTCGGCGCGACCGACACCGACGAGGCGGTCGTCCGGCTGCTGCGCAAGGCCGGCAAGCCCGTCGTGCTGTGCGCCAACAAGGTCGACGGGCCGAGCGGTGAGGCCGACGCCACCTCCCTGTGGGCCCTCGGGCTCGGCGAGCCGCACCCCGTCTCCTCGCTGCACGGCCGCGGCACCGGCGACATGCTCGACGCCGTCCTGGAGGCGCTGCCCGAGGCGCCCGCGCAGACCTTCGGTGCCGGGGTCGGCGGCCCGCGCCGCATCGCCCTCATCGGCCGCCCGAACGTCGGCAAGTCCTCGCTGCTGAACAAGGTGGCCGGCCAGGAGCGCGTCGTCGTCAACGAGATCGCGGGCACCACCCGTGACCCGGTCGACGAGCTGATCGAACTCGGCGGCATCACCTGGAAGTTCATCGACACGGCGGGCATCCGCAAGCGCGTCCACCTCCAGCAGGGCGCCGACTACTACGCCTCGCTGCGTACGGCCGCCGCCGTGGAGAAGGCCGAGGTCGCCGTCATCCTGATCGACGGCTCCGAGAACATCTCCATCCAGGACCAGCGGATCGTCACCATGGCCGTCGAGGCGGGCCGTGCGATCGTCCTCGCGTACAACAAGTGGGACACGCTCGACGAGGAGCGCCGCTACTACCTGGAGCGGGAGATCGAGACCGAGCTCGCCCAGGTGGCGTGGGCGCCCCGCGTCAACGTCTCGGCGCGCACCGGCCGCCACATGGAGAAGCTGGTCCCGGCGATCGAGGCCGCCATCGCGGGCTGGGAGACCCGGGTTCCGACGGGCCGGCTGAACGCCTTCCTCGGCGAGCTGGTCGCCGCCCACCCGCACCCGATCCGGGGCGGCAAGCAGCCGCGCATCCTGTTCGGCACGCAGGCGGGCACCAAGCCCCCGCGGTTCGTGCTCTTCGCCTCCGGCTTCATCGAGGCCGGCTACCGCCGTTTCGTGGAGCGCCGGCTGCGCGAGGAGTTCGGCTTCGACGGCACGCCCATCCACATCTCGGTGCGGGTGCGTGAGAAGCGCGGCAGGAAGAAGTAGTACGAAGCAGTAGTACGTCGTATGTGCTGCGTGACTGAGGGCGGCTCCGGGGGGAGCCGCCCTCAGTCATATACAGGTGGTGCTCACAGGGGCCGGCGCGGGCCCGGTGGCAGCGCCGCCGGGATGTGGGTCATCCCGGTGTAGTGCTGCTGTCGTCCGCCCGTCGGCCACACGGCGGTCGGAGTCGGGGTCGCCGGCTGTCCCTGCTGCGTGTCGAGTTGCCCGACCCGCTGCCACACGGACTGCTGACCACCGCTCTGACCGCCGTTGCGCGCGCTGAACGCCCCCGCGCTGTAGGCGCTGTACGAGCCCGAGTTCGAGCCGAACGAGCCGCCGTACGTGGCGAGGCCGCTCGGGTTGGCCCTGAACGCCGCGAAGTCCAGCTCTTCCTCGCCGCTGCGGTCACCCGGCAGCGAACGGAAGGACTTGCCGTACTCCGCGTACAGCGCGTCGTAGATCGGCGTGGCCGATGGGCCGCTGAGGTAGTCCTGGGTCGACCGCGCGGACGGGATCGACTGGTAGGACTGGCGGCGGGGGACATCGTAGGTGTGCACATACGTCCAAACGACCCCGCCGCCCAACGGATGCGGCCGGTGCCCGGACTTTGCAGGGCCGCGAAGCGCCCTGCAGGGGCGCGGGGCTGTGACATGTGCGGCTCCGCCGCGTGGGCGCGACCAGCCGCACTCAACCGGTAGTCGCCAACTCTCTGAAGCGCCCCCGGTCTACAGCGCCCCCGTATCCGCCGGAGGCAACGTGCTCAGGTCCCCGCCAGAGGCAACGCGCCGGCGACCAGCTTCCCGATACCCGCCGCCTTGTCCAGCGCGTCCCGCAGCAGGTCCTCGCGGGGCTGGCGGCCGATCGAGCCGACCGGTGCCGCGAACACCAGCACCTGCTGGTGCTTGTTGGCGGCGGCGCGCCAGCTCTCGGTGACCTGGAGCGGCTGGTGCGCCTGCCACCAGGCGACCGGGGAGCCGCCGTTCGGGCCCGGCTGGAGTACGGCGTGCAGCTGGCCCGCCGCGAGCAGCACCGACCAGCCGTGCAGCACGGGCGGCACCTCCGTCAGTTCGGTCAGTGGCATGAAGCCCTGCTCGATGAGGAGCGGCAGGAAGTCGTCGCCGACGCCGGTCGCGCCGGGGCGGACGATCGGGGCGGTCGGTTCGACGACCAGAGCGGGGTGCAACTCGCCCTCGATCAGGACCAGTCCGCTGGTGACCCCCAGTACGGCCTGCTCGGGCGCGGCCATCGGGGCCTCCTCGTCGGCGTTGATGGAGCGGACCGCGCCCTGGAGCTGCTCCTCGGTGACCTGGACGACCTGCGACGGCAGGCAGCCCGCGTGGGCGAAGGCGAGGACGGCGGTCTCGTCCCCGATGAAGAGGACGGTGCTGGTGCGCTCCTGGGCGGAGTCGCCCGGCGTGCGGCAGGACGTGCAGTCGTAACTGCCCGGTGCGTTGTCGCCGGCGAGCAGCCGGTCGGCTTCTTCGTCGCCGATCTCGGCGCGGACCTCGTCGCTGACATCGAGCATGCGCGGCACGGGTGGCTCCCTCGGGATGCGGTGCGTGGCGGGGCCGGGTCGCCCCCGGCCGGTGAACCCGGACAGCCCAGGCTCATGAAGATGACAACGTGCGATCTGTGGCCGGGGTCACGCTGCACGGCGAACAGAATCGAACCATCCTGCGTTCGCGGTCACACTGGGTGCGGAATTGGCCACTCCATGTGAAGTAACGGGCAGGTTACGGAAGTTGGTTTGGTGAACTGACTCACAGTTTGTCCGAGTAGCTGGTTGATAAATCGTGAAATGCACGAATGAAGTGGGTGTCCGGAAATCGCTGATACCCGCGGTAACCATGAACTGGCCTGGGACAACAGGGAGTTGGTTGAAATCGCCTCGTCAGGGTCCATAGATTCCTCCGCCGTGTGCACCTAGCACCGCTTGGGTAGGTCCGTCGGCCGCGCAGAACCAGACACTGCGCAGCACCACCGCCGACGGACGGGGCGGAGTGTGCCGACCGCGTTCCTACGCGGCCGACGCGCCCCGGCCACGGGGAGCCCGAGTCTGTGGAGAGGGATCTACATGTCCGAATGTGCCGATAGTTACACCCGCAAGTCACGCAAGACGGCGGTCCTCGCCGGGGCGGCACTGCTCGCCCCGCTCGGCCTGCTGGCCGCGACCGGCAACGCCGCGGCGGCGGACGGCGGGGTGTGGGACCGCATCGCCCAGTGCGAGAGCGGCGGAAACTGGCACATCAACACCGGCAACGGCTACTACGGCGGACTCCAGTTCTCCGCCGGCACCTGGCGCGCCTACGGCGGCACGGCCTACGCGGCCACCGCCGACGGGGCCAGCAGGTCCCAGCAGATCGCCGTCGCCACCAAGGTCCAGGGCGCCCAGGGCTGGGGCGCGTGGCCGGTCTGTTCGGCGCGCGCCGGGGCCGGCGGGAGCGCTCCCGCCGTATCGGGCGCCGACTCGGACTCCGGTTCGGCCGCCACCAAGTCGACGAAGAAGTCGGCCAAGTCGTCCACCGAGCGGTCGGTCAGGAATACGACCGGTTCCGGTGAGTCCGCGTCGTCGAACGCTCCGTCGAAGGCACCGGAACGTTCGCCGGCCCACACGGGCCGCAGCGCGTCCCGGGGCGACTACACCGTCCGCGTCGGCGACACCCTGAGCGGCATCGCCGCCCGGTACGCGACCACCTGGCAGGACATCTACGCCGCCAACAGGGCCGTCATCGGCGGTAGTCCCGACCTGATCATGCCCGGACAGAAGCTCGACTTCTGAGCCGCTCCCCCGCTTCAGGCGCTGTGCCCCACCCCGTCCCCGGACCGGGTGGGGCGCCCGCGTCCGCCGGACAGGAACGCCAACCGCTTCGACGTACCGCAGTCGGCATACCGGACCTGACCCTTGCGGACAGTGGTTGTCCTCGATCGCTGGCAGACTCGGGCCCATGTTGGAGACCTCGGCACGGCTGCTGCGTCTGCTCTCGCTGCTCCAGGCCCACCGCGAATGGTCCGGCGCCGACCTGGCAGGCCGCCTGGGGGTGACCCCGCGTACCGTCCGCCGGGACGTGGACCGGCTGCGCGAGCTGGGCTATCCCGTGGACGCCAGTCCGGGCACCGGCGGCGGCTACCGGCTCGGCGCCGGCGCCGAACTGCCGCCGCTGCTGCTGGACGACGACGAGGCCGTCGCCGTGGCCGTCGGGCTGCGGACCGCGGCCGGACAGGGCATCGAGGGCATCGGCGAGACCTCGGTACGGGCGCTGGCCAAGCTCGAACAGGTGCTGCCCGACCGGCTTCGCCGAAGGGTCGGCGCCCTGAACGCGTTCACCGTGCCGATGCTGCGCGGGTCGCTGCCCTCCGCGGTCGACCCGGCCGTCCTCAGCGAACTCGCCCAACTCTGCCGGGACACGGAGCGACTGCGCTTCGAGTACCGGACACACGAAGGTGCCGTGTCCCGCCGTACCGTCGAGCCGCACCGGCTGGTGTGCACCGAGCGGCGCTGGTACCTGGTCGCCTGGGACGTCGACCGCGCCGACTGGCGTACGTTCCGGGTGGACCGCATCACGCCGAAGCCGCCGCACGGACCGCGCTTCACCCCTCGTACGCCTCCCGCCGACGATCTGGCCGCCTACGTTTCCAAAGGCGTCTCCACGCGCGCGTACGCCTCGCACGCCGTCGTTCGGCTGCTGGCGCCCATCGAGGAGGCCGCCGAGCGGATCTCGCCCTCCGCCGGGACGCTGGAACCGGACGGCGAGGAGGCTTGTCTGCTGCGCACCGGGGCCCCGAGCCTCGACGTGATGGTCATCCATGTCATGGTGATGGGCTTCGAGTTCGAGGTGCTGGAGCCCCCGGAGCTCGTCGACGCGATCAGGGTTTCCCGGGACCGGCTGTCCCGTGCGATGACGCGGTCGCTGCGCGCCGGAAGAGGTTCGGGGGAGGCTTCATGAAGGCCCGGTATGCAGGGCGGGTATGCATGGCCCTGTATGCACGCGCGGTGCGGGGGTCGTGTGGAGAAATCGTGGGCGTTTTATGTGCTCTGCCGACGAGATGACGCGAAGACGCGTGGCATCAGCATGTATGGCGTATGTAAGAGGCGGGTAAGGCGCGGCGGTGCGGCTGATCTGTGGAATTCGCCGTCCGCGTGTTACCGGTCCGGCCTTCCTGGGTGGGGTTTATCAGGGGGCCGCGAAGAGATGGCGAATTACGTTCGAATGGCTGCGGGAAGGACGGGTGACCGCCCTTCCGTCTGTGACGGAAGCGTGACCGGATGCGTACCGAGTGGCGCGTGGTGCGAGGGTCCGGGCTTTCCCGGTCGCCGGTGGGCGCCTACCGTGGCGGGCATGGCACCGAATCCCAGGTCCGAAGAACCCCAGGACAATCCGGACAACTATGTCGGTCTCGACTCCGCGCGGGCCGAGCGGCTCGCCGAAGAACGCGGCTGGTCGGCGGTGCGGTCGCTGCCGCCCGGGGCGATCATCACCATGGAGTACCGGGCGGGGCGGCTCAACTTCGAGGTCACCGGCGGCACGGTGACACGCTGCTGGAAGGGCTGAACCTTCAGCCGTTGCCGGGCAGGGGGCGGGTCGTCGGCGTGCCCGTGGCGCGCGGGGCGCGGTCCGCGTGCGGTGGGCGGCGGCTGCCGGCCGGGGTGACCGGGGTCCGCTCCGAGCGGCTCGCGTGCGGCCCCGGGGCCAGGTGGGCGGGGTGTTGGGGGTGCGCGGGCGTCCGGGACGAGCGGGCCGCCGGGGTGGTGTTGTCGCGGGCCGCCGCCTCCTCCTCGGCCGTCGCGGGCGGCTTGAGCAGCGCCGCCGTGCCGACCGAGGCCGGTACGGGCGCGGTGTCGAGGCCACGGGCACGCCTGCGGTCGCGCGCGTCCAGCAGCCAGGTCTCGGCGCGGGTGATCAGCGGCTCGCACCACGGCAGCGCCAGCAGGACCAGCAGACCCGCGACCCAGCCCAGGACGACGTCGCTCAGCCAGTGCGTGCCCAGGTACACCGTGGTGAGGCCGACGCCGAGCGACATCAGCGCCGAACTCGCGGACAGCCAGCGCCTGGTCCCCGGGGTCGAGGCCAGATAGGCCAGGATGCCCCAGGTCACCACGGCGTTCGCGGTGTGACCGCTGGGGAATATATCCCCGCCCATGCCCATCTCGTTCGAGCCGATGGTCGTCGCGTAGTGCGGTCCGAGGCGGCCCATTCCGATCTTGGCGGCACCGACCGTGATGTTGAGCAGCAGCAGTGCCGCGCCGAACACGAGCAGCGGGCGCAGCGTGTGCTGGCGCCAGGCGCGCCAGCCCAGCCAGGCCGCGATCATCACGGCGGTGGGGCCGCGCTGGCCGAGCACCACGTAGTAGTCGAGGAACGCGTGGATCTCCGGCCACTGCTGGTACGGGCGGAAGAACATGACCTGCCAGTCGAGCCGGACCAACCACGAGGTGATCACTACGGCCCACACGGTGGCGAGATAGAAGGCCAGGGTCGCGGCAAGGAGCACGATCCTGTGCCGGCTCATCTTCGGCACGTCGAGGGCCGGCCGGTCCGGTTCCCGGTCCAGTCTCGCGAACACCCGGTCCAGACGGGCAAGGTTTCGTTCGGTACGCACCCAATCGACGTTACAGCGAGTGAGCTCAGTCCTCCGCCCA
This sequence comes from Streptomyces sp. NRRL WC-3618, assembly GCF_001280005.1. Lineage (GTDB taxonomy): Bacteria > Actinomycetota > Actinomycetes > Streptomycetales > Streptomycetaceae > Streptomyces. The sequence goes on along the minus strand of NZ_LGDW01000118.1, from coordinate 144,021 downwards.
ATCCGCGTCTTTGTAATGACGATGTGATGTGGGATTGATCTCAGGATGATGTTTAATTCGCTGGAATCCCTATTCGACGTGCGGGTTTTCCTTCATTTCCATTGATCATGAGGCGGCGCTGTTTTACTGCCCTTTCGGAATGGTTCACCGGGCTGTTGTCCGGAATTCGCCCTGAGGTCGGTCAGGGCGGACCGGAGCCGTTCAGCCAGAACGCCCCGTAGACCGCCGAGGCAACCGCGACCACACCCGTCACCAGCACCGACCTGGAGGTACGCAGCCGGGCCAACGCCAGGGCGAGCGGCAGCAGTAGGGGGAAGGCGGGCAGCAACAGGCGTGGTTTCGAGCCGAAGTAGCTCGACGCGCACAGGGCGAGGGCGGTGACGACCCCCGCGTACACCAGCAGCGGCAACGGCTGGCGCTGCCGTACACAGGTGACGTACAGCCAGATCACCAGGCCCACGCCGACGATGAGCCCGACCCCGGCCAGGGCCGAGGGGAAGGACGTGAACTTGTCGGCGACGAAGCGGGCGAAGGCGGCGCCGCCGTCGAAACCGTTGCGCCAGCCGGCCTGGACATCCAGGTAGCCGAGGGGGCCCCTGCCGGTGCGGTGGCCGACCCACAGGACGTAACCGGCGGCGCCGAGCGGCGCGATCAGCATGCCGAGGACGCGGCGCCGGCCGGGTGTGGACGAGGCGATGGCCGCCGCCCACACGGCCGCCACCACCGCGAGTCCCACCGGGCGGGTCAGACCGGCCAGCAGAGCCAGCGTGCCCGCCGTCAGCCAGCGGCCGGTGAGGACCGCGTACAGGGACCAGGCGGCCAGGGCCGTGAACAGTGACTCGCTGTACGCCATCGACTGGACGATCCCGACCGGCAGCACCGCCCACAGCAGCACGGCGCAGACGCCCGCGCGGCGACCGTAGACGTGATCCGTGACCGCGAACACGCCCCAGGCGGCGGCGAGTGAGGCGACCGCGCTGATCGCGAAGCCCGCGTCCGCGTACGACATCGGCGTGACGGACGCCAGGAGCCGCTCCAGCCAGGGCAGCAGCGGGAAGAAGGCGAGGTTCGAGTGCACGTCACCGTTGGGCAGGCGCACCTCATAGCCGTAGCCGAGCTCGGCGACCCGGGCGTACCACAGCGAATCCCAGCGGGCGGTCAGCAGTTTGTACGCGTCCTTGTCCCGCGCCGCGCTCCACAGGGCCAGCGCGAGCAGGCCCAGCACGCGGACGGCCGCGTACCCGAGGAGGGCGGGCGCGGCTCGGCGGAGCGTGGGAAGCGCCGGGAGCGGGCGGGTATCAAGAGCTGTCACCGGTCGATTATCGACGGCGTACGGAACGTCGTCGGCGCGGAGGGTGTGGCCCGCAGAATGCGTGGTAAACGCGTGGTGGAGGACACATGGGTTCCGTGAGCGGGTGAGAGGTCCGCCACTTTTCGCCGCTGCGAACTCGCGTACGCTGTTGGATCACTCGCTTTTCGCCGTGCGGCCGGGGACAACCGCTCCTCCTCGGCCGGAGCCCCGGGGAGTCCCCACCCCGCGGACCGCCGAACGCGAGGGAACCTTGGAGGTACGTACATGTCCGGGACGACCAGGGCTGCCGCCGCGCTGCGCCGCCGGGCGGCCGGGGCGAGCGCCAACCGCTGGGTCGTCCTGTTCGTCCTCTGCACGAGCCTGCTGCTCGTCGCGGTCGACGCGACCGTGCTGCATGTGGCGGTGCCCGCCGTCAGCGAGGATCTCCGGCCCGGTGCGATGGAGCTCCTCTGGATCGTCGACATCTATCCGCTGGTCTGCGCCTCGCTGCTGATCCTGTTCGGCACGCTGGGCGACCGGGTCGGCCGCAGACGGATCCTGCTCCTCGGGTACGGGCTCTTCGGCGTCGCCTCCGGTATGGCCGCGTTCGCCGGCAGCGCGCAGACGCTCATCCTCGCGCGGGCGCTGCTGGGCGTCGGCGGCGCGATGATCATGCCCGCGACGCTGTCGATCCTTCGCCAGGTCTTTCCCGACCGGCGCGAACGGGCGCTGGCGATCGGGGTCTGGAGCGCGGTGGCCGCGGTGGGCGCCGCGGTCGGTCCGCTGCTCGGCGGCTTTCTGCTGGAGCACTTCTGGTGGGGGTCGGTCTTCCTCGTCAACATCCCCCTGATGCTGGTCAGCCTGCCGGTCGGGCGGCTGCTACTGCCCGAGTCGCGCGGCGAGCGAAGTGACGGTCCGTGGGACGTGATCGGCGCGCTGACGGCGGCGGCCGGGCTGTTCGGGGTCGTGCTGGGCGTGAAACGGCTGGGTGGCGGGGACGGGGCCGGGAGCCTTTTCACGGTTCTTCCCCTGGTGGTGGGCGTGGCGCTGCTCGTTCTCTTCGTACGCAGGCAGCGGCGGCGTACGCATCCGCTGGTGGACCTGGGGATGTTCGCGCGGCCGGCGTTCAGTACGTCCGTGGGGTGCATCGTGCTGGCGATGCTCGCGCTGGTCGGGCTCGAGCTGATCGCGGCGCAGTATCTGCAACTGGTGCTGAAGCTTTCACCGCTGGAGACCGGGCTACGGCTGCTGCCGCTGACGGTGGCGGCGATGGCGGCGGGGCTGGTGGGGGCGCGGCTGCTGCGGAGGTTCGGGCCTCGGGCGATGGTGTGCGCCGGGTTCTGTCTCACCGCGGCGGCGGTCGGGATGCTGACGGCGATGGGCGGCGAGGACAACGCGGGGTTGTTGCTGGCCGGGTTCGTGCTGCTGGGGTTCGGACTGGAGACGACGCTGTTCGCGGCGTACGAGTCGATGCTGAGCGAGGCTCCGGCGGCGCAGGCGGGCGGGGCGGCGGCGATCGGTGAGACGTCGTACCAGTTGGGCGCGGGGATCGGGATCGCGCTCCTGGGAAGCGTGATGAACGCGGCGTACGCGCCTGGGGTGGGGTCGGTGCCGGGGGTTCCGGCGTCGGCGTCGGCCGCGGCAGGGCATTCACTGGGCGAGGCGTACGAGGTTGCCGGGCGGCTCGGGGGGTCGCCCGGAGTTGCCCTGCGGGCGGCGGCTCGGGACGCGTTTGTGCACGGGCTGCATGTGACGTTGCTGGTGAGCGCGGGGTTGTTGGTGCTGGGGGCGGTGATGGCGTTGCGGTTGCCGAGGGTGATGAGGTGCGGGGGCGGGGAGGTGGCAGCGGTGCCGGGTCCCCGGGGGATGACGGAGCCGCGCGTCTCGGTGTGAACGCCATACATCTCCCACCCAGCCACCACCCGTGACGGTTACTCGAGAGGCGGACCTCTCCTGTGGGGGTGCGGGAGCAACGGCGACTGCGGGTGCGTGACGGGTGGCCGGGGCGGACCACGACGGGACGGTCGCCGACGACACGGCGGGAGACTCTTTGGTCCTGGTTGTACGGCCGGGTACACGGGCGTACCCTCACCCGCACGTAACTAGCGGTGCTAGTTTGAGTTGTCGGAGGCTCCTGTGGCTGTGTTCGCGAAGTTGCCCCCTTTCGACCCCGCCGACCCGCTCGGCCTCGACGACCTGCTCGACGCGGAGGACCTGGCGATCAGGGACACCGTGCGGAGCTGGGCGGCGGACCGCGTGCTGCCGTATGTCGCCGGGTGGTTCGAGGAGGGTGAGCTGCCGGACATCAGGGGGCTCGCCCGTGAGCTGGGCGGCATCGGCGCCCTCGGGATGTCGCTCACGGGGTATGGCTGCGCCGGTGCTTCCGCCGTGCAGTACGGACTCGCCTGCCTGGAACTGGAGGCCGCCGACTCCGGCATCCGCTCCCTCGTCTCCGTACAGGGATCGCTCGCCATGTACGCCATCCACGCCTTCGGCAGCGAGGAGCAGAAGCAGCACTGGTTGCCGCAGATGGCCGCCGGCGACGTCATCGGCTGCTTCGGGCTGACCGAGCCCGACCACGGCTCCGACCCCGCCGGCATGCGGACGTACGCCAAGCGTGACGGCGCGGGCGGCGACTGGGTGCTCAACGGGCGGAAGATGTGGATCACCAACGGGTCGGTCGCCGGTGTGGCCGTCGTCTGGGCGCAGACCGACGACGGCATCCGGGGTTTCGTCGTGCCCACCGACACCCCCGGGTTCTCCGCGCCCGAGATCAAGCACAAGTGGTCGCTGCGCGCCTCCGTCACCAGTGAGCTGGTGCTCGACGACGTGAGGCTGCCCACCGATACCGTACTGCCGGACGTCACCGGCCTTCGCGGTCCCCTGAGCTGTTTGTCGCACGCCCGTTACGGGATCGTCTGGGGTGCGATGGGGGCGGCCCGGTCCTGCTTCGAGGCCGCGGTCGACTACGCGAAGACGCGCGAGCAGTTCGGGCGGCCCATCGGCGGGTTCCAGCTCACGCAGGCCAAGCTCGCCGACATGGCGGTGGAGCTGCACAAGGGGATTCTGCTCGCCCATCATCTGGGGCGGCGCATGGACGCCGGCCGCCTGCGTCCCGAGCAGGTCAGCTTCGGCAAGCTCAACAACGTACGAGAGGCCATCGACATCTGCCGTACGGCCCGGACGATTCTCGGCGCCAACGGGATCTCGCTCGAGTACCCGGTGATGCGGCACGCGACGAACCTCGAGTCGGTGCTCACGTACGAGGGCACCGTCGAGATGCACCAGCTGGTGCTGGGCAAGGCGCTCACCGGACTTGACGCCTTCCGCTGACCTGAACAACGGACGGCGGGGCCGGTGAGCTGCCTTGCTCAGCTCTGGTTGAAGAAGCCGTCCGCCCGATGCGGCTGGGCCTCCCCGCTGATGATCTCCGTGTCGGCGGGGGTCAGCAGGAACACGCGGTTGGACACCCGCTCGATGGAGCCGCGCAGGCCGAAGATGAGGCCTGCGGCGAAGTCGACGACGCGCTTGGCGTCGGCGGCCTCCATGGCGGTGAGGTTCATGATGACCGGGACGCCGTCCCGGAAGAGCTCGCCGATGGCGCGGGCGTCCCGGAAGCTGTCCGGGGTGACCGTGCCGATGCGGCGGCCCTTCTCCTCGGCCACCTCACCCGCGATCTTGACCCGGGGGTCCGTTACCCAGGCATCGCCGGGCTGCTCGGTTCCCTCGGAGTAGTCGTCGTCGTAGTAACGCTCGTCATCGTTGTCGTCGACGAGGCCAAGCCAGGCACTCGCCTTGCGTACCGATCCCATGGACGCCTCCTCTCACAGCGGTCTCTCATGCATTCCGCATCCCTATGGTCATCCATGATGCGGATGGCGCGCCAAGTGAATAGACGCCGCGCGGGGGTTTCGTGACGGTACTGGTGCACAACCATTTCGTCGAGAGCCCCCGTCCCGCAAGGGTGTTGTTGTGTTCGGCTGCTGACTGAGAGTGAAATATGATTCTTCGTGGCGTATGGGTGACCGTTGGGACGTATGGGTGAATGGGCCTCCTGTCCGCTTTCTGACGGAGGCTCAGGAGGGCTCGGGAAAGGGCCCAGTCGCCTCCGAGGGTCAGCTGACACCAGGTCACTCCTTTGTCTTCGGCGGCGAGATCTGCGATTCCGCGACCACTGGGCCCGCCGTCCACGTACGTGTGCCCAGCGGCGGGCCGCCGACACCGACGTGTGCCGTACGGGGCGAACTGCTGGCTGCCGTACAGGACTTGGGGCGCGATCCGAACGGGCTGCGCGTCCCTGCCGAGCCGAGTAGTGCCGCGAGCTGGAGCGGCTCGGCGACGGAACGCCGGCGCCGCACCCTGAGGGAGCGGGGGAGCACCCGGGGGCTGACCCCTCTCGCGGACCGGTGCACCCGGTCGGTCAGGGACGCGGGGGAGTGTCCTGGCCACCCGGCCGCGGACGGGCGGCGATCTCTCCGCCCCGGGGGTCCACTGCCCGACTTCGCCCCGGTGAAGGTGGCCTCGGGCGGGCCGGGTGCGGTCGACCCGTATGGACGGGCTGACTGAGCGCCGCCCTCGTAAAGATGACATACAGGTGGTGTACGGCCACGCACAGGACGCGTGGTCCGGGCGTGTGCCGATGGCGGCGCACGGTTTTCCAGGGAGTGAGCTGGAGTGAGTTCATGACGGCGGACGCCGCCGAGGCGTGGCAGCAGTGGCACGAACGGCGCATCGAGACGGTGTCGGCGCCCCATGGGCCCCTCTCACTCGTCGGTACGCACCGGATCGAGTTCCTGCGGGTCGCCGCGCCGGACGCCGAGGGGCGCACGATGCCCGCAGGAGCACGCGAGCTCCGCCAGGACACCTAGTTACTTGATCAACCCCCCTGGATCGTAGGGGGGTTGAACACTGTGAGGCCGAAAGGCGCCCTTGCGTCGACCGGTCGAACGGCCGAATACTCCCACCCAGCGCTTGTCAGGGTCACAGCATGTCCGCATCCGGAAAGAGCGGTCCCTGACTGCGCCTCACGGGCCCCGACCCCACGCGGGCCCCCGACTTCCCCTGTGGAGGAACGACAAGTGAGGATCAAGCGCACCACCCCCACCAGTGGCATCACGAGACGGACCCGGCTGATCGCGGTCAGCACCGGACTCGTGGCCACGGCCGCCGTCGCGATCCCCAGCGCGACCGCCGCCGACGCCACCACCTTCAGTACCGCCCAGCTCGCCGCCACGAGCAGCTCGGTGCTCAAGGCCGACATCCCGGGCACCGCCTGGGCCATCGACGCCAAGGCGAACCGTGTTGTCGTCACCGCAGACAGCACGGTCTCCAGGGCGGAAATCGCGAAGATCAAGCGGCAGGCGGGCAGCACCGCCGAGGCCATCACCATCAAGCGGACGCCGGGCAGGTTCACCAAGCTGATCTCCGGCGGTGACGCGATTTATGCGAGTAGCTGGCGCTGTTCCCTGGGCTTCAATGTCCGCAGCGGTTCGACCTATTACTTCCTGACCGCCGGTCACTGCACCGACGGCGCGGGCAACTGGTGGTCCAACTCCGGTCGTACGGCACTGCTCGGCGCGACCGCGGGCTCCAGCTTCCCGACGAACGACTACGGGATCGTCAAGTACGCGAGCAGCTACCCCACGAGCTCGATCTCCGGCAGCGTCGGCAACGTCGACATCACCAGCGCCGCCACCCCGTCCGTGGGTACGACGGTCAACCGTCGCGGTTCCACCACCGGTATCCACAGCGGCCGGGTCACCGCGCTCAACGCGACCGTCAACTACGGCGGCGGCGATGTCGTCTACGGCATGATCCAGACCACGGTCTGCGCCGAGCCCGGCGACTCCGGCGGCCCGCTCTACTCCAACGGTGGCGTCGCCTATGGTCTGACCTCTGGCGGCAGCGGCAACTGCTCCTCCGGTGGTACGACCTTCTTCCAGCCCGTCACAGAGGCCCTGAGCGCCTACGGCGTCAACGTCTTCTAGGGCACGCGTCCGTCCCACGGCACCATCGGGTTTCCGCACGGCCTGACCCTGCCGTCGGCAGCAGCAGGCGAGCCCCCGCACGCGATTCGCGCGCGGGGGCTCTCCCTTGTCCGGCTGGCGGAGCCACCCGTTCGGCGAGGTCGTCGGCGGGGTTGTTCGGTCGTTGTTCGGCCGCTTTTCGGTGGGGCTGTATGCGGGGGCCAGGACGGCATCTGGGGCCTTTGGGTACCCGTGGCGCGCCCTTGATCAAGTCGCTGACCGGGGCCGATGGGGTTAGAGTGAACGAACCAATCGAACGGAAGTGCGAATCAACTGTCGGTCGATCATCGAACTGATGATCGATTGCGTGGCCGAAAAGGAGTGACGTGATGGAGGTGCGGCATGACGGGCTTCGCCCATCTGCACGTCGCGTCCGGTTACTCCGCCCGCTACGGCGCCGCCCACCCCGAGCAACTCGCCCGGCGGGCCGCCGAGCGTGGCATGGGGACGCTGGCCCTCACTGACCGGGACACGGTCACCGGCGCCGTACGGTTCGCCCGCGCCTGCGCGAAGGAAGGGGTGCGGCCGGTCTTCGGCGTCGACCTGGCGGTGGCCGCCCTCGCGCCGGCGCCCCCGGACCGGCGACGCCGTACCCCGGCGCGTGGCGGTGCCCATGTGGTCGAGCCGCCGCTGCGGTTCACGCTGCTCGCGCGGGACCGGGAGGGCTGGGCGCGGCTGTGCCGGATCACCTCGGCCGCGTATGTCGGTACGGCGTCCGGCGCGGCGCCGGTGATGGTGCCGTGGGAAGCCCTGCGTGCGTACGGCGGTCCCGGTCTGACCGTGCTGCTCGGCCCGCTCTCGGAGCCGGTGCGGGCGCTGACGGTGGGCCGGGAGGACGTCGCGACGAAGCTGCTGGCGCCCTGGAAGGAGATCTTCGGGGAGGGGGTCCGCCTGGAAGCCGTAGCCGTAGATGCAGTAGATGCAGGGGAGAAACGTTTCGGCGCAGGTCCGGGATCCCTGCGCCTGGCCGCCCGCACCCTCGCCCTGGCCGACCGCACCCACACCGTGGCCGTACTCTCCAACGCCGTCCGCTACGCCGACCCCGACCAGCACCGCCTCGCCGACGTCCTGGACGCCGCCCGGCTGCTGCGGCCCATCGACCGGCGCCGCCTGGACGGTGGACAGCGGTGGCTCAAGGACGGGAGAGAGATGGAGGCCGTCGCGCGGATGGTCGCCGAATGCGCCGGAGCGGACGTCCGAAGGGCCCGCCGCCTGCTGGCGGACACCATGGACACGGCGGCCCTGTGCGTCGTCGACCCGGTGGCGGACCTGGGCCTCGGCGCCCGGCACTTCCCGGAACCCTCGCTCTTCGGCGCCGAGCGTCGAGCGGGCGGCGCCGCACAGTTGCTGCGCCGGCGGTGCGAGGAGGGCCTGGTCCGCCGTGGCCTCGACCGCAGCCCGGAGGCGCGGGGCCGGCTGGACGAGGAGCTCGAGGTGATCTCCACGCTGGACTACGCCTCGTACTTCCTCGCCGTCGGCCAGGTGGTGGCCGACATCCGGGCCAAGGGCATCCGGGTCGCGGCCCGCGGTTCGGGCGCCGGCTCGCTGGTCTGCCACGCCCTGGACATCGCCACCGCGAACCCGCTCGACCACCACCTGCTGTTCGAACGCTTCCTCAGCGTGCGCAGGGCCTCGCTGCCCGACATCGACATCGACGTGGAGTCCGCCCGACGCCTGGAGTGCTACGACACGATCTTCGAGCGGTTCGGCAAGGAGCGGGTCGCGGTCACCGCGATGCCCGAGACCTACCGGGCGCGCAGGGCGCTCAGGGACACCGGCCTCGCGCTGGGTATCGCCCCGGCCGAGGTCGACCGGATCGCCAAGAGCTTCCCGCACCTGCGTGCCTCGGACATCACCGGTGCCCTCGCCGAACTGCCCGAACTGCGGCGCCTGGCGGCCGAGGCGCACCGGTACGGACCGCTGTGGGAGCTGGCGGAAGGCCTCGACTCCCTCGTCCACGGCATGGCCATGCACCCCTGCGGAGTGGTCATCAGCGACGCGACCCTCCTGGACCGGCTGCCGGTGCAGCCCACGCCGCAGGGCGACTACCCCATGGCGATGGCGGCGAAGGAGGAGATCGAGGCGCTGGGCAACATCAAACTCGACGTCCTGGGCGTGCGGATGCAGTCCGCGATGGCCCATGCCGTCGCCGAGATCGAGCGCACCACCGGCCACCACATCGACCTCGACGACCCCCGGCAGGTGCCGCTCGACGACGTCTTCGCCTTCAAGCTCATCCAGGCCAGCCAGACCCTCGGCCTGTTCCAGCTGGAGTCACCCGGCCAACAGGATCTTCTGTCGAGGCTGCAGCCGCGTGACGTGCAGGACGTCATCGCCGACATCAGCCTCTTCCGCCCGGGGCCGGTCGCCGGCGGCATGCCCGAGCGGTACATCGCCGCCCGGCACGGCGGCACACCGTCGTACGCCCACCCGGACCTGGAACCGGTGCTCGCCGACACCTACGGCGTGACCATCTGGCACGAACAGATCATCGAGACACTGCATGTGATGACCGGCTGCGACCTGGCCCTCGCGGAGATCGCCCGGCGGGCGCTCGGTGACAAGGGCCGGCTACCCGCGATCAGGGACTGGTTCCACGGCCTGGCACGCGCGCGTGGCTACAGCGCGGCCGTCCGGGACGAGGTCTGGAGGACCGTCGAGGCCTTCGGCGCGTACGGTTTCTGCCGTGCCCACGCGGTCGCCTTCGCCGTGCCGGCCCTGCAGAGCGCCTGGCTCAAGGCGCACCATCCGGCGTTCCTGCTGGCCGGGCTGCTCGAACACGACCCCGGGATGTGGCCCAAGCGGGTCCTGGTCTCCGACGCCCGCCGGCGTGGTGTGCCGATCCTGTCCGTCGACATCAACCACTCCCGGGTGAAGCACACCGTGGAGAAGACCGACGGAGACCAGTGGGGTGTACGGCTCGCCCTCTCCGCTGTACACGGCATCAGCGAGGACGAGTGCGCCCGGATCGAGGAGGGGCAGCCGTACGGATCGCTGTCGGACTTCTGGCAGCGGGCCCACCTCAGCCGTCCGGTCGCCGAACGCCTCGCGGAGATCGGCGCCCTGGGCTGTCTGCACGACGGGCGTCTCACCCGGCGTGACCTGCTGCTCCAGATCGCCGAGCTGCACCGGCAGTCCCGCAACCGGACCGCTGGTTCGGGTCAACTGCCCATCTCCACAGGGGCTGTTGGGGGAGTGGAGCCGAGCGGTCTGCCGGAGATGACCGGACGCGAGGCCCTCAGCGCCGAGCTGAACACCCTCGGCATCGACGTCTCCAGGCATCTGATGGAGCATCATCACCGGTTGCTGCGGGAGATCGGTGCGACCGATGCCGCCCACCTGGCCGGGATGCGGGCCGGGCAGCAGGTTCTCGTGGCCGGGGTGCGGGCCTCGACCCAGACTCCGCCGATCGCCAGCGGCAAGCGGGTCATCTTCGTGACCCTGGAGGACGGGTCCGGCCTGGTCGACCTGGCCTTCTTCGAGGATTCGCATCCGGCCTGCGCGTACACCGTCTTCCACAGCGGGCTGCTGCTGGTGCGCGGCACGGTCCAGGTGCGCGGCACCCGGCGTACCGTGGTCGGCTCCATGGCCTGGGACCTGGACGAGATCGCCGCCGCCCGCCGCGACAACGGCCCCGAGGCCGCCCTCGCCCTCCTCGGCGCCGACCGCCCGTCCCCGACCCCCGCCCAGCCGCGGCGGACCCTGGCCAACGGGACGACAGGGGCTCGGCTGCACCCGTACGCCGATCTGCAACCCGCCGGTACCCGCTCGGCCGACCTAAAGAAGTTCGGCCACACCAGTCCGGGGAGCGCGGGATGACCACGAAGCCGACCGCGCGTCAGCGGCACATCGCCCACCTCCATCTGCACGCCGCGCTGAGCGAGGCTCAGTACGCAGACGTAATCGAACTGATGTCCGGTGTCACGCCTCACGTCCAGGCTGTCCCGCCCGACGCCGTCCAGCTCGACCTGACGTCGGCGCTCAGATACTTCGATCTGTCGCCCTACGACGCCGTTCAGCTGGTGAAGATGAGGCTCAAGGGGTTCTACGGCATCGACAGCAGCGCCGGACTCGCGGGCAACCGCATGCTGGCGGCGATGGCGGCCGACGCGTCCGCGCCGGGAGACACCACCTGGATCCGCGACGGGCAGGCCGCCGACTGGCTGCATCCCCGCCCGGTCACCGCGCTGCCCGGGATCGGGCGCGCGACAGCGGAAACGCTCAACCGATACGGCCTGCACACCATCGGGCAGGTCGTCGACCTGCCCGGAGGGACTCTGCAGCGGCTTCTCGGCGCGGGCCCCGCCCGGCTGCTGACCGAGCGCGCGCGTGGCCAGGATCCCCGTCCGGTCACCCTCGCGGAACCGGCGGCGCACATGGTCGCCGACCTCGTACTGGAGCGGGACTGCCTAGACCCCGCACAGCATCACCGCGCGGTCCTGGGACTGGCCGATCAGATCGGTCAACGCCTGCGCGGTGAAGGCCAGGTCGCCAACAGACTCACCCTCACCGTGCGGTACGCCGACCGCAGCTCCACCGCGCGTACTCGCGGGTTGACGGAGCCCACCGCCCACTCACCCGCCCTTGCCGGAGCTGCCTTGGGTCTGCTGGCCTCGCTGGGACTGCAGCGGGCACGAGTGAGGGCCTTCACTGTGCGTGCCGAAGGCCTGCTGCCGGCCCGGAGTGCCTACCGCCAGCTCTCTCTGGATCCTGGTGATGTCCGCGCCCGCGCGGCCGAAGCCGCCGCCGACCGCGCCCGCCGACGCTTCGGGCCGGAGGCCGTACGCCCGGCCGCCCTGGCGGACTGACCCGGCTGGTAAGCGTCATGCGGCCCGGAGTGGGCGCGGGTGCGTCGGATCAGCGGTGGGTGTGGCTCGCCTGCGGTGGGCCTGTGGGTGTGGGCGGGACCGGTGTGGTCGTCCGGCCCGTCGCGTGGGCCCGGCAGGCCTGCCCTTTCTCACCTGGTCCGGTGTTCGGTCGGCTCGGGCTGCCCCAGGTGGGAGGCGAGGACGGCGGCCTGGACCCGGCGCTGTACGCCCAGCTTGGCCAGCAGGCGGGAGATGTGGTTCTTGACGGTCTTCTCGGACAGGTAGAGCTTCGTGCCGATCTCGCGGTTGGTCAGGCCGTCGCCGATCAGCGCCAGGATGTCCCTCTCGCGCGGTGACAGACTCTCCAGCTCGGACGGCACGGACGGGGCCTCGGCCGGATCGGCCCGCAGCGAGCGCATCAGGCGGGCGGTGGTCGCGGGGTCCAGCATCGACTGGCCCGAGGCCACTGTGCGTACCGCCGAGACGAGGTCGGAGCCCTTGATCTGCTTGAGGACGTAGCCGGAGGCACCGGCCATGATCGCGTCGAGCAGGGCCTCCTCGTCGTCGAAGGAGGTCAGCATCAGGCAGGCCAGCTCCGGCATCTGGCTGCGCAGTTCCCGGCAGACGGAGATGCCGTCGCCGTCCGGCAGGCGCACGTCGAGGACGGCGACGTCGGGGCGCAGCGCGGGGCCTCGGGCGAGCGCTTGGTCGACGGTGCCGGCGTCGCCGATCACCGAGATGTCGGGTTCGGAATCGAGGAGATCGGCCAGGCCGCGGCGGACGACCTCGTGGTCGTCCAGCAGGAACACCCGGATCGGGTTCTGCTCGCTGAACGTGCGTGGCTCTGGCATGGTGACCCCTCGTTCCCCGGCGGAGGACAGACGGCGGCTGCCCCGTCACGCCGATCATCACGCGCCGAGGCCGGATGCACTAGGGCCGACCGGCCCCACTCACTCGGAGGAGACGGCCCCGGCCGGTGACTGGTGGAGACGGCTCTCCGTGCCGGGTGGGCCGAGTTCCACGTCCGCGACTCCCTCGACGGCGCGGACCAGCCGCGCCGCCACCGCAGGCACGGCTGACGACACCTTCGGTGACGGCACCGGCCTCTCCAGGCCCTCGCCCTCGATGAGGGGCACGGGTGCGTTCGGGTCAGACGGCGCTTCCGGCGCCGTACGGGGCGTACAGGTCGAGGAGGCGGATCCTGGCCGCGCTGAGACGGTGGGCGAGTACCCCGCCGACCCACTGGGAGACGTCGTTGCCCAGGGCCACATCGTCCTCGCACAGGGACCGGACGGCCGTGGCGTCGAACTCGTAGGCCCGCACCGGAGTGGTCGCCTCGGCGCCCAGATGCCAGACGTGCGGGGGGAAGAGCCAGGACCAGCCGACCAGTTCGTTGGACCCGAGGCTCTCGATGACAGCCGCTCGACGGCCCGGCACATGGATGTCGAGCTCGATCCTGCCGCTGCGGATGATCCAGAAGCGGTCGGCGCGTCCACCCTCGTTGAACAGACGTGCCCCCTGGGGCACGGACACCTCCCGGGCGACGCGCATGAGCCGCTGGCGGTGTTCGGCGGACAGTGCGCGCAGCATGCCGGGGCTGGGGGTGAGGGAAGCGTTCATGGTGTGCCTCCGCGACAGCGGTGTACGGACTTCCAGGGCCAGCTTGTGCCAGGCCCTGCGGGCAGGCCATGGGCCACCTGGCCCCTCGATCGCGCCATACGGCACCGAAGAGTGAGGAGGGAGGCTGTCGGAGGGGGAGCGGCGGGCTGTCCAGCCCTCGGCGTGTCCGCCTGCTGACGGGCTACTGACGGGCGAGCCACGTGCGGTACGCGGCCACGGCGGTCGGCAGCGTCGGGAACATCAGGTCCTCACCGACCGAGTCCAGCAGGCCGTACGCCTTCAGGTCGTTCCGGAGATCCTGCTTCACCCGGGCGAGGGCGAACACGACGTCCCGGCCGGTCAGTTCGCGGCGCAGTTCGTCGACCGCGTCGAGGGCGGTGATGTCGACCTCGACATTGGCCTCGGTGTTGAGGACGAACCAGCGGACGGGGCCGGACTGTTCGTCGACGGCGGCCAGGGCGCGGCGGCGGAAGTCCTCCGCGTTGGCGAAGAACAGGGGCGAGTCGTAGCGGTAGACGAGCAGACCGGGAATCGTCCGGGCCTGCGGGTAGTCGTCGACGTCGTGCATGCCGGCCATGCCGGGGACGAGTCCCTCGACGGCGTCGTGCGGACGCGCCACCCGCGTCAGCAGCTCGGCCACCGACAGGCCGACGGCCACGATCACCCCGTACAGGATGTCCAGGGCGAGCACCCCGGCGAGACAGCCGAGCGCCAGGAGCAGCTCCCGGCGGCGGAACGAGGCCAGCCGGCGGAAGCCGGCGAGGTCGATCATGCGGACGGCGGCGTAGACGACGAGCACGCCGAGCACGGCGGACGGTGTGTGCGTCAGCAGCGGGCTCAGGAAGAGCAGCACCGCGAGCACCACCGCCCCCGCCACCAGTGAGTACGCCTGGCTGCGGGCGCCGGCGGAGGAGGCGAGGGCGGTGCGGCTGGCGCTGCTGCTCACCGGGAAGCCGTGCAGCATCCCGGCGCCCAGGTTGGCCGTGCCCAGGGCGAAGAACTCCTGGTTGGCGTCGAGCCCTGGACCCGGGTCGTCGGGGTCGGTGAACGCACGCGCGGTGAGGATGAAGTCGGTGTAGGCGACCAGGAGCACGCCGAGCGCGGGCAGCACCAGGTGCGGCAGCTCGCCCAGGTCGGGGACGGCGAGGCTCGGCAGGCCGGACGGGACCGCGCCGATCACCTTGAGTCCGTACCGGCCGTCGAGGTCGAAGACCGACACGGAGACGGTGGCGAGGACGAACGCCACCAGGGGGCCCGGCACGGCGGGGACGTAACGGACCAGCGCGAACAGGAACACGAGGACGACGGCCGAGAAGACGACAGTGGCCAGGTGGACGTCCGTCAAGTTGCCGAAGAAGGACCACAGTTGGGGGAAGAACGCCGACCCGGTCGTCCGCACCCCGGTGAGTTTGGGCAGCTGGTCCACCATCATGATGAGGGCCACGCCAGCCAGGTAGCCGATCAGTACGGGGCGGGACAGCAGGTCCGCGAGGAAGCCGAGGCGCATCGTCCGGGCGGCCAGGCAGAGCAGCCCGACCGTGAGTGCGAGGGTGGCCGCGAGCGACGCGTAGCGTCCGGCGTCCCCGGCGGCGAGCGGGGCGACCACGGCGGCCGTCATGAGGGCGGTCGTGGACTCGGGGCCGACCGACAGCAGCCGTGAGGAACCGAACAGGGCGTACATCGCGAGGGCCGGCAGGATCGCCCACAGTCCGGCGACCGGCGGAAGCCCGGCCACACCCGCGTAGGCCATGACCTGCGGAACCAGGTACGCGGCCACGGTCACCCCGGCGAGCAGGTCTCCCCGCAGCCACGCCCGCCGGTAGCCGAGGAGCGCGACGAGACCGGGCGCCAGCCGGTGCCACTTCGGGACGTGTCTGTCCGAGCCCTGGGACATGCGCCGCCTTCCGTCGTCTGCCCTCATGATCCACCGGCGCGGGAATCACGGCGGGAGGCCACCTGTCCGGCGTGCCGCTCATGGCCCAACGGCCCCTGGGAACAGGGCCGTTCGGCCCCGTGGCCGTGGACCTTCGGCATCCGTCGCCGACCGGGTGCGCGCGGCCACAGTGAGTGGTGTCAGGCACCGCCCCCCCACCGAAGGGAACCACGACCATGGCCGTGCACGAGCACCCGCACCGGAGTTCCGGCTTCCGTCTGCCCTCGTTCCGCAGCGACCGGACCGCCTCCGCCTCCGCGTCGGATGTGTCGGCAGGCACCGGCACGCACACCGCACGGGGTTACGCCTTCGCCTCGCTGCGCCTGCTCACCGGGTTCGTCTTCCTGTGGGCGTTCCTCGACAAGACCTTCGGCTTCGGCTACGCCACCCCGTCCGGCAAGGGCTGGGTCGACGGCGGTTCGCCGACGAAGGGCTTCCTCGGCTCGGTGGCTGTCGGGCCGATGAAGTCCACGTTCCACTCCTGGGCGGGCGACCCGTGGGCGGACTGGCTGTTCATGCTCGGTCTGCTCGGCATCGGCCTGGCCCTGGTCGCCGGTGTCGCTCTGCGGGCCGCCGCCGTCGCGGGCACCGTGATGATGGCGCTGATGTGGCTCGCCGAGTGGCCGCCCGCCAGGCACCTCTCGGACGGCTCGGTGAGCATGTCGACGAACCCGTTCGTCGACTCCCACCTGATCTACGCCGCCGCCCTGATCGTCCTGGCCGCTGTCGCCGCCGGCGACACCCTGGGCGCGGGACGGCTCTGGGCCCGGCTGCCCGTCGTCCGTGGCCACAGCTGGCTGCGCTGAGTATCGACGGCGCGGTGGGCCTGTCATCCGGCCCACCGCCCCGAGCCGTGCGGGGGGTCGACCGGCCCCGGATCGGGACCAGTGGCCCCTGCACGCGGAACCGCCCGAAGACGACGATTGAACCGGAACCCTCACCCCAGGAAGTGGAGATCATGCTCCGTACCATCACCGTAGGTCTCGACGGCTCGCAGGAGAGCAGGGCCGCCGCCGAATGGGCGGCCCGCGAGGCGAAGCTGCGCGGCCTGCCCCTGAAGATCGTGCAGGTGTGGGAGCCGGTGCCGGATCCCATGGCCCAGGCGCCGCTCCTCGGCGCGGAGACCCAGCAGTACTGGACCGAGAGGATCCCCCGGGAAGCCGCCGAGGGCATCCGGCTGCGCCACCCGGGCGTCGAGGTATCCACGGAGCAGGTCTCCGGTCACCCCGGCGACACCCTGGCCAAGGCGGCGAAGAGCGCCGAACTGCTCGTCCTCGGTTCACGCGGCCTCGGCGGGCTCGGCGGGTTCATGGTCGGCTCGGTCGGCCTGTCCGCCATCGCGCACGCGGATCGCCCCGTCGTACTGGTCCGCGCGCTGGAAGCGGCCGCCGACGAGCACGAGATGGACCCGGCGGGTATTCCGTCCGCCGCGACCCCGTTCAGGCCCGTGGTCCTCGGACTCGACGTCGAGCACCCGGACGAGACGCTGATCGAGTTCGCCTTCGACGCCGCCGAGCGCCGCGCCACCTCCCTGCGGGTCGTCCACGCCTGGAACCCGCCGCCGTATTACGCGTACGGAACTCCCGTCAACCCGGCGCTGCACGAGGCGCTCTCCCTGAGCGCGTCCGAGGCCGTGGCCGAGGTGCTGCGCCCCTGGCGCAAGAAGTTCCCGGACGTGGAGGTCGTCGAGACGACCCGCTACGGCAGCCCGGCCGTCCACCTGGTGGACGCGTCTCGCGAGGCCTCCCTGGTCGTCGTGGGCCGGCGTATCCGCCGCAACCCGTTCGGCGCCCACATCGGCCATGTCACGCACGCCGTCCTGCACCACTCCACCGCCCCCGTCGCCGTCGTCCCCCACGGCTGACCCGTCCCTCCCGAGGAGAAGAGACCCATGAAGGCAGCGGTCGTACGAGCGTTCGGTGAACCCCTGGTCATCGAGGAGCGGCCCGACCCCGAGCCCGGCCCCGGTCAGGTTCGCGTGCGGGTGGAGGCCTCCGGGCTGTGCCACACCGACATCCACGCCGCCCACGGCGACTGGCCGGTCAGGCCCAACCCGCCGTTCGTCCCCGGGCACGAGGGCGTGGGCCTGGTGGAGGCGCTGGGGGAGGGCGTCACCCATCTGGCCGTCGGGCAGCGGGTCGCCGTGCCCTGGCTGGGCAAGGCGTGCGGGCGGTGCGAGCACTGCCTGTCCGGCTGGGAGACGCTGTGCGAGCAGCAGATCAACACCGGGTACGGCTGCGACGGAGGGTACGCCGAGAAGATGCTCGCGTGGGCCGACTTCGCCCAGCCGGTGCCCGACGGGATCAGCGCCCTGGAGGCCGCCCCGCTGACCTGCGCCGGCGTCACCACGTACAAGGCGCTCAAGGTCGCCGGCGTCAGGCCCGCGCAGCTCGTGGCGATCTCCGGTGTCGGCGGGCTCGGGCATCTGGCCGTGCAGTACGCGAAGATCGCCGGCGCCACGGTCGCCGCGATCGACGTGACCGACGAGAAGCTCCGGCTGGCCGCCGAACTCGGCGCGGACATCGTCATCGACGCCCGCAAGGAGAACGTCGGCGAGGTGCTCAAGCGGCACGGCGGAGCCCACGCCGCCATCGCGCTCGCGGTGAACGACGAGGCCTTCGAGGCTGTGAGCTCCGGGTTGCGGCGTGGCGGCAAGCTGGTCATGGTGGCCCTGCCGGCCCACGGCACGATCCGGGTGCCCATCTTCGACACGGTCCTGAACGGCATCTCGGTGATCGGCTCGATCGTCGGGACCCGGCAGGACCTCGCCGAGGTGTTCCAACTGCACGCGGCCGGCCGCACCGAGGTCGTCTACGAGGCCCGCCCGCTCGCCTCCGTCAACGACTGCATCGACGAGGTGCTGCGCGGCGAGGTCAAGGCCCGGATCGTCTTCGACCTCGGCTGGGGACGGTGAGCGCGATGGACCTCCCGATCGTCGTCGGTGTCGACGGCTCCGAACCCAGCCTGCGGGCGGTCGACTGGGCGGCCGACGAGGCCGCCCTGCGCGGGGCGCCCCTGCGACTGGTGTACGCCTCCCTCTGGGAGCGGTACGAGGGCGCCGCCCTCGCCCAGGGCCTCGGCAAGCCGTCCGAGCAGGTCATGGCCGAGGACATCGTGCGGACCGCCGCGCGCCGCGCCCACCTGCGCCGGACAGCCCTTCGGATCACCACCGCCGTGCTGCCGGAGGAACCCGAGTACGCGCTGGTCCGCGAGGGACACGAGGCCGCCGCGCTGGTGCTCGGCAGCCGAGGCCGCAGCGGCTTGGCGGAGACGGTGCTCGGGTCGGTCAGCCTGGCCGTCGCCGCCCGCGCGTCCTGCCCGGTGATCGTGCTGCGCGGCAGCCATGACAGCCAGGTAAGCCACGACAGCCAGGTAAGCCATGACAACCAGGTCCGCGCCGGGAAACACGGCCGCGTCGTCGTGGGCATCGGCGAGAAGGCGACCGACTCCGCCGCCCTGCGCTTCGCCGTACAGGAGGCAAAGCTGCGCGACGCGACCCTGGACGCCGTACGGGCCTGGCGGTGCCCCGCGTACGAGAGCACCGACCACCCCCTGCTCGCCGGTGAACCCGCCCGGCTGCACGAGCGGCACGCCGCCGAGATTCTGGAGCAGGCTCTGAAAGACGCGCCCGACGACGTCGACCTGCGACGGCGCACGATCGAGGGCCCCGCCCGCCGGGTCCTGCCGGACGCCTCCCGCGAGGCCGACCTGCTGGTGGTCGGGGCCCGGCGCAACCCCGGACACCTCGGACTCCAGCTCGGCCGCGTCGCCCACGCGGTGCTGCACCACTCCACCTGTCCCGTCGCGGTCGTACCCGAGCTGGTGTGAGAGGTGACCGGTTGCTCAGAGGTTCGCCGCGTGGTCGGGGACGTAGGTCTGCAGATCCCGTGGCGAGCGCTGGTAACCGGTCGACGGCGGCCGTTCCGGCAGCTCCAGCACCGGGGGCGGTACCTCGTGGTACGGCACGGAGGACAGCAGGTGCGCGATCATGTTCAGCCGCGCCCGGCGTTTGTCGTCGCTCTCCACCACGTACCAGGGCGACTCGGAGATGTCGGTGTGCACCAGCATCTCGTCCTTGGCCCGGGAGTACGCCTCCCAGTGGGTGATCGACTCCAGGTCCATCGGCGAGAGCTTCCAGCGCCGCAGCGGGTCCTCCAGGCGCTTGCGGAACCGCTCCTGCTGCTCGGTGTCGCTCACCGAGAACCAGTACTTGCGCAGCAGGACCCCGGCCTCGACCAGCATGCGTTCGAAGATCGGGCACTGCCGCAGGAACAGCTGGTGCTCCTCCTTCGTACAGAAGCCCATCACGCGCTCGACCCCGGCCCGGTTGTACCAGGACCGGTCGAACAGCACGATCTCCCCGGCCGCCGGCAGATGCTCGACGTACCGCTGGAAGTACCACTGGGTGCGCTCGCGCTCGGTCGGCTTGGGGAGCGCCGCGATCCGGGCCACGCGCGGGTTGAGGTGCTCGGCGACCCGCTTGATCGTCCCGCCCTTGCCCGCCGCGTCCCGCCCCTCGAAGACCACCACCAGCCGGGTGCCCGTCGCCCGCACCCACTCCTGCAGCTTCACCAACTCGGTCTGGAGGCGCAGCAGTTCCTTCTCGTACTCCTTGCGCGGCAGAGCCGCCGCCTTCTTGCCGGCCATGCCGCCTCCACCGCCCGATGAACCCCTACGCCGACGACTTCCGGAGTCTTCCCATGTCCCAGGTCGAACACCAGGACGCCACCGTACTTTCCGACGAAGAGCTGCGCACCCTGGACGCCCACTGGCGGGCCGCCAACTACCTGACCGCCGGACAGATCTACCTGATGTCCAATCCGCTGCTGACCGAGCCGCTGACGGCGGAGCACATCAAACCGCGACTGCTCGGCCACTGGGGTACCTCGCCCGGCCTCAACCTCGTGTACACCCACCTCAACCGGGTGATCAGGGCGCGGGGCATCGACGCGCTGTGCGTGTGGGGGCCGGGGCACGGCGGCCCCGCGGTGGTCGCGAACTCCTGGCTGGAGGGCAGCTACAGCGAGACCTACCCGGACGTGTCGCGTGACGCGGCGGGGATGGCGCGGCTGTTCCGGCAGTTCTCGTTCCCCGGCGGGGTGCCCAGCCATGTCGCCCCGGAGACGCCCGGCTCGATCCACGAGGGCGGTGAGCTCGGCTACTCGCTGTCCCACGCGTACGGCGCCGCCTTCGACAACCCGGATCTGCTGGTCGCCTGCGTGATCGGTGACGGCGAGGCGGAGACGGGGCCGTTGGCCGCCTCCTGGCACTCCAACAAGTTCCTCGATCCCGTACACGACGGCGCGGTCCTGCCGATCCTGCACCTCAACGGCTACAAGATCGCCAACCCGACCGTGCTCTCCCGCATTCCGGAGGCCGAACTCGACGAGCTGCTGCGGGGATACGGCCACGACCCGATCCATGTCACGGGCGACGACCCTGCGTTGGTGCACCGAGCCATGGCGGCGGCGATGGACGACGCGCTCGACCGCATCGCCGTGCTGCAGCGGGCCGCCCGCGAGGACGGTGTCACCGAGCGCGTGCACTGGCCGATGATCGTGCTGCGCACACCGAAGGGCTGGACCGGCCCCGCCGAGGTGGACGGCGTGCCTGTCGAGGGCACCTGGCGCGCCCACCAGGTACCGCTGGCCGGGGTGCGCGAAAACCCGGACCACCTACGGCAGTTGGAGACCTGGCTGCGCTCGTACAAGCCCCAGGAACTCTTCGGCCCCGACGGCCGTCCCGTCGCCGACGTCCTCGCCTGCGTACCCGACGGCGCCCAGCGGCTCGGCACCACCCCGTACGCCAACGGCGGCCTGCTCGTACGCGACCTGCCCATCCCCTCGCTCGACGAGTTCGCCGTGCCCGTCGACAAGCCGGGCACCACACTGCACGAGCCCACCCGTGTCCTCGGTGACCTCCTGGCCCGGGTGATGAAGGACACCGACGGGCGCCGGGACTTCCGTCTCGTCGGCCCGGACGAGACCGCGTCGAACCGGCTCCAGGCCGTCTTCGACGTCAGCGGAAAGGCCTGGCAGGCCCAGCATCTGCCGGTCGACGAGCACCTCGAACACCACGGCCGGGTGATGGAGATCCTCTCCGAACACACCTGCCAGGGCTGGCTGGAGGGCTATCTCCTCACCGGCCGACACGGACTGTTCTCCTGCTACGAGGCCTTCGTCCACATCGTCGACTCGATGGTCAACCAGCACATCAAATGGCTGCGCACATCACGGGAGTTGGCGTGGCGGGCACCCATCGCCTCCCTCAACTACCTGCTGACCTCGCACGTGTGGCGCCAGGACCACAACGGCTTCTCCCATCAGGACCCCGGCTTCGTCGACCACGTCCTCAACAAGAGCCCCGAGGTCGTACGGGTGTATCTGCCCCCGGACGCCAACACCCTGCTGTCGGTGGCGGACCACGCCCTGCGCAGCCGTGACTACGTGAACGTCATCGTGGCGGGCAAGCAGCCCTGCTTCGACTGGCTGTCCCTGGACCAGGCCCGCGCCCACTGCGCGCGCGGCGCCGGGATCTGGGAGTGGGCCGGCACCGAGAACGGCGGCGAGCCCGACGTGGTGCTGGCCTGCGCCGGAGACGTGCCCACCCTGGAGGTGCTGGCCGCCGCCCAGTTGCTGCGCCGGCACCTCCCGGACCTCGCCGTCCGCGTGGTCAACGTGGTCGACCTGGCCCGACTGCTGCCAAGGGAGGAACACCCGCACGGGATGAGCGACTTCGAGTACGACGGTCTGTTCACCACCGACAAGCCGGTGCTCTTCGCCTACCACGGCTACCCCTGGCTGATCCATCGGCTCGCCTACCGCCGTACCGGCCACCAGAACCTGCACGTACGCGGCTACAAGGAGTCGGGCACCACGACCACGCCCTTCGACATGGTCGTCCGCAACGACCTCGACCGCTACCGGCTGGTCATGGACGTCATCGACCGCGTCCCCGGCCTCGCCGTGCGCGCCGCCGACGTACGCCAACGGATGTCCGACGCCCGCACCCGCCACCACGCCTGGATCCGCGAACACGGCACCGACCTGCCCGAGGTCGCCGACTGGACCTGGAACGCCTGACCCCGCCGCTCACTCGGGGGAGGGGAGGGGGCCGGCCCCCCTGGAGAGGTCTGCACAGCTACACGGCCGGTATGTCGGCCACGTCTTCGGGCCACCGGGGATGGATGTCGAAGGCACCGATCAGGCCCGTTCGGCACAGGAGCCGCAGGAACCGCGCGCTGTCCGTGATTAGCCGCAGCCGGCCGTGCCGAGCCCGCACGCGATTCCGCGCCCGGCACAGGACGCTCAGCCCGGCGCAGTCGATGAAGACGACGTCGCGCAGGTCGACCACCAGGTCGGGGGACGGGCCGGCGGTCAGGGTGTCCAGGTGCGCGGAGAGCGCGGGCACCGTCAGGATGTCTATCTCGCCCAGCAGGGCCACGACGGTTGTGCCACCGGTCGTGTGACGAGTGCGGTACGGCGGCGAGAACGTCGTGTGATTAGCGGCCATGAGGAGAGAAAAGCGTGCCGCCCGGCCGCGGGAAAGAGCCGTTCGGTCCCTGTTCGATCGGGTCTGTCAGCCCCTCTCCGCATCACGCACCGACGGCAAGGCCGTCCGGCGGGCGGTGGGGCCGGTCGGCCCAAGCGGAGCAGGCGTCAAACAGACACGCTGGATGAACGGGGCGCTCTCGGTACTCGATCGGGACTCGAAAGGACGGGCGCCATTCGACGAGGGACAGTGCCAGAACCGCGATGTCAGGTGAGAGACGAGAAGGCAGATGGACGCCAACGACGGATTCCGCGAACTCGACCGGCAGGAGTGCCTGGACCTGCTGGCCACGGTGCCTGTGGGGCGCATCGTGTACACGCGGCAGGCACTGCCCGCCGTCCTGCCGGTCACCTTCTGCCTCGACCGCGACGGCGCGGTGCTGGTGCGCACCTCCGCCTCGTCGGGGCTGGTCAGCGCGATCACCGGAGCCGTGGTGGCCTTCGAGGCGGACGCGGTCGACGCCACCGCACACTCCGGCTGGAGCGTCGTGGTCCTGGGGTCGGCCGACGTCGTGACGGACCCCGCCGAGCACGAACGGCTGCTGCGGACCGGGCCGCGTTCATGGGCGCCGGCACCGCGGGAGGTCTTCCTGCGCATCACCCCGGAGCTGGTCACCGGACGCGAACTCGTCGGCGGACGCACCCTGTACGGCGTACACCTTCCTTCCTGAACGTCACCCGAGGTGCGGAGACGGGGCCTGGGCGCTCGGCTTGATTCGCTACCGCACCCCACGGCTGAGCACTACCGTGACTCTTGACCGGACCGTGGGCGTCCGTGCGTCGAGGGGACCTGGAGGGACACAGGGTGGAAACCCCCGGTGAGGCTCGCGTGCGGCTGCCGCAGTTGCGTCTGGACGAGCTGCTGGAGGAGTTGCAGTCGCGGCTGGACGCGGCCCGCGGTACCCGGGACCGGGTGCACAGCCTGCTGGAGGCGGTGCTGTCGGTCGGCAGGGAGCTCGACCTCGAGCAGGCCCTGCGCCGCATCGTGGAGGCCGCCGCCGTGCTGGTCGACGCGGAGTACGCGGCACTCGGCGTGATCGGACCGGACGGCAGCTGTCTGTCCGCCTTCCACACTGTGGGGGTCAGCGAGGAGCAGATCGCGCGGATCGGCCCGTATCCGGAGGGCCACGGCATCCTGGGGGAGCTGATCCGCCACCCTGAGCCGCTGCGCCTGGCGAAGATCTCCGAGCATGCCGCCTCGTACGGCTTCCCGGCGCACCACCCGCCGATGAACACCTTCCTGGGCGTCCCGATCCGGGTGCGCGACCAGGTCTTCGGCAACCTGTACCTGACCGAGAAGCGGGGCGGGGGCCAGTTCGACGAGGAGGACGTCTCGGTCACGCTCACGCTCGCCGTGGCGGCCGGCGTCGCCATCGACAACGCCCGGCTGTACGAGGAGTCCCGGCTACGGGAACGCTGGCTGCGGGCGAACGCGGAGGTCACCCACAGTCTGATGTCCGGCGACGAGCGCACGGAGGTCCTCGCGCTGATCGCCGAGCGGGCCGGCGAGATCACCGGATCCGCCCTGGCCGCGGTCGCGCTGCCGATGGAGGACACCGGGTCACTCGCCGTGGAGATCGCCGTCGGGATGGACGCCGAGTCGCACCGGGGCCTCGTACTGGCCATGGACAAGAGCCTGATGGGGCTGGCCTTCTCCGGCGCCGCCCCCGTCACCAGCACCGACGTCGGCCAGGACGAGCGCATCTCTCTCGAGCCGCCGAGGTTCGGTGGGCTCGGCCCCGCCGTGGCCGTGCCCATCGGTACGGGCGACGCGGGTCCACGAGGTGTGGTCCTGCTGGCGCGGAAGGTCGGCCAGCCGGTGTTCTCGGCGACGGAGACCGAGACCTTGCAGTTCTTCGCCGGACAGGCCGCCGTCGCGATGGAGCTGGCGGAACGCCGCAAGGACGCGGAAGCGGTCGCCGTCCTCACGGACCGGGACCGGATCGCACGTGACCTGCACGATCTGGCCATCCAGCGCTTGTTCGCCACCGGTATGACCCTGCAGAGCGCAGGCCGTTTCATCGAGCACGAGGAGGCCGCCGAGCGCGTGGCGCGCGCGGTCGACGACCTCGACGAGACCATCAAGATCATCAGGTCCACGATCTTCGGTCTGCGTACCCGCGAGGGCGCGGGGGAGGCCGGGCTGCGGGCTCGCGTCGTACGGGTCGTCGGAGAGGCGGCGCCCATCGTCGGCTTCGCTCCCAGCGTCCGGATGGAGGGCCTGCTGGACACCGACGTACCCAAGGACATCGCCGACCACGTGATGGCGGTCCTCTCCGAGGCCCTGACCAACATCGCCCGGCATGCCCACGCCGGCCGCGCCGACGTCCTCGTGGCCACGGACGGGCGCGAGGTACGGCTCTCGGTCACCGACAACGGGGTGGGCATCCCCGCCGACGGCCGTCGCAGCGGGCTGGCCAACATGGCGGAGCGTGCCGAGCAGCTGGGCGGCCGACTGGAACTGGGTGAGCCCGAGGGAGGCGGCACCGCGCTGGTGTGGCGGGTGCCGGCGCGCAAGCCGTAGCCACCCCGCCACCCGCGCACGCCTTTATCACAGTCTTCGGCTGTCTCGAAAGTTTTTACTGACGCGTAACTTCCCAGGTTGCTCTACTCGCTCGTAACTTGACGAGTGAACAGCATCCTCGTGATCCGGATCACAGGGCGTAGAGCCGTCGCAACTCCCTTGAGCCGCAAGGAGATCACTCGATGCTGCCCTGGAAACGCGTATTCAGACCTCTCGCCGCACTCCTGCTGGCCGCCGCGGCCACCGTCGTGCCCGCCGCCACCACCGCGCAAGCCGAGACGCAGGCCGAAACCGCCTCCACCTCCGCCTCTGCTTCCGGCAGGGGATGGAACGACTACTCCTGCAAGCCGTCCGCCGCCCATCCCCGCCCCGTCGTCCTCGTCCACGGCACCTTCGCCAACGGGGTCGACAACTGGCTCACCCTCGCGCCGTACCTGACGAACCGTGGCTACTGCGTCTTCTCGCTCGACTACGGCCAACTGCCCGGCGTGCCTCTCTTCTACGGCCTCGGGCCCATCGGCAGGTCGGCCGAGCAGCTCGCCGCCTTCGTCGACAAGGTGCTCGCCGCGACCGGCGCCACCGAGACCGACCTCGTCGGTCACTCGCAGGGCGGCATGATGCCCCGCTACTACCTCAAGTTCCTCGGCGGCGCCGCCAAGGTGCACACCTTCGTCGGGATCGCGCCCAGCAATCACGGCACCACGCTGAACGGGCTCGCCAACCTGCTGAAGTACTTCCCCGGGGCTGAGGACCTGCTCTCCATGGCCACTCCCGCCCTCGCCGACCAGGTGTCAGGCTCCGCGTTCCTCGCCAAGCTGAACGCCGGCGGCGACACCGTCCCGGGAGTCCGCTACACGGTCCTCGCGACCCGGTACGACGAGGTGGTCACGCCGTACCGCAGCCAGTTCCTGAGCGGCTCCGACGTGCACAACGTCCTGATCCAGGACCTCTGCCCGCCGGACCTCTCCGAACACGCCGCCGTCGGGCTGCTCGACCGGATCGTGTTCCACGAGGTGACGAACGCCCTGGATCCGGCGCACGCCACCGCCACCACCTGTCAGTCGGCGGTCGGCTGACCCGGGCGGCTCAGGTAAGCGGCTGGGGAGGCAGCCGACGGATCTCAGCCGTCGGGCCACCAGGTGCGTGCGATGTCCTTACGGACCTCGGACCGCTCGGTGGTGCGTTCGTCGGCTTTTTCCCGCACTCGGCGGGCATCCGACTTCTTCAGGGGCTTCTGCACGGTTACGCGGCGCATGGCTGCCTCCTCCGGTCCACCGGGTTCCGCGTTTTCACGGAGATAGACCATTTCCGGGAGGGTGACTCATCGGCGCCGGTCTGTCAGTGGCGGCCGTCACGATTCGATTGTCAGTGGTGGGTGTCACCCTTGGCGGCATGACTAGCACTGACTGGGACGAGGCGGCGGCCACCTTCGACGACGAGCCCGACCACGGCCTGCGTGACACGGTCGTGCGCGAGGCGTGGGCGGCCCGACTGCGGACCTGGCTGCCCGACCGCCCGGCCGACGTCCTCGACCTGGGCTGCGGCACCGGCAGCGTGTCGCTCCTCGCGGCGGAACAGGGACACCGGGTCACCGGTGTGGACCTGTCCCCGGCCATGGTCGAGCAGGCGAGGGCCAAGCTGGCCGGCCGTGACGCGGTGTTCCTCGTCGGCGACGCCGGGTCGCCGCCGGTCGGGGAGGAGCGCTTCGACGTCGTGGTCGTACGGCATGTCCTGTGGACGCTGCCCGACCCCGCCCGCGTGCTGCGCCACTGGCGGGGGCTGCTCAGGGCCGGCGGACGGATGGTGCTGGTCGAGGGGGTGTGGGGGACGGTCAGCCCGGTCGGCATACCCGCCGACACGCTCACCGCGCTGCTCGCGCCCCTCGCCGCGGACATCCGCGTGGAGCGGCTGTCCGGCGACGCGCGGCTGTGGGGGCGCGAGGTCGAGGACGAGCGGTACGCGGTAGTCGCCAGCCTGTGACGACGACGTCACGTGCGCGCGTTCAGCCGAGCAGCTTCTCGAAGCCGCCCTCGCGCGCCAGCGACTCCAGCTCGTCGAGGGCCGCCACGGCGGCGGAGGCGGCAGGCGGGTCCGACTGCGCGAGGCCGCTCTCCTCGAACTCGTCCTCGTCCAGCCGTCGTACGTCCGTGCCGTCGGCGGAGCGCCACAGGTCCAGGTCGAGATCCTCGACGACCAGATCGGTGCCGGCGAGCCTGGCAGGACGGGCGATGTCGCAGTACCAGCCCTTCAGCGTGCCCGCCGCGTCACGGACCTCCTTCACCGAGTACCAGCGGTCCCGCCAGTAGTACTCCGTGAACACGTCACCGGGCTCGAAGCGGACGAAGCCGAAGTCGCGGACTCCGGCACCGGCCCAGGCGGCGCGTACGGCGAGACGCGTGCCGTTGTCGTGGAGCAGCTCGGCCGGGTAACTGATCTTCGTGCGGCCGCCCTTGACCAGGACGACGTTCACCATGGGTGCCGAGGGGGCGGTGCCATCAGGCGAGTTCGCGGACATACCGCACCTCCGTCGCGCAGATCTCGTAACCGAACCACTTGTTGATCGCGATCATAGGGTCGTTCCCGGCGTCGTTGCCCGTCAGAGCCTCCGCGTACCCCGCGGCGCGGGCGCGGTGCAGGGAGTCGTTCTTGGCGAGCTTCGCGAGGCCAAGGCCACGGAAGTCGCGGGCGGTGCCGGTCATCACGGTGCCGTAGCGGGTGGCGCCGTCGGTACGGGCCGCGCTGAAGGCGACGGGGCGGCCGTCTACGAGCGCGACTGAGGTCAGCTCCGGGCTGAACAGGGGGTGCTGCCAGGTCTCGCGGAGCCAGCTCTCGTAGTCCGTGAACTCGTAATCGACATCGCTCGGTTCGTCCGACGACGCCTCCGCGTCCAGGTCGAACAGCGGGCGAGGGTCGGCGGCGAAGTCCGAGGCCGGGCGGATCTCGACGCCGGGCGGGGGGTCCTGGAGCGGGGGCAGCTTGCCGTTCGCCAGGTCCAGGCGGAGGAAGTGCGCGTTGCGGCTGGAGCGGTAGCCGCGGCGTTCGGCGAAGGCGCGGTTGTCGGGAGCGTCCAGCACCCAGGCGAAGGACCTTGTCGCCCCGACGGCTGCGAGATGCCGCTCGGCGGTACGGACGAGGAGCGCGCCGGCGCCACGCCGGGTGCGCTCCGGGTGCACGTACACGTTGACGTATCCCTGGCCGGGCTCCGCGCTGTCGTGGACGACCGCTGTCTGGGCGGTGCCGATGACCTCGCCGTCCTCCTCCGCGACCAGTGCCTGGTAGTGGGCGTCGGGGTGGAAGTTGGCGACGTCGTACGCGATCGCCTCCGGCGTGGACAGGAGAAAGGGGAGGGCGATACGGCGGACCCGGGCGAAAGCCTCGATGTCCGCCCGGTCTTCGGTGCGCAGGGCACGCACGGTCACTGTCATGACCTCGGACGTTACGGGGGGAGAGGCGGCGGGTGCCTCTTATTTTCCGGCCGGTACGGGACAATCACAGGGTGACCCTGAAGATCCGCATCGATGACAGCGCGCCGCCCTACGAGCAGGTGCGCGCCCAGATCTCCGAGCAGGCCCGTGCCGGGACGCTGCCGGTGGGGTACCGGCTGCCCACCGTGCGGGGGCTTGCCGATTCGCTCGGTCTTGCCGCGAACACCGTCGCGAAGGCGTACCGGGCGCTGGAGTCGGACGGGGTGATCGAGACGCGGGGGCGCAACGGAACGGTGGTCGCCGCGGCGGGCTCGGCGGCGGAGCGGGGTGCGGCGGTTGCCGCGCAGGAGTATGCGGAGCGGGTTCGGCGGCTGGGGCTGGGGTCCGAGGCCGCGCTCGACGCCGTACGGGATGCCCTGCGGGCGGCCTACGGGGAGGGGTGACAGGGGAGGGGTGACACGGGGGAACACCCCAACCAGTGTCAGGTGCTCAGGTGTTCCGGTGTCCGGGTGACGTTCAGGCCCTCCGCCCGTGCCGCCCTCGCGAACGCCGCCGCGTCCTCCACCGCCGCCCCCGTCGGGTCGTTGTTGAAGTACGCGTACACGTCCTGACCCTCTGGCCGGCCTGCGGCGATCCGCTCGGCCCATGTCCGCAGGGACTGCCGGCCGTAGTGCGGCCACGCGCGGGCGCGGCCCACGTGGAAGCGGACGTAACCCCAGTCGGTGGTGCGCCACAGCGGGGTCGCCGGGCGGGACCGCACATCGGCCCAGCACAGTGCGGCGCCACGGGCTTCCAGCACCCCGCGCACCTGGTCTGTCCACCACGAGTCGTGGCGTGGCTCGACGGCGATCCGGACGCCGTCCGGGAAGCAGGACAGACAGTCGTCCAGCAGGCCGGGGTCGGCGCGCAGGGTCGGTGGCAGTTGGAGCAGGACCGGGCCGAGCCGGTCGCCCAGGCCCGCCGCGTGGCTCATCAGGCGGTGCACCGGTTCCTCGGGGTCCCGCAGCCGCTTGATGTGCGTCAGGAAACGGCTGGCCTTGACCGCGACGACGAAGTCCGGTGGGGTCCGCTCCCGCCAGGTCTCGAAGGTCTCCCGGGTCGGCAGCCGGTAGAAGGCGTTGTTGATCTCGACCGTCGCGAAACGCGCCGCGTACTCCTCCAGCCACAGCCGGGTGGGGCGCCCGGCCGGATAGAGGACGCCCCGCCAGTCCTTGTACTGCCACCCCGACGTGCCCACGAACAGGGTCATACCTTCATCAAACCACTACAGGTACAGCCCCGCGTCCGCGCTCTCCCGCTGATCCGGCACCGAGGTCGGGGCCGTTCCCCGGCGCAGGGCGTACAGCTCGGCCAGGGTCGCGCCCTCGCGGGCGATTCCCTCTTCCGTGCCCAGCCAGGTGGTCGCTTCCCGGCGGGTCAGGGGGCCCACCTCGATGCGGGCCAGGCAGCGGCCGGGGCGGACGACGGCCGGGTGGAGGCGTTCCAGGTCCTCGTTGGTCGTCACGCCCACCAGGACGTTGCGGCCCTGGCCGAGGAGGCCGTCCGTCAGGTTCAGGAGGCGGGAGAGGGCCTGGCCCGCCGTGTGCTTCGCCTCGCCCCTGATCAGTTCGTCGCAGTCCTCCAGCAGGAGCAGACGCCAGCGGCTCTTGCCCGTGCCGTCCTCCTCGCCGATCGCGATGTCCATCAGATAGCCGACGTCGGAGAACAGCCGCTCGGGATCCAGGACGCAGTCCACCTGGCACCAGTCCCGCCAGGAACGGGCCAGCGTGCGCAGCGCCGACGTCTTGCCGGTGCCCGGCGGGCCGTGGAGCAGCAGCAGCCGGCCCGCGATGTCCTGCGGGGTCGTCTTCATCAGGCCGTCCATCGCCTCCGCCACCGGCGCGGTGTAGTTGGCGCGGACCTCGGCCCACGTACCCGCCGAGATCTGGCGGGTCGTGCGGTGCGGGCCCCGGCGCGGGGACACGTACCAGAAGCCCATCGTCACGTTCTCCGGCTGGGGTTCGGGTTCGTCCGCCGCACCGTCCGTCGACTGGTCGAGGACCTTCGCGGCCAGCTCGGCGCTGGTCGCCGTCACCGTGACGTCGGCGCCGTGGTTCCAGCGGGACACCAGCAGGGTCCAGCCGTCGCCCTCCGCGAGGGTGGTGCTGCGGTCGTCGTCGCGGGCGGCGCGCAGGACGCGGGCGCCCGGCGGCAGAAGGGTCGCCCCGGACCGTACGCGGTCGATGTTCGCGGAGTGGGAGTACGGCTGCTCGCCCGTCGCGAAGCGACCGAGGAACAGCGCGTCGACGACGTCGGACGGGGAGTCGCTGTCGTCGACGTTGAGCCGGATCGGCAGCGCGTCGTGTGGGTTCGCAGACATGCCGCCATGATCCGGCACCCGGACGCCGTGCGCACCCGGTTTCCCGGTGCCCGCCGGGCCGCCGGCACCGCCCGGTTCTGTTACGGGGCTGTGCACCGCGGAGGCCTGCCCTCCGGCCGTACGCCGCCGTTACTGTTGCCCTTGATGGGATGTCATGGGTGGAATTCGGGGGCTCGGCGGTGGCAGCTCATCGCCCTGCTCGGTGTGGGGGCCGCCGCGCTGGCCCTGGTCCTGACCCTCCTCGACACGCTGCCGTCGAACGGCGGCGGCACCGGCAGCGCGGGCACCTCCCGCGACGGCGCCACGGTGCACGGCACTCCGGCCGCGTCCTCGCCCGCGTCGTCACGGCCGGACGTCGGGTGGGGCTTCACCCACACCCAGTTCAGCGCCGACGAGGGCGACGCGTCGGCCACGGGCCGCGTCGCCGGGCTGCTCGCGCGGCACTCCGGGCTGCCGCAGAACCAGCACATCATGGGTTGGGGCGCCGGCAACCCCGAGCCGGTCAAGGGGCGTTACGACTTCACGGAGCTGGACCGCCGTATCGACTTCATGCGCGCCTCCGGCGCCACCCCGGTGGTCACCCTGTGCTGTGCCCCGGACTGGATGAAGGGCGGCAAGTCCGGCTCCGGCAGCACCGATTGGAGTCAGAGAGCTCTGGAGACAGCCCCGGAGCGCGCGCACTACAAGGACTTCGCCGCGCTTGCCGCGACCGTCGCGAGGCGCTACCCCGACGTACGCCACTTCATCGTGTGGAACGAGTTCAAGGGTTTCTGGAACGACACCGAGGCGCGCTGGGACTACGAGGGGTACACCGAGCTCTACAACCTGGTCCACAACGCGCTGAAGAACGTCGACAAGGGCATCATGGTGGGCGGGCCGTACCTCGTCATGGACAGCCTCGACCCGCGGCGGAATCCGGACGCCTCCACCACCTTCAAGGGGCCCTGGGGGGCCATGGACCAGCGGGTCCTCGACGCCTTCGACTACTGGAACACCCACAAGGCGGGCGCCGATTTCGTCGTCGTGGACGGCTCCAGCTACACCCAGGACGACGAGTTGCTGCCCGACGAGTTCGCCGCGACCGACAAGTTCACCGCCGTCGGTGAGTGGGTGCGGGCACGGACGCGGGGACTGCCGCTGTGGTGGGCCGAGTACTACGTCGAGCCCGCCGACGCCGACGACGACCGCGCGGGCTGGTCCGAGACCCGCCGCGAGGCCGTCCAGGCCGCCGGCCTGATCGCGATGGCCAAGGGCGGCGCCTCCTCCGGCTTCTACTGGAACCCCGAGGACCAGAAGGGCGCCGGCTGCGCGGGCTGCCTGTGGACCCCGACCTCAAGTGGCACTGGGGGAACGGCACTTCCCATGTACGACCTGGTCTCCCGCTTCGGTGCGGCCTTTCCGCCGGGCACGGAGTACGAGAGCGTTGCGGTGGCGCCGGACGACCAGCCCAATGTGCGGGTGCTCGCCGACGACGAGGTTGTTCTTGTTGTCAACGTCCTGGACAGGGCGATCGATGCGCGGGTGGATGGGAAGCGGTTCGGGATGGGGGCGTATGAGGTGAGGTGGCTCCGCCGCTGAGGGGCGCTCCGCGGGGTTGGCGGGTTTGGCTGCGGGTGGGTGGGGGCTTGTCGCACAGTTCCCCGCGCCCCTGAGGGGGGCGGGCCCCCTCACCCCCCTCGCCCCTGCCCCCGTCACTTCATCGTCAGGAAACGCTGAATCAGTGCCGCCAGTAGTAGCGCCAGTAGTGGCAGGGCGAACCAGAACGTGCTCTGTAGTCCGCGGAGTTGGCGTACCCCTGGGCGTGTCGCGACCCTTAGGGCCTCTCTGGTCGTGAGGAGCAGGATCAGGGTTACGGCCGCCAGGGCGCCCAGCACCGACCACGGAGTCCATGTCACCTGGGGGCCGATCGGGCCGGGATCCGGGTTCTCGGCCTTGGCCTCCGGTTGATGGCGCAGGGCGTACATCGTGACGTCGGAGTTGGTGAACACCTTCCTCAACTCGCCCTGCCTGTCCAGGTTCTGGAGCAGACGCTTCTCCCAGGTCGCCGAGTAGCCCACGGCCAGCTGGAGATAGACGACCTGGCTGCGGTTGACCATCAGGTACGAGTTGGGGCCCGCGTCCCTGAGCGCCTTCACCAGCCCCGACACCAGTACCGGGTCGGTCGGTGCGAGCGTCGGCTCGTAGCGCACCTTCTCCATGTCCCTGGCGCCCCAGGGCAGCGCCGGTGTCACGTTGTCGACGAGGTCGTTGCTCAGCCACAGCAGCCGGACGGTCGGATCGTCATGGGCGTACACGTAGTTCATCGCGGCGACCTCGCCGGGGCGGGTCCGTTCGAAGGGTTCGTTGCCCCAACGGGCCACCAGGAAGCCGCCCATGAGGACCAGGCCCGCCATCAGGGCGGCCAGCGGGGCGAGGCTGACGCGGTCCCGTTCTCGTTCCTTCGGGGTGATCCCGGTGCGGGGGAAGAGCGCGAGCGCGGCGAGCAGGGCCGCGCCCGGCAAGGCGAACATGAAGACGCGCAGGGCCATTTCGCCGCCGTACGACTGCATGCCGAAGCCCAGGAACGGGACGAAGGTGAGGACGAGGAGGGAGCGCTCGCGGTACTTGTGGTCGCGGCGGCGCCACCAGCCGTAGCAGGCGAGGGTCATGACCCCGCCGGCCAGCAGTACGCGGGCGTAGAGGACGAGCTTGTGCGTCGAACTGCCGCCCTCGATACGGCCGGAGACGCTCGACGACACGTTGCCGCCCACGCCGCCCATCCCGCCGAAGAGTTCGTCGAAGTGCCCCGACCAGTACGGCTCGGCCATGAAACCGACCCACGCCGCGACGATGACACCGAACAGGATGGGCAGGCCCCGCAGTTCGGACTTGCCGATGAGCACCAGGGCCGCCAGCACGCCCAGCATCATGAACGGCGTCAGCTGGTGGGCCGGCACCGTCGCTGCGAACAGGGCGATCAACACGGCCAGCAGGACGGCCCGTTGGCGGCGGTCGGCGGGTTCGACCTCCGCCTCGCCGGGCCGCGTCCTCGCCCACAGCACCCGTGGGGCCCTGAACCACACCAGCAGGATCGCCACGAACACCAGATAGAGGAGGTAGGTGAAGCCCTGCGGGGAGAAGTAGTCCTGGCCCACCCAGCCGCTCAGGACGAAGATCCACACGCCGGTCCACTTGGCCCGCCAGCTCGCCCGCAGCGAGCGCGTCAGCAGGAACAGCGGTACCAGATAGAGGAGTTGCATGGCCAGCGGCCACCAGCGGATGACCTCGGTGAGATCACCGACCCCGCAGGCCTTCGCCACGAACGCGGCCCCCGCGAAGAAGCCCGGCCAGCTCCAGCGGGCGTCCAGGTCCGGCACGGCGGTACCGGTCCGGTCGATGTAGTCGAGGAACCCGAGGTGCTGCCAGGCCGTCGCGAACCGTGGTTCGGTCTCGATCAGTGCGGGCAGCGCGTGCAGGGAGACGACGGTCGCGAGCAGCGTGAGGGCCAGCAGCGCACGGTGTTCCCGGTGCCCCCAGAGCAGCGACGCGAACACCACGACCAGCAGCGCGGCCCCGATCAGCGTCGGCAGCGGCAGTACGGAGACCAGGCCGAGCCCGCCCATCCGGTCCAGGTAGGCCTCGCCGAGGCGGGACGCGGGCACCCAGTAGAGCAGGAGCGCGGCGATCAGCAGGCCGCTGAGGATCACTCCACTGCGGGTGGGCAGCAGCCGGGCGCGCAGGGTGAGCGGTGGCGGTGGCGGCTCGGGTGGGGGGTGAGGGGTGCGCGACTCCCGTACGGGGGACGCCTGTACGGCTCGTACGAGTTCGGCGTCCGCGTCCGGCAGCTCCGCCGCCTCGGGGTCCGCCTGCTTCAGCGCCCAGGTCGGCCGGTGGCTCCCTCGGAGCGTCGGAGTCCCCGTGGGCGGAGTTCCCGGCCCCGGACGGACGTCCGGGCGCCGTTCCTGGTGGTCGAAGTCGAGGTGCACGCCGAGCGCCGGCGTGTCCGAGTCCAGCGAACGTGCCCACCCCTGCCCGCGTCCCCGGGAGCCCGCTGCCAGGTCGGCGAGGTCGCCGTCGGGCGCCGCGTCGTCGGGGACGGCGTCGGACGGCGCCGCCCCGACCGTCCGGTACAGCCTGGGCGCGGCGATCGCGACGATCAGCGCGAGGGACGAGATCTCCGCGACGCCCGCTCCCGTCAGGCCCATCCGGGGGAGCAGCAGCAGCGTCAGACCGAGCACCAGCACGCACAACAGGCCCTGCATCCAGGCGAGTGGGCCGGTACGGCTCTGGGCGCGCAGCATCGCGAAGTACGTCTCCATGACGACCCGTAGCACCGCGCCGACCGCGAACCAGCGCAGCAGCGGCGTCGCCGCGTCCGCGTAGCCCGAGCCGAAGATGCCCAGGATCCGGGGCGCGCCGAAGAACAGCACACCGGCGACCGGCAGCATGATCCGCGCCATGCGTCTGAGCGCGGCCCGGGTGTTCGCGGCCAGCCGGGCCGGGTCGTGCGAGCCCTCGACGGTCAGGGAGGCGCCCATGTTGATGGCGAGCAGGTTGACCGTGCCGCCGATGGTGGTGGTGACGTAGAAGTACGCGTTGTCGGCGGAGCTGACCTGCGAGGCGACGATCACCGGCACCAGGTAGACCACCGCGAGGGAGAACAGCGACCCGGTGTAGTCGCCCGCCAGGAACCGGCCGATCTCCTTCGGCGCCGGCGGTTCGGCGTGTTCCTCGGTCGCCTCGACGTGCCGGGGCACCAGCCGCCGGAACACCAGCCAGCCGAGCGGCAGTACCGACATGGCGATCGCGGCGACCCACGACACGAAGACACCGCTGGTGGGGATCGCCGCCGCGAAGGCGACCAGGAGCCCCAGTTTGACCGCCGAGAACGCCGTGTTGCCGACCGGCACCCACAGCGCGCTGCGCAGCCCGGTCAGTACCCCGTCCTGGAGGGTGAGCAGGTTCCACAGGACGACGGCGCCGACGAACCCGAGGGCGGGCACCGGCCCGTGCAGGAACCGGTACGAGGGCCCCCAACTGTCCAGCGTGAGCAGGAAGATCCCGCCGGCCAGCGCGACGATCACCGAACTGCCCGCGTACGTACGGAAGATGAGCCGTCCCGTGGCGCGGCCGGCGACCGGGATGAAGCGGGCCAGGGCGCCGGTCAGGGTCACCGCCGTGAGACCGGCGAGCAGCTTCATGGCGGCGATCGCGGCGGAGCTCTGGCCGACCGCCGACTCGGAGTAGTAACGGGCGGCGGCCAGCCAGAAGCCGAGGCCGAGCACGGCGGAGATGCCGGTGTTCAGCATCAGCGCGTAGGCGTTGCGGAACAGTGGGCCGCCGCCCCGGCCCTTGCCCAGGCCGGGCAGCCGCAGCCGCCGCCCCGGACGCCGCCCGGGTGTCGCGGTCCTGGGCGTGGCGGCGGCCTGGGTCTCCGGTGTGGTCGTCGTCGTGTCAGACACGGGAACCGATGGCCTTCCGGCGGACCTGACGTGCTCGGCGGGCCAGGGCGTACCCCTTGGTGAGGGCACGGTCCCGGGCGAAGTTCCGGGCGATCGCTCGGCCCTCGATCAGCCGCTCGAACTCCTGGACGCCGGTGCCGCGGCGCACGGTGACGCGCTGCAGGGCGTACGGCCCCTGCGCCCGGCGCGCCAGACCGTTGCCGACGGCGAGCGCCTGCGTGAAGCCGGCCTCGCGGACAGCGGTGCGCACATGGCGGCTGGAGTAGCCGTAGGGGTAGGCGAACGACACGGGCACGGTGCCCAGTTCGTCCGCGACGATCTCCTTGCAGCGCGTCAGCTCGAACCGCAGTGTGTCGTCGTCGAGTTCGTCCAGTTGGGGGTGCGTGTGGCTGTGGCCGCCGATCTCCACGCCCGCGTCGGCGAGTTCGCGCACCTGGTCCCAGTCGAGCATCGTGTCGAGGGCGCCGCCACTGCGGTGCGCGCCCCGGAGCCAGCCCGTGGAGACGAACAGCGAGGCACGGAAGCCGTGTTGGGCGAGCACCGGCAGGGCGTGCCGGTGCACCCCCTCGTAGCCGTCGTCGAAGGTGATCAGGACGGGCCGCGGGGGCAACACCCGCTCCGTCGAGACCGGGCGGCGCCACGAGTCGGCCAGTCGGGCCGTGGTGACCGGATGGAAGTCCCGGTCCGCGAGCAGCGCCATCTGTTCGGCGAACGCCTCGGGCGTCACCGAGAGGGCGCGGGTGCGGGGATCGGGCGTCCGGGTGACCGCGTGGTACATCAGGACGGGCACGGGCGCGTTCATGCCGTACCCCCTTCGACGCTCCGCTCGATCTCCACCACCGTGAACGTCGTCCCGCCCCGGCGCGCGCGCAGACTCCCGAAGACGTACCCGCCCGCCGCCGTCAGCACCCCGGCGACGATCGCGGCCGCCCGGCCCGCGCCGCCCGGCCGGGCCAGCAGGGCGTCGCGCAGACCACGCGCGACGCCGGCCGGCAGCACCCGGGTGGTGTACCGGCGTTCGGACTCAAGTCCCTTGTCCGCACCGACACTTCGGGCGACCAGCGCCTTCGAGAGGCCCTCGGCGTAGGTGCGGGCGCGGAAGTACCCGAAGTGCTCGCGGACCTCGGGCACCCGGTGGTGGATCACCGCGCGGTCGTCGATCAAAAGCACCGCGTCGGGTCTGGCCCGGGTGAGCCGGATGCACAACTCCGTCTCCTCGCAGCCCAGCGGCCGTTTGTCGCCGTCCCGTCCGATGCCGGTGGCGAAACCGCCGGCCGCGTCGAAGGCCGTACGCCGGAAGGAGGCGTTCCCGCCGAGTACGTTGCGGACCCTGACGCGTCCCTCGGGCAGCCCCTTGTAGGTGCAGCCCACCACCCAGTCGAACTCCTCCGGGAACCAGGCCGGCCGGCGGCCCGACGCCCAGACCGGCATCGTCCGGCCGCCGACGGCCATCACCCGGGGGTCCGCGTACCCCTCGGCGAAGTGGCGCAGCCAGTCGCGTTCGGCCACGGCGTCGTCGTCGAGGAAGGCGATGATGCCTCCGTGCGAGGCCGCGATGCCGGTGTTGCGGCCGGCCGACAGGCCGCGCGGGCCCGCGTTGGCGAGCACCCGTACCTCGTCGGTCTCCTTGTACTGGCTGGTCAGCCGTTCCAGGAGAGCCTGGTTGTGGTCGACGACCAGGAGTGTCTCCAGGGCCGGCTGTGACTGCGCCCGCACCGAGGCGACCGCCGCGAGGATGTCCTCCCAGCGGTCCTCGGTGTAGACGCAGACCACCACCGAGACGGACGATTCGTTCAAGACGTCTCTCCCCGGCTCGCGTTGCGCACGGCGGAGTGTGAGCGGCCGCGCAGGGCACGCCGGTTGGAGCGCTCCCGCAGGATCACCCGCAGGACGCGCAGCCCGTCGCGCACGGCCCGCAGATTGCTCGTGCCGTGGATACGGAGGTACTCGTGGCTCGGGATCTCCTGCACCTTGAGCCCCGCCTTGACCACCCGGATGTTGATCAGGGTCTCGATCTCGAAGCCGGTGCAGTCGAGGTCGATCTTGTCGAGGCAGTGCCGCCAGAAGGCGTTGTAGCCGTAGCAGAGATCGGTGTAGCGGGCGCCGAACTTCTTGTTGACGACCGTGCACAGCGCCCAGTTGCCGAGCTTGCGGACGGGCGTCATGTCGTCGGTGCCGCCGCCGTTGGCGAAGCGCGACCCCTTGGCGAAGTCGGCGCCCGAGACGAGCGCGGAGACGTACGAGACGATCTCGTTGCCGTCCGCCGACCCGTCCGCGTCGACCATCACGATGATGTCGCCGCTGCACGCCTCGAAGCCGGCGATCAGGGCATCCCCCTTGCCCTTGCCCCGCTGCTCGACGACCTTGACGTCGGGCCACAGCCCGCGCGCGACCTCGACGGTGTCGTCGGTGGAGCGGCCGTCGACCAGGACCACTTCGTGGATCCAGCCGGGCAGGGTCTTGAAGACGTACGGCAGGTTCTCCGCCTCGTTCATGGCGGGTATCACCACACTCACCGGTGGCGTGATCGCCAGGTGGGAGGAGATCGGCCGGTACGCGTCGGCCGTCAGTGGTACGGAACTCATGAGTCTGGTCCCTCTCGTCCGGTGGACCGCCCGCCCCTGGGCGGCCCGGTTGTGTGTCCGGTTCGAAAGGGGGGTTCTCACTCACGGCATGCCGAACGGATCCTCCGTATCAGCCTGTTGACGTCCCGGTGCATGCCGGGTGAGCTGGCAAAGCTGGCCGAACACCGTGAGGTGGTGGTCGGTCGCGCGGCACGACTCGGCGAGATGTGCGTCCACCGAGTACGGCACCCCCCCTACCGCGCCCCGCTCCGACGGTCGTCGTGGACCCTGAGCCCTCCCCTGAGTCACAGGACGACGTACCGATGCGGGTGAAATTGTATGACGGTATTGACTATTGCACCTTTATGGAAAGATCTGAATGGAGTCTCACGTTTTTGTTGGTTTGACCGATACATAACTACTTTGATTGTTTTCTGGAACGGAGCTGCCCCATCCGTTTCAGCGCCCTGTCCGCCGGCTCGAACAGCTCCGGCCGCGACAGCACCACATTGCGCAGCGTCCGGACCGGAGCGCGCCGCGCCCGGTGTCCGACCGCCACCGGGTGACGACGTGTCACCCACCCCTCGGACACCATGAGCTCACGGGTCTTCAGGGAGTCCTTGTACTCCTTCTGTCCCCGGCCGAGATCCAGGTACGCGATACCGTCGGCGGCGGCCCCCTCCGCCATCCGAAGATGCAGGATCAGCCCCGGCGAGTACTTCGCGTACGCCGGGTCGTACGCCGGGAACCAGCACGCCAGTACGCGTTCCGTGCGCAGCCCGAAGTGGGCGGCGACCGGCTTCCCGTCGGCGTAGAGCACCGACAGGACGCCCGCGAACGGGTCGGAACGGGTGTGGAAGAGCTGCTGGACGAGCCGGGTGATCCAGGGATGCGCGAACCGGTCGCTGCGGCCGGTCCTGCGGTACTGGGCGGACTTCCAGGCCATCAGCGTGGCCAGCGCCGCCGGGTCACGCTCGTCGTGCACATAGCGGACCTCGACGGCGTCCCGGCCGAGTCTGCGCTCCTTGGCGAGTGTCGTGCGCGTGAACTTGGGCGAGCGCGCCCGTAGTCCGGCCAGATAGGCCTCGTACCCCTGGTCGACGTCCATCACCGGGGACGGAAAGGTGCCGGAGACGTCGGCCTCGAACGGCGTCTGGCCCGCCGCCAGGTGGTCGAACTCCCAGACGGCGAGCCCGCAGGCCCGGAGCAACTCCCGGGCGTCCCAGGTGAATCCGGGCCGGTGCACCAGGCCCTGGCAGTCGGAGACGCCGAGCCCGACCGCCCGGCCGACGCCGGCGGCGGATCTCTGGAACGCGAAGAACGCGGCCGGCTCCCCGCCCTCGCGGAGCACCGCGATGCGGACGCCGCGTCTGCACCGGCCGATCGCGAGCGCGAACTCCGGGGACAGGAACGGGTTCGCCAGTTCGGGCGAGCCGTGCAGATGGGCCTTGGCCTGTAACGCCGTCCAGGCGGCCCGGTCCGCGGCGGTCAGCTCGCCGGGCCGCAGCACGGTCAGGGCCACGCCGGGTGTCAGATTCCGAGCCACGCGTCACCAGCCACGTCAGGAGGCCCGCCTTCTCGCCGTGCGGCCGCGCTGTCGCCGAGACAACGCGAGCACCAGCAGGAGGATGGACGAGCTGATCACGGTCACGGCCACGACTCCACCACGGACCGACCACCGGTGCGTCGCCAGCATGCCCTGGGCGACCAGGAGATCGAGGGCGACCGCCGCTGCCACCGACGTCACGATCCGGCCGAACGGGTCCAGTCCGCGCAGCGCCGCTCCCACGGCGAGGGCGGGTGCGGCGAGCAGGAAGAACAGTGTGAGCGGCCCGCGCAGCGGCGAGGGAGCGTCGGTCAGCGCGAGCGTCGCGCCGACGGCCGCGACGGCCACGGCCACGCCCGTGAGCAGCGGGAACAGACCCTTCCCCGGCACCTGTCGCGACGGCTCGCCGTCCCCGGCTCCGCTCCCGGATGAAGGTGGCTTGATACGTATGGTTTGCATGGGCGACTTTGCCCCCCGACGCGCCGGATGCCGGGCTTCAATGTCGCGCAGCGGGACGGGCGAGTCAAGACACGGAACTTCCGCGGCACGTTTCCCGAACGCGTACACGACAGTTCCCCGGAGGCGCCGGCTGCCTCCGGGGAACTGTCGTTCACTTCGAGCGGGTCACGGATGCGGTACGGGTGTTACGGGACGAGCCGCAGCAGGCGGTTCGGGGAGCCGCTGCCCGAGCTGGTGACCACGCCGGTGGTGGCGCCGTTCGTGAGCGCCGTGGCGACCTGGGCGGGGGTGGCCGAGGGGTGACCCGCGAGGTAGACGGCGACCGCGCCCGCGACGTGCGGGGTGGCCATCGACGTACCGGAGATGGTGTTCGTCGCGGTGTCGCTGGTGTTCCAGCCCGCCGTGATCGAGGAACCCGGGGCGAAGATGTCCAGGATCGAGCCGAAGTTGGAGTAGCTGGCCCGGGCGTCCGTGCTGGTGGTGGCGCCGACCGTGATGGCCGCCGCGACCCGCGCGGGCGAGGAGGAGGAGGCGTTGGTGTTGCTGTTGCCGGCCGCGACGGCGTAGGTCACGCCGCTGGCTATGGAGTTGGCGACGGCCGTGTCCAGCGAGGCCGAGGCGCCGCCGCCGAGCGACATGTTGGCGACCGAGGGGCCGCTGTGGTTCGCGGTCACCCAGTCGATGCCCGCGATGACACCGGCCGTGGTGCCCGAACCGTTGTTGTCGAGCACACGGACCGCCACGATCTTCGCCGCCTTGGCGACCCCGTAGGTCGAGCCCGCGATGGTGGTGGCGACGTGGGTGCCGTGACCGTTGCCGTCCTGCGCCGTGGTGTCGCCGTCCACCGCGTCGAAGCCGTTGGTGGCCCGGCCGCTGATCTGGGAGTGCGTGATGCGTACGCCGGTGTCGATGACGTATGCCGTCACCCCGGCGCCGGCCGAGTCCGGGTAGGTGTAGGTGCCGGACAGCGGCAGGGCGGCCTGGTCGACGCGGTCGAGGCCCCAGGGGGCGCTGGACTGCGTGGCGTCGAGGTGCACCGTCTGGTTCTGCTCGACGGCGGCCACCGCGGGGTCGGCGGCGAGTCTGCGGGCCTCGGCCGCGGAGAGGGTCGCCGTGTAGCCGTTCAGGGCCGTGCTGAACGTCTTGCGCACCGTGCCGCCGTACTCGCCGATCAGCTTCTTGCCGGCGCTCGACGAGGCCTTGAGGCCCGCCGTCTTCCTCAGCGTGACGATGTAGCTGTCCTGCACGGCTGTGGGGGAGCCGGCGGCCAGCACCTTGCCCTCGGCGGGTGCCGGGGCGGCCTGGGCGGGAAGCGCGGTGAATCCGCCGACGAGAGCGGCGGCTGTCGCGACGGTGGTCGCGGCGGTCCTGATCTTCTTGCTACGCAGGTGTGCCATGACGAGGAAGTCCTCCTGAGGCGGTAGACGCCTGGGTGGGAGCGCGTCTGTGGGGGGCGCGTATGTGGGGGGTGCCCATGGATAGGGGCACGGTCCGGAGCGTCGCGTTCCGCTCGGACTGAGGTAAAGACTCGGTCATGAACGGGAGTTGCTCAAGAGGCGGAGCGACTTGTCACACGCATGTCATGGGCACGTAATTGGGTGAAACGTGAACGCGGTTGATCCGTTCCGGTACGGGCAGGAAAGTCTTGGCATGCACACTTCCATTCAACACGCGTAGTTGGTACGAACGTTGTGGCAGAGATCCTGCTAAAGGGAGGTTCCATGAGACGTTCCCGAATTACGGCCTACGTGACCTCGCTCCTCCTCGCCGCCGGCATCGCCCTCACCGGGGCCGTGTCGGCGCAGGCGTCCCAACTCGCCGCCGCCACCGGCTATGTGGCCCTCGGTGACTCCTACTCCTCGGGGGTCGGCGCCGGCGACTACATCGCCTCCAGCGGCGACTGCAAGCGCAGCACGAAGGCGTACCCGTACCTCTGGGCCGCCGCGCATTCACCCTCGAGCTTCGACTTCACCGCTTGCTCGGGCGCCCGAACGGGTGATGTTCTGGCGAATCAGCTGACCCCGCTCAGCTCCGCCACGAGCCTCGTCTCGATCAGCATCGGTGGCAACGACGCGGGCTTCGCCGACGTCATGACGACCTGTGTGCTCCAGTCCGACAGCTCCTGCCTCGCCCGCATCAACACCGCGAAGGAGTACGTCGACTCGACCCTCCCCGGTCAGCTCGACAGCGTGTACGACGCCATCAGCTCCCGGGCGCCCGCCGCCCACGTCGTCGTCCTGGGCTACCCCCGCTTCTACAAGCTCGGCCAGACCTGCCTGGGCCTCTCCGAGACCAAGCGCTCAGCGATCAACGAGTCGTCCGACTATCTGAACAACGCGCTCGCCAAGAGGGCCGCCGACCACGGCTTCACCTACGGGGACGTCAGGCCGGCCTTCACCGGTCACGAGATCTGCTCGGGCAGTGCGTGGCTGCACAGCCTCAGCCTGCTCAACATCGGCGAGTCCTACCACCCGACAGCCGCAGGCCAGTCGGGCGGCTACCTGCCGGCACTCACCCAGGCCGCCTGACCTACCTCCGACCGCCCCTACTGCCCAACTGTCAGACCCGTCCAGCCGTCCAGCCGTCCATCCGTCCGACCGGTGTCCCGTCGGGGCGTCTCGGCGGGAGAGGAGGCCCCGTCCGTCGGGGTCTCCGCCTCGCAGGTGACCGAGAACGGGACGGTGTTGGACTCCACGCTCACCGGCTCGCGGACCTCCACCCCGATCGCGTTCTTGATCGTCCCGCTCTTGTCGTACGTCGTCACGAAGACCTTGTTCTGCTGGGTCCTGCCGCCGCCCGCCGGGAACGACAGGGTCCGCCAGCCCTGCTCCGGGGCATCCCCCTTCTCCGTCACCCAGCGGTAGGAGACCTTCGTGGGCACGTTGCCCACCGTGAAGGTCGCCGTGAATCCGGGCGCCTCGGA
Organism: Streptomyces sp. NRRL WC-3618; assembly: GCF_001280005.1. Taxonomy (GTDB): domain Bacteria; phylum Actinomycetota; class Actinomycetes; order Streptomycetales; family Streptomycetaceae; genus Streptomyces. The sequence goes on along the minus strand of NZ_LGDW01000118.1, from coordinate 99,552 downwards.
GTTGGGCGGCGGGCAGGGCCCCGAGTAGTCGGTGTCCGAGCCGGCGACCTCGACCTCCACGGTCTGCGCCGGCTGCGAGGTCTTGCCGCCGTCACCGTTGCTCGGCGAGGCCCTCTTCTCCTCGTGGGGGGACTTGCTCGGGCTGTGCTTCGGTGAACTCTCTTTGCCCGTAGCGTTGTTGCTCTGCCCGGTGCTGCTGTCGGCACCGGCGCCGTGGTTGTCCGCTCCGTTGTCGCGGTTCAGCAGCTCGTACGTCAGTCCGGCCACCGCCAGTGCGACGGCGGCGATCCCCGCGACCAGGAGGACGGCCGCCCGGCGGTCGCGGCGCGGCTCGGCGGGGCGGTTCACGTAGGCGTCCGACGGAGGCGGGACGGGCCGGGTCGCCTCCGTGGGAACGGGAGTCGGGCGAGGCGGCGTCGGCGGGTGCTGCGGGAAGGGCTCCCCGAAAGTCGGCGTGTACGGGGCCGTCGGGCGGGTGTCCGCGCGCAGGGTGCCCCCGGCGCCGACGATCCGCAGATCGTGCTCGGCCTGCCCGGCGGCGAGACGTTCGGCCGGATTCTTGCGCAGCAGCCCTTCGATGACGGGCGGCAGCGGCCCGGCCCGGTGTGGCGGCGGCAACTCCTCGTCCACGATGGCGCGCAGGGTGCTGAGCGGCGTGGTCTGCCGGAAGGGGGAGCGGCCCTCGACCGCCGCGTACAGCAGCACGCCCAGCGACCACAGGTCGGACTCGGGGCCGGGGGTGCGCCCCAGCGCCCGCTCGGGCGCGAGGTACTCGGGGGAACCGATGACCTCGCCGGTCATGGTGAGCGCCGAGCTGCCCTCGACGGTCGCGATCCCGAAGTCGGTGAGCACGACCCGGCCGTCGTTGGACAGGAGCACGTTGGCAGGCTTCACGTCCCGGTGCAGCACTCCGGCCTCGTGCGCGGCCCGCAGCGCGGCGAGCACCTCGGCGCCTATGTGCGCGGCCGCCTGCGGTGACAGCGGCCCGTCGGCCTCCAGCTGGTCGGCGAGCGAGAGCCCGCGGACCACCTCCATGACGATCCAGGGCCGACCCCCGTCGGTCGCCACGTCGTACACCGTCACGACGTTCCGGCTCGCGACGCGGGCCGCGGCCCAGGCCTCGCGCTCCAGTCGGGCGTACAGGCGTTCGATTTCGGAGTTCGCCAGTCCGGCTGGGGCGCGCACCTCCTTGACGGCCACCTCGCGGTGCAGCACCTCGTCGCGGGCCAGCCACACTGTGCCCATGCCGCCCTGGCCGAGCGGTGAGAGCAGCCGGTAGCGTCCCGCGATCACACGTTCACTGCCCGGTTCCTCGGACACGAGCGTCCCCTCGTCGCAGCCGTGCGTTCACTGCTTCCGTCTTATTGCACGCCGATTTTCTGCGCTCCGCCTGATTTCTTCCCAGAAGAGCTCAGCTGAATGCGGCTGCCACGCCCTTGAGCACCAATCCGGCTCCCAGGGCGACAACGAGGAACGCGGACGCCAGCGGCGCGGTGCGCCGTACGAGGGTGACCAACGGGCCGCCCGCCAGCCCCGGACGCCGCTCCAGCAGCCGGTTCGCCCCGCTGCCCAGCTTCACGACGAGGAACCCGGCCCCGGTGAGGGTGAGCGCCAGCCCGACCCCGTACGCCAGTACGAGCAGGAACCCGAACCACGCCTTCCCCAGCGCGGCGGCCCCGACGAGCACGACCACGGCCGACGGACTGGGCACCAGCCCACCGGCGAACCCGAGCAGGATCGTGCCCCGCACGGTGGGAGCGATGGCGTGCGTGTGGGTGAAGCCGCCGTGGGTGTGTTCGAGGGTGGTGGAGGAGTGCTTGTGGTCGTGGTGCTCGTGGGTGTGGTCGTGATCGTGGGGGTGCGGGTGCCCGTGATCGTGATCGTGCTGGTGGTCGTGGGCTGGGGCGGGGGCGGGTGTCACGGCGAGTGTGGGCGCCGTCTCCGTGTGCGTGTGTGCGTGCGACGCGTGGGCGAGGACCAGTTCGCGTTCCGGCGCCTTGTCGGCGACGTGGGTGTGGCTGTGGGGGTGCTCGTGGTCATGGTCATGGTCATGGTCGTGGGAGTGACCGTGGTCGTGACCGTGCGCGTGGTCATGGTCGTGGTCGTGCGCATGGGGGTGGGCGTGAGGGTGCGGATGGGACTGCGCGCGCTCGTGCACGCGCTGGCGCCAGGCGCGGCGTGTGAGGGTCAGGCCCGCGCCCGTCACGAGTACGCCGCTCGCCACGCCCAGCCACGCGATCACCGAGGGCGCCGCCGCCGAACCGGCCGTCACCAGCAGGCCCAGGGTGACCACGCCCAGCGTGTGGGTGACCGTCACCGAGGCGGCCAGCGGCATGACGTCGCGCAGTCGGGCCCTGCCGCCCCGGGCGGCTGCCGTGGCCGCCATCAGGGTCTTGCCGTGGCCGGGGGCGAGCGCGTGCATCGCGCCGAGGAAGACCGCGATGACCAGGGCCAGCGCGGCGAAGCCGATCGTGAGGTTGTGCCGGGCCACCAGGGAGTCCAGCGCGCGCGTCCAGCGGTCCGCGCCGCGCGGCAGCACGGAGGAGGCCGGTGCCGCCTTCTCGCCGGCCTCGGCGAGGGCCGGACCGCCCGAGCGCACCTGGAGGGCGGCCGTCGCGGTGTCGGCCGGAGAGGAGAGCAACTCCCTCGGGTAGTGGGTCAGTTCACCGGAGGTCGACTTCCCGGGTACGTCGGACTCGGCGAGCGTCATCCGGTCGCCGCGCGCGGTGATCTCGCGCCAACCGGGCCCCGTCTCGGTACCCGCGCTGTGGAAGCCGAGGTCGACGGTGTCCCCTTCGGCGACCCCGGGAAGGGCGGCGGTGAGCGCGCATTCCAGGCGCAGGGTGTTCAGGCCGGCCTGACCGGGCCGCGTGCTCGCCTTGGCGCTGCCCACGGAGAGCGCGACCGTACGCCCGGCGACGGTGACCTTGCTGCCCCGCGCGGCCGTCGCGCACCGCTGCCCGGCCCAGTCGGTCAGACCCAGCTTCTCGATGTCGGGCTTGGCCTGGGTCGCCGGGATCTCCGCGAGGTCCTCGACATGAGCGACCCGGAGCTGTCCCGGGGCGACCACGAGTCCGTCGTACCGGTTGACGGTGAAGTTGCCGAGAGGGTGCGCGCTCGCGGCGGTGGCGGGAACCAGTACGAGCGCGCAGGTCGCGGTGAACAGGGCGGCGCCCGAGGCGGCCACACGACGGGGCTTCACTTCGCCGCCTCCAGGGACTTGAGAGCCGTACGGGCCTTGCGGGCGCCCAACGGGGAGAAACCGGGGTTGAGTTCGAGGGCGGCGGAGAGCGAGGTGCGGGCTTCCTCGGCGTGGCCCGTGGCCTGCTCGATCACGCCGCGATGGTAGAGGAAGGAGGCGTTGCGGTAGCCGGTCGCGGTGGCGCGGCGGGCGTAGGGAAGCGCTTCCTCGTCCTGGCCGTTGACGTGCAGCGCCCACGCGAGGGCGTCGGCCGTGTGCACGGTCTCGCGGCGGTCCCACTCGGCGCGGGCCGCGCGCAGCGCCGACTTCCTGTCGCCGTGGTCGGCGGCGGCGAGCGCCGTGTCCAGGTCGGCGTTGACGCCGTTGGCGCGGGCGATGGCCGTCCAGGCGTTGACGAGCGCGTACTGTGCCCGCGCCTTGGCCAAGTCGCCGTCGCCGCCCCGTACTTCGTACAGCTCACCGAGTTCGACCAGCGGACCGGGCAGCGGGTAACGGGAGACCACGTCCTCCATGCCCTTGATCGCGTCAGCCCGGTCGCCGTTCGCGTACTGGGCGCGAGCACGGCCCTCGAGCGCCGGAAGGTAGGCGTCGTCGGCGGCGAGCGCGCGGGCGTAGTACTCCAGGGCGGACTTGTACTCGCCCTGGTTCCAGAGGAGTTGGCCGAGCGCCGTGGCCACGTACGCGATGTCCCCGCGCGAGGTGGCGGAACCGAGCGCCCGCTCCAGCACGCGCCGGGCGGTGGTGACATCGCCGCGCAGCTCGCGCACGTACGCGTACCGGGTGAAGACAGGCACCCCGGGCCACTTCGCGTCGGCCTCGTCGGTGGCCTTCAACGCCTCGTCGTAGCGCCCGAGTTCGACGAGGGCGTCAATACGGATGGACAGGGCGCGCTCGCTGTAGGGGTTCTGCCGGAGGGCCTGGTCCGCGTTCCTGAGAGCGCCGGGGAAGTCATGGCGGGCGGCGGCGAGGGCAGCGCGCCCGGCGAGGGCGGGGTCGTTGTCGGGCTTCAGCTCGAGGGACCGCTTCAGGGCCTGCTGGGCCTGCGGATACCGGGAGGGGTCGCCCTTGGTGCGGGCCTGCTCGACATAGGCGAGCCCGAGAGTGGCCCAGCTGCCGAAGTCCTTGGGCTGCGCCCGGAGATGGGCCTGAAGAGAGGCGATGCTCGCGTCGAGATTGCCGCTGGCGAGCAGCGCGGGTGACATCGCGGCCGGCGCGGACGAGACCGGGGTGGTCCCGCCACCGTCCCGGACGGCGCCCAGCACCATGGCCCCGGCGCTGAACGCCACCGCCAACGCGGCGGCACAGGCGCCGAGTTGCACGGCCCGCCAGCGCCGCGACGACTCCCCGACCCGCCGGACAGCGGCGACCCGCTCGTCGGAGCCGGAGTTGACATCGACATCGACGTCGGAGGTGGGGGAGACGGTACCGGCGTCCGGTTCGTGTCCGTCCGCCCCACTCTTCGAGGCCTCGGACGAGGTACCCGGTCCCGAAACCGCGTGTGCCGGCACGCAGGCGACCCGCACACCGTCACCACTGGCGTCGGCCACGACGAGGTCTCCGTCATTCTGCCCGGAGCCCGCGGCTTCGGTGTCCGCGTCGTCCGTAGCCGCCTCGGTAGCGGGCGTGACCGGCGTCTCCGCCGTGTCGGCGGACGGTGTTGTGCGCTGTGTGTCCGTGCGGGTGTCGCCCGGTCCGGCCGTGCCGGTCGGGGCGGCGCCCTCGCCTTCGGCGGCCGGGGTCTGTGGAACCGGCTCGGTTGTGGAGGTGGCCGGTGCCCCCGCCGTGTCGGCCGGCGGGGTGCCGAGCTCACGGCCCGGTCGCGGGAGTGGCGGCTGTGGCGCCTGCTCGCGGTCCGGTGCGTCGTCGTTCGTACGCGGGGGCATGCCCTCTCCTCAAGTTGCCTGGGCGGGTCAGTCGTGGGGGATCAGGGGGTCGACTCCCGGGTGGGGCCGGGAGTCGACGGGTGTGCGGCGCGGCCCGCGCCGTGGGGGATGGTGACGAGCGGGCCGCGCCAGCTGGTGGGGATGAGAGCGAACCGCGGGTCAGTACGCCCGGTTCCGCATGTTCCGACGCCACCACACCGCGACGGAGGCGATCAGCAGGAACCCGGCCGCACCGGCCGCCGCCGAACCGGCGATCAGCATGGTGTCGGTGCCACCGGAGGTGCCGGCGGGCTGCAGCGCGTCGCCGAGCTGGCTACGGACGTCGTTGGAGCCGCTGGTGCCCTTGGCGAGCGGGCCGCGCGAACCCTCGGTCGGCAGCGCCACGTACGGGAAGTACTTCTCGAAGTTCTTGTCGTTCTTGTCGACCGCGTCGCCGAGGTCGTTCTTCGCGCCGAGCAGTTCACCCTCGACGACCTGGAGCGAGGCGTCGATCACGTCGTCCGTCAGACGGCGGCCGTTCGGGAAGCCCGCGGTGTCACCGTCGAGGACACCCAGACGCTTGGGGTGCATGGCAGGCTTGATCGAGGTGTTGAGACGCAGTTCCTCGGCCGGGGTGACGTACGGCGGCTGGTTGAGGCCCTTGACACCCTTGAGGAAGACGTCCACCAGGTCGTTGCGCGGCTCCTTGGGCGCGGGGATCTTGTAGATCGCCTCGATGAGCTTCGGCAGCTCGGGGTTGGTGACGTTCTTCAGGAACTGGGCGTCCTTCCAGGGCGAGGACGCGTTGAACTTGTCCTTGTCCTTGATGGGGTTGACGACCTCGTTGACCAGCGGCATGCCCAGGCGCGAGACCTGCGAGTAGTAGCCGCCGGCGTTCAGGCGCTGGGTCGTCGACCAGATACCGACGATCGGCTGCTTGGCCGACTCCGTGATCATGTGCGTCGGCACCTGGAGGGCGATGGTGTTGACGTTGTAGCCCTTGAGCGTGTCGTTGCCGACCTCGGAGAGGTTCCCGCCGTACAGCAGGTCGAAGACGCGCAGGTCCAGGAAGAACGGGTCGTCGGCCTGGCCGGCGAACGTCGTCGAACCGTTCGTCAGCTTGTGGATGGCCTGGTCGCGCAGCTTCTTGTAGTTCGGCATCGACGCCTTGCCGACGTTCGACGGAGCGACCGGAACATCGTCGGCGATCTTCGTCTTCGACATCATGTGCTGGTTCTTGAGCTTGATCAGCTCGATGTCGTACGTCTGCGTGATGTTGAGGTCCGGGTCGTACAGGCTGTCGACCGCGCCCGTGTTGTACAGGAACGTCTTCTTGTTCTTGGTGTGCGTCTTGAAGGTGTAGCGGAACAGGAGGTCGTCCTGCGCGTCACCGTTGTTGTCGATGTGGAGGTCGTACTGGGCGTCCTCGGCGAACTGGAAGAAGTTCGGGCCGCCGGCCGGCTCCTCGAACGGGATCCAGTTCGCGACGATCGTCGTCGTGTCGGCCTTGTCCGGGCTCACGAACGCGTACACGTCGGTGTTGTCGTACTGCGGGGTGCCCGAGATCAGCGGAGCCTCGCGGTGGCTGGAGGCGGAAGCCGTACCCGGCGCGAGCGCGGTGACGCCGGCGGCCGCGAGCCCGCCGGCGGCCAGCGCCCCGCAAATGAGGGTCGCGATGCTCCTGCGCCGCGCGCCGCCCTTGGAGATGGTTGTCGTCATTCCGTCCGTCCTCACCGTGTCAACTTGCCTGACGACGGGGATTCGGAGCCCTCACGGATGCGGATTGGTCGAATCTGAAAACTTTCTTGAAAACGTTTGGGGCGCGCTCGGCCCGCGCTTCGAGGGCAGTGGATCCGTACCCATCCGAAGGGGCGTTGGCTTCGAATGCCTAAGGTGACGGTGACAAGTGTGATGGAGCGGGGTGGGGCCGTGCGCGGCCATAGAGAGGGGACGCGGGTGGGAGCGGACGAGCTTCTGGTTCTCGTGGCCGGGGGAGACCAGAAGGCCTTCGAGGACCTGTACGGGATCGTGTCCGGGCCGGTGTTCGGACTGGTGCGGCGCGTGGTGCGGGACCCGGCGCAGTCGGAAGAGGTGTCTCAGGAGGTTCTGCTCGAACTCTGGCGCTCGTCACCGCGCTTCGACCCCAGGAAGGGAAGCGCCCTGTCCTGGATACTCACGCTCGCGCACCGTCGGGCCGTCGACCGGGTGCGCAGCGCCCGCGCGGCCGGGGAGCGCGAGCAGCGCGAGGCCCAGCGCTCCCACCGGCCCGCGTTCGACCACGTGGCCGAGGAGGTCGAGGCCGGCATGGAACGCGAATGGGTGCGCCGCTGCCTGGACCGACTGACCACCCTGCAACGCCAGTCGGTCACCCTCGCCTACTACGAGGGCTACACATACCGTGAAGTGGCGGAGCAACTCTCGCTCCCGCTGGGCACGGTGAAGACACGGATGCGCGACGGACTGACCCGGCTGCGCGAATGCCTGGGAGGTGTCGCATGAGCGTGCTCGGCAGACTGTTCCGCCGCGAGGATCTCCACTCCCTCGCCGCCCCCTACGCCCTCGACGCCCTGGAAGGCGACGAGCGGCGCCGCTTCGAGAAGCACCTGTCCCGCTGCGACTCCTGCACCACCGAGGTGCGCCTGCTGTCCGAGGACGCCGTCCGGCTGGCCTGGTCCACGGCCGCGCAGCCCCCGTTCGCCATGCGCGACCGGGTCCTGTCCGCCATCCGCACGACCCCGCAGGAGTCCCCGGGCCGCTCCCCGGGCCATTCCGCCGCGCACGCCCCCGGACGTTCGGCCGAAGCGCCCCGCAGGCGGAGCCATCAACTACCGGCGCACGTCTGGGGCACCGAACCGCCGCCGCCGGTCCGCCGTGCGCCCCGCATGCGCCCCATCTTCGCCCCGCTCGCCACACTCACGGCGGCGGCCTCCCTCGTCGTCGCCGCGCTGTTCGCCGTGCAGAACACGCAGACCCAGGACAAGCTGGACACCGCGCAGGCCCAGGCGCGTGAGATTGCCGACGTTCTGTCAGCTCCCGACGCGCGGGCGACCGCCGACCGGGACGCGCGGGGCCAGGGAATCACCGCGATCGCCTCCGCGTCCGAGGGGCGCGCGGTGGTGACCCTCAGTGGGTACGGGGAGCTGCCGAGCGACCGCGTGCACCAGTTGTGGCTCATGCGCCCTGATGTGCGACCACGCTCTCTGGGACTCTTCAAGGGCGACACGCCCTTGGTCGCGACCGGTCTCGACAAGACGGCCACATCACTCGCTGTGACCGTCGAACCCGACGGGGGCTCAGAACAGCCCACCAGCGCACCAGTTGTCCAACTCGCCCTGGAATCGGTTGGATTCGGAGAGTAGTCGTCGAGGAGTCGTCAACACCCTTGTGGGGAAGGTGAATCCTGTGACCGAGATACACGAGTGCCTCGAGGGGACGATAGGGTTAACCTGCCCGGGCCGGGTGGACTCGTACGGGTGGGGAGTGACATGGAACAGATAACGATGCACAGCAGGGCGCGCGTCCCTGCGATCACGTGCGGGAGCAGCGCGACCAAGGCGCGCCTCGACCGCCACCTCTCGGTGCTGTCGGGACCCGCCGTCCCTCAGCGCGAGACGGCGGAGGCGACCTCGCTGATGCTCGAACTCACCTCGCGGGACAAGGTGAAGCAGAGCAGCGACCTCGGCAAGCGCGTGAGTCGGCTCTCGCTCTTCGCGCCCCTGCGTCGTCTGAGCCGCACCCTGTTCGGCGGGCGCTGAGCGACCGTAACGGCGCCCCCACGCCGTTCACGGTTCACCGTTCCAGGCCCGCGCTCAGGCGGCCACACCGTCCCGGCGCAGTGCTGCGATCTCCTCGCCCGTCATCCCCACGGCACGCAGCACCGCATCGGTGTGCTCCCCGAGCGCGGGCACATCACCCATCCGCGCCTCGTCCCCGCCCGGCAGCGTGATGGGGGGCAGCAGAGCACGCAACGGCCCCACCGGTGAGCCCACTTCCCGCCACCGGTCCCGTGCCGCGAACTGCGGATGCCCCGCCACTTCCTGTACGTCCCTCAGCCGCGCGCACGCGATCCCGGCGCCGTCCAGCCGCGCCACCGCCTCGTCGGCGTCCAGCGCACCGAGGGCCGCGGCCACGTGGGAATCCGTCCGCTCCCGGTTCGCGACCCGTGCCGCGTTCGTCGCGTACGCCGGGTCGGACCCCAACTCGAGCCGCCCAAGCACCTGTTCGGCCAGCCGCCGCCACTCACGGTCGTTCTGCACCGACAGCAGCACCCGCCCGCCGTCCGCCGTGGCGTAGGCGTCGTACGGGGCGATGACGGCGTGCGCGAGGCCGGTGCGCGCCGGGGGAGTGCCGTCGTGCATCGCGTGGTGCAAGGGGTGCCCCATCCACTCGGCCAGCGCGTCCAGCATCGACACCTCCACCGGTCCGCCCCGCCCGGTCACGCCCCGCCGTACGAGCGCCGCCAGCACCCCCGAGAACGCGTACATGGCGGCCGCGATGTCCGCAGCCGGAATCCCCGCCTTCACGGGTTGTTCGGGGGTCCCGGTCACCGAGACCAACCCCGCCTCGCACTGCACGAGCATGTCGTACGCCCGCTTGCCGGCGTACGGGCCCGACGCCCCGTACCCCGAGATGTCCACGGCCACCAGCCTGGGGTGCGCGGCGCACAGGGTGGTCGCGTCGAGGCCGAGGCGGGCGGCGGCGCCCTGGGCGAGGTTCTGCACGAACACGTCGGCGCCGGCGACGAGCCGCCGTACGGCGCTGAGTCCGCGCGGATCCTTCACGTCCAGGGCGACGGACTCCTTTCCCCGGTTGCACCACACGAAGTGCGAGGCGAGGCCGTGGGCGGCGGTGTCGTAGGCGCGCGCGAAGTCGCCGCCGTCGACTCGCTCGACCTTGATGACGCGGGCACCGAGGTCGGCGAGTTGCCGGGTGGCGAAGGGGGCGGCGACGGCTTGTTCTAGGGCGATGACGGTGAGGCCGGTGAGGGGGAGGGGGTCCATGCGGGGATCATGCCGGGTTTCCGCCCCCGCCGCCCCTACCCGTCCCGTACCTGGGGGCTGCGCCCCCAGACCCCCCTACGGCCCTGAACGGGCCTTGTCCTCAAACGCCGGACGGGCTGATGGTGCCGGCCTGGGCTTGATTTTTTAGCCCGTCCGGCGTTTGAGGACAAGGCCCGTTCAGCGCGATACGGGGGTTCGGGAGCAGCGCCCCCGAGGACGGGACGGGTAAGGGCGGCGAGGGCGAGAACAACGACCGGAACGCTCAGCCTTCGCCGTCCGCGTACCGACGTACAGCCAGCGGCACGAACACCGCGATCAACACCCCGCACCACACCACCGACCCGGCGACAGGGTGCACGACCGGCCACGCGCCGTCCAGCGGGACCGGCGTGTTGCCGAACAGGGACCGCATCGCCGTGGCGACCGCGCTGATCGGGTTCCACTCCGCCAACGTCCGCAGCCATCCCGGCAGACCGTTCGTCGGAATGTACGCGTTCGACAGCAACGGCAACAGAAACGTCGCGCCCCCCAGTTGACCGGCCGCCTCCTCGCTCCGGGACAGCAGCCCGAGGTAGATCCCGATCCACGTCGTCGCGAACCGGAAGAGCAGCAACAGGCCCACCGCCCCCGCCGCCCGCAGCGCCGACCCCTCGATCCGCCACCCCACCGCGAGCCCGACGAGGAGAAAGGGCACTGTCCCCGCGGCGGTCACCACCAGGTCTCCGAGGGCCTGCCCCAGCGGTACGGCGGCTCTGCTGATCGGCAGCGTACGCAGACGGTCGGTCACGCCCCGATGGGTGTCCTGGGCCGCCTGGAACATCCCGGTCATGATGCCGTTGGCGGCGGTCGCCACCAGCAGCCCCGGTACCAGGAAGGCGCGGTAGTCCTCGCCGGGCATCGCGAGGGCGCTGCCGAAGACGTAGCCGAAGAACAGCAGCATCGTGACCGGCATGGACTGGGTGAGGATCAGCAGCCCCGGGTTGTGCCGCAGCCGCCGCAGATGCCGGCCCAGCATGGCCGTGCCGTCGTACGCCAGGGCGGACGTCGTGGACGGCGCGAATCTCAGCGTGCTCATGCTGCGAACTCCTTGCTTTCCGTCAGCCGGAGGAAGACGTCGTCGAGGGTCGGCGGGCGCAGGCTCACGTCGAGCAACGCCACGCCTGCGGTGTCGAGTTCGCGTACCAGCCGGGGAAGGGTGATCGTCGGGTCGGTGGTGACCGCGCCGACGGTGAGCCGGTCGTGGTCCAGGATCGGGGCGGAGCCGGTGAGTCGGTCGAGGATCCCGGCTGCGCCGAGCAGCGCGTCGGCCTCGGCGACCACGACCTCGGCGTACGAGCCGACCAGCGCCTTGAGCCCGGCCGGTGAGCCGGTGTGGGCGACCCGGCCGTGGTCCACGAGGGCTATCTCGTCCGCGAGTTGGTCGGCTTCCTCCAGGTACTGGGTGGTCAGGACGACGGTCGTGCCCTCCTCCTTCAGGGCGCGCACGGCCGCCCAGATGTGGTTGCGGGCGGCGGGGTCGAGCCCTGTCGTGGGCTCGTCCAGGAAGAGCACGTCCGGCCGTTCGACCAGGCTCGCCGCGAGGTCGAGGCGGCGGCGCATGCCGCCCGAGTAGGTGGACGCGGGCCGGTCGGCGGCCTCGGCGAGACCGAAGCGGTCGAGCAGGTCGTCGGCGCGCGCGGCCGGCCCCCTGACCCGGTGCAGCCGGGCGAACAGCCGCAGGTTCTCGCGGCCGGTGAGGTCACCGTCGACCGACGCGTACTGCCCGGCGACGCCGATCCGGCGTCGTACGGCAGCCGCCTCCCGTACGAGGTCGTGACCCGCGACGCGCGCCGAGCCCGCGTCGGGCCGCAGCAGCGTGGTGAGCAGCCGTACCGCCGTGGTCTTGCCCGCGCCGTTCGGCCCCAGGAGCCCGCACACCGATCCCTCGGCCACGGCCAGGTCCAGCCCGCGTACGGCGTGGACCTTCCCGAAGGACTTCGCCAACCCTTCACTTAGTACAGCGTACGTAGTAGTCATGGGGCGACCATAGCGCACTACGTACGGTGTACGTAACTACGATGGGTGGTCGAGGTGATGATCAATGGCCGGCCGAGCCGTCGTACCCGAAGTGATCTGGGCCCGTCCCGAACGTGCGGGCCGCGGCCCGAAGGCCGCGTACAGCCGCGTCGACATCGCGGCCGCCGCGGTGCGGATCGCGGACGCGGAGGGGCTCGACGCGGTCTCGATGCGGCATGTCGCGGCCGAACTGGGCTGCGGCACGATGTCGCTCTACAACTACGTCCCCCGCAAGGAGGACCTGTACGAGCTGATGGTTGACGCCGTCAGCGGTGAGCACGACCTGTGGGAGCCGTCGGGCGACTGGCGCGCCGACATGCTCCGGGTGGCCCACCAGACCCGCGCCCTCATGCACCGCCACCCCTGGCTACCGCGACTGATGTCCCCGGCCTACGGCTTCAGCCCCAACGTTCTGCGCTATCTCGAACACTGTCTGACCTGCCTCGACTCGTTCGAAGCCCCCTACGGTACGAAGTTCGAACTGGTCGCGATGCTCAACGGCTTGGTGACGACGTACGTCGGAAACGAGTTGGCGACGGCTGAGCGTGCGCGGTCCCTGCCGTGGTCGGAGGAGCAGGAGAACGCGATCCGGATCGCGTATCTCGGGGGGCGGGTGGCGAGCGGGGCGTATCCGCGGCTGGCTGCGGCGTTCATGGAGGACGCGGGGCCGATCGATCTGGAGGCGGTGTTCGAGCGGATGCTGTTGCGGGTGATCGACGGGTTCGCGCCGCGGGGGTGAGCTCTCGTTGCCGGGCGCGGTCCCGTCGTGCTTGTCGCGCGGTTCCCCGCGCCCCTGAAGGGGGTCCGTCAGACCAGCGTGAACTGGCCTTCCGGGCCCTCTTCGTGGTGATCCAGAACCGACGCCGGGCGACGGGAGGTGTCCGGGACCGGGAGGACGCCGGCTTCCCGCAGCTCTGCGGCGGTGATCGGATCCGTCACGGTCAACTCGGCCTGCTGTGGGCGTAGTTCGTCCAGCAGCGCCAGGACCGTGATCAGTTCCAGCAGCTCGGAGGTCCAGGGCTGCGGCCAGGTCGCCGGCCGGATCGCCTCCAGTGTCCCCGGCTCGCCCGCACCCCCCATCCGCACCGCCAGCCACTGCTCCAGCACCCGCACCCCGCCCGCCTCGAAGTCCCACGCCTCGGGTGGCACCGGGGAGATCCGGCCGTCGTCGATCCGGAGGGTCTCCTCGTCGCGGTCGTAGTCCACGGTGACCGGGCGGGAGGGCAGCGGGGAGCGTACATACGGGCGCCGGCCGCCGGGCAGCTTGGGGCGCTGGCCGTCCCGGCGCGTCAGCCACAGCATTCGGCGGCCCGACTCGACACCCCTGGACCAGAGTTCGGGGTCCGCAGTGAGCGGGACGGCCAACCCCGGGCGTACCGCGACCAGGGACCAGGCCAGGATGTCGACCGGGTCGGGGCACAGGCCGAGGCGGTCGGTGAGGTGCTCCGACAGGCCCGGCGCCAGGTTGGGTTCGGTGCCGTCGGGCCGCCGGTAGAGCGGGCGAACCCGGCCCGCGCGGACCAGCGGTGGCAGGGACGTGGCGAGCAGCAGCGGCCCTCCGGAGCCGGGAGACACGCTCGCCGTCTCGACGACGAACACCTGCCGGTCGTCCGCGACCCGCCACAACTCCGGGCGGGCCGCGTCGATCAGCCGGTGGTCCGGGATCAGCCACTGCTCGTCGAAGGGCGCCCGCAGGACCCGTACCGGCTCCGCGCACGGACCGTGGGCGCGGGCGAGTCTCTCCGTGCCGCCGGGCCGGCCGGGCAGTTGCCCGACCGCCGAGTGCGTGGTGCGTGAGCGCGTCGGCTCGAACAGGGCCTCGCGGTCCGGTCCCTCGGCCTTCAGTAGGGCGTCCCAGCGTGCCTTCAGGGAGGCGGCGTCCGGGCCCGTCGGCCACCCCCGGCCCAGCCGTGGCGGTGCGACGGACCACGGCATGAGGTCCGCGAGCAGCGGAGCGTCGTCGTCGGGCGTCACGCTGGGCATCGTACGACGCCTCTTCCTTTCCTATCTCTAGGTCGCGTCCAGCGTCACCGTGAAGGAGAAGCGGTCGCCCCGGTAGTGGATGACGGCCACGTCCAGGACCCGGCCCGTCTCGTCGTAGGTGACGCCCGTGTAGTGCAGGATCGGGCTGAGCAGCGGGACCCTGAGCAGGCGGGCCGTCTCCGGGTCCGCGAGGCGGGCCTGGACGGTGTCCGTGATGCGGCTGATGTCCACGCCGGCGACGTCCCGCAGCACCTTGGTCATCGGCCAGCGGAGCAGGTCGCGTCCGTCGATGCGCTCCGCGAGTTCCGGACGGACGTAGTTGCGGGCGTGGTTGGTCGGTTCGCCCGTCTCCACGTCGCCGCGCAGCCGGTGGTACGTCGCCACCTCCACGAGATCCGGGAAGTACTCGGCGAGTTCGGCGGACACGGGCGCGCTGCCGTGGCCGAGGAGCTCGGTCGTCATACCGGACTGCTGCGCGACGATCGCGTCGACCGAGCCCAGCAGCCGTACGGGAGCGCCGTGTCGGGCGTCCGGCTCGATGAACGTGCCGCGCCTGCGGTGCCGGCTGATGAGCCCCTCGTCCTCCAGCTCCTTCAGCGCCTGTCGCATGGTCAGCACGCTCACGCCGTAGTGCCCCGCCAACTGTTCCTCGGTGGGCAGCCGCAGCGGGTCCCGCGCCGAACGGCCGAGGATCGAGGCGCGCAGGGACTGCGAAACCTGGTACCAGAGCGGCAGTTTGCGGTTCAGGACGATCGAGTCCGGGGCGAAGGAGGTCACGGAGGTATCCGTACCGGTCGGGATCGCTCAGTGCAACGGGTGGAAGTGCCGCTGGAGGCCCGACCACACGTCGTCGTACCCGCGTTGCAGATGCTCCGCGCGCGCCGCCTGTGCCGTCAGGGTCACCGGCCAACGCGTCTCGAACATGAACGCCAGCCCGTCGTCGATCCGCTGGGGCCGCAGTTCGGCGGCGCTCGCCCGGTCGAAGGTCTCCCGGTCGGGCCCGTGAGCGGACATCATGTTGTGCAGCGAGCCGCCCCCCGGCAGGAACCCTTCCGCTTTCGCGTCGTACGCGCCCTCGATCAGCCCCATGTACTCGCTCATCACGTTCCGGTGGAAGTACGGCGGCCGGAAGGTGTCCTCGCCCACCAGCCAGCGCGGCGCGAAGACCACGAAGTCGATGCCCGCGAGCCCCGGGGTGTCCGACGGAGACGTCAGCACCGTGAAGATCGACGGGTCCGGGTGGTCGTACGAGATGGTGCCGAGGACGTTGAACCGGCGCAGGTCGTAGACGTACGGGACATGGTTGCCGTGCCACGCGACGACATCGAGCGGCGAGTGGTCGTAGACGGCCGTCCAGAGGTTGCCGCAGAACTTGTTGACGACCTCCACCGGCCCCTCGACATCCTCGTACGCGGCGACCGGCGCCCGGAAGTCCCGTGCGTTCGCCAGCCCGTTGGCGCCGATCGGCCCGAGGTCGGGGAGCCGGAAGGGGGCGCCGTAGTTCTCGCACACGTAACCCCGGGCCGAGGGGCCGGTGAGCTCCACCCGGAAGCGCACCCCGCGAGGTACGAGGGCGACATGGCCCGGCTCGACGGACAGCAGCCCGAACTCGGTGCGCAGCAGCAGTCCGCCGGCCTCCGGGACGATCAGCAGTTCCCCGTCGGCGTCGCTGAACACCCGCTCCATCGACGAGTCGGCGTGGTAGAGGTGCACGGCCATGCCGCTGCGCTGAGCGGCGTCGCCGTTGCCGCCGAGGGTCCACAGGCCCGCCAGGAAGTCCGTCCCGGCCGGGGGCGCGGGCAGCGGGTCCCAGCGCAGCCGGTTCGGATCGGGCACGGATTCGGTGAAGGGGGCCGTACGGACCGAGCCGTTGTCGGCCGGGGTGAACGGGGGGTGCGCGGCCGAGGGGCGGATGCGGTACAGCCAGGAGCGGCGATTGTGGGCGCGGGGCTCGGTGAACGCCGTACCGCTGAGCTGCTCGGCGTAGAGGCCCAGGGGGGCGCGTTGCGGCGAGTTGCGGCCCTCGGGGAGGGCGCCCGGGACGGCCTCCGAGCTGTGCTCATTGCCGAAGCCGGAGAGCCAGGGGAGGCTGTCCGGCCTCTCGGCGGCTTTCCGCGCGTCCTCGCTCATCGGTGCTCCCTCGCTCCCGCGGCCTCATTCCTGTGCTTCACCGTAGGATTCGGCGTTCGCGGGCGCAAGAGGGGAAAGTCGGGGGCACGGTTCACCGGACCGGCACGGAGCGGCATGATGATGCCTGTGCCCCAAGCGACCTCGCTCCGTCGTGCGCCCGTACAGCGGCGCAGTGTCGAACGGCTGACCAGAATCCTCGACGCCTGTGCCGACCTCCTGGACGAGGTCGGCTACGACGATCTGAGTACCCGGGCGGTGGCGGTACGCGCCGGCGTCCCCATAGGCTCCGTGTACCGCTTCTTCGGCAACAAGCGCGCCATGGCGGACGCGCTGGCCCAGCGGAACCTGGAGGTCTTCACCGCGCGGGTCACCGAGCGCCTCCGGCAGGGGAACGGCGGCGGCTGGCGCGAGGCCATGGACGCCGTGCTCGACGAGTACATGGCCATGAAACGGACCGCCCCGGGTTTCTCGCTCGTCGACTTCGGCAACCAGATTCCGGTCGGCAAACGCGACGCCGAACCCAACCACCGCGTCGCCGACGCCCTCACCGCCCTCCTCTCGGGCGTCCTCGACCGTGCACCGGACGACGATCTGCGCCGCACGTTCCTGGTCGCCACAGAAACCGCCGACACTCTGATCCACCTTGCCTTCCGGGTCGCCCCGGACGGGGACGAGCGGATCATCGCGGAGATGCGGGAACTCCTGCGGGCGTATCTGTCGCGGGTGCTCGATTGACTCGACCGAGGTTCGCGACCGAGGTTCACGAGCTGTCCGGCGGGCGTGGACGAGGCGGTCGCACGCAACCCCTCCCTCGCACACCTACCGGTCGGTATGCTCGGCTGCGACCGCGCGTCATCGTTGCCGCCACCCACCCGGGAGGACCCGTGTCCAGCCCCATCGACTCCCACGCCGACTCCCCTGCTCGGTCCCGCACCGCCCTGCGCGTCTGCCCCCTGTGTGAGGCCACCTGCGGACTGACGCTCACCATCGAGAGCGGCCGGGTCACCAGCGCCCGGGGCGACCGCGACGACGTGTTCAGTCAGGGGTTCATCTGCCCCAAGGGCGCCTCCTTCGGGGCCCTCGACAGTGACCCCGACCGGCTGCGCACCCCGCTCGTGCGACGGGACGGCGAGCTGCGCGAGGCCACCTGGGCGGAGGCCTTCGACGCCGTCGCCGCCGGTGTGAGGGGCGTGGTCGAGCGGTACGGGCCGAACTCCGTCGGAGTCGTCCTCGGCAACCCCAACGTGCACACCATGGCCGGTGCCCTCTACCCGCCGGTCCTGCTCGGCGGCCTCGGCACCCGCAGCGTCTTCAGCGCCTCGACGGTCGACCAGATGCCGAAGCACGTCTCCAGCGGGCTGCTCTACGGCGACGCCAACGCGATCCCCGTACCCGACCTCGACCACACCGACCATCTGCTGGTCATCGGCGCCAACCCCCTCGAGTCCAACGGGAGTCTGTGCACGGCACCCGACTTCCCCGGCAAGCTCAAGGCCCTGAAGGCGCGCGGCGGCACGCTCACCGTCATCGACCCGCGCCGCACCCGCACCGCCAAGCTCGCCGACCGGCACATCGCGATCCGCCCCGGCACGGACGCCCTGCTGCTCGCCGCGATGACCTACGTACTGTTCGACGAACACCTCGTCGACCTGGGCGAGTTGGCGCCACACGTCCAAGGCGTCGACGAACTCGCCGCATCGGTAGGGGACTTCACACCCGAAGCCGTCGCCGAGGCCTGTGACGTGGACGCCGCCACGATCCGCACCCTGGCCCGTGAACTCGCCGCCGCCCCAACTGCCGCCGTCTACGGCCGCATCGGGAGCTGCACCGTCCCGCACGGCACCCTCGCCAGCTGGCTGGTGGACGTCCTCGACATTCTCACCGGCAACCTCGACCGGCCCGGCGGCGCCCTCTTCCCGCAGGCGGCGACCGACAGGACGCCCCGGCCGGCCGGGCCCAGTCACGGGTTCACGCTGGGCCGCTGGCACTCGCGGGTCAGTCAACACCCGGAAGTCAAGGGCGAGTTGCCGATCTCCGCGCTCGCCGAGGAGATCGACACCCCCACCGCCGAGGGCGAGCCGATCCGGGCCCTCATCGCCGTCGCCGCCAACCCCGTGCTCTCCGCACCCGACGGCAACCGGCTCGACAAGGCGCTCGCCTCGCTCGACTTCATGGTGAGCGTCGACCCGTATCTGAACGAGACCTCGCGCCACGCGCACGTCGTCCTTCCGCCGCCCCCGCCCTCGCAGAGCCCGCACCACGACTTCGCCTTCAACACCCTCGCCGTGCGCAACCAGGTCCGCTACAACCGGCCCGCCGTCCCCCTGGAGCCGGGCAGGATGGCCGAGACCGAGATCCTCGCGCGGCTCGTCCTGGCCGCGACCGGCATGCACGGCGCAGACCCCGCCGCCGTGGACGCCATGGTCATCGACCAGACCCTCGGCAAGTCCGTCAAGGAAGCCCACTCCCCGGTCCACGGCCGCGATCCGCAGGCGCTCGCCAAGGAGCTCGACGGCGACACCGGCCCCGAACGCCGCCTCGACCTGATGCTCCGACTGGGCCCGTACGGCGACGGCTTCGGCGTACGACCGGACGGCCTGACCCTGACGAAACTGCTCGCCCACCCGCACGGCATCGACCTCGGACCGCTGCGGCCGCGCCTGCCGCAGCCCCTGAAGACGCGCAGCGGCAGGATCGAACTGCTGCCGCGGCCCATCGCCGACGACCTGCCGCGGCTGCGCGAAGCCCTGCGTGAGCGGCCGGCCGGCATCGTGCTCATCGGGCGCCGGCACCTGCGCTCCAACAACAGCTGGATGCACAACGTGCCCGCCCTCACCGGCGGCACCAACCGCTGCACCCTGCACATCAATCCTGAGGACGCCGCCCGCCTCGGAGTGGCCGACGGCGACCCCGTACGGATCAAGGGCGCCGGGGGAGAGGTGGTGGCCCCCGCGGAGATCACCGACGTCATCCGGCGCGGGGTCGTGAGCCTGCCCCACGGGTGGGGACACGACCGGCCCGGCACCCGGCTCACCCACGCGGCGGCCGACCCCGGCGTCAACGTCAACCAGGTTCTCGACGGCAGTCTGCTGGACCCGCTGTCGGGCAACGCCGTGCTGAATGGTGTACCCATCGATCTCGCACCGGCAGGCACAACGCTGTGACCTGGAGTTTTGCGCTTATTGCTCGCACGTCAACGTCTTGTTAAGGCTTGCGTAAGCGCCCTAACGTCAACGCACTGCCGACTCCGGTGGGAGTTCAAGGGCGAACGTTAGGTAACCCACTCATGTTGACCATCCTGGGCTTCACGATGATCGCGACCTTCCTGGTCCTGATCATGCTGAAGAAGATGTCGCCGATCGCGGCGCTCGTACTGATCCCGGCACTGTTCTGTGTCTTCGTCGGGAAGGGCGCCAAGCTCGGTGACTACGTCATCGACGGCGTCACCAGCCTCGCCCCCACCGCGGCGATGCTCATGTTCGCGATCGTCTACTTCGGGGTGATGATCGACGTCGGCCTTTTCGACCCGATCGTCCGGGGGATCCTGAGGTTCGCCAAGGCCGACCCGCTGCGCATAGTCGTCGGCACGGCGATCCTCGCGGCGATCGTGTCCCTCGACGGCGACGGCTCGACCACCTTCATGATCACGGTCTCGGCGATGTACCCCCTGTACAAGCGCCTCAAGATGAGCCTCGTCGTGATGACCGGCGTCGCCGCGATGGCCAACGGTGTGATGAACACCCTGCCCTGGGGAGGCCCGACGGCCCGTGCGGCGACGGCCCTGAAGCTGGACGCGAGCGACATCTTCGTCCCGATGATCCCCGCGCTCGCCGTCGGCCTGGCCTTCGTCATCGCGCTCTCCTACGTCCTCGGCCGCCGCGAGCGCAAGCGGCTCGGCGTGCTCACGCTGGACGCGGTCCTGGTGGAGGAGCCGGAGCAGGAGTCGCAGACCGTCCTCGTCGGCGCCGGTTCCGGCGCCAAGTCGGCCGTCGGATCCGGTACGGGCAACTCGGCGGCGCCCACCGGCGGTTCGGGTGCCGAGGGCCCCACCACAGGCGGCACCGACGATGACGACGACGACCGGATGCTGAAGGTCCTCGATCCGAACCGTGCCACCCTGCGCCCCAAGCTCTACTGGTTCAACGCGCTCCTCACGGTCGCGCTGCTCACCTCCATGATCATGGAGTGGCTGCCGATCCCGGTGCTGTTCCTGCTCGGCGCCGCGCTCGCCCTCACGGTCAACTTCCCGCACATGCCCGACCAGAAGGCCCGGCTCGGCGCCCACGCCGAGAACGTCCTCAACGTCTCCGGCATGGTCTTCGCAGCCGCCGTCTTCACCGGCGTGCTCACCGGCACCGGCATGGTCGACCACATGGCCCGCTGGCTCGTCGACAACATCCCCGACGGCATGGGCCCGCACATGGCCTTCGTCACCGGCCTGCTGAGCATCCCGCTCACCTACTTCATGTCGAACGACGGCTTCTACTTCGGCGTCCTGCCGGTCCTCGCCGAGGCCGGCGCGGCCCACGGCGTCTCCCCCCTGGAGATCGCCCGCGCCTCCCTCATCGCCCAGCCCCTGCACATGTCCAGCCCGCTCGTGCCCGCCGTCTACGTCCTCGTCGGCATGGCGAAGGTCGAGTTCGGCGACCACACGAAGTTCGTGGTCAAGTGGGCCGTGCTGACCTCCGTGGCGATCCTGGGGGCGGGAATCCTGTTCGGCATCATCTGACCGTCCGCTCAACTGACCGACCAACTCCCTGCCCAACTGCCCTTCTCTGCCCGACTGTTCGTTGGAGGACCCGACCATGAGGCCCGGTGGGAACCGCGGCTGGCTGCTCCGCCTCGTCATCGCCTTCAGCTTCACGCAGGGGGCGGTGTCGATGGCCCGGCCCGCCGTTTCCTACCGGGCCCTCGCGCTGGGCGCGGACGAGTGGGCGATCGGCGTGATCGCCGCCGCGTACGCGCTGCTCCCGCTCTTCGCCGCCGTACCGCTGGGCCGCCGCACCGACCACGGCCGCTGCGCTCCCCTGCTGGCCGTCGGTGCCCTCCTGGTCGCCGGCGGCTGCGCTCTCGGGGCGAGCGCCGACTCCCTTGGTGTGATGGCCGCGTGGAGCGGAGTGATGGGCCTCGGCCACCTCTGCTTCGTCATCGGCGGTCAGTCGATCGTCGCCCGCCGCTCCGCCCCGCACGAACAGGACCGCAACTTCGGCCACTTCACCATCGGTGTCTCGCTGGGCCAGTTCATCGGCCCCATGGCGGCGGGCGCGCTGATCGGCGGCCACGACATGGCGGCCACCAGTGCCCGCGCCCTGCTGGTCGCGGGCGCGGTCGCCGCCCTGTCGTTCACCTCGTTGTGGCGCGTCGAGGACCGTACGGCCGTCAAGTCCCGTACGGAGCAAGGCGATCGCGTCGCCGTGCACCGCATCCTGCGCGCCCGGGGCGTCCCCGCGGGCATCTTCGTCAGCCTCGCCGTGCTGTCCGCGACGGACATCCTCACCGCCTATCTGCCGGTGGTCGGCGAGCACCGGGGCATCGCACCGGCCGTCATCGGCGTACTCCTCGGACTGCGCGCGGCGGCCACCATCGCGTGCCGTCTCGTGCTGACGCCTCTGCTGCGGCTGCTCGGCCGACGCCTGCTGCTCACCGTGACCTGTCTGCTGGCGGCGGTGCTGTGCGCGGGGATCGCGCTGCCGGTGCCGGTGTGGGGGCTGGCTCTCATGCTCGCGGCCCTGGGCTTCTGCCTGGGCGTCGGGCAGCCGCTGTCGATGACGACGGTCGTCCAGGCGGCCCCGTCCGGCGCCCGCTCCACCGCCCTCGCCCTGCGCCTGACCGGCAACCGGCTCGGCCAGGTCGCCGCGCCCGCCGCCGCCGGACTGGTCGCCGGGGTCACGGGCGTGGCCGCGCCGTTCGTGATGCTGGGCGCGCTGCTGTTGCTGTCGTCGGGCATCGCGGTGCGCTCGTCGGCGCCACAGGCGCCGGCGGAGAAGCGGGAGAGGGCCGGAAGGGTGATGTCCGACGGGGCGTAGGGCGGTGCGCCCGCTGTTTCGGGTGGTTATGTGAAAGAGAGTCAGAAGAAGGTTGATTTGTATGAAAATCGTCTGACTCGGAGGAATCGCGCATGACCACCTCGCTCCGCCCACGCCGTGCCGGCGCCCGCACCGCCGTGCTCGCGGCCCTGACCCTCGCGGGCACGACCCTCGTCACGGCCCACGCCGTCGCCGCCCCCGGCGACAACGGCGACGTCAAGATCCACAAGGTGGGCACGCCCTTCACCGACCAGCGCAACGAGCCGAAGGTCTGCGACTTCTACCTCGCCGCGTTCAACTTCGACGACCTCCCGGACAACCAGGACATCGAGTGGTCCATCGAGACCCAGCCCCTGGAGACGAACGGCGCCACCCTCGCCGACACCATCCAGTTGGAGGACGACGGCACCGGACACACCATGCCCCTGTCCCTGCCGGACGGTCAGTACAAGCTGACGTGGAAGATCGTCGGCGGCCAGGGCGCGGGCAAGCACAAGGTGTTCCAGGTCGACTGCCCGACCGGCACCCCGACCGGGACGCCGACCCCGCCCGGCGGTCCGGGCGGCCCCGGCGGCGGCCCCGGCGGTCCGCACGGCGGCCCCCACGGCGGGGTTCCGGCGGGCGGCGGCGGTGTCGCCCGGGTGGAGGCCTTCTCGCCGGTCGCCGGTGCGGCTGCCGTGGGCCTGATCGTGGTCGGGGGAGTCGTGTATCTCCGCACGCGCCGACGTGCCGATGGCGCGGCCTGACCACACCCGCCGGCCCCGGCCGTGGCACCGGACGCGCGCCTACCGCCTGACCCGCACGGTCGTCCTGACCGTGACCCTGGCGGTGGGCGGCGTCTGGTGGGCCCGGGTCGACGAGCCCGCCCCGGCACCCGTCACCGCCACCGACCGCACACCGGTCACACCGGCCGCCGACAGCGGCGAGAACGCCGACGACGGGGGGCCGGTACGGGAGCGGGCGGTGCGGGAGACGGCGGTACGGGAGCGGGCCGTACGGCAACCGCTGCCGGCGCCCGCCACCGAACGGCCCCGCCCGGCCGCACCGACCCGGACGGCAGGGCCCGTGCGGGGACGACCGGGGCCCGCCGCGCCGACCCCACCGGCCGCCCGCCCGAAAACACCGGCCCAGCCACGCCCGTCCACCGTCCTCCCACGCTCCCGTCCCACCAGGTTCACCCTTCCCTACCTCGGTATCGAGGCGCCGGTCGTGGATCTGCGCCTCGACCGCCACGGGCAGCTCACCGCGCCCCCGGACGACAACTCCAACCTGGTCGGCTGGTACGCGGACGGACCGTCCCCCGGGGAGAACGGCACGGTGGTCGTCGTAGGCCATCGAGACACCCGCGCCGGGCCCGCCGTGTTCATCGGCCTCGACGCGGTCACGCCCGGACGACGGGTCGAACTCCGGCGCGCGGACGGGCGCGTGGCCGTGTACACCGTCGACGCCGTGAAGACGTACGACAAGGCGCACTTCCCGAGCCGCGAGGTGTACGGCGCCCGCGCCCGCCCCGAGCTGCGGCTCATCACCTGCGGCGGCGGCTACGACCGACGGACCGGGTACTCCGGCAACATCGTGGTGTACGCGCACCTGACGGCGACGCGATCCGCGTAGTACGAGGGCCTGCGCCCGGCACGCCGAGAGCACGCACCTACGCGGACATCAGCCGCAGCCCGGAGGGGCGGGCGCCGGCCCCGCCCTGCGGGCTGACGCCGGGAAGGTGACGACAGGCCCTGGCCCGGTCAGCGCGAAGGGCCGTCCGGCGGCAGCGCTTCCAGTACCACCCGCGCCCGCGCCCGGGACCGCGACACCGCCACCCCCGCGAGGCACAGGCCGCCGCCCGCCAGCGTGAGCAGGCCCGGTACCTCGCCCAGGGCCAGCCAGGACATCAGCACCACCAGAGCCGGTACGGCATACGTGGTCGCGCCCATGCGGCTGGCCGTCGTACGGGCCAGGGCGTAGGCCCAGGTGGTGAACGCCAGGGCGGTCGGGAAGACGCCCAGGTAGATCATGTTGAGGGTCGCCGACAGTGGCGCGTCGGCCACGTCGCCGACCAGTTGCCCGGCGAACGGCAGACAGGTCAGGGCCCCGACCAGACAGCCGAAGGTCGTGGCCTGGAGGGCGCTCGCCCGGGCCAGCGCCGGCTTCTGCGCGACGACACCGGTGGCCCACGCGGCCGCCGCGAGCAGACACAGCGCCACCCCGAGCACCGAGGTGCCGCCCCCGCCCGACATCGACAGGCCCACGGTCACCGCGCCCGCGAACGACACCGCCATGCCCGCGAGCAGCCGAGGCGGCATCGGGTCGCCGAGCAGCCGGGTGCCGAGCAGGGCTATGAGGATCGGCCCGACGTTGACGAGGAGGGCGGCCGTCCCGGCGTCCACCTGCTGCTCGCCCCAGTTCAGGACGACCATGTAGACGCCGAACCACAGCACCCCCGAGATCGCGATCCCACGCCAGGCCGACCGGGACGGCAGCCCCTCACGCCGTACGAGGCAGATGGCCCCCAGCGCCACGAACCCGGCGAGCATCCGCCCGAGCGCCAGCGCGCCCGGCGAGTACGCGGCTCCCGCACTGCGGATCGAGACGAACGCGGACGCCCACAGCACCACGGTCACGCAGGCCGCGACGGCGGCGAGCACCTCCGCACGCGGGGCCGGGCGGGAGGACGGAGGGGAGGTCATCATGCTCCAGAGGCTAGGCAGGAAGAGCGGGCAGGGCTCGCGATTTTCGGACGTGACGGCTGTACTGCGGCTCAGCGCAACGCCGTCGCCTCGATGCCGAGGAGCTCGGTGAACGCGCGTTCCCCTTCCGGGGTGACCCTGACCGCCCGTTCCGAGCCGACGCGTACGCACCAGCGCGCGTCCAGGGCGTGCCGGCACAGGGCCGCGCCCGCGGTGCCCGCGAGGTGGGGGCGGCGTTCGGTCCAGTCGAGACAGGCGCGGGTGAGGGGGCGGCGGCCGGTGCGGTCGAGGTCGATGCCCGAGGCGGCGAACCAGCGCAGCCCGGCGTCGGTGAGCGCGAAGCCCGTGTCCTGGCGGAGCAGCCCCTGCCCGGTCAGGGCGTCGGTGACGGCGATGCCGAGCCGTCCGGCGAGGTGGTCGTAGCAGGTACGGCCGCGCGCCATCGCGGACCCGGCGCCGGACTCCCGCAGCGTGCGCGGGCGCGGGGCCACGACAGGCCCGGCCTGGGCGGCCAGGTCCTCGACGAGCTGGGCCACGCCGGCGTCGGCCAGCCGCACGTAACGATGCCGGCCCTGCCTCTCCTCGGCGAGCAGCCCACCGGCCACGAGCTTGCCCAGGTGCTCGCTGGTCGTCGACGCGGCGACCCCGGCGTGCCGCGCCAGCTCCCCGGCGGTCCACGCCCGCCCGTCCAGCAGCGCCAGCAGAAACCCGGCCCGGGTCTCGTCCGCCAGCAGCCCGGCCAGCGCCGCGAGACCGGACGCGCGGCCCGGTGTCCGCGCGTTCCTCGCGTCCCTCGTCGTCATGGGCCCAGCATGGGGGACGGACACTTCGGCGCCCACCGAAGTGTGCGCGACGGGATCACGCTCAGGTCCGCTCAGGTTCGTTCAAGTCCCCTCAGGTCCGCTCGGGTCGCCGCAGTTGCTCGTACTGCTGGGTCAGCCCGTCCAGCAGTGCCGTCAGGCCGGTCTCGAAGGCCCGCTCGTCGATCTTCTCCTGCTGTTCGGACAGGAGGTGGGCCTGCCCGAGGTGGGGATAGTCGGCCGGGTCGTACGCGCTCTCGTCGTCCACGAAGCCCCCGGCGAAGGAGCCGAGCGCGGAGCCCATGACGAAGTACCGCATCAGCGCGCCGATCGACGTGGCCTGCGCGGGCGGCCAGCCCGCCTCGACCATGCGGCCGTAGACGGCGTCGGCGACGCGCAGGCCCGCCGGACGGCGCCCGGGTCCCCGGGCGAGGACCGGGACGATGTTCGGGTGGTCACGCAGGGCGGCCCGGTAGGACATGGCCCAGTCGCGCAGCGCGGTACGCCAGTCGCGGGCCCCCTCGCCCCGTTCGAACATCGACAGGTCGACCTGCGCGCTCACCGAGTCCGCGACCGCTTCCAGGAGCTGGTCCTTCGTCCGGAAGTGGTTGTAGAGGGACGGCCCGCTGACCCCCAGTTCGGCGGCGAGCCTGCGCGTCGACAGGGCGGCGAGTCCTTCCGCGTCCACCAGCGCCCGCGCCGTCTCGACGATCAGGCCGGTGCTGAGGAGGGGCTTGCGCGGTCGGGCCATGGCGCACATAGTAGGGCTGCGACTGTAAACTAGCAGTGCTAATTTAATGGTGAGGTGGAGCTCGTCATGAACCTGGAGCTGAGCGAGGAGCAGACGGCCGTCCAGCGGCTCGCCCGGGACTTCGTCGACCGCGAGATCACGCCGAACGTCGTCGCCTGGGACCGTGCCGAGGACGTCGGCCGGTCGATCGTGAAGAAGCTCGGCGAGGTCGGCTTCCTGGGGCTGACCGTCGACGAGGAGTACGGCGGCTCGGGCGGCGACCACCTCACGTACTGCCTGGTCACCGAGGAACTCGGCCGTGGCGACTCCTCCGTGCGCGGAATCGTTTCCGTGTCCCTGGGGCTGGTGGCCAAGACCGTCGCGCACTGGGGGAGCGAGGAGCAGAAACGCCGCTGGCTGCCCGGGCTCACCTCCGGCGCGTACGTCGGCTGCTTCGGTCTGACCGAGCCGGGCACCGGCTCCGACGCGGGCAACCTCTCCACCCGGGCGGTGCGTGACGGCGACGAGTACGTGGTCAACGGCACCAAGATGTTCATCACCAACGGCACCTGGGCCGACGTGGTCCTGCTCTTCGCCCGCTCCACCGACGCCCCCGGCCACAAGGGCGTCTCCGCCTTCCTCGTACCGACGGACACTCCCGGACTGACCCGCCGCGCCCTCCACGGCAAGCTCGGTCTGCGCGGTCAGGCCACCGCCGAACTCGTCTTCGAGGACGTGCGGGTGCCCGCCTCGGCGATGCTGGCCCCCGAGGGCAAGGGCTTCTCCGTGGCCATGTCGGCGCTCGCGAAAGGGCGGATGTCGGTCGCCGCCGGGTGCGTCGGGATAGCCCAGGCCGCCCTGGACGCGGCCGTCCGGTACGCGGGCGAGCGTGAGCAGTTCGGCGGGCCGATCGCGCGGCACCAGCTGGTGCAGGAGCTGATCAGTGACATCGCCGTGGACGTCGACGCGGCGAGGCTGCTGACCTGGCGGGTCGCCGACCTGATCGACCGGGGCCTGCCTTTCGCCACCGAGTCCTCCAAGGCCAAGCTCTTCGCCTCCGAGGCCGCCGTCCGCGCCGCGAACAACGCCCTCCAGGTCTTCGGCGGCTACGGCTACATCGACGAGTACCCGGCGGGCAAGCTTCTGCGCGACGCCCGCGTGATGACCCTCTACGAGGGCACGAGCCAGATCCAGAAACTGCTGATCGGCCGCGCGCTGACGGGTGTGTCGGCGTTCTGAGTACGTTTCTGAGTACGTTGACGGATGTGGCGCGGGCCACGCCCGCAGACGATGTCCCCATGAGTGAGAGACCCGTCCAGCAGCAGAGCACGGCAGCCTTCTACGGCCAGGCCGTCGCGTCCTTCGGTATCGCCATGGGGGCGACGGCCATCGGTATCTTCCGGCTGAACGCCGACGCCTGGGTGCGCGGCTTCCTCGGAATCGCCGTCCTCTATCTGGTGACCTCCGCCTTCACCCTGGCCAAGGTCATCCGTGACCGTCAGGAGGCCGGCCAGATCGTCAGCCGGGTCGACCAGGCCCGGCTGGACAAGCTGCTCGCCGAACACGACCCCTTCGAGAACCGCTGATCCCCTGATCCCGAGGCCCCTGAACGGGTGCGCTAAGCGCCCGCTCACCCACGGCGGTACAGTGGGGGTCACTGTCGGTGGAAGGGGCGAACGGGCGATGAGTGCGGCGGCGGAGGAGACGACCGGCGGCGGCGAGGCGGCGCCGTGGGGTGAGGTGACCCCTGACGCGGCCCGGCGGCTGCTCGTGGCCGCGGTGGAGGCCTTCGCCGAGCGCGGCTATCACGCGACGACGACCCGTGACATCGCGGGCCGCGCGGGCATGAGCCCGGCCGCGCTCTACATCCACTACAAGACCAAGGAAGAGCTGCTCCATCGGATCAGCAGGATCGGCCACGAGAAGGCCGTCGACATCCTGCGCACGGCGGCACGAACCGAGGGCACCGCGACCGAGCGGCTGGCCGAGGCCGTCAGCTCCTTCGTCCGCTGGCACGCGGGGGGACGCACCACCGCACGGGTCGTGCAGTACGAACTCGACTCCCTCGGCCCCGACGCCCGCGCCGAGATCCTCGCGCTGCGCCGCCAGTGCGACGCCGAGGTACGCGGGATCCTCGAGGACGGGATGGAGACGGGGGAGTTCGAGGTGGCCGACGTACCGGGCACGACGCTCGCCGTGCTGTCGCTCTGCGTCGACGTGGCCCGCTGGTTCAACGTCAAAGGTCCGCGTACGCCGGACGAGGTCGGCGCGCTCTACGCCGACCTCGTGCTGCGGATGGTGGGGCCGGGCAGCTCGCGCTCAGCGGCTCACAGGTAGTACCGCGACACCGACTCGGCGACACACACCGGCTTCTCGCCGCCCTCGCGCTCCACGCTGAAGCCGACGGTGACCTGGACGCCCCCGGGGACATCGTCGACGCCCTTGATCGTGGCGGTCGCGCGCAGCCGGGAGCCGACCGGGACGGGCGCGGGGAAACGCACCTTGTTCGTCCCGTAGTTGACGCCCATCCTCACGCCCTCGACCTTGATCAGCTGCGGCCCGAACAGGGGCAGCAGCGACAGGGTGAGGTAGCCGTGCGCGATGGTGGTCCCGAAGGGGCCGGCCGCGGCCTTCTCCGGGTCGACGTGGATCCACTGGTGGTCGCCGGTGGCGTCCGCGAAGAGGTCGACGCGCTTCTGGTCGACCTCCAGCCACTCGGTGTACCCCAACTGCTCGCCGACCGCCGCCTTCAGGTCGTCCGCGCCCGTGAAGATCCTCGGCTCTGCCATGTCCCGGCCTCCTCGCCCCTGCGTCATCGCCCATGTCGTCGCACATGTGTCAGCGACCATGTGTCATCGCATGTACCTAAGCAACTGCTTAGCATGGTGGGCGGCGGACTCCATGTCAACGGACTGCGGTCCGAGCCGGGTGGGTAGGGTTCGAGGGGTGCCCCAGATTTCCGAGAAGATCCACGAACTCACGGTCGGCCAGCTCGCCGCCCGAAGCGGCGCCGCCGTCTCCGCCCTGCACTTCTACGAGTCCAAGGGCCTCATCGTCAGCCGCCGCACCTCGGGCAACCAGCGCCGCTACACCCGGGACGCGCTGCGCCGGGTCGCGTTCGTCCGGGCCGCGCAGCGCGTCGGCATCCCGCTCGCCACGATCCGTGAAGCGCTCGCCGAGCTCCCCGAGGAACGCACCCCCACCCGGGAGGACTGGGCCCGCCTCTCCGAGCACTGGCGCTCCGAACTCGACGAGCGCATCAAGCAGTTGAACCGGCTCCGGGACCATCTCACCGACTGCATCGGCTGCGGCTGCCTGTCCTTGGAGGGCTGTGTCCTGTCCAACCCGGACGACGTGTTCGGTGAACGCCAGGCGGGATCCCGCCTGATGGTGGAGAGGAAGGGCGACGCCGGCCCGGCTGCCCGCACTCCGTCTCCGTCCAGCACTTGCGTGCCGGGTACGCCGGACTGACGCCCCGGGGGCTGGTCGCGCCCACGCGGCCACATCATGCGCGCGCCTGCTCCGCCAGCCCTGCCCTCACCAACTCGGCGTTCGACGAGGCCCGTTCACCGTCCGGCAGGTACAGGGTGTCCTCCAGGCCGATCCGGGTCCCCAGGCCCAGTCGGCTCGCGAGACGGAGTACCGGCCAGGCGCCGCCGTCCTCGCCGTGCAGGAGGACCGGGCGTCCGTGGGACGACGTGCCCAGGTCGGTGAGAAGGGCGAGCGCGCTCGCCTCGGCCGTGGCCGGGTCGGTGTCCGTCACCTCCGCCAGGACGCGCGGCACCCTGGGGGCGAGGGGGGAGGCCGCGAACCGGGCGGCCCCGTCCGTGCCGGACCAGATGCCGGCCTCGACGCCCACCCCGAAGTCGATGAGGAGGGCCGCCAGTTCCTCGGCGCCCGGCTCATGCCAGTTGACGGAGGCGTGGTCGGGCAGCACGGTCCAGCCCCGGACCTGCTCGAGCCGCAGCGCCGGATCCGACTCCGCCCAGGCGCCTGTGGTCACGCCGACCGGCACGGTGACCCGCGCCCGTATCTCCGTCAGCGTCGCCGCGACCGCGCGCGGCGACAGAGTGTCCTGTCCGCAGGGGGACTTGGGATGGACATGAATGTCGGTCGCCCCGGCCAGGACGGCATCGGCGGCGGAGTCGGCCATCGCTCCCGGCGACATCGGTACCGACGCGCCGTCCGCAGCGCCCCGGGGCCCGTTGAGACACACCTGCATCATGCCCCGATGGTGCCAGCCACCACTGACAACAGGCGTCTGTCGGCCGGTTTCGGTAGGGGGTGCGGCATCCCCGGCGCACCCCCGTCGTGCTCAGGCCGACGCGAGCAGCAGTCGGCCGCGCCTTGATTCCGCCAGTGCCTCGGGGGTCAGTACGGGCCGCGGCACCACTATGCCGCACTCCGTGCAGACGGGACCCGACGACGGCTCATGGGCCAGGTCGTACTTCCAGGTGAGGAGCTCCCCGTCGCACACCGGGCACACCGAGCCCGGTTCGCGTTCCAGGGCGGCGATCAGCCGTCGCAGCACCTCGGCCAGCGGTTCATGGGGGTGCACCCCCGGGTCGTCGCACCAGGCCACCCCGAACCCACCCCAGGTCAGCCGATGCCAGTCGTCCACGCTTCCGGGCCGGCGCAGCCCGTCGAACTTCTCCTTCTTGCGGCGCTTCGCGAACTCCACCTCGTAGCCCAGCCAGACCGAACGCGCTTCCTCCAGCTCGTCCAGTGCGGCCACGAGCCGCGCTGGATCGGGAGAGCGGTCCTCCGGTCCGAACCCGGCCCGCGAGCACAGGTGGTCCCAGGTTGCCCTGTGCCCGTAAGGGGCGAACCTCTCAAGGCACTTACGGAGCGAGTACCGCCGCAGTGCCAGATCGCACCGCGGGTCCCGCACCTGTCTCGCCAGACTCCGGAAACCGGCCATCGCCTTGCACCTCCGTCACATCTGCACCTGTACTTCGGTCACTTCGGCGTCGTCGAACGGACGTCGCCGAATAGACGTATCGACAAGCGATTCGGCTCCATCTGTTTTCCGATGACGGCCATCAGCCGCTCGCCGGGCCCCGTTGGGACCGACGTGCACGGCTCTAAGCCGTCCGCCGGACCACCCTTCACGACTACCTCCCGCACCTGTCGGTCTTCTGTGCCACACCTGTTGGGCACGGCGCCGGACAGCGTGTGCTTCCAGCGCCTCGAAGTGCCCCCGCACTCCCACCAACGCAATCCCGGTACCACGTTGTTCAAAAGTGACGCATGTTCATCTTCAATCTCGGGGCTACCGGCGGTAACCTCTGGCCACTCCATTCGGAGTCGCCCACCCCCCGGTCCGGAGGAGCTGCCATGTCACGGCGCACCCCAGGCAACACCGTCGATAGAACCTTCGACAGACTGAGAACTCCCCGCGGAGTCTTCGGGTTCCTGAAGACGGCCGCTGTATGCACACTCGTTGCGGGTCTTTTGTCGCCGCTTTCCCCGATCTCGCCGGCGACCGAGGCGCGCGCCGCCGCATCCAACGACTACTGCGGAGCCCAGTGTTCCGACATCCTGCCGCCCGGTCAGAGCGGCAACGCGACCCTCGCCCAGGTCCTGCTGAACCAGGCCTTCGGCGTACAGCCCGAGCACGCTGACGACCAGCTCGCGCCCTACGCCAACCTGGCCACGGGCCACCCCGGCCTCACCAACGCGACGATCAACAACTTCTTCAACGACGCCTCGTTCGGGGTCGCTTCCGACCAGGTCGCCTCCACCCTCGCGCCGGCCGGCCGCAACGACGTGACGATCGTCCGTGACAAGAAGACGGGTGTGCCGCACATCACAGGCACCACCCGTTACGGCACCGAGTTCGGCGCCGGGTACGCCGCCGCGCAGGACCGCCTCTGGCTGATGGACGTCTTCCGGCACGTCGGGCGCGGTCAGCTGACGCCCTTCGCCGGCGGCGACCCCTCCAACCAGGGCCTCGAGCAGGAGTTCTGGCGCCACGCCCCGTACACCGAGGCCGACCTCCAGGCCCAGATAGACAACGCGGTCGCCACCAACGGTGCCCGGGGCCAGCAGGCCCTCGCCGACGTCAACGCCTATGTCGCCGGGATCAACGCCTACATCGACGCCTCCGACAGCGGCCGTTACTTCCCCGGTGAGTACGTCCTCACCGGCTGGAAGGACTCCATCACCAACGCGGGCACCATCCAGAAGTTCAAGACCACGGACCTGGTCGCGCTGGCCTCCGTGATCGGCGCGCTCTTCGGCTCCGGCGGCGGCGGTGAGGTCAACAACGCGATCTCGCTGATGGCGGCCCAGTCCAAGTACGGCGTCACCGAGGGCACCAAGGCGTGGGAGGCCTTCCGCGAGCGCAACGACCCCGAGGCCGTCCTCACCGTCCACAACGGCGAGAGCTTCCCCTACGCGAGCGCGCCCGCCGACCCGCAGGGCGAGGCCCTGCCCGACGCCGGCACGGTCGCCGAGGAACCGCTGGTGTACGACCGCACGGGCAGCGCCGGCACCGCGACCGCGACCCGCACCTCCAGCAAGGCGACGGCCACCGCCCTCACGTCGGCCAAGCGCGGAATGTCCAACGCCCTGGTGGTGAGCGGCTCCAAGACCGCCAGCGGCCACCCGATCGCGGTCTTCGGCCCGCAGACCGGCTACTTCGCGCCCCAGCTGCTCATGCTCCAGGAGATCCAGGGCCCGGGCATCAGCGCGCGCGGCGCCTCCTTCGCGGGGCTGAGCATGTACGTCGAACTCGGGCGCGGCCAGGACTACGCGTGGAGCGCGACGACCTCCGGGCAGGACATCATCGACTCGTACGCGGTCGAGCTGTGCCAGGACGACGTCCATTACCTCTACCACGGCACCTGCACCGCCATGGAGAAGCTCGAACAGACCAACGCCTGGAAGCCCACCACGGCCGACGCCACGGCCGCCGGCTCCTATCGGATGCAGGTCTACCGCACCAAGTACGGCCCGGTGAGCCACCGGGCGACGGTCGGCGGGAAGAAGATCGCCTACACCACCCTGCGTTCCTCCTACATGCACGAGGCCGACTCGATCATCGGCTTCCAGATGCTCAACGACCCGGACTACGTGAAGAGCCCGGCGACCTTCCAGTCCGCCGTGCAGCACATCAACTACACCTTCAACTGGTTCTACGCCGACTCCACCCACACCGCGTACTACAACAGCGGTGACAACCCGGTGCGTGCGAACGGCGTCGACGCCGAGTTCCCGGTCTGGGCGCAGTCCGCGTACGAGTGGCGGAACTGGAACCCGACGACCAACACGGCCGACTACACGCCGCCCTCCGCCCACCCCAACTCGATCGACCAGGAGTACTACATCTCCTGGAACAACAAGCAGGCCAAGGACTACTCCACCGCCTCCTGGGGCGACGGTTCCGTCCACCGGGGCAACCTCCTGGAGGACCGGGTCAAGAAGCTCGTCGCGGCGGGCGGAGTGACACGGGCGCAGCTGGTGAAGGCGATGGCCGACGCCGCGCTCATCGATCTGCGGGCCGAGGACGTCCTGCCGAAGCTGCTGCGGGTCGTCAACAGCTCGACGGTCACCGACTCCACGGCCGCCGCGGCCGTCAGCAAGCTGTCCGCGTGGCTGGCGGCGGGCGCCAAGCGCACGGAGACAGCGGCGGGTTCGAAGAAGTACGCCGACGCCGACGCGATCCGCATCCTCGACGCCTGGTGGCCACTGCTGGTGCAGGCCGAGTTCCAGCCGGGCCTCGGCACCGACCTCTACACCGCCATCACCGCCAACCTCCCCATCGACGAGGCACCCTCGGCCGCACACGGCCCGACCGGGTCGCACGCGGGAAGTTCCTTCCAGTACGGCTGGTGGAGCTACGTCGACAAGGACATCCGGGCGGTTCTCGGTGACCAGGTGCAGGGCGGGCTGACGCAGAAGTACTGCGGCGGCGGCACGCTCAGCGGCTGCCGGGACATCCTGATCAGCACCCTGAAGACCGCGGCGGGCAAGACGGCCGCCCAGGTCTACCCCGGCGACAAGCTCTGCGCGGCGGGCAACCAGTGGTGCGCCGACTCGATCGTCCAGCGCACCCTGGGAGGCATCAAGCACAACAACATCAGCTGGCAGAAC
The DNA here is from genome assembly GCF_001280005.1 of Streptomyces sp. NRRL WC-3618. Taxonomy (GTDB): domain Bacteria; phylum Actinomycetota; class Actinomycetes; order Streptomycetales; family Streptomycetaceae; genus Streptomyces. The sequence goes on along the minus strand of NZ_LGDW01000118.1, from coordinate 64,983 downwards.
CGCCCGACCTACCAGCAGGTCGTCGAGTTCACGTCACACCGGTAACCACCGGCGCACCCTGGCGGCGGGCCACCGCACACGGCCCGCCGCCGGCACCGTCCGGGCCGGTTCCGGGGGGCTACGTACGTCTACGTCATGCTCACCGGTAGACGAGGTACTTCTTCCGCATCCGCCGGAACGCCGCCAGCTCCTCCTGCCAGCCCGCCACGACCTCGTCGGTGTCCGCGCCCGCGTCGATCATCGTGCGCACCCGCGTGGATCCGGTCAGCTTGTCGATCCAGTTGTCGGGGCGCCAACTGAAGCCGCTCCAGACCTTCTTGGCGGTCACCAACAACGCGATTCCAGTACGCACCGGGTCGTAGGCCGCCCGATCACGCACATGGATCTGCACGCCCCCGACGGTCTTCCCCTGGAACTTGGAGAAGGTCGGCGCGAAGTACGCCTCCCTGAAGTGCACCCCGGGCAGCCCGACCCGCTCCGCCGCGGCGGCCCACCGCCGGTCGATGCCCTCGGCGCCGAGCAGCTCGAACGGCCGGGTCGTCCCGCGTCCCTCCGACAGGTTCGTCCCCTCGAAGAGACACGTCCCCGAATACACCAGCGCGGTGTCGGGCGTCGGCATGTTGGGGCTCGGCGGCACCCAGGGCAGCCCCGACGCGTCGTAGAACTCCGACCGCTTCCACCCCGACATCAGTACGGTGTGCAGCTCCACCGGCGCGGCCAGGAACTCCTTGTTGAACAGCCGCGCCAGCTCCGCCACCGTCATCCCGTGCGCCTGGGCGATCGGCTGCCGTCCGACGAACGTCGCGAATTCCTTGTGCAGCACGGGTCCTTGGGATGAACACCCGGTCACCGGGTTCGGCAGGGCAGGCCCCGTGAAGGGCTTGCCCGGCCAAGGCCACGGACTTCATGAACCCGTACAGCGTCCAGATGTACGTTTGGAGCTCTCTCCCGTATGGAAGCGGCAGACTCTCTCCTGGATTACTCCGGCGAGTTGGACGGCACTTGTGTCCGTCTGACGACTGCCCTCCCGGCAACCGGAGCGGGTCCGTGACCCACTCAACATGCCCCAGCGGTTTGGTTGTTGCCGCCAAGTGAACCGTACTTTAGCAGCGTGCTGGTCGTTCTGATCCGTTTATCCGGAACAGGCCCATTCGGGCTGGCGGGCGGCGCCTTCCGTCGGGTTGGTGACGAGGCCGCCCTTTTTGCCGGTGAGGGGGGCGTAGTTCTTCGCGGCGAGGTTCTCGAATCCGGTGCGGAGCTGTTTTGGGCGGTGTTGGTGCTGCGGCCGCGCATGCCGGCAGGGAGGCGACTGCCGCGGTTGTTGTCAGGAGGCCGCGTCTGGACAGGGGAGGGGCATGGGGGTTCCCTCCGGGGGATCGGCGGCTGGTACTGGCACCGTAGGCGCTCCCGCCTGTAGTTCGTAGGGTGCGGGTTCGTCGTGGCTTGTCGCGCCCCGCGGCGGAGCCGCAGATCGATACAGCCCCGCGCCCCTGGGTCGGCTGCGGTCACCCTTTCCTGCTACATACCGACCGGTTAGTCTGGTCGGACGTTGGGGCCGTGTCGTGTCGAAGGAGACCGATCGTGGGTGTCGTGGAAGGTGCCGGAGTCGTCGTCACGGGAGCCGGGGGTGGCATTGGCGCCGCGCTCGCCCGGCGGTTCGCCGCCGAAGGGGCCCGGGTTGTGGTGAACGACCTGGATGCCGCGCGGGCCGAAGCCGTCGCCCGCGAGATAGGCGGGATCGCGGTGCCCGGGGACGCCTCCGCCATCGTCGCCGACGCGCGCGACGCCCTCGGTGGCACCGTGGACGTCTACTGTGCCAACGCCGGGCTCGCCTCGGGCGGGTCCGAGGCGGCCGACGAGAAGGTCTGGGCGCTCGCCTGGGACGTGAACGTGATGGCGCACGTCAGGGCGGCCCAGGAACTGCTGCCGGAGTGGCTGGAGCGGGGCAGCGGGCGATTCGTGTCCACCGTGTCCGCCGCCGGGCTGCTCACCATGATCGGCGCGGCGCCCTACAGCGTGACCAAGCACGGCGCCTACGCCTTCGCGGAGTGGCTGTCACTGACGTACCGCCACCGCGGGCTCAAGGTGCACGCCATCTGCCCGCAGGGCGTACGCACGGACATGCTGGCCGGGACCGGCAGCGTGGGCGACCTGGTGCTCGCGCCGACCGCGATCGAGCCCGAGGCGGTCGTCCAGGCGCTGTTCGATGGGATCGAGGAGGACCGCTTCCTGATCCTGCCGCACCCCGAGGTCGCCGACTACTATCAGGCGCGGGCCGCCGCCCCCGACCGCTGGCTGACCAGCATGAACCACCTCCAGCAGAAGTGGGAGGCCACCCGATGACCGACCCCGACCCCACCCCGGACTCCGGCTCCCGGTACGCCGCGCAGCCCTGGCTGGACCTCCTCGACGACGCCCAGCGCGGGCCCGTCAGCCCGGACGACTCACTCGTCCACGCGCTGCGCCGGACCGCCGCCGAGGTCCCGGACCGCACCTTCCTCGCCTACTTCGACGGGCGGCTCAGCCACCGTGAGGTCGACGAGCTGAGCGACTCCGTCGCCGGGTACCTGGTCACCCGGGGGCTGGAGCGCGGCGACCGGGTCGCCGTCCTCCTCCAGAACTCCCCGCTCTTCGTCCTCGCCGTGCTGGGGGCCTGGAAGGCGGGCGCGACCGTCGTCCCCGTCAACCCGATGTACAAGTCGGGGGAGGTCACGCACGTCCTGCGGGACGGTGAGGTGGCCGCGCTGATCTGCTCCGACCGGGCCTGGGAGTCGTACCTGAGGGAGACGGCCGCGGACTCCCCGGTGCGGATCGTGCTCACCGGGTGCGAGCTGGACTTCCAGACGCGCGGCGACGCGCGCGTGCTCGCGTTCGAGCGGCTGCCGGAGGCCCCGGACGCCGAGGACCTGACCGCCGTCGCCCGGTACGGGCACCAGGCCCCCGACGGGCGCGCTCCCCGCCCCGGCGACATCGCCCTGATCAGCTACACCTCCGGCACCAGCGGCGCCCCCAAGGGGGCCACCAACACGCACGCGAACATCATGTACAACGCGGAGCGGCAGCGGACCGGTCTGCCGCTGCCCGAGGCGCCCGTCTACTTCGCGTTGGCGCCCCTGTTCCACATCACCGGCATGGTGTGCCAGCTCGGCGCGAGCCTGGCCGGTGCCGGCACCCTCGTCCTCGCCTACCGCTTCGAGCCCGGGGCGGTCCTGGACGCGTTCGCCGAGCACCGCCCGCACTACACGGTCGGCCCGTCGACGGCCTTCATGGCCCTGGCCGCGCACCCGGACGCCACCCCCGACCACTTCTCCTCCTTCCGGCACATCTCCTCCGGCGGCGCCCCGCTGCCGCCCGCCCTCGTGGAGAGGTTCCGCGCCGGCTTCGGCCCGTACATCCGCAACGGCTACGGCCTCACCGAGTGCACCGCCCCCTGCGCCTCCGTACCGCCCGCCCGGGAGGCCCCCGTCGACCCGGCCTCCGGCACCCTCGCCGTGGGCGTGCCGGGCCCCGACACCGTCGTACGCGTCGTCGACGAACAGGGCGCCGAGGTTCCCTTCGGGGAACAGGGCGAGATCCTCGTCCGGGGACCGCAGGTCGTCCCCGGCTACTGGCGGCTCCCGGAGGCCACCGCGGAGACCTTCCCGGACGGGGAGCTGCGCACCGGTGACATCGGGTTCATGGACGCCGAGGGATGGCTGTACGTCGTCGACCGCAAGAAGGACATGATCAACGCGTCCGGCTTCAAGGTGTGGCCGCGCGAGGTCGAGGACGTCCTGTACACCCATCCGGCGGTACGCGAGGCAGCCGTCGTCGGGGTACCCGACAAGTATCGCGGGGAGACCGTGAAGGCGTACATCAGCCTGCGCCCGGGCGCCGAGGGGGACCCGGACGCGCTTGCCGCGTACTGCAAGGAGAGACTGGCCGCATACAAGTACCCGCGGCAGGTGGAGATCCTGCCCGACCTGCCGAAGACGGCGACGGGAAAGATCCTCCGTCGGGAACTGCGTACCCGGTCCGGGGACTCTCAGTAGGCAACTCTCGGTGCAACGTATGGGAAGGCTGGTGGCGGTAGTGCCCAGGACGACGGACGGCGACGGTACGCCCGTCCCGCAGCGGCTGCTGGCCGCCGCCACCCGGCTCTTCGCGGATCAGGGGTACGACCGTACGTCAGTCCAGGAGATCGTCGAGGCGGCCGGGGTCACCAAGGGGGCGCTGTACCACTACTTCGGGTCCAAGGACGATCTGCTGCACGAGGTGTACGCGCGCGTGCTGCGTGTTCAGCAGGAGCGGCTGGACGCGTTCGCGAACGCGGACGCGCCGGTGGAGGAGCGGTTGCGGCGGGCCGCGGCGGATGTCGTGGTCACGACGATCGAGAACCTCGACGACGCGATGATCTTCTTCCGTTCGATGCATCATCTGAGCCCGGAGAAGAACAAGCAGGTGCGGGCGGAGAGACGCCGGTACCACGAGCGGTTCCGGGCGCTGATCGAGGAGGGGCAGGAGACGGGGGTGTTCTCCCGGGCGACCTCGGCGGACCTGGTGGTCGACTACCACTTCGGCTCCATCCACCACCTGTCGACGTGGTACCGCCCGGAGGGCCCCCTGAGCCCGACGGAGGTCGCGGAGCAGCTGGCGGACCTGCTGCTACGCGCTCTGCGCCCGTAGGGGTCCTCGTCCTCAAACGCCGGATGGGCCGGGTATTTCAGCCCCTCCGGCGTTTGAGGAGCGGGGTCTGGGGCGGAGCCCCAGAAGGACGGGACGGGTAGGGGCGGCGGGGGCGAAAGAACTACACGTACCGCTTCAGCTCACGCCGGGCCAGCGACCGCTGATGGACCTCGTCCGGTCCGTCCGCCAGCTTCAGCGTCCTCGCACTCGCCCACAGCTCCGCCAGCGGGAAGTCCTGGCTCACCCCACCCGCCCCGTGCAGCTGAATCGCCTTGTCGATGATGTCCACCACCGCACGTGGCGTAGCGATCTTGATCGCCTGGATCTCCGCGTGCGCCCCCTTGTTGCCCACCGTGTCCATCATCCACGCCGTCTTCAGCACCAGCAGCCGCAGCTGTTCCACCGTGACCCGCGCGTCCGCGATCCAGTTGTGGACCACGCCCTGCTGGGCCAGCGCCTTGCCGAAGGCCGTGCGGGAGACGGCCCGGCGGCACATCAGCTCGATGGCCCGCTCCGCCATCCCGATCAGCCGCATGCAGTGGTGGATCCGGCCGGGGCCGAGCCGGGCCTGCGCGATGGCGAAGCCGCTGCCCTCCTCGCCGATCAGGTTCGCCGCGGGCACCCGTGCCTCGTCGAAGACCACCTCGGCGTGGCCGCCGTGGGAGTGGTCCTCGTAGCCGAACACCTGCATCGCCCGCTTGACGGTGACCCCGGGGGTGTCCCGGGGGACCAGGATCATCGACTGCTGGCGGCGGATGTCGGCGCCGTCGGGGTCGGTCTTGCCCATCACGATGAAGATCTTGCAGTGGGGGTTCATCGCCCCGGAGATGTACCACTTGCGGCCTGTGATGACGTAGTTGTCGTCGTCCCGCCGGATCCGCGTCTCGATGTTCGTCGCGTCGGACGAGGCGACCTCCGGCTCGGTCATCGCGAACGCCGAGCGGATCTCACCGGCCAGCAACGGCTCCAGCCACTGCTTCTTCTGCTGCTCGTCGCCGAACTGCGCCAGCACCTCCATGTTGCCGGTGTCCGGTGCCGCGCAGTTCAGCGCGGTCGGCGCCAGCTGCGGGGAGCGGCCGGTGATCTCGGCGAGGGGGGCGTACTGGAGGTTGGTGAGGCCGGCGCCGTGGTGGGCGTCGGGCAGGAAGAGGTTCCACAGGCCCTGGCTGCGGGCCTCGGCCTTCAGCTCCTCGACCACGGCCGGGGTGTCCCACGGCGAGGCCAGCGCGGCCCGCTGTTCCTCGGCGACGGCCTCCGCCGGATAGACGTACTCGTCCATGAAGGCGAGAAGCTTGGCGCGCAGTTCCTCGGTGCGCGCGTCGAACGCGAAGTCCATGACGGGTCAGCCTTCCTGGAGACCTGAGTGAAGGGTGGTCAGGCCGTGCTCGATGAAGACGGGAACCAGGTCCCCGATGCGGTCGAAGCCCGCGCCGAGCGTCTGGCCCAGCGTGTAGCGGTAGTGGATGCCCTCCAGGATCACGGCCAGCTTGAACCAGGCGAACGCCGTGTACCAGGAGACCGCCGAGACGTCCCGCCCCGAGCGCTCCGCGTACCGTTCGATCAGCTCGGCCGGGGTGGGGTGTCCGGCGGCCTCGGCGGTCGTGGAGACGGGGGAGTCGGGCGCGCCCAGCGGCATGCTGTACATCACCAGCAGGCCCAGGTCGGTGAGCGGGTCGCCGAGCGTCGACATCTCCCAGTCGAGGATCGCGTTGATCCTGTCGTCCGCGCCGATCAGGACGTTGTCCAGCCGGTAGTCGCCGTGCACGATCGCCGGGGCGCCGGAGTGGGGGAGGGCCCGGCCCAGCGCTGCCTGCAGTTCGTCGATGCCGGTCAGCTCGCGGTTGCGGGAGGCGTCCAACTGCTTGCCCCAGCGCCGCAGTTGCCGGTCGAGGAAACCCTCGGGCCGGCCGAAGTCCGCGAGGCCCACCTCGGCGGGGTCGACGGCGTGGAGCTCCACGAGCGTGTCCACCAGCGACAGCACCACCTCGCGGGTGCGCGCGGCGCCGATCGGGGCGAGCTCCCCGGCCGTACGGTACGGCGTGCCCGGCACGAACTCCATGACGTAGAACGGGGCTCCGAGCACCGTGTCGTCCTCGCACAGCAGCACGGGACGCGGGACCGGTACGGCGGTCGGACACAGGGCGCTGATCACCCGGTGCTCGCGCCGCATGTCGTGCGCGGTGGCCAGGACATGGCCGAGCGGAGGGCGTCGTACGACCCACTGGGTGGTGCCGTCGGTGACCGCGTAGGTGAGGTTCGACCGGCCGCCCTCGATCAGCCGGCCGGTCAGCGGGCCGTGCACGAGTCCGGGGCGTTCGCCGTCGAGCAGGCCGCGCAGCCGGCCGAGATCGAGACCTGGCAGGTCGTCCGGGGGCATCATTGCTCCTACGCGTGCGGAAACAGGACCTGCCTCATGATGCCGACCGGTCGGTATGTCGTCCAGTGGGTGAGCGAAAAGTGACCGGCGTCTCGCTTCCTGTGTACGGAAGGAGACGCCGGCCAGGTGGAGCGAGGGAGCGGCGAGGCGTGTGGCCTCAGTGGCCGGGTGCGGTCAGTGGTCGTCCCAGTGGCCGTCGTGCGCGGCGTGCCGGTGGCCGTCGTGCAGGTAGTCGACGTGGCCGCCGTGCAGGACGCTCGAGTGTCCGCAGCCGTCCCCGTGCGCATGGCTGTGGCTGTCGTGCTCCACGTGCTCGGCGGGCTCGCACTCGTCCCAGTGGTCGCTGTGCGCGCGGTGCAGATGGCCGTCGTGCGCGTAGTCCACGTGGTCACCGTGCGGCACCTCGGTGTGGCCGCAGTCCGCGCCGTGGGTGTGCTCGTGGGTCGAGTGTTCCTGGTGGACAGTGGGGTTGCTCATGGTGCTCGCCTTCGGACATTCGTGGGTAGGGAACAGTGCGAGTGCGGATGCTGACAAGGGGACAGGCTGCCACGCAATCCACCTATATCGGGCGATTCGACTTGCGTGGCGGCCGCGCACGCCGGAGGGTCGGGCTTGAGGAAACCGGAGGACCAGACATATGAAGGCCATCACCTACAGCCGGTTCGGCGGTCCCGACGTCCTGGAGTACACGCCGGACGCCCCGGATCCCACGGTCGGGCCCGACTCCGTGCTGATCAAGGTGCGGGCGGCGTCGGTCAACCCGGTGGACTGGAAGTGCCGCGAGGGCCACCTCGCCGGCCTCCTGGACGCCGTCTTTCCGGTGACCCCGGGCTGGGACGTCTCCGGGGTCGTGGTCCGCCCGGGCATCTCCGTCTCCGAGTTCGCCGTGGGCGACGAGGTCATGGGCTACGTACGCGAGGACTTCCTCTCGCGCGGCACCTTCGCGGAGTACGTCGCCGCCCCGGTGCGCACCCTCGCCCGCAAGCCCCGCAACCTCTCCTTCGAGGAGGCGGCCGGGCTGCCGTTGGTCGGGCTCACCGCCTATCAGGTGCTCGCCAAGGCGCTCGGCGTCCGCACGGGCGAGACCGTCCTCGTGCACGCGGCGGCGGGCGGGGTCGGCTCCGTCGCCGTCCAGCTGGCCCGGCGCCATCTGGGCGCGGCGCACGTCATCGGCACGGCGAGCACGCGCAACCACGACTTCGTGCGCGAACTGGGCGGCGACCCGGTGACGTACGGCGAGGGGATGGCCGACCGCATCCGGAAACTGGCCCCGCGAGGCATCGACGCGGTGTTCGACACCGTCGGCGGCGACACGCTGAGGGACTCCGTGGACCTGCTCGCTCCCGGGGGCCGCCTGGTGTCGATCGCGGATCCGGAGGTCGTCGGCTTCGGCGGGCGCTACTACTTCGTACGCCCCGACGCCGCGGATCTCGCGCACCTCGCCGACCTGGCCGAACAGCAGGTGTTCTCGCTGCATGTGTCCGACACGTTCCCCCTGGAGCGCGCGGCGGAGGCGCACAGGCTCAACTCGGAGGGCCGTACGAAGGGCAAGATCGTCGTCACCGTGGACTGGGCCGAGGAGGCCCAGTAAGCCGATAGGGATCAGTCCTGGGAGCCAAGGGAACTGCCCTGAGCCTCACAGGACAAGCAGCGTCCCGCACACCGCCAGGGCGACCGTGCACAGGGCCGCCGCGGCGGCGTGCCGGGCGGCGAGCGGCGGCGGACCGGTGCCGTCCGGCTCCGAGAGCGTGCGGATCCTGCGGTGGGCGACGGCCAGGAAGCACAGCCACAGGGCGCAGCACACCGCGCAGACGGTGACCCCGACCGCCGACGGCCCCCCGTGCAGCGCGGTCCTCCCGGCGAGCAGGGCGGCGACGGTGCTCGACAGCGTCGTACGCCGCCACGCCAGCCGGGTCCGCTCCGGTTGCAGCCCGGGATCCCGCGCCCCCGCCACGCTCACCCCGGCCTCGTTCACCCGTTCCCCCGGGCCAGCACGACGACCACCATGGCGACCGCGACCACGGCGACCGCGAGGCTCAGCAGCGCCGGGAAGCGGGACACCGGCAGGTTCTCGCCCCGCCGCATCGCCCGCTCGCACCGCACCCAGTGGTTGACGGCCCGCAGTGAGCACAGCACACCGGCCGCCAGCAGCGCGAGGGCCAGCCCCACGCGCCAGGCCCAGCGCAGGTCGGGCAGGAACTGGTCCACGGCGAAGCCGCCGCCGATCAGTGCCAGCGCGGTACGCAGCCAGGCCAGGAACGTGCGTTCGTTGGCCAGGGAGAAGCGGTAGTCGGGGGTGCGGCCCTCCTCGCCGATCTCCTGGGGGGCGAACCACAGGCGGACGTTCCGTGCGAAATCGATCACGTGTAGGAACCTTACGGCTTCCCGGTCGAGCGGTACGCCTTGAGGTGCTCGTACGCCGCCAGGCCGTCCGGCACCCACTCCCACTCGCCCAGCCGCCGTTCCACCTCGTCCTCCGGCAGGAACGCGTGCCAGGCGACCTCCTCCACCTGCGGGTGGACGGGCAGGTCGCAGCGGACCTCGTACACCGCCGACCACCAGCTCCGGCCCGCGCCGTCGTCGTACAGGAACGTGAGGAGGGGCTCGGGGCGGGGCAGGCCCGTGACGCCGAGTTCCTCCTCGGCCTCCCTCAGGGCCGCGCCGTCGTACGACTCGCCCGCGCCCACGACGCCGCCGACGAACATGTCGTACAGGGAAGGAAAGACCAGTTTGGTGGGGGTGCGGCGGTGCACGAAGATCCGGCCTTGGGCGTCCCTGGCCTGGATGAAGACGCAGCGGTGGCGCAGCCCGCGCGCGTACGCCTCGCCCCGGGGTGCCTGGCCGATGACCTCGTCGTTCTCGTCGACGATGTCGAGGATCTCGTCAGCGGGAGTGTTCATGCCGTCCATCCAAGCCCATCCCGCGCCCCCCGCTCCTCTCCATTCCCGTGCGGTTCAGCGTGGCTGGAGGTCGCGCCCGGGTCTGCTCGGTGTGGTGCCGCTCGGCATCGCCGGGTGGAGGCCCAGGAGGATGATGCCCACGACCACCGCCGCGAGGCCCGCCGCCTCCCACGCCAGTGCCCCGGTGTCCGTCCGCAGCCGGTCGCCGAGGAGGCCGACGCCGCAGACGATGCCCGCCAGGGGCTGGGCGGCCGTGAGGGCGGGCAGGGACATGCGCAGCGGGGCGGTCTCGAAGGCGCTCTGGACCAGGACCAGGCCGGTGAGACCGAGGAGCACCACGGCGTACGGCTGCCAGCCGGTGAGGAGGTGGGGCAGGCCGCCCGCCGAGAAGCGCTCGCCGCTGACCCGCGTCAGGGCGTCCTGGACGCCGTAGAGGAGGCCCGCTGCCAGGGCCAGCAGTACGGGGCCGGCGCTGAGGCGGGAGCGTTTCGCGTACGTCGTCAGGAGCAGGGCGAGGCCCAGCATGGTGCCGATGATCAGCCAGTGGCGCCAGGGGTTCGTGACGGCCGTGCCGCCGCGCGGTTCGCCCGCCACGATGAACGCGGTCACCCCGCCCGCGAGGAGCGCGAGGCCGGCCCAGCCCTGGCGGCCCAGTGGCTGCTTGGTCTGCCGGCGGGAGAGCGCGAGCGCGAACAGCAGGTTCGTCGCGAGCAGCGGCTCCACCAGTGACACCTCGCCCTGGCTCAGCGCGATCGCGCCCAGCACCATGCCCGCCACCATCAGACCGATGCCGCCGAGCCAGCGGGGCATCCGCATCAGGTCCAGGAGCAGCCGCGGGGAGAGGAAGTCGCTCAGGGGTGCTTGGCGGGCCGCGTTCTGCTGGAGGACGAATCCCAGGCCCAGGCAGCACGCGGCGCACACGGCGAGAGTCAGAACCAGAACGGACACGCGGGGTACCTCGAAGACGGGGCAGATTGTGGGGTCTGGTAATAGCCGACTGTAGCCGCCCCGGGTCGGTCCCGCCCCGGAGATGTGACGGAATCGTGTGCGCCCCGGCCGCGACCGCGTTCCGGTGGTGACTCTGTCGCGACTCAACGTGATATCGCCGGGGATGGCGGTGTGTGCCGGGCTATGTCAGCCCTCAGGTCAACTGTCCGCTACCCATGGGTAATTGACACGCGTGGCATCCCTGACCGGCCTTGACGTGAAGCATTCGTGGAGGGTTTGCTGTCCGTGATCAATCGACGGCCGTCGTTCGACCACCGTCAGCTAACCGCGTCGTGTGAGGAAGTTCCCCGCGGTGTCTCCACCTCCACCACCCCTGGGCCGTGGCCGCAGACGCGCCGTCCAGGCCTTCGACGCCGCGCTCGACGACGCCGAACTCGTCGTCGCGCGCACCGCGCTGGCCCAGGGGCGCTGGCAGGCCGTCCGCGCGCTGCTCGCCACCACCGGCGACGACTGGGACCGCCGGGGGCACCGGGTCACCGTCCTCGCCCTGGAGTCCGGCACCGCCGCCTGGGCCCGCGACTGGCTCCTGGCCGAACCGGAGTCCGGCGACGCCGCCGTCCTGCTCGCCGCGGCCACCGTCCAGCGGAGCCTCGCCGGCAAGGACAAGCCGGACCTGGCCCGCGACGCCTGCCACTCCGCCGCCGCGCTCGTGCCCGATGACCCCACGCCCTGGCTCGGGCTGCTCCAGCTGGAGCGGAACGTGGGGGCCGAGGACGTCGTCGTACGACTGTTCGACGAGGTCCGGCGCCGCTCCCCGGAGCATCACCACGCCCACCATCTGATGATCGCGCGCCTCGCCGAGCGCTGCGCCACCGCCGGGCCCGACCCGCTGCACGAGGTGTACGACTTCGCCCACTGGGCCGTCGAACAGGCCCCCGCCGACTCGCCGTTGGCGATCCTGCCGGTCGTCGCACACGCCGAGCGCTACCGCGTTCTCGCCGCCGCCGGGCTGGAGTCCACCGACCCCGCGTCCTCCGGGCACTGGGTCGGGCGCCGGGCCCGCCAGGTGATGAAGGCCGCCTTCGACTGGTGGCTGGAGTGGGAGCGCGACGACCATCCGCGCCGCCTGATCGACCTCAACTTCCTTGCTCACGCCAAGTTCTGCGAGGGCCGGGGTGCGGAGGCCGCCGCCCTGTTCCACCGCATCGGCCCGCACCAGACCCCGGAGCCGTGGTCCTACCCGGACCGCGACCCGCACACCGCCTTCCGTGCCGCCCGCGCCGGCGCGCTCGGCACGGCGTAACGCCCCCGCGGCCGGCCACACCTCGCACCACGGAAATTTCCGTCGCCCCCGAAAGGACAACCCCGCGATGACGACGGGCAGTTCGAGCACGAGCAGACCAGGCGCCGACAGCGGCGGCATCAGTACGTTCAAGGGTCAGGACCGCGCACTGCGCGCCGACCGGCTCGGCACCGGAGGGCTGCTGCTCTCCGTGCTCGCCGCGACCGCGCCCCTCATGGTGGTCGCTGGTGTCATGCCCACCACATTCGCGGTGATGGGCATCGTCGGCCAGCCCCTCCTCTTCGTCGTCCTCGGCGTCGTTCTCGTCCTCTTCAGCGTCGGGTACGCCGAGATGAGCCGCCACGTCCACAACGCGGGCGCCTTCTACGCGTACATCTCGCGCGGCCTCGGCGGCACCGCCGGGGCAAGCGCGGCGATGCTCGCCCTCGTCGCGTACAACGCCCTCCAGATCGGCATCTACGGCATCTTCGGGTTCGAGGTGTCCGGGCTGTTCTCCACCTACCTGGACACCGAGATCGCCTGGTGGATACCGGCGTTGCTCGGCGTGCTGGCCGTGGGCACACTCGGTTGGCTGAAGATCGACGTCAACGCGCGGGTGCTCGGCGTGCTGATCGTCATCGAGGTCGCCCTCGTCGCCATCTTCGACATCGCCGCCGTCGCCGACCCGGCGAAGGAGGGCCTGTCGCTGCACGCCTTCAACCCGGACACCCTGACCGGCGCGGGCGTCGGCACCGCCCTGTGCTTCTGCATCGCCGCGTTCACCGGCTTCGAACAGGCCCCCGTGTACGCCGAGGAGACGAGCCGGCCGCACATCCTGGTCCCGCGCGTGATGTTCCTCGCCGTCAGCTTCGTCGCCGTCTTCTTCGCGATCAGCTCATGGGCGTACACCGTGGCCGCGGGCCCCTCCGCGATCGTCGGCAGCGCGCGCAAGGAGAGCGCCGGGCTGCTGTTCACCCTCACCGAGTCCCGCCTCGGCGCCACCTTCACGGACGTCCTGCACGTCCTGTTCGTCACCGGCATGTTCGCGGCGCTGCTCAGCTTCCACAACGTCGTCGCCCGGTACGCCTTCGCCATGGGCCGCGAGGGACTGCTGCCCGCCACCTTCGGCCGCACCACCGGCGCGAGCGGCGCGCCCGGCACGGGTTCGCTCCTGCAGACCGGCGTGGCCGTCGTGGTCGTGACCGCCTTCGCGGTCGCCGACGACGGGCCGGTGGGCGACCCGACCACTCCGGTCCTGAAGCTGTTCACCTGGCTCGGCAACATCGGCGCCCTGGGCGTGATCCTGCTGATGGCCGCCGCCTCCCTCTCCGTCATCGTCTTCTTCGTCCGCCGCGGCGCCGCCGCCGCACAGGCCCGGCGACTGGCCACGGCCGCGCTCTCCGGCATCGCGCTGCTCGTCATCGCCTTCTACACGGTCAAGGACTTCGACGTCCTGGTCGGTACGGGCCCGGACTCCTCCCTCACCTGGCTGCTGCCCGGCATCATCGCCGCCGCTGTGCTCGGCGGCCTGGTCCAGGGCCTGGTCCTGCGGTCCCGCAAGCCCGAGGCCCACGCGCGCATCGGGCTCGGCAACGAGGCGTTCCAACTGGAGAAGGCGGCGGACTCGGCCTCCTGAGCGTCATTTCCGGAGTCGGCGCCACTTCCGGCGGGGTTACGGAAGTCTGACGTGCACCCGCGATTCCTGGCTCGAAAGGGGTCGCGGGTGTTCGAATGGATACGTGAACTCCGAACGACCCGAAGAATCCGCCGATCCCGGACGGTCCGACCCTCCGCAGGACCGGGGTAAGCCCATCGGCCGCCGGGTCCTTCTCGGCACCCTCGGGCTCGGCGCCCTGGGTGTGGTCGCCGCGCCCGGTCTCCAGCGCGGCATGGAGTCCTTCCTCGCCGGCGCGGCGGAGAAGGACCCCACCGGCCTGACCGGCCTCCTCCCGAACGGCGGCGGCTTCCGCTACTACTCGGTGACGTCCTCCGTCCCCCGTAAGAACGCGGAGAACTACCAGCTGAAGATCGACGGTCTCGTGGACCGACCCGCCACCTACACCCTGGCCGACCTGCGCGCGATGCCCCAGACCAGGATGGTCAAGGACGTCCAGTGCGTCACCGGCTGGCGAGTGCCCGGCACCCCCTTCGAGGGGGTAAGGCTGTCCCGGCTCCTGGACGCCGCCGGAGTGCGCTCCTCGGCCGGCGCGGTCCGCTTCACCTGCTTCGACGGCGCCTACACCGAGAGCCTCACCCTCGACCAGGCCCGCCGCGCCGACGTCCTGGTGGCCCTGCGCATGCAGGACAAGGACCTCGGCCACAGCCACGGCGGCCCGGTCCGCCTCTACGTCGCCCCCATGTACTTCTACAAGTCCGCCAAGTGGCTCTCCGGCATCACGGTCACCGAGGACGTACGAGCCGGATTCTGGGAGAACCGTGGGTACGACATCGACGCCTGGGTCGGCAGATCGAACGGACGCGACGATGAGCCCACGAGCTGACGCCCCGGCGCACCCCACGTCCGAGGTGCGCCGCTTCGGCCGTTCCCAGAAGTGGGTGCACCGCGCGACGGCCGCGCTGATGGGCGTGTGCGTGGCGACGGCGGCCTGTCTGTACATCCCCCAGTTCGCGGAACTGGTCGGCCGCCGTGAACTGGTGGTCCGGGTCCACGAGCTGGCGGGCCTCGCGCTGCCGGTACCCGTGCTGGCCGGCCTCGCCTCCCGTGGCTTCCGCGCGGACCTCGGCTTCCTCAACCGCTTCGGCCCGCACGACCGGGTCTGGCTGCGCGCGGCCCTACGACGCGACAAGCGGCACTCCGCACGCCCGGCCGGCAAGTTCAACGCGGGCCAGAAGATCTACGCGTCCTGGATCGCGGGCGCCACCCTGGTGATGCTGGGCACGGGTCTGCTCATGTGGTTCACCCACCTCACCCCGCTGATGTGGCGCACCAGCGCGACCTTCGTCCACGACTGGCTGGCGCTCACCATCGGCATCGTCCTGGCCGGCCACATCGGCATGGCCCTAGCCGACCCGGAGGCCCGCAAGGGCCTACGAACGGGCTCCGTGAGCAAATCCTGGGCAACCCGAGAACACCCCCTGTGGCACCCCGAGAACAACAACCACGCCGACCCCGACTGACGCATCCCAGGGCCGCCAGAGGCGCCCTGAAGGGACGCGGGGAACTGCGCAACCACCCACGACGGACCCGCACCCGACCATGGCACCGCCAGCCCCCCGGGCGACGGGCGTGAGCGCTCTCTCCTCCGGCGCCAGGGCCGCCCCTATAGGGGCGCGGGGAACTGCGCGACCACCCACGACGGACCCGCACCCGACCATGGCACCCCCATCCCTACGCCCTGGCATCGAACGCCGAGTCACCACGAAGACGCCGCCGGCCGCGCCTCGGGCCCGTCGAGCTCGCCAAGCGCGGCCATGGCACGGCCGGCGATCTCCTCAGGGCCGCCGACCACACTCACCGCGACCCCCACCTCGTCCGCGTCGAGCGGCTCAAGCGCGGCGAACTGGGACTCAAGCAGCGCCGCCGGCATGAAGTGCCCCTGCCGGTGCGCCATCCGCTCCTCGATGAGCGCCCGGTCACCGGCGAGATGCACGAAGACCACGCCGGGCGCGGCGCCCCGCAGCCGGTCCCGGTACGCCCGCTTCAGCGCCGAACTGCTCACCACCCCACCGAGCCCGGCGCGGCCGTGCGCCCACTCGCCGATGGCGTCCAGCCAGGGCCACCGGTCGTCGTCGGTCAGCGGCGTACCGGCCGTCATCTTGCGGATGTTGGCCGCAGGATGGAAGTCGTCGCCCTCGGCGTACGGAACGCCGAGCCGGGCCGCGAGCAGGGGACCGATCGTGGTCTTCCCGGTGCCCGCGACGCCCATGACCACGACGACATGAGGGGTACGTGTCTGCTGCATGGACGCAATGAAACGCATGAGGTAAGACAAATTCAAGGCCCATGTTGAATAAGTCTGACTTTATAGAGGCGTGACGTGCCCAGTACTCTGAGTACATGAGCACACCGGGTCGAGGGCTGCACGGCCACGTACTGGAAACCCTCGGACCCGCGATCACCGCAGGCGAGTACCCCCCGGGCAGTGTTCTGCGCACGGACGAACTGGCGCAACGGTTCGACGTGTCACGCTCGGTGATGCGGGAAGCGGTCCGCGTCCTCGAGTCGATGCACCTGGTCGAGTCCCGCCGCCGGGTCGGCGTCACGGTCCGCCCCAAGGCCGAGTGGAACGTGTACGACCCTCAGGTCATCCGCTGGCGGCTGGCCGGCACCGACCGCCCGCAGCAACTGCGCTCCCTCACCGTCCTGCGCTCCGCGATCGAACCGGTCGCCGCCGGCCTGGCCGCCAAGTTCGCCACCGCCGAGCAGTGCGCGCGGCTCACGGAGTGCGCACTGGGCATGGTGGCCACCTCGCGCGGCCACCAGCTGGCGGGCTACCTCGTCCACGACATGGCCTTCCACCGGGCGATCCTGGAGGCTTCCGGCAACGAGATGTTCGCCCGCCTCGGCGATGTCGTCGCGGAGGTCCTGGCCGGCCGCACCCACCACGAGGTCATGTTCGAGGACCCCGACCCGGCCGCCGTCACCCTGCACGTACAGGTCGCGGAGGCGGTCCGCGAGGGCGACGGCGAGCGGGCGGAACGGCTCGCCCGGGAGATCGCGGTCGGGGCCCTCCAGGAACTGGACATCCTCGCGCCCTAGAAGGCCGAGCAGGCCTAGAAGCAACGCCGTACGGCGTTGGGCCTAGAAGTCCTGGGCGCCCTGTTCGCCCTCGTCGACGTCCCCGTCCACGTACACCCACGCCCCGTCGACCCGCTCGAACCGGCTCCGTTCCCGCAGGCATCCGCCCCGGTAGGAGGCCCGGAAGGTCACCGTGCCGATGGTGTGGAACGCCGTACCGTCGCCCGTCTCGAGGATCTCCAGGCCCGTCCACCGCATCCCCGGGTCGAATTCGACCCGGGCGGGACGGGTACGCGGATGCCAGGTGCGCAGCAGATACGGCTCGTCCCGCTTCACGAAGGCGCTGTATCGGGAACGCATCAGGGCTTCGGCGGTCGGCGCCGTCGCCTCACCCCGGAGGAATCGGCCACAGCACTTCTCGTACGTCTCCGCGAGACCGCACGGACATGGGGAGCTCTGAACAGGGGCGGAGGGTCGCTGGCGCCTGGGACGCGCGGTACGTCGGGACATGGCCGCCATTCTGCATCCCCACGCCCCCGACAGGGGCGCGGGGAACTGCGCGACGAGCCACAACGCACCCGCACCCAGCACTACGCAGTGGCGGACGGCGGATAAGAGGGCCGGGCAGGCACCCGTGGCCCTCCCCCCGACGGCGAAGGCGAGGGTGACGGTGACGGCGCCGGCAACGAAGGCAACGCCCCCTCATAAAGCCACGCGGCGAACAACTCGTCCAAGGACTCCGGAGTGAACCGGGACGCATACGCCGTGAACGTAGCCGTACTCACCGACCCACCCCGATGCAGCCCGGCCCACCCGCGCAGCATCCGGAAGAACGCCTCGTCGCCCAGAGCGCACCGCACCGCGTGCACGGCGAGCCCGCCCCGCTGGTACAACCGGTCGTCGAACATCAGCTTGCGCCCGGGATCGGCGAGCCGCAGGTCCTGCGGCCGCCCGGACAGCAACCGATGCGCGATCGCGGCGAGTTGCTGCGCACTGCGCCCCCCGGACCGCTCCGACCACAACCACTCCGCGTACTTGGCGAACCCCTCGTTCAGCCAGATGTGCCGCCAGTCCGCGATGGACACACTGTTGCCGAACCACTGATGGGCCAGCTCGTGCGCGACGAGGCGTTCCGAACTCCGGGCACCGTCCACATGGTTGGCGCCGAACAGCGACAACCCCTGCGCCTCGACGGGCACATCGAGTTCCTCCTCGGTCACCACGACGGCGTACTCACCGAACGGATACGGCCCGAAAAGCTCCTGGAACAGCTCCATCATGGCGGGCTGGCGCGCGAAGTCCCGGGAGAACTCAGGGAGCAACTCGGCCGGGATGTGCCCGTGTTGGGGCACACCGCCCAGCCCGGGGTCACCGAGCAGCACGGTCTGGTACTTCCCGATGGACAGCCCGATGAGATAGCTCGACGTCGGCGCCGACTGCTCGTACACCCACGTGGTGGTCGACGCCTTGGTCGTCCGGGTCAGCAGCCGCCCGCCCGCCACCACCGCGTACGCGGACGGCGTGGTGATCGAGATCTGGTAGGACGCCTTGTCGGCGGGCCGGTCGTTGCACGGGTACCAGGAGGGCGCCCCGATCGGCTGGCTCGCCACCAGCGCCCCGTCCTCCAGCTCCTCCCAGCCGAGCCCGCCCCAGGGACTGGCGACCGGCTTGGGATTGCCCGCCCAGTGCACCTCGACGGTGAACGCGGCCCCCGTCCGCAGCGGCTTCGCGGGGCGGATGCGCAGCCGGCCGCCCCGGAGCGTGTAGTGGGCGGCCTTGCCGTCCACCCGTACCCGGCCGATCTTGAAGTCGCCCAGGTTCAGCTGGAACTCGGCAAGCGGGGACCGGCCCGCTATGGCGTTGATCCGGGCCGTGCCCGCCAGCCGGTTCGGGCCGGGGCGGTAGTCCAGCGCGAGTTCGTACCGGTGCACCCGGTAACGGGCGTCACCGTTGGCCGGAAAGTACGGGTCCGAACCCACTGTCTGCTGAACGCTCACTGCTGAGTCTGCTCCCTGCGCTGTGCTCGAACGTGGTGCCGGAGATGAACCCATCCCCGCTCCGGTACCCGAACGAGCCGCGCCCACCGTTTCAGGAACGCCATGACTCGATCGGGTTGCCCAGCCAGCGGGTGTCGTCGGGAACGGACTCCGCCGCCATGACCAGCGACGCGGGACCCAGAGTGGACCGGGCCCCGACCGTGGAGCCGGGCAGGACGATCCCGCCAGGACCCAGCGTCGCGCCCTCACGGAGGACCACAGTATCCGTCCGCAAGATCCGGTCGTGGAAGAGGTGTGTCTGGAGCACGCATCCGCGGTTGACGGTGGACGCGTCCTCCAGGGTCACCAGGTCGGTCTCGGGCAGCCAGTAGCTCTCCACCCAGACCCCCTTTCCGATGTGCGCGCCGAGCCCCCGCAGCCACGCCGACAGCACGGGCGTACCCGGCACGGCACCGGCCAGCCACGGCACGGCGACGACCTCGACGAAGGTGTCCGCCAGCTCGTTGCGCCACACGAACCCGCTCCACAGCGGATGCTCACCGGCGCGGTGGCGCCCCACGAGTACCCACTTGGCGACGATGGACAGCAGACAGGCGAGAACGCCGACAGCGAGCAGTACCAGTCCGCCCACCAGCCAGAACCACGCGCCGAGCACACTGAACGCGGCCACCGTCAGCACGGCCAGTCCCGCCGAGCAGAACACCGGCACGATCCGGAACAGCTCCACCAGCGCCCGCGCCCACAGCAGATGCGCCGGGGGATCGTACGTACGGCTCTGGTCGCCGCCGCTCGCCGACCGGGGCAGCTTCATGGGCGGCAGGCCCAGGTACGAGCTGCCCTTCTTGGCCTTCTTCGGGGTGGCCGAGAGGACCCCGACCAGGCCCCCGTCGGGCACCGACCGGCCCGGCGCGGTCATCCCGGAGTTGCCCAGGAAGGCCCGCCGCCCGATCTCGGCCCGCCCGATCCGCAGCCAGCCACCACCGAGCTCGTACGGCGCGGTCAGCGTGTCGTCGGCCAGGAACGCGCCCTCGCCGACGGTCGTCAGGCTCGGCAGCGCCAGCACTGTCGACACCTCGGCGCCCCGCCCGATCCGCATCCCCAGCAGCCGCAGCCACACCGGCGTGATCAGCCCGGCGTACAGCGGGAACAGCGTCTCGCGGGAGCGGTCCATGAGCTGCGTGACCGTCCACGCCTGCCAGCCGATCCGGCTGTGCGTGGGATGCGTACCCTCACGCAGACCCAGACTCAGCAGCCGTACGGCGATCAGCAGCATCAGCGCGTACGCGAGACCGAACGCCAGGGTGGCCGGCACCAGCGCGAGCGCGATGCCCCGCAGAGCGGTCCCGAGCCCGGCGTCCGGGTCGACGAACAGGCCCGTGACCAGCAGCGCGACCGCGCCCGCCAGGACCGGCAGCGCGCTGAGCGCGAACCCGGCGAGGCCGTACATGGCCCGCCAGGCGCGCCCGCGCTGCGGACGCTCCTTGGGCCAGTTCCGCTTCGCCTTGCCGAGCTTCACGGCCGGCGCCCCGGCCCAGCGCTGCCCGGTCGGCACCGTCCCGACGACCGCCGAACCCGGCGCCACCTCGGCCCGCTTACCGACCCGCGCCCCCGGGAAGAGCAGGCTGCGCGTCCCGACGACAGCGTCGGCACCCACCTTGACCTGCCCGATCTCCAGCCGGTCCCCGTCGAGCCAGTGCCCCGACAGATCGACCTCGGACTCGACGGCGGCCCCACGCCCCAGTTTGATCATCCCCGTGACCGGGGGCAGCGAGTGCAGATCGACGTCCGCGCCGACCTTGCCGCCCAGCGCCCGCGCGTACCGCTCCAGCCACGCACCGGTCAGCGAGGTCGCCCCGCTGAACTCGGCGAGCCGCTCGGCGGTCCACAGCCGCAGATGCACACTGCCACCGCGCGGATACCGCCCCGGCTTCACACCGCGCAGCAGCAGCCGCGCCCCGCCGGCGGCGAGAGCGAGCCGTCCGGGTGGGGAGAAGAGCACGGCGGCACCGACGGTCACCGCCCACCACGAGGTCACCGGCGCCCACGGATAGGCCCCGAACCAGTGCAGTACGTTCCCGGCGGCGGCCAGCGCGACCGCCCACCGCAGGCCCATCAGCGTGAACAGCGGCACCAGCAGCAGCAGCTGCACGGCCTTGGCACGCAGGGGAACCGGCGCGATGACCCGGTCGGCGGCGTCGTCCTGCGCGGACTCCTCCAGATGCCGGGCGAGCTTGCGCAGCACGGGCTGCTGGTAGATGTCGAGGACGGCCGCGCTCGGATAGCGCATCCGCAGGCGCGTGGTCAGCTGGGCGGCGCCGAGACTGCTGCCGCCGATCGCGAAGAAGTCGTCGTTCGCGCTGCCCACGGGGATGCCGAGGATCTCGCCCCACTGCTCGGCGAGCCAGGCCTCGGTGCCGTACAGCTGGGCGGCGGGACCGGTCTCCATGCCCTCCAGCGGCCACGGCAGGGCATTGCGGTCGACCTTGCCCGACGTGCGCGTCGGCAGCTCGGCGACCGGCGCGAGCAGCGGCACCAGCGCGGCGGGCAGCTCGGCCCGCAGCCGCTCCACGGCGGCCGCCTGGTCCCAGCCGTCCTGCGTCACGACATAGCCGACCAGCAGCTGGTTGCCGCTGCGGGCGGTCCGTACGGCGGCGGCGGCACCGGCGACGCCGGGCAGCCCCTGGAGCGCCGAGTCGACCTCGCCCAGCTCGATACGGCGCCCGCCGAGCTTGATCTGCTCGTCGGCCCGCCCAAGGAAGATCAGCCCCTCGGGTTCGGCCTTCACGAGGTCACCGCTGCGATAGGCCCGCTCCCACCCGAGGGATTCGAGCGGCGCGTACTTCTCGGCGTCCTTCCCGGCGTCGAGATACCGCGCGAGTCCGACACCGCCGATGACCAGCTGGCCACTGGCGCCCATCGCGACGGGCTCCCCGGCCTCGTCGACGACCGCGAGCTCCCAGCCGTTCAGGGGCAGCCCGATCCGGATCGGTTCCGCGCCGGTGAGCAGGGAGGCACAGGCGACGACGGTGGCCTCGGTGGGCCCGTAGGTGTTCCACACCTCGCGCCCCTCCGTCACCAGCCGCTGCACCAGCTCGGGCGGACAGGCCTCCCCGCCGAAGATCAGCAGCCGTACGTCGTTGAGGGTCTCCGGCTCCCACAGCGCGGCCAGCGTGGGCACGGTGGAGACCACGGAGATCTCCTGCTCGACCAGCCAGGGCCCGAGGTCGGCGCCGCTGCGCACCTGGGAGCGCGGTACGGGCACCAGACAGGCCCCGTAGCGCCAGGCCAGCCACATCTCCTCGCAGGAGGCGTCGAAGGCCACGGAGAGGCCCGCCATGACCCGGTCGCCGGGTCCCACGGGATCGTCGGTGAGGAACAGCGCGGCCTCGGCGTCCACGAAGGCGGCGGCGCTGCGGTGGCTGACGGCGACGCCCTTGGGCTTGCCGGTCGAGCCGGAGGTGAAGATGATCCAGGCGTCGTGCTCGACGCCGGGCCGCCGCGCGGGCAGTTCGCTGCGGGCGCCCGGAACGGTGATCTCGTACGCGGCCCCGATGACGGCCCGTACACCGGCCTCCCCGAACACCAGCTCGGCCCGCTCGTCCGGGTCCTCGGCGTCCACGGGAACGTAGGCCGCCCCGGCGGCCAGCACGGCCAGGATGGCGACGTACAGCTCATTGGTGCCGGACGGCACCCGGACCCCCACACGGTCCCCGAGGCCGACGCCGGCGGCGCTCAGCCGGCGCCGTACGCTCTCCACCTCGGTGGCCAGCGCCCGGTAGGTGAGCGCGGTGGTGCCGTCGTCGAGGGCGGGCTCGGTCGGGTACGAACGTACGGCTGCGTCGAAGACGTCGACGAGCGTGCGCGGCGAGGCGGCGGGCCCCGCGGAGAAACGTGCAGTGTCGCCGAACCGCTCGCGGATCTCTTCGTCGAGCAGACCGAGAGCGTTGCTCTCGTGTATGGCTGCCATCAGTCCTCGCGTCTCGTTCCCGGAAACCTCCGGGTCGCTGGCGGGGCCCGCAGGAGTGCCTGGGGTTGTCCGATTCCAGCTCCGTTCCGTAACAAGCCGGAAATTTTAGTACGAGGCTAGGGTCGCGAGCACGCTTCTGCCAGGTGAGAGCGCCGCAAGGGGGTCCCGGCGGGGAGTGCCGGGGGCTTTGGCCGACGCCCTGACCTGGTGATCTTCATGGTCGCGCGAGCGGACGAGATATCGCCCACACCCGGCGAAAAACGGCTGACCGTTCAGCGCGCCGTCCACTTCTGGTTGGGCTGACCGTTGCACGTCCACAGCTGGAGCCGGGTGCCGTTGCTCTTCTTCTGGTCCTTCACGTCGACGCATTTGTTGGCCTGCGGATTCACCAGGTCGTTGGGCCCGGCGAGGATGAACCGCTGGGCCGGGTTGCCGCTGCATCTGGCCAGCTGGATGACCGCGCCCTCCGCGGAGGACCCCCAGGCCACGTCCATGCACAGGCCCATGGCGCGCACGGTGCCGTCCGACTTGAAGATCCACTTCTGCTGGGCCTTGCCGTTGCACGACCAGATCTCCAGCGGGGCGCCGTCCTTGCCCTTGTCGCCGACGACGTCGATGCACTTGTTGGACGCGTGGCTGAAGATGATCGCGCCGGGCACGACGGCGGGGGCCGGGGCGGGCTTGGTACCGCCGCCGCTGCCACCGCTGCCCGAACCGCCGCCGGTCGTCCTCTTGGGAGCGGATCCCGAACCGCCGCCCTTCGAACCGGAGGAGTGCTTGGACGTCTTGGGGCCGCTCCCGGAGCCCACGGGCCGGCTCTTGCTCCCGGTGCTTTCCTTGTGCTCGCTGGTTCCCTTGCCGCCTGAGTTCCCGCCCCTTCCGGCGCCCGAGGCAGCGCCGCCCGCCGCGTGCTTGTCGTCTCGGCTCGCTGGGCTCTGCGAGGCCTTCTTCGACGGCGTCGCCCGGTTCGCGTCCGGCGTCGGCTCGGCTGTCCCGACGGTGCCCGAAGTCACCGCGTCCAGCGGGTCGCTCAGTACGGTGTCCGCCGTACTGCCTCCGGCAGTGGTGCGGGCCGCGGTGTGGTCGTTGCCACGGTTGCTTATCAGGAACGGCACCGATATCAGGAGCGCGCCCGCGATGGCCGCGGCGGCCAGCATCGGCCGGGACGGCCGGCCCGGGTGGCCGGCCTGAGCTGCGGCGGCGCCGCCACCGTCGGAGTCGTCGCCGACGGTCACCACACCCGGCATGGCGACCGTGCCTGCCGTACCGGCGCCGACCGGAGCCTCACCCTCCGACTCCGCGTCCGCTCCGGGCGCCGGCTCCGGCTGTGACTCGGGGTCCGGCGCGGCCTCGGGGGCCGGCTCCGGGGAGGACACCGCTCCCGAGGCCGGCTTGGTCACCGGCGGGGCAACAGCCGCGGGGGCGGCTGCCGTTGAGGTCGGGTCCGGCGCCGGAGCTGCGGCACCGGAGTCCGGCTCGGCGGCTGCGGGCTGCCCTTGGGGAGCGTGTGCGGCGGTCATGACGTCCTCCTGGCGGAGCGGCAGTGGGGGGCCCGCTGGGGCATCGGGGTGCTAGGGCGTGCCAGGCGTCTCGAGGCAGGCGGGACTTTGCGGACACGGCCTAGGACCGTCGGCGATGACGGTCGACCCGGCCCAAGGGTATGCGCCACCGGTGCGGCACCCGTCGGGGAGATCCCCGAATACGGCCGTTCCAGGGGGAGTTGGACGTCGTGAAACGCAAAAAACCCCACAAAATGTGGGGTCTCGGCGACTGACGAGAGTAAGTGTCCGAGGGGGGACTTGAACCCCCACGCCCGATAAAGGGCACTAGCACCTCAAGCTAGCGCGTCTGCCATTCCGCCACCCGGACAAGGTGTCTGTCGCGCGGGGTTCCCCCCGTGGCGACGAAGGAAACATTACCAGGCTTTCCGGGGTGGCCGATCACCCCCTGTCGCGGCGTGAACGGTGTGTGACGGGCCTGGACCGGCCTTGGGGTGCGGCGGCCGGAGGGGGAGGATGAGGCGAGGACCACCAGCGGGAACAGTGGGAGGTAGCAGCGTGAGCGGGACGGGCAGGACGGACGCGGCGACGAGCGTCACCGGCGAGGACGAGGTCGTGGACCTCTGTCGCGAACTCATCCAGATCGACACCAGCAACTTCGGCGACCACTCGGGACCGGGCGAACGCAAGGCAGCCGAGTACATCGCCGAGAAGCTCGCCGAGGTGGGTCTGGAGCCGCAGATCTTCGAGTCGCACAAGGGGCGCGCGTCCACCGTGGCGCGTATCGAGGGTGAGGACCGGTCGCGGCCGGCGCTGCTCATCCACGGCCACACCGACGTCGTACCGGCCAACGCGGCGGACTGGACCCACCACCCCTTCTCCGGCGAGATCGCGGACGGATGTGTGTGGGGCCGGGGCGCGGTCGACATGAAGGACATGGACGCGATGACCCTCGCGGTCGTCCGGGACCGGCTGCGCACCGGCCGCAAGCCCCCGCGCGACATCGTCCTCGCCTTCCTCGCGGACGAGGAGGCGGGCGGTACCTGGGGCGCGCGGCACCTCGTGGACAAGCACCCGGACCTGTTCGAGGGGGTGACCGAGGCGATCAGCGAGGTCGGCGGGTTCTCCTTCACCGTCAACGAGAACCTGCGCCTGTATCTCGTCGAGACGGCGCAGAAGGGCATGCACTGGATGAAGCTGACCGTCGACGGCACCGCCGGACACGGTTCGATGATCCACAAGGACAACGCGATCACCGAGCTGTCGGAGGCCGTCGGCCGCCTCGGCCGGCACAAGTTCCCGGTCCGGGTCACCAAGACACTGCGGCACTTCCTCGACGAACTCGGCGACGCGCTGGGCACCGAGCTGGACCCCGAGAACATGGACGCGACGCTCGCGAAGCTCGGCGGTATCGCCAAGCTGATCGGCGCCTCGCTGCAGAACACCGCCAACCCGACCCAGCTGGGCGCCGGTTACAAGGTCAACGTCATTCCGGGCCAGGCCACCGCGCACGTCGACGCCCGCTACCTCCCCGGCTACGAGGAGGAGTTCCTCGCCGACCTGGACCGCATCCTCGGCCCGAACGTGAAGCGCGAGGACGTGCACGCCGACAAGGCGCTGGAGACCTCCTTCGACGGGGCGCTCGTGGACGCCATGCAGACCGCGCTGGTCGCCGAGGACCCGATCGCCCGGGCCGTGCCCTACATGCTCTCGGCCGGCACCGACGCCAAGTCCTTCGCGGACCTCGGCATCCGTTGCTTCGGCTTCGCACCGCTGAAGCTGCCGCCGGAGCTGGACTTCGCGGGCATGTTCCACGGTGTTGACGAACGGGTGCCGGTCGACGCGCTGAAGTTCGGGGTGCGTGTGCTCGACCGCTTCATCGGGGCATCCTGAATCCAGCGCCAGGTCTGGCTTCCAGCCTGGGTTCCAGCCTGTGTTCCAGGGGTTTCGGCGGGGGCCCAAGGCCCTTGAAAACGCCCGGAATTACCCGATTGAACGACACTCCAATAATCGTCCGCACGTGCGTGGCTGACTGAGAAGAGTGAATGCGCTCATAGGGTCGTAGCCCTAATGCCCCCTCCTCGTTACTGGTGATGCGGTCCGCTACTCGGGATCGCATTGCCAACAAGGAGGAATAATGATCAAGAAGGTCGTCGCCGCTGCGGCTGCCACTGGTGGTCTGGTTCTCGCGGGTGCGGGCCTGGCCGTCGCCGACGCGGGTGCCCAGGGTGCTGCCGTGCACTCCCCGGGTGTCCTGTCCGGCAACGTTGTTCAGGTTCCCGTTCACGTCCCGGTGAACGTCTGCGGCAACACGATCTCCGTGATCGGGCTGCTGAACCCCGCCTTCGGCAACACCTGCGTCAACAACTGATGCTGCGCCTCACCTCATGAGGTTCTGACTCCCAGTGAGTCTGAGCCTGTCGGCCCCGGAACGCGTTATGCGTGCCGGGGCCGACAGGTCGTTCCGGACAGTTCGCGACAGATCATTTGAAGGCAGGGATGTAGTAATGCGACAGGTCACCCGCAAGGGCCTGATGACCATGGCCGCCGCGACGGGCGTGATGGCCGCCGCGGGCGGCGCCCAGGCGCACGCCGACTCGGGTGCGAACGCCGCCGCCTCGAACTCACCCGGCGTGCTGTCGGGCAACTCGGTGAGCGCGCCGGTGAACGTGCCGGTCAACGCCTGCGGCAACACCGTGAGCGTCGTCGGTCTGCTCAACCCGGCGATGGGCCACAAGTGCGCCAACGGCGGAGGCGGCCACGGCTCCCCGGGCGGACACGGCAACCAGGGCAACCACGGCGGTCACGGAAACCAGGGCAACCACGGCGGTCACGGAAACCAGGGCAACCACAGCGGCCAGGGAGGCCACGGCTCGTCCGGTGGGTACGGCGACGAGGGCGGGCACGGCGGGTACGGCTCGCCCTCCGGGTACGGCGGTCACGACGGCTATGGCGGCCACGGTGGCTACGGGGACTCGGGCGCCCCGGGTGGCTTCGGGTACCCGGGCAGCCCCGGCGGCTCCGGCGACTGGCACGGTTGGGAGGGCTCGTACGCCGGCGGATACGCCACCGACTCACCGGGCGTCGCGTCGGGCAACCACGTGGAGGCACCGGTCGACGCACCGGTGAACGTCTGCGGCAACTCCGTCAACGTGATCGGCATCGGCAACGCGGTGGCGGGCAACGACTGCGCGAACACCGGGGACCACGCGGGCGGAGGCCACCCGGCGCCGCCTCCGGAGACCCACGGCCCGTCCACACCCCCCGGCGGCGGTCACCAGACCACGCCCCCGCCCGGACCGAGCGGCCACGAGCAGCCCGGCAAGCCGCAGCAGCCGCAGAGCCCCCAGGCTCCGGCCGGCCCCGCACATCCGGGAACCCCGGCCCAGCCCGCCACCCCGGCCCGGCCGGCTTCCCCGGTCGCACCGCCCGGCATCTCGCACGGTGTGACCCCGCCGGCCGGCCCCACGTACGTCGACCAGAGCGGTGTACGGACCGTTCCGCAGCCCCGGAGCGGCGCCCAGCTCGCGCACACCGGCGGTGACCTGCCGCTGGGCCTCGCCCTGCCGGTGGGCGCGGGCATGCTGCTCGCGGGCACCGTCCTCTACCGCAAGGCACGCCCCTCTGCGTAGACACGTACGCGTGCGCAACGGAGCGGGCCCCGCAGACGCGGGGCCCGCTCCGTTTTCGCCGCCTCATCTCACCAGGTGGCCCGCACCTGGCGGATGATGCGGCGCCGCATCCGCACTCTGCGACTGCCGTCGTGCAGCAGGCTGAGGCGGTCCAACTCCCAGTGTCCGTACTCGGCATGGTCCGTGAGCAGACGTGTGGCTTCCTTGCGAGTGACCCCGCGCGGTACGTACACGTCGACAAATTCGTATTCCGGCATCGCATCTATTGTGCGGGCAGAGCCCTGGTACGGATAGCGTCTGCACTATGTCTGATGCTGCGCAGCCCACCGCTGCCGAGGTACGCGCCGCCGCCGAGGCGGTCAAGACCGCGCTCGACCGCCACCTGGCGGCGGTCGAACGCCGGTCGGGGGAGGACGACCCCGATGTCTATGAGGCGTTCAACCAGCTGGCCGCTGCCGCCGAGGTGTACGACGAGCTGCTCTACGACCGATATGACGAGGTCACCCCCTTCGAGATCCCTGGTTCCGACGACGCGCTGCCGCCGTACGCGGGCCCCGAGGAGCCGAACGCGCTGAGTGTGCTCATCCGCCGCGACTACGCCGTGGTGGAGCCGCAGCGGCTGCTGGCGCAGGCGCAGCGGGTGGAAGCCGTGGACGACGACGGTGCGGGCGCCGACGTCTCCGGCACGGTGCACGGGGCGCTGGGTATTTTGTTCGGCGAGTTCGAGCCGGACGAGATCGCCTCCCGGCACAAGGAGTTCGGCCTGGAGGAGGGCGACTCCACGCTGTGGGTGACGGCCGCGGACGAGGCGGCCGACCCCGGCGAATGGCTGGAGGCCCCCTTCGACCAGGTCGACGCGGAGCGGGTGGTGTGCCGATTCGATGTCAGCGCTGTCTTCGACGACGACGCGGACATCGTCGAGGACGACGACCTGCTGGAGGACGAGATCGATCCCGACCTGGTGGCAGTGGGCCTGGACGAGGACGAGGATTTGGAACCACTGGACGCCGATCACCGGCGATAGCCGGCGATTGGTTGCCTCGGCAGCGGCGGTCAGGGGAGGCAGAGCTTCCCCTGACCGCCGCTTCCGTTCGTCCCGGTTCGGCCTGCCTCGCTCAGACAGCCGGCGGCACCTGGGCTCTGAACAGGCCCGGCAGCCGCGTCGTACGGGCCTTCGCCGGGACCTCCGCGACCGCGCGGGCCAGCGCCTGGTCCACGCCGTGCACGACGGACAGATGCCGCTCCGCGCGGCCGAAGGCCGTGTAGACCCAGGGCCGGGTCAGCGACGAAGCCGTGTCCCCGGGCAGCACCACCACGGCGGCCGGCCAGTGCAGCCCGACCGCCTGGTGCGCGGTGAGCGCCCACCCGTGCCGCACGCTCAGCTCGACCCGCTCCTTCGGTACGACGACGGGGACGCCGCCGCACTCCAGGTGCAGCCCCTCCGCGTCGGCCTTGACGACCTGCCCCGGCACCGTGCGCCCCGGCGCGGGGGAGTACGCGATCCGGTCGCCCGGGTCGAAGCCGCCGAAGCGGCCCGGGCCGGGGTTCAGCCGCTCCTTGAGCGCGGAATTCAGCGCCCGGGTGCCGGCCGCGCCGCCGTGCCCCGGTGTGATCACCTGGGTCTGCTCGGCCGGTACCCCGAGGGCCCTGGGCACCGAGTCCGCGACGAGCTGCACGGTGCGGTGCACCGCCTCGCCCGCGTCCCGCACGGGGACGATCACGACCTCCTTGCCGGGCGCCTCGACCTGGGTGAGCTCGCCGACGGAGACACCCGAGACGAGTTCGCCGATCGGGCCGGGGTCGGGCGTGCGCGAGACGACGTGCGGGCAGGTGCGCGCGGCGACCAGGTCGGCGAAGACCCGCCCCGGCCCGGCCGACCACAGGACAGCCGGATCACCGCTCAGCAGCAGTCTGGCCCCGTCCGGCAGTGACTCCACGACCATCGCCGCGCTCTCCACGTCGAGCTGCGGCGCGTCCAGCACGACCAGCAGATCGAGCAGGAACGCCCCGTCGGCGTCCCGCCCGGGCCCTTCGGTGCCGGCCAGCAGCCCGGCGACGGTGACGACGGACTCCGACTCCGGGTCCGGGTCCGTACCGGAGTGGGTCTCGGGTGCGAGAAGGGCCGCGAAGCGGCGGCGGCCGACGGGAGTGTGGGCCGCCGCGCAGACCCGCAGGCCCAGCGAACGGGCCGCGGCCACGAGGGCGGCCGGTTCGGCGCGCGCCGCGTCACCGCCGGTGTGCAGCACGAGCCCGTGTCCCGCGACGGCACGGATCAACTCGGCCGCGGAACCGCGCCCCGAGGACCCGGCCGACGACTCCCAGTCCTCGGGCGCCTCCTTGGGCAGCGAGTTGACGATCCGGGCCAGCCCGTCGGCGAGGCTCTCCTCGGCCAGCGCGTACCGCTCCAGCCCGATGAGCACACGTACGGGACGTTCCTGGGCCTCTTCGGCCTCGTCGTCCTCTCCGTCCGCCTCTCTGTCCGCAGCGGCCTGCCCGGCGGCTTCCTCGATCGCGTCCTGGAACTCCAGGGCCTCGCCCTCCGCGACCGTGCTCTGGACGGCGGTGTCCGGATCGGGCACCCCGCGCTGGGTGAGCGCGGCGGTGAGCGCGGCGGCGTCCAGGACGGTGTGTCCGGCCAGGGCCGCCTGCTCCAGCAGCCACAAGGTGACCGCCCGGCCCCGCCGCTCGTCGTCCGGGGCGCACTCGGCGCCGAGCAGGGCCCGCGCGAACCCGTCGGCCTGCTCGGGCCGCACCCCGGCGACCCGGAGCAACTGCCAGGGATCGGCGCGCAGTTGCCCGTCCGCGCCGTCGCCAAGGGCCGAGACGACCTGCGGCGCGAGCGTGTCCGGTGCGCCCCCTTCGGCCAGCACGCCCCGCACGGCCTCGACGGCTTCCGGCGGCGCGGCGACGGGCGCGGCGGGCTGGGGCTGCCGTACGGGAGCGGGCGATGCGGAAGGGGAGGGGGCGGCCGCGGGGCGCGTGGCAGGGGCGCCGGTCGTGGTCCTGGCGTCCGGCGCCGGTGCGCGGAAGGCGATGGCCGCCGCGGGCTTCTCCCCGCTTTCCACGGCCCGGACGGCCGCCATCAGGTCGGCGGCCGTGCCGCTCAACTTGGTGCCGCTCGCGATCGGCCCCTGCTTCTCGGCTTTGCGCCGCTCGATCCGCTCCCGGAGTTCCCGCTGCGCGGCCAGCTCGGCCTCCGCCTCGGACGGCTGCTTGGCGTCACCGGCGACGGTCTCGGCGCTTTCACCGGTCCCGGCTTCCTCGGCCGACGCATCGTCCGCCGCGTCCTGGGCGGCCTCCTCGGCGGCGCCCGGGGTGCCCGGCTCGGCTTCCTCCGTGGTGTCGGGCTCCGTGCTCACAGCGTGCTCCAGTCGTGATCGGGATAGCGGTGCACAGGCGCTGACACGTCGTCGAGCGCCCGGCAGATCTCGTCAGGAAGACTAAGGGTCTCCACTGACAACGCGGCCGTCAGCTGCTGCGCGTTGCGCGCGCCGACGATGGGGGCGGCCACGCCCGGCCGGTCACGGATCCAGGCGAGCGCCACCTGCAACGGCGTCACCGCCAGTCCGTCCGCCGCGGTCTGTACCGCGTCCACGATGCGGCTCGCCGTGTCGTCGAGATACGGCGCGACGAAGGGCGCGAGGTGTTCCGAGGCGCCCCGGGAGTCCGCAGGGGTCGCGTTGCGGTACTTGCCCGTGAGGACGCCGCGTCCGAGCGGCGAGGAGGGCAGGAGCCCGATGCCCAGGTCGAGGGCGGCGGGCAGGACCTCGCGTTCGATGCCGCGCTGGAGCAGTGAGTACTCCAGCTGCGTGCTGGACAGCCGCGTACGTATGCCCGGTGCCGCGAGCTGCCAGGTCGCGGCCTTGGCGAGCTGCCAGCCGCAGAAGTTGGAGACGCCGGCGTATCGGGCGCGTCCGCTGCTGACGGCGAGGTCCAGGGCCTGGAGTGTCTCCTCCAGGGGGGTGTCGGGGTCGTAGGCGTGGATGTGCCAGACGTCGACGTACTCCGTGCCGAGGCGGGCGAGGGAGGCGTCGAGAGCGGCGAGGAGATGACCGCGGGAGCCGTCGACACGGCGGTCGGGGTCGGGGACGCTGCCCGCCTTGGTCGAGATGACCAGGTCACGGCGCGGGACGAGCCCTTCCATGAGCTGCCCGAGCAGGTACTCGGCCTCTCCGTCGCCGTACACGTCCGCGGTGTCGACGAGGGTTCCGCCCGCTTCCCAGAACGTCTTCAACTGGTCCGCGGCGTCGTGCTCGTCGGTGTCCCGACCCCAGGTCAGGGTGCCGAGCCCGATCCGGGACACGCGCAGGCCGGTACGGCCGAGATGCCTCTGCTCCATGAACGCCGAGATTACTGGCCATAACTGACCCAGTGGGTTGCCTGTGGACAACGGTTTCCCGGGCCGAGGAGACGTACGCCCCACCGCCACCTCCCCACCTACGCGCTAGGGTCGGTCGCACAAGGGACGTTACTGATCGGTAAGGGGAATCGGCCATGCAGCTCGGGATCAACCTCGGCTACTGGGGTGCCGGAATGGACGGCGACAATCTGGCCGTCGCGCAGGAGGCGGACCGCCTCGGATACGCCGTCTGCTGGGCGGCCGAGGCCTACGGGTCGGACGCGGCCACCGTGCTCACCTGGGTCGCCGCCCACACCGAGCGCATCGACGTCGGCTCGGCCATCTTCCAGATTCCGGCCCGTCAGCCCGCGATGACCGCGATGACCGCCGCCACCCTCGACTCGCTCTCCGGCGGCCGGTTCCGGCTGGGCCTCGGCGTCTCCGGGCCGCAGGTCTCCGAGGGCTGGTACGGCGTCAAGTTCGACAAGCCGCTGGCCCGCACCCGCGAGTACGTGGAGATCGTCCGCAAGGCGATGAGCCGTGAGCGGCTGTCCCACGAGGGTGAGCACTGGACGCTGCCGCTGCCCGGCGGCCCGGGCAAGCCTCTCAAGCTGACCGTGCACCCCGAGCGCGAGCACATCCCGCTCTACATCGCCGCGATCGGCCCCAAGAACCTCGAACAGACCGGCGAGATCGCCGACGGCGCGCTGCTGATCTTCCCGTCCGCCGCGCACCTCGAGGACACCGCCGTCCAGTACCTGCGTGCGGGCCGCGAGAAGGCCGGCAAGACCCTGGAAGGGTTCGACGTCTGTCCCACGCTGCCGCTCGCCGTCGGCGACGACAAGGACGTGGCGAAGCTCGCCGACACCTTCCGGCCGTACACCGCCCTGTACGTGGGCGGCATGGGCAGCCGTAAGCAGAACTTCTACAACCAGCTCGCCCAGCGCATGGGCTACGAGAAGGAGGCCGCCGAGATCCAGGACAAGTACCTGTCCGGCGACAAGGCGGGCGCCGCGGCCGCCATTCCGCACGACCTGATCGACCAGACCACGCTGCTCGGCTCGGTGGACCGGATCGCCGACCGGATGCGGGCCTACGCGGCAGCCGGTGTCACCACGCTCACCCTCGCCCCGGCCGGCCTCACCCTCGACGAGCGGATCGCCTCGCTCCGGGCGGGCACCGACGCCCTGGAGCGCGCCGGACTCGCGTAGGCGGCAAGGGGGAAAGTTCCGCGGCCGTGGTGGGGGCTCGGGGGTCCACCCCGCCACGGCCGTCACGGAGCACAACGCGCCGCGGCCCCGGCGGTTACGCCCTCCGAGCCCTCGTACTGACGTCCCGCCGTGCCCCCTGCCGGCCATCCGTTCGGCGCAGTCGCCCGCCTCCTGTGTTGCGGCACCTCCGGCCTCGCACTTGACTCGTTCTTCGCGAAGCCCCGCAGATCGGCGAGAGGTGCCCTGATGCTTTCGGCCAGGAGTCTGTTCCAGGAGATCCTCGACAACGACGACTCCTTCCGTCTCTTCTGCTCCATCGCGGCCAGCGGTGAATCCCAGGGCGGCTGGGAGAACGCCCGTATCGCCGCGCTCGTCCCGGCGAGCGAACGCGCGCTCGCCCCCAGGATCACCCGCCACGGCGCGGACGAGGACAAGCACGGGCGGATCTTCAGGGCCCTCATGAAGAAGCGCGGCCTGCACCCCGTCGACGTCCCGGCCGACACCGACTACACGATGCTCCTGGAGCGGCAGGGCATCGGTCTCGCGCACGACAAGCTCAGAGGCGACGAACCGCTGACCGTGCGGGACGTCGTCACCTACCTCGCCCACAGCCGCGTGACCGAGCAGCGCGCCTCCGAGCAGATGGAGCTGCTGCGCAGGTACTTCGGCGACCATCCCGACCTCGGCCGCGCGGTGCGGATGATCTCCGACGACGAGGACAACCACCTCGCCTACTGCCACGAGGAACTCCTGCGCTTCGCCGCCGCCGGCCACGGCCGCACCATCCAGCGGACCCTGCGCGCGTGCGCGCTCGCCGAGATCCGCGTCTACCGGGACGTCAGCCTCGCGGTCATGGCCCACATGGGACGCGTCCTGGGCTGGCCGCGCTCCAAGGCGGCCGTGCTCGCGGCGGCCATCCACGCGGTGTACGTCTACGAGCGCGCCCTCGGCTGGCGCCGCATGGTCTCGCTGCGGATGCCCGAGCGCCGCGACGCGCTGAGCGGCCCGGTGACCACGGCACCCGAGTTCGCCTGAGGGCGGCGTCGGCCCTACAGCCAGCCCCGGCGCTTGAACATCCGGTACAGCAGGACCTCCACCAGGACCATCGCCACGAGCAGCGCCGGGTACGACCAGATCCAGCGCAGTTCCGGCATGTGCCGGAAGTTCATGCCGTAGATCCCGGCGACCATCGTGGGGAACGCGGCCATGGCGGCGAACGCGGAGATCTTCCGCATGTCGTCGTTCTGCCGGACACTCATCTGCGCGAGGTGCGCCGACAGCACATCGGAGACCAGGCGGTCCAGGCCCTCCACGGACTCGTTCACGCGCGTGAGGTGGTCGCTCACGTCCCGGAAGAAGGGCTCGGCCTTCTCGTGGACGAAGGGCACGCGCGTGCCGAAGAGACCGGTGCCCGCGAGCCTGCCCAGCGGCGCGGCCAGCGGGCCCGTGGCGCGGCGGAACTCCAGGATCTGCCGCTTGAAGGTGTAGATCCGGGACGCCGTGTGACGCGAGCCGCCGTCGGCCGGCGAGAACACCTCCGTCTCCAGCTCCTCCAGGTCGGTGCCCAGCTCGTCCGCAACCTCCACATAGTGGTCGACGACGGCGTCGGCGATCGTGTAGAGCACCGCCGTGGGGCCGTGCCGCAGCATCTCCGGCTCCGCCTCCAGCCGCTGCCGTACGGCGGCCAGAGGCGCCTCCTCGCCGTGTCGCACGGTCACCACGAAGGAGTCGCCGATGAAGACCATGATCTCGCCGGAGGAGACGACGTCGGACTTCGGCTCGTACCCGACCGGCTTGAGCACCATGAACAGCGAGTCGTCGTACACCTCCAGCTTCGGCCGCTGATGCGCGTTGAGCGCGTCCTCGACAGCCAGCGGGTGCAGCCCGAACTCCTCCGTGACCTGATCGAACTCGCCCTCCGTGGGCTCGTACAGCCCGACCCAGACGAACGCGTGACCGGCCCCGTCCACACGGCACTCGTCGAGGGCCTCGGAGA
The DNA here is from genome assembly GCF_001280005.1 of Streptomyces sp. NRRL WC-3618. Taxonomy (GTDB): domain Bacteria; phylum Actinomycetota; class Actinomycetes; order Streptomycetales; family Streptomycetaceae; genus Streptomyces. The sequence continues at coordinate 29,471 of NZ_LGDW01000118.1, read as the reverse complement.
AGTCCGCCGGGCCGTCCGTGCGGCGCCCGTCGCGGTAGATGGCGCAGTCGACGATCACGGTGCGCATTCTCCCGCCGTTCGCCCGGAAACGCATCCCCCCCCTGCCACCGGGGGCCCTGCGCCTACCCTGGGCCGCATGCCCACGCTGATCCTCGTCCGGCACGGACGGTCCACCGCCAACACCTCTGGTGTGCTCGCCGGCCGCACACCCGGCATCGCCCTCGACGAGCGGGGCGCCGCGCAGGCCGCCGCGCTGCCCGGACGGCTCGCCGAACTGCCGATCTCCGAAGTCGTCACCAGCCCCCTCGAGCGCTGCCAGGAGACGATCCGGCCGCTCCTCGAAGCCCGGCCGGAACTGCGTGCGCACACCGAGGAGCGCATCTCGGAGTGCGACTACGGCGACTGGTCCGGGCGCAAGCTCGCCGAGCTGATGGACGAGCCCCTGATGCAGATCGTCCAGGCACACCCGTCCGCCGCCGCCTTCCCCGGTGGCGAGTCCATGCGGGCCATGCAGACGCGCGCGGCCGAGGCCGTACGTGAGTGGAACGCGCGCGTGGAGGCCGATCACGGCGCCGACGCCGTCTACCTCATGTGCTCGCACGGCGACGTCATCAAGTCCCTTGTCGCGGACGCGCTCGGGCTTCATCTCGACCTCTTTCAGCGGGTGGCCGTCGATCCGTGTTCCATCACGGCGATCCGTTACACCCGTCTCAGGCCATTTCTCGTTCGCCTCGGGGACACCGGTGATTTCGCCGTCCTGGCGCCGCGCGAGGAACCCCCGGGCGAGGACGCCGCGGTCGGGGGCGGTGCGGGCGCACCGTGATCGTCGGCAGCAGTAGGGTGAAGCGGTCGCGGCAGCGCCGCCGATGCCGAAAATCAGTCGATCCATCATTCGATCCAATGGAGACAGGACGTGTCCCGTCAGGTGTTCCTCTACGATCCCCCGGACCGCTTCGTGGCCGGTACGGTCGGGCTGCCCGGGCGCCGTACGTTCTTCCTCCAGGCAACCGCCGGCCCCCGGGTGACCAGCGTGGCCCTGGAGAAGACCCAGGTCGCCGCGCTCGCCGAACGCATGGACGAACTGCTCGACGAGGTCGTACGCCGTAGCGGGGGCAACGCCCCGGTCCCGGCGGTGGCCCCCACCGAGGTGTCCGACACCCGCCCCCTCGACAGCCCCGTCGAGGAGGAGTTCCGCGTCGGCACCATGGCGCTCGCCTGGGACGGCGACGAGCAGCGCATGATCGTCGAGGCGCAGGCCCTGGTGGAGCTGGACGCCGACTCCGAGGAGGACCTCGTCGAGGCCGAGGAACGCCTCCTCCAGGACGAGGAGAACGGCCCCCCGATGCTGCGCGTCCGGCTCACCGGCGCACAGGCCCGCGCGTTCGCCAAACGCGCCCTCGACGTCGTCAACGCCGGCCGGCCGCCCTGCCCGCTGTGCAGCCTCCCGCTCGACCCGGAAGGACACGTATGTCCGCGCCAGAACGGATACCGCCGCGGAGCGTGACGACCACCCGCACGCCCGCCGAACTGCTCGCCAAGGGCGAACTGACGGTACGCGGGCGCATCCAGGAGGCGTCGAACGCCGCGCTGTACTGCACGGTCTCCTACGAGGGGCAGGAGGCCGCCTGCGTCTACAAACCCGTGGCCGGTGAGCGGCCCCTGTGGGACTTCCCCGACGGCACCCTCGCCGAGCGCGAGGTGGCGGCGTACGAGGTCTCCGAGGCGACCGGCTGGGGGCTCGTACCGCCGACCGTGCTGCGCGAGGGGCCGTACGGCGAGGGGATGTGCCAGCTGTGGATCGACGCGGTCGCGGACGACGGCGACGGGCTGCTCGCCCTGGTCGACAGTGAGGAACCCGGGCCCGGGTGGAAGGCCATCGCCTTCGCCGAGGTGGGCGAGGGGAAGACGGCACTGCTCGTGCACGCCGACGACGAGCGGCTGCGGCGCCTCGCCGTGCTGGACGCCGTGATCAACAACGCGGACCGCAAGGGCGGGCATCTGCTGCCGGGTGACCAGGGGCGGCTGTACGGGATCGACCACGGGGTCACCTTCAACGCCGAGAACAAGTTGCGGACATTGTTGTGGGGGTGGGCCGGTGAGCCGCTGACGCCGGAGGCGGTCGAGGTGCTGACCGGGCTGAAGAGCGCGCTGGCCCAGGGCGGGGCGCTGGCCGTGCGGCTGGCGGAGCTGGTCACCGGCGACGAGCTCGAGGCCACGCGGGTACGAGTGGACGCGTTGCTGTCGTCCGGACGGCATCCGGAGCCCAGCGGGGAGTGGCCGTCGATCCCCTGGCCGCCGGTGTGAGGGCGCGTGGGGCTGAGCACGCGCGCGTGACCAGCCCTGTCGAGCCCTTCGGTTAGGGCACTGAGAGGAATCTCGCAAGACCGCCTTCCCGGCCGTCTGGACCCGGTCCGGCTCGTATACGGAACATCCGTCCGGTTACGCTCATGACATGCATGCCTGGCCCGCTTCCGAGGTCCCCGCCCTGACTGGTCAGGGCCGCGACCTGAGGATCCACGACACCGCCACCGGTGCCCTGGTGACCCTCGACCCCGGTCCCGTCGCCCGTATCTACGTCTGCGGCATCACTCCGTACGACGCGACCCACATGGGTCACGCGGCGACCTACAACGCGTTCGACCTCGTCCAACGCGTGTGGCTCGACACCAAGCGGCAGGTTCACTACGTCCAGAACGTCACCGACATCGACGACCCGCTGCTCGAGCGGGCCGTGCGCGACGGGATCGACTGGGCGGGACTCGCCGAGAAGGAGACCGCGCTCTTCCGGGAGGACATGACCGCTCTGCGGATGCTCCCCCCGCAGCACTACATCGGCGCCGTCGAGGCGATACCCGGCATCGTCCCGCTCGTCGAGCGACTGCGGGACGCGGGCGCGGCCTACGAGCTCGAGGGGGACGTCTACTTCTCCGTCGAGGCCGACCCGGACTTCGGCAAGGTGTCCAACCTGGACGCCGACGCGATGCGGCTGCTGTCCGCCGAACGCGGGGGCGACCCCGACCGGCCGGGCAAGAAGAACCCGCTCGACCCGATGCTCTGGATGGCCGCCCGGGAGGGCGAGCCGAGCTGGGACGGCGGTTCGCTGGGCCCCGGTCGCCCCGGATGGCACATCGAGTGCGTCGCCATCGCCCTCGACCACCTCGGTATGGGCTTCGACGTGCAGGGCGGCGGCTCCGACCTCGTCTTCCCGCACCACGAGATGGGCGCCTCGCACGCCCAGGTGCTGACCGGCGAGTTCCCCATGGCCAAGGCGTACGTCCACGCCGGCATGGTCGCCCTCGACGGCGAGAAGATGTCCAAATCCAAGGGCAACCTCGTCTTCGTGTCCGCGCTGCGCCGCGAAGGCGTCGACCCGGCGGCCATCCGGCTCGCCCTGCTCGCCCACCACTACCGGGCCGACTGGGAGTGGACCGACCAGGTTCTCGAGGACGCCGTGGCACGGCTCGGACGGTGGCGGGCCGCCGTGTCCCGGCCCGACGGGCCGCCCGCCGACGCGCTCGTGGAGGAGCTGCGCGAGGCTCTCGCCGACGACCTGGACGCCCCGGCCGCGCTGGCCGCCGTGGACGGCTGGGCGGCCCTCCAGGCGGAGCGCGGCGGTACGGACGAGGGCGCCCCCGGCGTCGTCTCCCGCGCCGTGGACGCCCTGTTGGGCGTCGCGCTGTAGCGGAGGACGCGTAGGGAGCGTACGGAGTGGGGCGCCGGGGCGGCGGGTTCAGCCGCCCGGCGCCCCCGTCGCGTTCCCGGCCCTCGGCATTGCGGAGGCGAGCCCTCCGTTGCTGTCGAAGTGCTGTCGACTCCCTGGGGAACCTGTGGCGCGAGTGAACATGTGATCTTGTGGCAGGGCCAGTTGACCCGCAGGACCGGCCAACCCTCGGTCCCTTCCTGGAAGGAAACCCCCGTGGCACCCATACACGGTTCCTCCGCTCGCCACGTCAGCCGTCGCGGACTCCTCGCGGCGGGTGCCGCCGCCACCGTCTCCGCCGCCCTGGTCGCCTCCCCGGCCGCCGCCGCCCCGAAGGCCCTGCCGACCCTGATACCGCTGCCGGACGGCTTCTTTCCGGAAGGCATAGCCACCGCCGGCCCCTACGCCTACCTGGGCTCGCTCACCGACGGTTCGATCTACCGGGCCGACCTGCGCACCGGCGCCGGCGAGATCATCTCGCCCGGCGCCGGCACAGCGTCCGTCGGGCTCGAACTCGACGGCCAGGGGCGCCTGTTCGTCGCCGCCCGCGGCGAGGGCGCCCGGGTCGTGGACACCCGTACCGGGGCGGTCCTCGCCTCGTACGCCTTCCCCACCAGCACGCCCATCTTCATCAATGACGTGTTCCTGACGCCGCACGCGGCGTTCTTCACCGACTCCCTGAACCCGACTCTGCACGCGCTCCCGCTGTGCCCGGGCGGCGCGCTGCCGGGCGCCGACGAGGTCGTACGGATCCCCCTGGGCGGCGACTGGAACCAGCTGCCCGGTGACGTCCTCCAGGCCAACGGCATCACCGCCACGCCCGACGGAAAGGCGCTGCTCGTCGTTCAGTCCGGCGTCGGCGCGCTGCACCGGGTGGACCCGCGCACCGGGGTCACCCGGCTCGTCGACCTGGGGGACGCCGCCCCGCTCACCGACGGCGACGGGCTGCTGCTCCTCGGGCGCATCCTGTACGTCGTGCAGAACATGCAGAACGCGATCGACGTGTTCACGCTGTCGGCGGACGGGAGCCGCGGGGTCTTCCGACGCCGCATCACCGACCAGGCCTTCGACGTGCCGACCACGGTGGCCGCGTACCGGAACCGGCTGTATCTGCCCAACGCCCGGTTCACCACGACGCCGACGCCCCAGACGACGTACGCCGTGGTCTCCGTGGAGCGCTGAGGGCCGCTGAGCGCCCGTACGCGGGCGGACACAGGGACGGGGAAGGGCCGGTGCGCGTCGTGCGCACCGGCCCTTCCCCGTATCCGACGCTCACTCCTCGGGGGAGTCCTCGTCGTCCGTGCTCGGCAGCTGGGGCGGCTTCGGCGGCTGCGGTTTCGGGCGGCCGGCCGGGTTGTCCCGGAGATACGACGCGCTGTCCGTGCCGTCCGCCGTGGCGTGGCCGCCGGAGGCCGGGCCGGGGCCCGCCGGGCCGGTGCCGTCACGGCGACGCAGATAGCGTTCGAACTCGCGGGCGATGGCCTCGCCCGTCGCCTCGGGCAGCTCGGCGGTGTCCCGGGCCTCCTCCAGCGTCTGCACGTACTCCGCGACCTCGCTGTCCTCGGCGGCCAGCTGGTCCACGCCGACCTGCCAGGCACGCGCGTCCTCGGGCAGCTCGCCCAGCGGGACACGGATGTCGATCAGGTCCTCCAGCCGGTTCAGGAGGGCCAGCGTCGCCTTCGGGTTGGGCGGCTGCGACACATAGTGCGGGACTGCCGCCCACAGCGACACGGCCGGGACGCCCGCGTGCGTGCACGCCTCCTGGAGGATGCCGACGATGCCCGTGGGGCCCTCGTACTTCGTCTCCTCCAGATCCATCCGCTGGGCCAGATCCGCGTCGGACGTGACCCCGCTGACCGGAACCGGACGGGTGTGCGGGGTGTCGCCGAGCAGGGCGCCCAGGATGACCACCAGCTCCACACCCAGCTCGTGCGCGAAGCCCAGCAGCTCGTTGCAGAACGAGCGCCAGCGCATCGACGGCTCGATGCCCCGGACCAGCACCAGGTCACGGGGCTTGTCGCCGCCGACCCTGACCACGGACAGCCTGGTCGTGGGCCAGGTGATCTTGCGCACGCCGTTGTCCAGCCACACGGTGGGGCGGTTGACCTGGAAGTCGTAGTAGTCCTCGGCGTCGAGCGCCGCGAACACCTCGCCCTTCCATTCCCGGTCCAGATGCGCGACAGCGCTGGAAGCGGCGTCGCCGGCGTCGTTCCAACCCTCGAACGCGGCCACCATGACTGGGTCGATCAGCTCGGGAACCCCCTCCAGCTCGATCACCCAGCGCCTCCTTCCGATGTGCCCTCGCTTGACCACCCAACCTTACGGCGTGCGGCGGGGGCGCCCGCAGCCCCCTGCACGGGGGAGTGAACGGATCACTGCCCCGATAGACACCCCGAAACACCACCCATGAGCCACCCCGCACCGCCCCGATCATTCATCCGAGCGGTCGAACAGCGCTGCGCGGGTGTCGCCGGCCGTCTCCCGATGTCGTCGGCTGACGCCGCCGCCGGGAGTTCGGCAACGACAGGGCCTAGAGAGTCGACCTCAGCCACTGCTCCACGCTGGCGATGTGCACCGTCGCCCACGAGCGCGCCGCCTCGGCGTCCCGGTCGCGCAGGGCGGCCAGGATCGCCCGGTGCTCGCGCAGGGTGCGGCCGACCGCGTCCTCCTGGGTCAGCCCGCGCCAGATCCTCGCCCGGGTGGTGGGACCTGACAGGCCGTCAAGGAGCGAACACAGCACCGAGTTGCCGGAACTCTGCACGATCCCCCGGTGGAACTCCAGGTCGGCGGCGACCAGTTCCTCCACCGACGGCTGTCCGCCCAGCCGTTCCAACTGGGCGGACAGCGCGTCCAATTGCTGCTCGCTGATGCGCGCCGCCGACATCGCGGTGGCGGCCGGCTCCAGGATGCGGCGTACGGCCAGGAATTCCAGGACCGTGTCGTCGCGGTGGAAGTCCACGACGAAACTCATTGCCTCGAGCAGGAGTTGGGGGTCCAGGCTGGTGACGTAGGTGCCGTCGCCCTGCCGTACGTCGAGAATCCGGATGAGCGACAGGGCGCGCACCGCCTCGCGCAGGGAGTTGCGGGACAGGCCGAGATCGGCGGCCAGCTCGCTCTCCTTGGGCAGCCGGTCGCCGGGGCGCAGCGACCCGGAGACGATCATTCCCTTGATCTTTTCGATCGCCTCGTCGGTGACTGCCATGGCGGGCCTCCCAATCGTTCAGACATCCGATGTCTCAGGCCATTATGACGGTTCAGTGGGCTGAACGGGGCACAAAAAGCGATGTCAGCCCGTACGAGGGTCCCCTACGGGTGGCCGGAAGGGTACCCACGTGCGGGTGCCGGATGCGCGGCGTCAGAGCAGTGCTTCCAGCTCCGCGAGCGCTGCGGCCTCGTCCAGGGTGGTCAGCTTCCGGTTCCGCATCAGCACCTGGCCGTCCACGACGGTGTCCCGGACGTCCGCCGAGTGCGCCGCGTACGCGAGCGTCGACCACGGGTCGTGCCGGGGCCGCAGATGGGGGCCGCTGAGGTCGAGCACGATCAGGTCGGCCCGCTTGCCCGGCTCCAGGGAGCCCAGCCGATCGCCCAGGCCCAGCGCCTTCGCGCCCTCGGCGGTCGCCATGCGTACGGCCTGTTCGGCGCCGACCGCCGTGGGGTCGCCGCCCGCCTTGTGGACGAGGGCCGCCTGCCGCACCGCCCCCAGCACGTCCAGCGTGTTGGAGCTGACGGCGCCGTCCGTACCGAGCCCGACGGTCACACCGGCGCTGAGCAGCCGGGGCACGGGCGCGATGCCGCAGCCGAGCTTCAGGTTCGAGACGGGACAGTGGGCGACGGACGTGCCGGTGCGGGCCAGCGCCGCGATCTCGGGGCCGGTGAGGTCCACGGCGTGGGCCAGCAGCAGGTCGGGGCCGAGGAGGCCGAGCGAGTCGAGCAGTTCGACGGGGCGCTTGCCGTGCCGCACCTCGACGGTGGCGACCTCGGTCGCGTTCTCGGCCGCGTGGATGTGCAGCAGGGCGCCGAACTCCCTTGCCAGCGCGGCGATTTCGACAAGCTGATCGGGGGAGAGGGTGTACGTGGAGTGGGCGAAGAGGATCGGACGGTGGCCGGGACGCGGGGTGCCACGGGCGGCCAGGTCCTGGCGGGCCCACGTCAGCCGGTCCTCGTAGGGGATGCCGTCGGGCGGCTGCGGTACGTCCATGAAGGTGGGGCCGGTGTGCAGCCGCCAGCCCGTCTCGCGCGCCACCTGCTCGGCCGCCTCGTGGAACCAGTACATGTCGAGCGCGGAGGTCACCCCGGCTCGTACGCTCTCGGCGACCGCGACCCGGACCGCCGCCGCCACGTTCCGCGGCGACAGCAGCTGCGCCTCCCACTTCAGCACGCGCTCCAGGAAGCCCTGGAGGGTGACGTCGTCGGCCCGGCCGCGCAGGAACGTCATCGCGAGATGGGTGTGCGTGTTGACCAGGCCGGGCAGGACGAGGCAGTTCGCGGCGTCAAGGGACTCGTCGGCTGTGAACCGGGTGGTCAGCTCTTCTGCGGGGCCTACGGCGACGATCTCGCCGTCCCGGACGGCAACCGCGCCGTCCTGTACGACGGTTCCGGCCTCGTCCACGGTGAGTACGTCACCGCCGTGCACCAGCAGGTCGATGCGCTCGCTCATGCGAGGGGCTCCTCGTCCTCGGCCAGCAGGCGCAGCGCCTCCAGCGACACGACCGCGCCGCGTTCGACGCCCTCCGCGACGACCTCCCGGTGGGGGTTGTAACCGCCGGTGGCGGTCTCGTCGACGAGTTCGTCGGCGTTCGCCCCGTCGACGACGACCACTCCGCCCGCGACCAGTCCGCGCAGCGAGGCCGTCACCAGCAGGGCGCTCAACTCCATCTCGATGGCGGCGAGTCCGGCGCCCTCGTAGGAGAAGAGGGGGAGCAGACCGGGCTGGAAGGCGGCCCGTGTCCACACGATGCCCCGGTGGTGCGGGGCGCCCGCCTCGCGCGCCGCCCGCTGGAGCGCGAGCACCGCCTCGGGGGAGGAGACCGCCGGGTACTCCGGGGGCAGCAACTGCTGGGTGACGCCGTCGTCGCGGACGGCCGCCTCGGCGATGACGAGGTCGCCGTCGCCGATTCCCGGCTTCATCGCACCCGCCGTACCGAACCGCAGGAAGGTCCGCACACCGGCGTCCGCCAGCTCCTGGAACAGCAGGATGGCACCCGGGGCGCCCACCCCGTGCGAGGCGACCAGCACCGGCACGCGCTTCCAACTCCCCGTGAACACACGGTATTCGCGGTGGTACGACAGCTCCCGCGCGTCTTCCAGCCTGGCGCTGACGAGAGCGGCGCGCTGCGGGTCGCCGACGACCAGCGCTCGCGGCGGCAGCCCCGTGCGGGGTATTCGGGTGACGGGCGACAGATCCTGGGTCATGAAACGGCTCCAGCGGAAGGGGAAGTGGAAGAGGAAGGGGACGTGTCAGGGGTGCGGTGACGGCGTCGGGCCGTCGTCAGGAAGAGGGCGCCGAGTGTGACGACGTACGGCGCGGCGTCGGTCGCCTGCTGCGGCAGACCCAGGCCCTGGAGACGGAAGCCGGCCGCTTCCGCGAGCCCGAACAGCAGCGCCGCCAGCAGCACACCGAGCGGCAGCGCCCGGCCCAGCATCACCGCGACCACGGCGATCCAGCCGCGCCCCGCCGTCATGTTCTCGGAGAACAACGTGACGTTGCCGAGGGCGAGTTGGGCCCCCGCGAGCCCGCACAGCACACCGGAGACGAGCACGGCCCCGTACCGGTACCTGACCGGACTCACCCCGAGCGTGGCCGCCGCGTCGGGCGCCTCGCCGACCCCGCGCAGCCTGAGCCCCCACACATGCCGGGACAGCGTCAGCGCGGCCGCACCGACCGCCGCCCACGCCAGATACGCGAGCGGCGAGAAGCCACCGACCAACGGCAGCCCGGCCAGTGACGGATCGTCAAAAGTGCCCTGCACGCCGAAGACGGTACGGAGGAGGAAGCTGGTCAGGCCAACTGCCAGGAGATTCAGGGCGATTCCCAGCACCACCGGGTCGCCGCACAGGGTCACCGCGCCCACGGCCAGGATCAGGGAGTACGCGGCGGAGGCGAGGGCCGCCGCCAGCACGCCGAGCCAGGGGCTGTCGGTGAACCAGCTGGTGGCCACGGCGGTGAAGCAGCCCATCAGCATCATGCCCTCGAGGCCGATGTTGAAGACGCCCGCCCGTTCGCAGATCGCCCCGCCGAGCGCCGCCAGCAGGATGGGCGTCAGCGCGCGCAGCGCCGACATGAGGAGATCGGAGTCGAAGAACATCAGGTCAACTCCCCTTGCCGGACGGGGTTGTTCTCACGGTGGCTCTCAGGGTCGTTCTCACGGTCGTTCCTACGCTCGTTGTCGTGTTCGCGGGCGAGGCGCGGGAAACGCAGCCGGGCCGCCAGGAACACGATCACGATCGCCTGGAGCACCTGGGTCAGCTCGCGCGGTACCTCGGTCGTCCGCTCCATCGACAGGCCGCCCACCTGGAGCACGGCGAAGAAGAAGGAGGCGAGGACCGTCCCGACGGGCGCGGCGCCGGCGAGCAGGGCCGCCGTCAGACCCGTCCAGGTGTAGCCGGACGCGGTGAGCGAGCCGTCGAGGAAGCGGTACGGAAAGCTCAACACCCCTATGGCGCCCACGAGTCCGGCCAGCGCTCCCGACACCGCCATCAGTCGGAGCGTCAGGCCCCCGCGCTCGACGCCCGCGTATGCGGAGAACCGGGAGCTGAGGCCGGTCATCCGCATCTCGTAGCCGAACGCGGTGCGCCGGTCGGTGAACCAGTACGTGGCTGCGGCCAGGACGACCAGCAGCAGCCCGACCGTCACCGTCGACGAACCGAACGTGGGCAGCGCGACCCCGTCCGGCAGTTGCCGGGTCTGAGGGAGGCTGGAGCCCGGTTCCTTGAGCGGGTAGCGGGCCAGCCAGGAGGCGAGGGACGCCGCCGGATAGCTGAGCAGCAGGCTGCTCACCAGCAGCGGTACGCCGAACCGGTTCTCGCACAGGGCGGCGAGGGCCGCGTACCCGGCACCGGCCGCCATGCCCGCGAGCAGCGCGAGGACGACGGTGAGCGGCGCGGGCAGCGGCGAGTACAGCCCCGTCACGGCCGCCGCCATCCCGCCGAGCACCAACTGCCCGTCCCCGCCCAGGTTGATGAGCCCGGCGCGCAACGGCACGGCCAGCGCGAGGGCCAGGCCCAGGACGCTCGTCAGGGTGGTGAGCGTCGCCCCGATGCCGTCGGCGCCGAGCGAACCGCTGAGCACCGCGCCGTACGCGGCGACCGGATCCGCGCCGGTCCCGACGAGGAACAGGCCGCCGATGACGACTCCGGCGAGCACCGAGAAGGCGACGGGGGAGCGGACGGCTTTCGTGATGTGGTTCATGTGGTTCATGTCAGTCCCCGACCTCTACCGGGGCCGGCGGAGCCGGACTGCCGGCGCCGCCGCCCGCCATGGCGAGGCCGAGCGTCCGCTCGTCCGCCGCCTTCTCGTACGACGCCGTCACGCGGCCCTCGTACATCACCAGGACCCGGTCGGCGAGCCCCCGGATCTCGCTGAGCTCGGCCGAGACGAGCAGGACGGCGTGGCCCGCGTCGCGGTAGGCGATCAGCTGGTCGTGGATGTTCTGGACGGCGCCGATGTCGACCCCGCGCGTGGGCTGCTCCACGAGCAACAGCGGGGCGTCGTGGGCGAGTTCGCGCCCGATGAGCAGCTTCTGCAGGTTGCCGCCGGACAAGGAGGACGCGGGCACCTCCGGGGACGCCGCCTTGATGCCGAAGCGCTCGATGAGACGCCGTGCGTGACCTCGTACAGCGGCGGGCGGAAGCAGTCCGCGGGAGGACAGCGACGTACGGTGGTGGCCCATCGCCAGGTTGTCGGCGACCGACGCGGCAGGCGCCGTACCCACGGCGTGCCGGTCCTCAGGGACGTAGGCGAGGCCCTTGGCGCGGCGCTCGGTCGCGGAGGCGTGCGTGATGTCGCCGCCGAGCAGCGCGACCCGGCCGGCGGACACCGGACGCAGTCCGGCCAGCGCCTCCACCAGCTCACTCTGGCCGTTGCCCGCGACGCCCGCGATCCCGACGATCTCACCTGCGCGCACGGTGAGTCGAACGTCCCGTACCCCGTCCGTGGCCAGGTCGGTGACGTCCAGAATCACGTCGCCGGGGGTGCCCGGGGCGTGGACGCGGTCGAGTTCCACGGCGCGGCCGGTCATCGCGGCGGCGATCTCGTCGGCGGACGTCTCGGCGGTGACCAGCCCGGCGACGACCCGGCCGTCCCGCAACACCGTGACGCGGTCGCTGCCTTCGAGTACCTCACGCAGCTTGTGCGTGACCAGGATGACCGAACGTCCTTGTGCGGCAAGGGACTTGAGGACCGCGAAGAGGGCGTCCGCCTCGGTCGGCGTCAGGACGGCGGTCGGCTCGTCGAGGATGAGCGTCCGGGCGCCCCGGTGCAGCAGCTTCAGGATCTCGACGCGCTGGCGCAGCCCCACGGGCAGGTCACCGACCCGGGCGTCCGGATCGACCGCGAGCCCGTGCTCCTCGGCCAGTTCACGCACCCGGCGGCGGGCCGCACCCCGGTCCACCAGGCCGAAACGGCGCGGCTCGGCGGCGTACACCACGTTCTCGGCGACCGTCAGCGAGTCGAACAGCTTGAAGCTCTGGTGGACCATGCCGAGCCCGGCGGCCATCGCGTCGCCGGGATCGGCGAAGAAGACCTCGCGCCCGTCGACCCGGACCGAACCGGCGTCCGGGCGCTCCATCCCGTAGAGGACCGACATGAGCGTCGACTTGCCGGCACCGTTCTCGCCCATCAGGGCGTGGATCTCGCCGCGCCGGACGGTCAGGTCGACGGCGTCGTTGGCGAGCGTGCCGGGGAACCGCTTGGTGATTCCCCGGAGTTCGACCGCCGCCGTCTGCGCGTCAGCCGGCGACGGAGGGGTCATCGACCGTCAGCTTTCCGGACACGATCTGGTCGCGCAGCGCCTCGACCTTCTTCAGGACGTCGGGGTGCTGGGCGATCACGCACTGGGACGAGGCGACGCCCTTCTCCAGGCCCGTGAGGCTGATGCCGCCCTCCTTCAGGCCGTACGAGGCGGTCGTCCCCGTCTGGCCGCCGAGGACCTGCGAGATGCCCTTCTCCACGGCGATGTCGGTGCGCTTGATCACATTGTCGACGACCGTGCCGGGAGCCGAGGGGCACTGGTTGACGTCGACGCCGTACGCGAACGCGCCCTTGGCCTTCGCCGCCTCGAACACGCCGTAGTTGCCGGCCGCGGCAGCCGCCATCAGCTGGTCGTAGCCCTTGGACAGCAGGTCGTTCGCCTGCTCCTTGGCACGCGCCGAGTCGTCGAACGGGGACTGGCCGCCGACGAAGCGGGTACCGGTCTCCGTGTTCGGCGCGACCTGCTGGGCGCCGGCCGCGAACGGGTCGCTGAAGCGGCGGAACACCGGAGTGTCCATCACGTCCACCGCGCCGACCTTGCCGCTCTTGCTGAGCAGCCCGGCCTCGGCACCGGCGAGGAAGACGCCTTCGTGCTCGCGGAAGACCCCGCAACTGACGTTGCCGAACGCCTTCGTCGTGCACGCGTCGATCATCAGGAACTGCTGCTTGGGGTGCGCCTCGGCCTGCTGCGCGACCAGGTCCGCGAACTCGAAGCCGACCAGCACGACGACGTCGGGCTTCGCGTCGACGGCGGCCTGCACGTTCTGCTGCTGGGAAGCGGTGTCCGAGGACTCGAACACCTTCTCGGTCCCGTTGTGCGCCTTCGCGGCCGCCTTGACGCCGGTCACCGCCAGCTTGAGGAACTCGTTCTGCCCCACGGCGTCCGGTGTGACAAGCGTGAACGACGCGCTGCCCGCGCTGCTGTCGGAGGACGCGTCGTCCTTCGCGGCGGCGTTGCACGCCGTGGCACCGGCGACGAGCAGCGCCGTCATGGCGGCGAAGGGGAGCGTACGGCGGGATCTGCGAGGCATCGGGGAGACCTTCCGGAGCTGCGTACGGCACAGCCCGCGCTCTGCACTGAGCACGGGGCGCGGAGACAAAGGGGAAGCGCGACGGCGCCGCCGAAGGTGACGGATCAGCGTTGACAGCCGTCGCTCGCACAGTGGCCCTGGTCGAGGAAGCGGCGCATGGTCAGCAGCATGCGTCCTCCTTCACATGGGCCCCAACGGGTGCGGGTGCTGGACTCTAACACCCGGGCCCGCGGCAGTGGTCCGGCCGTCTCGAACTGTGGTTCACCGAGGTCATGTACGGTGTCGCGCACCGCCGGAACTTCAGGAGTGTCCCGCTATGCCCCAGGACCTGCGCGCCGTCGGCTGGACCGGAAACAGCCTGGCGCTCATCGACCAGACCCTCCTGCCGCACCGCTACGAGACCAGGGACGTCCGCGATGTGGACACCCTGGTGGACGCGATCCAGCGGCTCGTCGTGCGCGGCGCCCCCGCGATCGGCGCGGCGGGCGCGTACGGGGTCGCCCTCGCGCTGCTCCAGGGCGAGCATGAGGGCTGGACGGAGGAGCAGGTGCGCAAGGCCGTGGCCCGGATCCGCTCGGCCCGGCCGACCGCTGTCAACCTCATGGCGTGCGTGGACCGGGTCATGACCCGCTTCGAGGAGGGCCTGGCGGCGGTACTCGACGAGGCCGCCGCCGTCCAGCGCGAGGACGTCGAGGGCAACCGGGCGATGGGCGCGCACGGCGCCGACTGGCTGCTGAAGCGCGTCGCCGACGGTGTGGGCGAGCGCCCGCTGCGCATCCTGACCCACTGCAACACCGGCGCGCTCGCAACGGCCGGATGGGGTACGGCACTTGGCGTCATCCGCGAACTGAACGCACGAGGCCGGCTGGAGGTCGTGTACGCCGACGAGACGCGCCCGCTGCTCCAGGGGTCGCGCCTGACCGCCTGGGAGCTGGTCCAGGAGGGCATACCGCACTATGTCCAGGCCGACGGGGCCGCCGCAGGAACGATTCTTCGCGGTGAGGTCGACGCGGCGATCGTCGGCGCCGACCGGATCGCGGCCAACGGCGACACCGCCAACAAGGTCGGCACGGTCGGGGTCGCACTGGCCTGCGCGGACGCCGGAATCCCGTTCCTGGTGGCGGCGCCGACGACCACGGTCGACCTGGCGACGGCCACCGGCGCCGACATCCACATCGAACTCCGGGGCGAGGACGAGGTGTTGGAGTGGTCGGGCGTCCGCACGGCTCCCGCCGAGTCACGCGGCCACAACCCGGCGTTCGACGTCACGCCGGGGCGGCTGGTGACGGGACTGATCACCGAGCGGGGAGTGTTGGAGGTTTCCGCCGGTGAACTCCCGGGCGACCGCCTGAAGTAGCGAGCCCCGCGCCCCCAACAGGGGTGCGGGGCTGCGGCCTTGTGCGCCCCCGACAGTGGTGCGGGGCTGTGACCAGCCTCGACCGGCCCGCCTTCGGCTACCGTCCGTCCTGCGGAGCGCTGAGCTCCAACTCCAGCAGCCACTCCACGACTTCGGTGTGGTGCCGGGCCTGACGGGGGTTGTCCCCCCACACGTACAGCCCGTGCCCCGCGACCACCACGGCCGGCATCCGCGGGTCGCGCGCCGCCTCCAGACGGTCGCCGAGCACCTTCATGTCCTGGCTGTTGCCGATGACCGGCAGGGTCACCTCGACGTCGTGGGCGGGCACGCCCACACCCTTGAGCATCTCGATGTCCTGGAACACGATCCCGCCGGGCGCGCGCCGGCCCATCGCCACGGACGCCACGGTGTGCACGTGCACCACAGCACCGGCCCCCGTCAGCGCGGCGACCCGGGCATGCAGCTCGGCTTCGGCGGACGGCTTGCCGCCGTTCACCGCCGCGCCCCGCGCGTCCACCAACACCACGTCGGCGGGCGTGAGTTCACCCTTGTCGTGGCCGCTCGCGGTGACCGCGAGAAGCAGTGGATCGCGGGACAGCACCACGGACAGGTTCCCGGAGGTGCCCCGCATCCAGCCGAAGGAGGCGAAACGGGCGGACTCGGCGGCGAGCACCGCCCCCGCCTCCTCGAGGTCGAGCGCGTTGATGCCGGCGGTCACGTGATGCTCCTCGTCGTGCTGATGCTGATCTCGTCGAACGTGCCCGCCCGCGCGTGGTCGCCGACGCCCTGCTCGTAGTACGGCTCCCCGGGCCGACTGATCCCGGCGGTCCGCCACCCGGCGGCGCGCGCCGCGTCCAGCTCGCCCGGCCGGTCGGAGAGGAAGAGGAGACGGCCCGGGTCCGTGGTACCGGTGGCCTCCGCGATCCGGCGGTAGGACTCCGGCTCCTGCTTGGGCCCCGCGTTCTCGGTGTCGTACAGGCCCGAGACGAGCGGCAGCAGGTCGCCCTCCGGGGTCGACGCGAACCACGCGCGCTGCGCGGCGACCGACCCGGAGGAGTAGACGTACAGCCGCAGACCCGCCGAGTGCCAGGCGCGCAGCGCGGGCAGGACGTCGTCGTAGAAGTGCGAGACGAGGTCGCCGCGTGCGAAGCCCTCGGACCAGATGACGCCCTGGAGCGTCTTGAGGGGCGTCGCCTTGCGGTCCTCGTCGAGCCAGGCGTTGAGGGTCTTCTCGACGAGTACGGCGTCGGCGCCGGGCTCTCCGATCAGCTCACGCACCTGCGCGACCGCCCGCACCACCTCCGGATCACCGCTCCGCTCCGAGAGCAGTGCTCCGAAACGAGAGCGCGAGTACGGATACAGCACGTCGACGACGAACCCCGTGGCGCTCGTGGTGCCCTCGATGTCGAGCACCACGGCGTCCACCTCGAACACCGTTCCCGGCAGGGTCACGCGGCGGCCCTGTCCTGCTGGAAACCGGCGTCGATCGTGTCGTAGTCCGGGAAGCGGGAGGCGATGGTCGAACCGGTGAAGTTGCCGATCCAGCCGTCCTCCTCGTGGAAGAAGCGGATCGCGGTGAAGGCGGGGCTGGTGCCCATGTCGAACCAGTGCGTCGTACCGCGCGGCACGCCCAGCAGGTCGCCCTTCTCGCAGTACACGGCGTGCACTTCGCCGCCCACGTGCAGATAGAAGATGCCGGAGCCGGAGACGAAGAAGCGGACCTCGTCATCGTCGTCGTGCGTGTGCTCCTGGAGGAACTTCGCGCGGGCCGCCTTCGCCTTCGCCGGGAACTCCGGGTCGTCGCTGGGGTGCAGACCGAGGACGTCGACCGTGGTGAAGCCCTCCTCGGCGTTCAGCCTGTCGATCTCCGGGCCGTACGCGGCGAACACGGTGTCGCTGTCGGCGTCCGCCGGTACGTCCTCGCGGATCGGCCACTGCTCGTAGCGCACACCGATCGGGGCCAGCGCGGCGGCGATCTCCGCCGGGTCGGAGGTACGGCGCACGACGGTCTCCGGGCCGGACTCGGGCCAGGTCGTCAGCAGGGTCATGGGAGCAACTCCAGAGGTTCAAGGGGGGAATGGAGTGTGGAACGCGAGCGAGAACGAACGCAGCGAACAGGAACAGCAGCAAGGGCGGAAGCAGGAGCAGCAGCACGAGCAGGAAGGGGAGGAGGCGGCGGGCCGGTCGTCCGGTCGTCAGTCACGACAGCCGCGACACAGCGCGTCGGGGCAGTGTCGTACCGCCGTCGCGCAGGGTGTCGTCGTCATCGGAAGCCTCACTGTCCCGGGTCGGGTGCCGGTTCCGTGATGGTAACTCCCGGCGAAGGGCCAGCAGAATGTGACGAATCCGGCGTTCCATATGCTGAGATCCAGTGTCCAAGCCTTTGACGAATGGCTTGAAACGTTCTCATGATCTCCCTATGAAGACGCTGCTGCTCGTGCGGCGGCTGTACGTGGACTTGCTCCGGTCGACCACAGCCCGCTGTCGCTGACCTGCCCCGGAGTACCCGAGACGCCCCCCGGCCGTGGCGCGGAACCCACCACCCCACGCCGCCCTTTCGCGCCCGGGACCAGGACACTCCCGTCGCCTGACGCCTGACGCCTGACGCCTGACGCCTGACGCCTGACGCCTGACGCCTGACGCCTTCCGGCCATCGCGCCCCGTCACCCCCTCTTCCTCCCGTACCGCCCCGCACCTGGAGTCCCGCATGTCCCGCACCCGCCTCCCCCTTGCCGCGCTCTCGCTGGCCTCCGTCTCGGCGCTCCTCCTCGCGGGCTGCTCGCAGTCGACGAACGCCTCCAAGAACACCGGCGACCCGGCCGCCGCCGCGTCCGCCGCCACCGGAAAGAAGCCCGCACCCTTCGACAAGGGCACCGTCAAGGTCGCGCTGGTCCGCCAGAGCGGCGCCGGCGACTACTTCGAGCAGTGGGGCAACGGCGCCAAGGCGCAGGCCAAGGCCCTCGGTATCGACCTGACCGTGTACGACGCCCAGGCCGACAACGCCAAGCAGGCCACCGACCTGTCCTCGGCGATCAACTCCGGCGCGCAGGCGATCATCGTGGACCACGGCTTCCCCGCGACGATCCAGCCCGAGCTGGACAAGGCCGTGAAGAAGGGCGTCAAGGTCGTCGTCTACGACGTCGAGACCGCGACGAAGGGCGTCGTCAGCACCAAGCAGGACGACGCGAGCATGGCCCAGGCCGTCCTCGACGTGATGGCGAAGAACCTCGGAAAGAACGCCAAGGTCGGCTACGTCAACGTCGCCGGCTACGCGGCCCTCGACAAGCGCGACAGTGTCTGGAAGTCGACGGTCGAGGCCAATAGCTGGAAGCAGGCATTCAAGGTCGGTAAGGTCACCGACTCCACCGCCACGGACAATGTGCCGCTGGTCTCCGCCGCGCTCACCCAGCACTCCGACGTGACGGGTGTCTTCGCCCCCTACGACGAGCTGGCGAAGGGCACCGTCCTCGCCGTGCAGAACAAGAAGCTGCAGGACAAGGTGAAGGTGTTCGGCGCGGACGTCTCCAACGCCGACATCCAGAACATGACCGCCCCGGACAGCCCGTGGGTCGCCACGGCCGGCACCGACCCGTCCGCCGTCGGCGCCGCGGTCGTCCGTACGGCCGCCCTGGAGCTGGCCGGCCAACTGAACAAGTCCTCGGTCGAGTTCCCGGCTGTCGCGATAACCCAGGACTTCCTGAAGAGCAAGAACATCCAGAACATGGACCAGCTGCGCGCCGCGCTGCCCGCGCTGAACCTCTCCCGGGTCAGCACGGCCGACTGGATCGCCAATGTCGCCCACTGAGGCGGCCGGGCCCTCCGAACAGTCACCCGCGGTCGGTCTGCGGGACGTCAGCATGGCCTTCGGCGGCAAGACCGTTCTGGAGTCCGTGTCGCTGGACATCGCACCGGGCAGCGTCGTCGCGCTGCTCGGTGCCAACGGGGCCGGCAAGTCCACGCTCATCAAGATCCTGTCCGGCGTCCACACGGACCACGGCGGCGAAGTGACGGTGAACGGGACCCGCGCCGCCCTCCAGTCGCCGCTCGCCGCCCGCCAGTTGGGCATCCAGACGGTGCACCAGCGGATCGGTGAGGGCATCGTTCCCGGGCTCACCGTCGCCGAGAACCTGGTGTTCGAGGAGCTGGCCCAGGCCCGCGGCAACCCCTTCCTGAACGGGCGCCGCCTGCTGGCCCGCGCCCGCGCGATCCAGTCGGCCCTGGACCTCGGCTGGAGCGACGCCCTGCTCAGACGGGACGTCACCGAACTCGGCATCTCCGAACGCCAGTTGCTGATCCTGGCCCGAGCCCTGGCCACCCGCCCGAGGCTCCTGGTCCTGGACGAACCGACGTCCGCGCTCTCCGCGGCGGAGGCGGAGCGCCTCTTCACCCTGGTCCAGCGGATGCGCGACGACGGCATCGCGGTCCTGTACGTCTCCCACCGACTCGGCGAGATCGACGCGCTGGCGGACCGACTGGTCGTCCTGCGAGACGGCCGTCTCACCGAGGACCAGGTCAGGCCCTTCGACTGGGACAGCGCCCTGCGCGCCATGCTCGCCCAGGCCCAGGAGGCGACCACCGCCCGCCCCCGCGCCGAGTCCGCGCCCGGCGAGACCCTCCTGTCCCTGCGCGGCGTACGCCTCCTGGACGGCCGTACACCCCAGGACCTGGACCTGCGAGCGG
Source organism: Streptomyces sp. NRRL WC-3618 (assembly GCF_001280005.1). Taxonomy (GTDB): domain Bacteria; phylum Actinomycetota; class Actinomycetes; order Streptomycetales; family Streptomycetaceae; genus Streptomyces. The sequence goes on along the minus strand of NZ_LGDW01000118.1, from coordinate 9,735 downwards.
GCGAAGTCACCGGCGTCGTCGGCCTGTTGGGCGCCGGCAAGACGGAACTGGCCCGCGGCCTCTTCGGCGCGGAACCCTTCACCACCGGAGCCGTGGAGCTGGACGGCAAGCCGTACACGCCCCGCCGCCCCGCCGACGCGATCCGGGCCGGCGTCCACCTGGTCCCCGAGGACCGGCACGCGGACGCCCTGGTCCCCGGCTGGTCGCTCGCCCGGAACATCTCGCTGCCGTTCCTCAAGTCCCTCTCGACGGCGGGGCTGATGAACCACGTCAAGGAGGACGCCCTCGGCCGCGACACCATCGACGCCCTCGGAGTCGTCGCCCGCGACGAGCACAGCACCGTAGAGGAACTGTCCGGCGGCAACCAGCAGAAGGTCGTCGTCGGCCGCTGGCTCGCCGAACGCCCCCGCGTCCTCATCCTGGACGAGCCGTTCCGAGGCGTGGACATCGGTGCCCGGCGCGACATCGGCCGCCGCGCCCGCGCCCTGGCCGCCGAGGGCGCCGCGGTCCTGGTCCTGTCCGCCGACGTCGACGAGATCCTGGAGGTCGCCGACCGGGTCGTCGTCCTCGCGGCCGGCGAGATCCACCTCGACTCGTACGGCGAGGACGCGGAACGCGACCGCGTCATCCGGACCATCTCGGCGTCGGTCTGATGTCCGCCGCCGTCTCCTCCTCCCGCGCCCGCCCGCCGATGCCTGTCACCCCAGGAAGTACGCCATGACCACCACCCAGAGCGCCCCCGTGAAGACGGCGACCCCGTCCACGCCCGCCGCCGGTCCGCGCATCCAGAACGCGGTCATCAAGTACGGCTTCATCTTCGTCACCGTCACGCTCTTCACCTACTTCGCCCTGAGCGAGCCGTCCTTCCGCGACTCCGCCACCCTCCTCGACACCCTCAGATACGTCTCCGTCGCCGCGATCCTCGGCCTCGGCGTCACGCTCACCATGGCGGTCGGCGGAATGGACATGTCGGTCGGCGCGGTGGCCGGGCTCGGGGTGACCGTCGCCGCGAAGACGATGATCACCTACAACCAGGTCGGCGCGGTCGCGATCATCGCGGTGATCGTCGCGGGCGCCCTCGCGGGCCTGCTCAACGCCCTGCTCATCGTGGGCCTCAAGATCCCCGACATGCTGGCCACGCTGGGCACCATGTTCGTCATCCAGGGCACCAAACTCATCCTGGTCGACGGCCAGTCGATCACCCCGGGCATGACCCAGTCCGACGGCACGACAGCCCCCGGCAGGTTCACCGAGGGTTTCCTGCGCATCGACCGGGGCACGTTCCTCGGCATCCCCGTCTCCGTGGTCATCTTCGGCGTCCTGACGGTCGTCGCCTGGGTCTTCCTGGCCCGCACCCGCTGGGGCCGCGTGCTGTACGCGATCGGCGCGAACCCCGAGGCATCCCGGCTGGCGGGCATCCGCGTGGGCGCGTACCGGGCGCTGGCGTACGTCCTTTCCGGCGTCCTCGCCTCGGTCGGCGGCCTGATCCTGGCGGCGCGCATCGGCCAGGGCGATGTCTCGGCGGGCACGTCCCAGCTCCTCGAAGCGGTCGCCGTCGCCCTGGTCGGCACGTCCGTCCTCGGCCGGGGCCGCCCGAACGTGTGGGGCACCGCCCTGGGCGCGGTCCTCATCGGCATCATCACCACCGGCCTGACCATCAAGGGCCTGCCCTACTACACGCAGGACGTGGTCGAGGGCGCCGTCCTCATCCTCGCCCTGGTCTTCAGCTTCACCCTGTCCAAGCGCCGCACCGCATAAGGAAGTTCACGATGGGCTACCGCATCCTGGAGCCGGCCGACATCCCCGCGTACCTGAACGAGCGCGGCCACTGGGCGAACCCGGCGGACATCGAGGTCCGCGAGGTCTCCGACGGCAACATGAACCGCGTGTTCCTCGCCAGGTCCACCGACGGCACCCGCAGCCTCGCCGTCAAGCAGGCCCTGCCCTGGGTCCGGGTGGCGGGCCCGTCCTGGCCGATGAGCCCCGAGCGCGCCGACGCCGAGGCACGGGCATACGAGCAGGTCGCGAAGGTGGCCCCGGACAAGATCCCGGCGATCCTCGGGTATGACCCCGAGCACTACGCCCTCGTCATGGAGGACATGTCGGACCTGGAGGTCCTGCGCACCCTCCTCAACGAGGGCGCGTCGTACGGCCCGCACACCTCCGCCCGGATCGGCGAGTTCGTCGCCCAACTGACGTTCGCGACCAGCGACTTCGGCATGGCGTCGGCAGACCGAAAGGCGCTGCTGGCGGCCTCGGTGAGCCCGGAACTGTGCAAGATCACGGAGGACGTGGTCCTCGCTGAGCCGTACATCGAGCACGAACACAACCACTGGCACGAGGACTTGGACGACCTGGCGACGGAGTTCCGCGCCGACGCCAGACTCCGCACAGAGGTCGCCGACCTCCGCCACACCTTCATGACCAGCGCCCAGGCCCTCCTCCACGGCGACCTGCACACCGGCAGCGTCATGGTCGGCGGACGCCAAGGCGCCCCGGTGGTACGAGTCTTCGACCCCGAGTTCTCCTTCGTCGGCCCGATCGGCTACGACCTCGGCCTGTACTGGGCGAACGCACTGGTCTCGGAGCAACGGGCCCGCGCCCTCGGCTCCCTGACCGACCACGCCGACCAACTCGCCCTGTCCTGGCACGCGTTCGAGACCGAGTTCCGCAACCTGTGGCCGACCCGAACCGACACGTTCTTCGACGACGCGTACCTGGACCGCTTCCTGCGCAGAATCTGGACGGACTCGGTGGGCTACGCGGGCACGGAGATCATCCGCAGAATAATCGGCTTCGCCCACCTGACAGACCTGACAACCCTCCCGAACCCGGTACCGGCCTCCCGCAGGGCCCTTTTGATCGGCCGCGAACTGATCGTCCGCAGGGACGAGTTGACCACCCCGAACGATGTAAGGGCGGTAGCGGAGAGCTTTTAGGGGCGCGGGGCTGTATCTGATTTGCGGCTCCGCCGCGCGGGCGCGACAAGCCCCCACACACCCGCAGACAAAACACAACGAAGAAGGGGCGGCCCCTCAACAAGAGGAGCCGCCCCTTCAACGCCGTACCGCTTACTTCTTGTCAAGCAGACCCTGAACCTTCGCCCGGACCTCGTCTGTAGCCAGCCCCCGAATCGTCAAGGTAGTCCGACGCCGCAACACGTCGTCAACCGTCTCCGCCCACTCGTTGTCCCGCGCATACACAACCTGCGCCCAGATCTCCGGCGCATCAGCATGCACACGCTCACCCAGCTCAGGGTTCTCGTTCACCAGCCGGGCGATGTCGAACGCCAGCGACCCGTAGTGCGTGGCAAGGTGCCTCGCCGTGTCGGCACCCATGCGCGGGCCGGGCGCGGGCCCGTCCACCAGCAGCCGGTGCGCGACCGCACGCGGGTTCGCGACCCCCGGCAGCGGCATCTTCTTCGGCAGCCGGGAGATCGGCTCGAAGTCGTCACCCAGCGGACGGCCCGGCAGCGTCTCCAGCTTCTCCATGACCGTACGGCCGATGTGCCGGAAGGTCGTCCACTTGCCGCCCGAGACGGACAGCATCCCGCCCCTGCCCTCGGTCACGACCGTCTCCCGCTTGGCCTTCGCCGTGTCACCGGGGCCACCCGGCAGCACCCGCAGACCCGCGAAGGAGTACGTGATCAGATCGCGGGACAGCTGCTGGTCGCGGACCGAGAACGCGGCCTCGTCGAGGATCTGCGCCGTGTCCTTCTCGGTGACCGCGACATCCGCCGGATCGCCCTCGAACTCCTCGTCGGTGGTGCCGAGCAGGAGCATGTCCTCCCAGGGGAGGGCGAAGGTGATGCGGTACTTGTCGATCGGGGTGGCCAGCGCGGCCTTCCACGGAGACGTCCGCTTCAGGACCAGGTGCGCGCCCTTCGACAGCCGGATGGACGGCGCCGCGTCCGGGTTCTCCATCTTGCGCAGGTGGTCGACCCAGGGACCGGTCGCGTTGAGCACGAGCCGCGCGCTGACGCCGAAGTCGTCACCGGAGACACGGTCGCGCAGCTCGGCACCGGTGACCCGGCCCCGGGTGAAGCGCAGGCCGGACACCTCGGCGTGGTTGAGCACGACGGCGCCCGCCTCGACGGCCGCCCGGACCGTCATCAGCGCCATGCGCGCGTCGTTCATCTGGCCGTCGCCGTACACGGCCACGGCCTTGAGGTTCTCGGTGCGCAGCTCGGGCACGTCCTGCGCGGCCTTGGCCGGCGACAGCAGGTGGCCGACGCCGTCACCGAACGCCGACAGGGCGGAGTAGGCGAAGACGCCCGCTCCGAGCTTCGCCGCGCCGTGCGGCCCGCCCCTGTACACGGGGAGGTAGAACGTGAGCGGATTGGCCAGGTGGGGGGCCACCTGACGGGACACCGCACGGCGCTCGAAGTGGTTCTCCGCCACCAGCCTCACCGCGCCGGTCTGCAGATAGCGCAGACCGCCGTGGAGAAGCTTGGAGGAGGCGGAGGAGGTGGCGCCGGCGAAGTCACCGGCGTCGACCAGAGCCACCCGCAGACCGGACTGCGCGGCATGCCAGGCCGTCGAGATGCCGAGGATGCCACCGCCGATCACGAGAAGGTCGTACGTCGCCTTGGAGAGCTGCTCCCGGGTCTCGGCGCGGCTCACTGCTTTTGAATGGAACACAGCCGTGCCGAAGGACGGGTGCGTACCGAGGGCAGGCACGGACTGGAGGGTGGGCTCACTGGTCATGTGGGGTTCTTACTCCTCGACAGAGCTGTCTTCGAGCCAGCCCATGGACCGCTCGACGGCCTTGAGCCAGCTCTTGTACTCACGGTCGCGTTTGGCCGCGTCCATGTTGGGGGTCCACTCGGCGGCCCGGCGCCAGTTGGCGCGCAGGTCGTCGGTGCTGGTCCAGAAGCCGACGGCGAGACCGGCGGCGTAGGCGGCACCGAGGCAGGTCGTCTCGGCGACCATCGGGCGCACCACCGGGGCGTCCAGGAAGTCCGAGAGGGTCTGCATCAGCAGGTTGTTGGAGGTCATGCCGCCGTCGACCTTGAGGGCCGCGAGCTCGACGCCCGAGTCCTTGGTCATGGCGTCCGTGATCTCACGGGTCTGCCAGGCGGTCGCCTCGAGCACGGCGCGCGCGAGGTGCGCCTTGGTGACGTACCGGGTCAGGCCGGCGATCACACCACGGGCGTCGGAGCGCCAGTACGGGGCGAACAGACCGGAGAAGGCCGGCACGAAGTAGGCGCCGCCGTTGTCCTCGACCGAGGACGCGAGCGTCTCGATCTCGGCGGCGGTGGAGATCAGGCCCATCTGGTCGCGCATCCACTGCACCAGCGAACCGGTGACCGCGATCGAGCCCTCGAGGGCGTAGACCGGGGCCTGGTCGCCGATGCGGTAGCCGACCGTGGTGAGCAGGCCGCTGTACGAGTTGATGATCTTGTCGCCGGTGTTCATCAGCATGAACGTGCCGGTGCCGTACGTCGACTTGGCCTCGCCCTCGGCGAAACAAGTCTGGCCGAACAGGGCCGCCTGCTGGTCGCCGAGCGCGGAGGCGACCGGGATGCCGCCGAGCAGGTCGCCGAGCTTGCCGCCCGTGACCTCGCCGTACACCTCGGCGGAGGAACGGATCTCCGGGAGCATCGACAGCGGGACGCCGATCGACTCGGCGATCTTCGGGTCCCACTCCAGCGTGTGCAGGTTCATCAGCATGGTGCGGGAGGCGTTGGTGACGTCGGTGACGTGGTGACCGCCGTTGACACCACCCGTCAGATTCCAGATGACCCAGCTGTCCATGGTGCCGAAGAGGATGTCCCCGGCCTCGGCGCGCTCGCGCAGGCCCTCGACGTTGTCGAGCAGCCAGCGGGCCTTGGGGCCGGCGAAGTACGAGGCCAGCGGGAGGCCGGTCTCACGGCGGAAACGATCCTGCCCGACATTGCGGCCGAGCTCCTTGCAGAGCGCGTCGGTACGGGTGTCCTGCCAGACGATGGCGTTGTGGACGGGCTCACCGGTGTTCTTGTCCCACAGCAGCGTCGTCTCGCGCTGGTTGGTGATGCCGATGGCCTTGATGTCGTCGCGGGTGACGCCGGCCTTCGCGATGGCTCCGGCGACCACCTCCTCGACGTTCGTCCAGATCTCGATGGCGTTGTGCTCCACCCAGCCCGGCTTCGGGAAGATCTGCTCGTGCTCCTTCTGGTCGACGGAGACGATCCGGCCGTCCCGGTCGAAGACGATGCAGCGGCTGGAGGTGGTGCCCTGGTCGATGGCCGCGATGAACGGGCCGGCGGTGTGCGCGTCGTCGGTCACTGTGTGCTCCTGAGAGGTCCGTGGGTAAGGGGCTGGCTTACGGCGTTGTTGCTCAAGGCTGCGCCTGCTGGTCTGGCGGTGCCGGCTGCTCTAAGCAAAAGCGACGTTGTAGATGCCTGCAGCGATCGCGCCGCCGATCAGCGGACCGGCCACCGGGATCCAGGCGTAGGACCAGTCGGAGCCGCCCTTGTTGGGCAGGGGCAGAAGAGCGTGCACGATGCGCGGACCGAGGTCACGGGCCGGGTTGATCGCATAGCCGGTCGGGCCGCCGAGGGACAGACCGATGGAGACGACGACGAGCGAGGTGATCAGGGCACCCAGGACCCCCAGGCCCTTGCCACCGTCGTTGAGGCCCTGCGTGAGGACGGCGAGCACCAGCACGATCGTGCCGATGACCTCAGTGGCGACGTTCTGCCAGGCGACGCGGATCTCGGGGCCGGTGGAGAAGATACCCAGGACCGGACCGGCCCCCTTTTCCCGCGCCTCGACGGCCTTCTTGCCCGGAGTGCCGACGATGTCCTTGTCGGTCAGGTGCGCGAGGAACTGGCCGTAGTAGGCGACCCAGACGAGTGCCGCGCCGATCATGGCGCCGAGCAGCTGCCCGCCCCAGTAGATCGGGACGTCGCTCCAGGCGATGCCGTCCTTCTTGAGCGCGAGCGCGAGAGTCACGGCCGGGTTGAGATGGGCGCCGGAGAGCGGCGCCGAGGTGTAGACGGCCGTCAGTACGGCGAAACCCCACCCGAAGGTGATGGCCAGCCAGCCGGCGTTGCGGGCCTTGGAGGCCTTCAGCGTGACGGCGGCACAGACACCGCCACCGAGCAGGATGAGTATGGCGGTACCTATGGTCTCGCCGATGAAGATGTCGGAGCTGGACACCCGCGACTCCTTTGTCCTTCGTCCAGGGGGGAGCTGCCGGCCCTTGGCGTTGTCACACTCTAACGCCTATTGCCGGTCGGTGTTCGACAATGTCGACCGATGGACGGGAGTCTTGCTCCGGAGTTACGGGCACGTCAAGAGCTCTGTTATCGAAAACACGATCGTTATTGATCGCCGCGAGCTATCGACCTTGAGTCGGTCGCGAGCCGCGTTCGCCCGCACACGCCACGCACACGAAAAGACCGGAACATCCAGTATGTCCCGGTCTGCTTTGGTCGAAAATTCAGACTTTGCGCGAGGGTTCGTGCGACGGGTTCGTACGAGGGGTTCAGAACCGCCCGGCGCCCAGGTCCCGTGACACCGCGCGGGCGCAGTCCCGCACGGCCGCGATCAGCTCGGGGCGCAGCTCACCCTCCCGGCAGAGCCGCTCCACGGCGCCGGTGACGGCCACGGCGCCCACGGGCATCCGCCGCCGGTCGTGGATGGGGGCTGCGATGGACGCGACACCCTCCCAGGTCTCCTCGACGTCGGCCGCGTACCCACGCGCGCGGGTGAGGTCCAGGACCCCCTCGAAACCCTCCAGGTCGCTGATCGTCCGGTCGGTGAACGACGTGCGCTCCGCCTCCAGGACCTCACTGTGCGCGACCGGGTCGTAGGCCGACAGGACCTTGCCCAGAGCTGTGGAGTGCAGGGGCTGCATGGCCCCGACCTCCAGCACCTGCCGGCTGTCGTCGGGGCGGAAGACGTGGTGCACGATCAGCACGCCCCGCTGGTGCAGGACGCCCAGATGGACGCTCTCGCCGCTCGAGCGGGCCAGGTCGTCGGTCCACACCAGGGCACGCGCGCGTAGCTCGTGGACATCCAGGTAGGTGGTGCCCAGGCGCAGTAGTTCGGCGCCCAGCTGATAGCGCCCGGAGGCGGCCTCCTGTTCGACGAAGCCCTCGTGCTGGAGGGTGCGCAGGATGCCGTGGGCGGTGCCCTTGGCGAGGCCGAGCGACGAGGCGATGTCCGAGAGGCCGAGCCGACGCTCGCCGCCCGCGAGGAGCCGCAGCATCGCCGCCGCCCGTTCGAGCGACTGGATGTTCCGTGCCATCGCCGTCCTGCCTCCGTCCCCTTCGACCGCCCGCAACCGGCGTTCGCTGCCGCCGTTCGGCAATGTCGAACACTACCGTTCCATGTCGACCACCTGCCAATGGCTGGCCGACACCTGTTACATCCCGCGTACATCCGGGTGGATGCCGGGCATACACCCAGCGGCTTTCGGCCACGAAACGCGCGCCACGTACGTCCGTCCCGTGGACGCCCCGACCATACGGCCCCACCCCGGGCTACCCTGGCCGCGTGCGCCTTCCCAAGGGGGCGCAAAGCCGACAGCCGTCGCACTCCAGGGAGCCCTTACATGGCCGCCTCGTCGTCCGCCCCTTCCAACGACAGCAGGACCCGTGTGTCCGCCCTCAGGGACGCACTTGCCACCCGTGTGGTGGTAGCCGACGGTGCGATGGGCACCATGCTGCAGGCGCAGGATCCGACGCTGGAGGACTTCGAGAACCTCGAAGGCTGCAACGAGATCCTCAACGTCACCCGCCCCGACATCGTGCGCACCGTCCACGAGGCGTACTTCTCGGTGGGCGTCGACTGCGTCGAGACCAACACCTTCGGTGCGAACCACACGGCGGCGTCCGAGTACGACATCGCCGAGCGCGTGCACGAGCTGTCCGAGGCCGGCGCCCGCATCGCCCGCGAGACCGCCGACGAGTTCGGCGCCCGCGACGGCCGCCAGCGCTGGGTGCTCGGCTCGATCGGCCCCGGCACCAAGCTGCCGTCTCTCGGGCACATCAACTACCTCACCCTCCGTGACGGTTTCCAGGCGAACGCCGAGGGCCTCCTGGCCGGCGGCGCCGACGCCCTGATCGTCGAGACCACGCAGGACCTCCTCCAGACGAAGTCGTCGATCGTGGGCGCCCGACGCGCCATGGAGGCGACCGGACACGACGTGCCTCTCCTGGTCTCGATGGCCTTCGAAACCACGGGCACGATGCTCCTGGGCTCGGAGATCGGTGCCGCGCTCACCGCGCTCGAACCGCTCGGCATCGACATGATCGGCCTGAACTGCTCGACCGGCCCCGCCGAGATGAGCGAACACCTGCGCTATCTGGCCCGCCACTCGCGCACCCCGCTGCTCTGCATGCCCAACGCGGGCCTGCCGATCCTCACCAAGGACGGCGCCCACTTCCCGCTCGATCCCGAGGGCCTGGCCGACGCGCAGGATGCCTTCGTCCACGACTACGGCCTGAACCTGGTCGGCGGCTGCTGCGGTACCACCCCGGAGCACCTGCGCAAGCTCGTGGAGCGCGTACAGGGCGCCACGCCCGTCGAACGCAGCCCGCAGCCGGAGGCGGGTGCCGCTTCGCTGTATCAGACGGTTCCGTTCCGTCAGGACACGGCGTACATGGCGATCGGTGAGCGGACGAACGCGAATGGTTCGAAGAAGTTCCGTGAGGCGATGCTGGAGGCGCGCTGGGACGACTGTGTGGAGATGGCGCGGGATCAGATTCGTGAGGGCGCGCACATGCTCGACCTGTGCGTCGACTAT
>NZ_LGDW01000117.1 GCF_001280005.1 Streptomyces sp. NRRL WC-3618 | reverse complement strand
GCCCCCACCACCGAAACCGAACGCATCCCCGACCACACCGCGGCCCAGCTCTACTCGGAGCGCTGGATGTTCCACGGCCCGGCGTTCCAGGGAGTCACCGAGCTCACCGCGCTGGGCGAGGCGCACGTACGGGGAGTCATCACGACCCCGCCCGCGCCCGGTTCGCTCCTCGACAACGTCGGACAGATCCTCGGGTACTGGATCATGGCGACCCGCACCGAGCGGACGGTCGTGTTCCCGGTCGGGATGCGCGAGATGCGGTTCTACGGGCCGCATCCCGACCCCGGCACCGACGTCGACTGCTTCATCCGGATCACCTCGCTCACCGACACCGTCCTCGAAGCCGACGTCCAACTGACCGTCAGCGGCCAGGTCTGGGCCGTGCTGAGTGGCTGGCAGGACCGGCGCTTCGACAACGACCCGCAGACCAGGCCCGTCGAACGCTTCCCCGAGCGCAACACCCTCTCCGAGGCGCGGCCGGGCGGCTGGGTACTGCTCCACGAACGCTGGCCCGACCTCGCCTCGCGCGACCTCATCATGCGCAACTCGCTTGGCGGAGACGAGCGTTCACAGTACGAGCGGCACGCGCCGCGCGGTCGCCGGCAGTGGCTGCTCGGCCGGATCGCGGCGAAGGACGCCGTACGGCGGTGGCTCTGGGACCAGGAGGGCGAGGGGGACGTGTTCCCGGCGGAGATCCGGGTGCACAACGACCCGACCGGGCGGCCGTACGTCACCGGGGTGCACGGCAGGACCCTGCCCCCGCTGGACATCTCGCTGGCCCACCGGGCCGAGGCGGGTGTGGCGATCGTACGGCCGCACCGGCCCGGATCCGCCACGGGAACAGGGACGACCACCGGGCCCGGGATCGACATCGAGGAGGTCGTCGACCGGGACGCCTCGACCCTGACCACCGCCCTCACCTCGGCCGAACTCGCCCTCCTGCGTGCCCGGTCGGCCGCAACCGGCGAGTCCCAAGCGCTCTGGTTCACCCGCTTCTGGGCCGCCAAGGAAGCCGTCGCGAAGGCGGAGGGCACCGGATTCGGCGGCAGGCCAAGGGACTTCGTGGTGCGGGAGTCCACGGACGGGGGCGCCCGCCTCACGGTCTCCGGGCGGCTCGCGCCCGCCTACACCGTGCACTGCGAGCAGACCGGCAATCCCCCCGGATTGCCTGACCGGGAGTACGTCGTGGCCTGGACAACCGGACCGGCCGAAGAAGTCGCGACCGAACAAAGTGCAGCAAACTAAGGGGAGTTGGAGCGATGACCAGCCTCAACGGGCACAGAACCGGAACCGGTGTCGACGATGAGGAGGCGGTGCTCGCCGACATCACGGCCATGCTCGCGACCCTCCTCGACGAGTACGGCCTCGACGACGTCGAGATCCGGATGGACACCACCTTCAACCGCGACCTGGAGCTGGAGAGCATCGACCTGGTGACCCTGGCCGGGCTGCTGGAGGAGAAGTACGGCAACCGGGTCAACTTCGCGGAGTTCCTCGCCGGCATGGAGTTCGACGAGATCATCGAACTCACCGTCGGCCGGCTCGTCGAGCACGTCGTCGCCAGTCTCAAGGCGACGGAGGCGAGCTGACCATGGCGATCGTCGACCTCGGCGGCGGCCTCAAGCTGCACGCCCAGCGCATCGGCCCGCGCGGCGACCGCCCCGTCACCGCGACCGCCGTCCTCGTGCACGGCCTCCTCACCGACAGCCTGGCCAGCTACTACTTCACCGTGGCACCGGCGTTCGCCGCCTCCGGCATCGACGTCGTCATGTACGACCTGCGCGGCCACGGCCGCTCCACCCGCCCCGCCACCGGCTACACCCTCGACGACAGCATCGACGACCTGGAGGCCCTTCTCGACCGTCTGGAGGTGACCGGCCCGGTCCATCTCGTCGGTAACTCCTACGGTGGGACAGTCGCGTTCGGATACGCCGCCCGCCACCCCGAGCGCACCACCAGCGTCACCCTCATCGAGTCGGAACCGGCCACCGCCGCCTGGGCCGGCAAACTCGACGGCATCCTCGGCCGCGTCCTGCACGAACTCGCCCACAACGAGGCCGACGCCATCGCCTGGATCACCGCCAACCGCAGCCAGAACACCGCCCGCCTCGCCAAGGGCGCCGCCCGACTGGCCCGCGAGACGACGCTCGCCCAGGACATCCCGGCCAGCCGCGTACTGACCGAGGCCGAGATAAGTTCCGTACGCTGCCCGGTACTTGGTGTGTACGGGGGCGACTCGGACCTGGCCGACCTGGCACCCTGGTTGGAGTCCGTACTGCCCGACTGCCGGACCGTCGTCGTACCGGGGCACGAACACTCCGTGCTCGTCGAGGCGTCGGGGACGGTCGGCGGGCACATCCTGTCCCTCATCCTCGGGTCGGCCGCGCCGGTGCAACTGGCGGGGGCGGACGCGCGGTGAGCCGGTTCCTGTTCGTCGTGCCGCCGCTCGTCGGACACATCAACCCGGCTGTCGGGGTCGCCGCCGAACTCGGCGCACGCGGACACGGGTTGGCGTGGGCATGCGCCGATCCGGGACTTGTGAAACGGCTCGCCGGTAAGGACGCCACCGTCTACCCGTGCGCCGGGCCCGTCCCCGGCGCCGGGGACGGCGTACGGCCGCCGGACATGCGGGGACCCGAGGCGCTGAAGTTCCTCTGGGAACGGTTCCTCGCCCCGCTCGCCGAGGAGATGGCCCCCGGAGTCGCCGCCGCCGTCGGGGAGTTCGCACCGGACGCCATCGTCGCCGACCAACAGGCCCTCGCCGGGAGCCTCGTCGCCGAGCGGCTGGGCCTGCCGTGGGCCACCTCGGCCACCACCTCCGCCGAGTTCACCGACGTCCTGTCCGGCATGCCCAAGGTCGCCGAGTGGCTGGACGAGCTGCTCGCCGGGCTCCGGGTCCGGATCGGCGATCCCGCGAGCACCGCCGACCCCCGGTTCTCCCCGCACCTCGTACTCGCCTTCAGCACACCGGAGTTCGTCGGCGCGCAGGCCCGGACGGGCGACCAGATCCGCTACGTCGGCCCGTCCGTCGCCGATCGCCCCGCCCCGACCGGCTTCCCCTGGGACTGGCTCGACCCCGCCCGCGCCACGACCCTCGTCACCCTCGGCACCGCCAACACCGATGTGGGCGCACGCTTCCTGACGGAGTGTCTGGTGGTGGCGCGTGAACGGGCGGACCCGATGCAGACGGTGATCGTCGACCCGGCGGGCGTACTCGCGAGCACCCGGGACGGCGCGGGCGCGAGCGACGACAAGGATGTGCTGATCGTCCCCTCCGTTCCCCAACTCCCGCTTCTCGAACGGGTCGACGCCGTCGTCTGCCACGCCGGGCACAACACCGTGTGCGAGGCGCTCTGGCACGGTGTGCCGCTCGTCGTCGCGCCCATCCGGGACGACCAGCCCGTGATCGCCGGACAGGTCGTGGAGGCCGGGGCGGGCATCCGCGTGCGGTTCGGGCGGGTCACCGCGCCGAAACTGGGCGCCGCGATCGACGCCGTACTGCACGAGCCCGGCTACCGCTTCGCGGCGGCCCGGATCCGTACCGCGTTCCGGGCCGCCGGAGGCGCTTTCGCGGCGGCCACCCACCTCGAGCAACTCGCCATCGGCGCGCCCGCGAAGGAGACGGCATGAGTGACGAAAGGCAAGCGCAGGACAGCGAGAAGACGGCAGGCGAGGCGGAGGCACCGGCCACGCCCAGCCGTACCGAGCAGGTGGCCGCTCTCCGGCCCACCTACCAGGGCGACCTGGCCTTCGGCCTCGACCGGTTCTTCGAACCCCCGCGCACCCGGTGCACCTGGTGCGGCTCGGACCGGTTGGAGACGCGGCTGCGGACCACCGACCTGCTCCAGCACAAGCCGGGACAGTTCGTGCTCGACCGCTGCCAGGACTGCCGGCACACCTTCCAGAACCCCCGGCTCAGCGCCGCCGGGCTGGAGTTCTACTACCGCGACTTCTACGACGGGCTCGGCGAGAAGCAGCTCGGCAACACCTTCGCGAGCCGCGGGAAAATGTACGAACAGCGGGCCCGCGCCCTGCTCCCCTTCGACGACGCGCCCAAGAAGTGGCTCGACGTCGGCACCGGGCACGGCCACTTCTGCGAGTCCGCCCGGGTCGTCCACCCCGGCACGTCCTTCGACGGACTGGACTTCACCGACGGCGCCGAACTCGCCGAGCGGGCGGGTCGCGTCGAAAGCGGCTACCGGGGGAGTTTCACCGAGCTGGCCCCCGAACTGACCGCCCACTACGACGTCGTCAGCATGTTCCACTACCTGGAGCACAGCACCGAGCCGCCCCTCGAACTGGAGGCCGCGCGTCAGGCCATCCGGCCCGGCGGACATCTGGTGATCGAGGTCCCCGACCCCGACAGCCGTTACGCCCGGCTGCTCGGCCGCTGGTGGCTGCCCTGGCTCCAGCCCCAGCACCTGCACTTCGTCCCCATCGACAACCTCCGGCAACGGCTCACCGAGCTGGGCTTCACCGTCGTCCTGGAGCAGCACGCCGAGCCGCACGACCCCGTCGACCTGCTCGCCGCCGTCTGGCTGGCCCTCGACAACGCCGCCCCGCGCGACAACCTCCCGTGGCTGCCGCACCCCCCGAACGCCCTGCGCCGCATCCTGCGCGGAGCCCTGCTGCTGGCCGGCGTCCCGGCGCTGATCCTGGGCACCCTGCTGGACCGCTTCGCCGTCCGGCCGCTCTCCCACCGCCTGGGCGTCTCCAACGCGTACCGTCTGGTGGCCCGCCGGGACTAGGGCGAGTCCGCAAAGTCCCGCCTGCCTCGCGGCGTCATGCACGCTTCCCCACTGCCTTGAGGGCGTGGGAGGTGCCCCCACTCGCCGCACCGGGCGCAGACCCACGTACAACCAGTACGAGGGCCTGCGCCCGGCACGCCGAGAGTACGCACCTACGCGGACATCAGCCGCTGCCACGGCGGGCGCCGGGCCCGCCCTCCGGGCGGACGACGGGAATGTGACGACAGCCCGTAGAACAGGCCGCGCGTCACAGCACCTTGGCGCGCACCAGCATCGACAGCACAAGGGCGCCCGGCAGCAGCGGCAGCCAGACCGTCAGGACGCGGAAGCCGACGACGGTCGCGGCGGCCAGGGGCAGCGGGGCGCCCAGCGCGGCCAGCGCGAACACCAGGGCCGCGTCGACCGGACCGATCCCGGCCGGCGCGGGGACGGCGCCGACCGCGGCGCTCGCGGCGAGGTAGGCGAACAGGACGTCCGGCCAGGCCACCGGCAGCCCCAGTGAGGCCCCGACACTGGCCAGCACGGCCGCCTGGCACAGGGAGAAGCCCGCAGAACCGCCCCAGAGCGCGATGACCCGGGCGGGCCGGGTGTGCAGCTGCCGCGCGTCGGTCAGGGCGGTGCGCAGACCGCCCAGCAGGGGGCGCCGCAGGGGACGTACGAAGGTCACAAGCAGCGCCCCGACGACCACCGCGCCCGCCACGCCCACGACGATGGGGACCAGGGTCCCCTCGTTCGGGAAGAGGTCGGTGGTGCCCAGGGAGGTCGGGAAGGTCGCCAGCAGCACGAGGATCACCAGGAGCTTCGCGACCGGTTTGACCAGCGAGTACAGGGCGAGGGACGCGGTGGCCCGGGCCAGCGGGATGCCACGGCCGGTCAGGAAGCGCAGGGTGACGGCGTGGGCGCCGAGACCGGCCGGAAGGACGTTGTTGGCCGCGCCGGCGGCGAACTGCGAGGCCAGCAGCAGTCCCGGCGGCAGCCGCTCGGGGATCGCCCCCTGCCGGGCGAAGGCGGCGGAGACCCAGCACAGGAACGTGAACGCGGTTCCGACGGCCAGCCAGCCGGGGTCGGCGGTGGTGAGCCGCCAGGCCCCGTCGTGCAGGACCCGCCAGTTGTCCGCCGCCCAGATCCCGATGAGCACGAGCGGCAGCACACACAGCACCCGGCGGGCGTGCCGGGCAACGGGGAACCGGGAGAAGAAGGAGGAGCCGGCAGCCATGGCGGGACAGTCGGCGGCGCCCGGGGCAGGGAGCTGGACCGTCGGAGCGGGCGGGGCTATGGGCACGATCGGCAATGAGGACACAGCGCGCGTCGTCCTTCCACGGTGCGCCCACGCGCTGCGGGGGCGGACGGGGGAGTTGAAGAGCGAAGCAAGGGGGGACGGCAGGAGCGTTCCCAGTCCGCGTGACGGGGTGGTGTCCGGGAAGAGACGGGGTGAGGGCGGACGGGCGACACCGCTGGTGCCTGAGGCTTCTGTCAGAGTCTCCCCTCATCGTCTCCTGTCAATACGTCCCTTTCACTACGCCCGTTCAACGACATAGTGCGGTCGCCGGTTCCCGCGGTTCCCCCACCGGTAACCCGACGGTCCCGGTGCCCGCCGAACTCGCTCAGCGCACCCTCGACGATCGCCTCCAGCCGCGCGTGGTGCGCACCCCGCCAGTACAGACGTGCGCACTCCACGCACTGCGCGAACACGTCGTACGTACGCCGCGTCCCGTCCTCCAACCGGTCGCCGACCGTCTGCTTGTCGGCCTGCTCCAGCCGCCCGTTGCAGGCGGTGCACCGGCTCCACGGGGCGAGTACGGGCGCGAACCGGTCGAGGACGTCCCTCAGCTGGTCGTCCGGACGGTCGCTGTAGACGTACGCGCCCGCCCACAGCTCCCGGCGCCGCAGCAGCCCCCGGTCCCGGGACAGCAGCACGCGCCGCTCGGCCGCCGACAACGCGGCCAGCGCCGGATCGCCGATGTCCTCGCTCTCGTACGCCGCGTCGACGCCCAGGAGCCGCAGCCGACGGGCGAGCGTGCCCAGATGCACGTCGAGCAGGAAACGGAGCGGTGCCCCCGGCACCGACTGCGGTCTGACGACGGCGCCGACCTCCACGCTCTCGCCCGCGCCCGGCACATGGGACACCGTCACGTCCCGGCCGTCGACGAGCAGCCGTCCGGCCTCGGTGAGCGGCACACCCAGCGACTCGACCACGTGACCCAGCGAGGACGACCCGTCGGTCACCAGCGTCGTCGGCCCTGCGCGCCGCTCGGACGGAACGAAAAGCCGCAGCTCAGGGGCGAAACTGATGACGATCTCCGGTCTGCTCACCCCGCCAGGATGCCATCCGCCGGACAGGGCACGCCCGGCGTTTTCCGGTGCACTACTCTCGGCGCTCAACACCCGATCCGGCACTCCGACCCGGCGGTGGGTGTCGTCGGTGGGGGAGCACGGCAGCATGCAGTTCGAACGTACGGGCGTGCCCGGTTACGAGGTCGCCGAGGTCCTCGGCCAGGGCGGGTTCGCCACCGTGTACCGGGCCCGCCAACTGGCCGTGGGCCGCGAGGTCGCCCTCAAGATGGACAGCCGGGTACTGGCCACCGACCGCGACCGGCAACGATTCCTGCGCGAGGTCACCGCCGCCGGTCAGCTGTCGGGCCACCCGCACGTGGTGGCGGTGTACGACGCCGGGGTGCTCGACAACGGCCGCCCCTACATGGTCCTGGAACTGTGCCCCGGCGGCTCGCTCGGCGACCGCCTCCACCAGCAGGGCCCGCTCCCGGCCGCCGAGGCGCGGGACATCGGCGTACGCATCGCCGACGCGCTGGCAGCGGCCCACGCCTCCGGCGTACTGCACCGCGACATCAAGCCCGGCAACATCATGATCGACCGGTACGGAAACGTCGGCCTCGCCGACTTCGGGCTGGCCGCGATGCCCCGCCCCGGCCAGGAACTGTCGGTCACCCGGGAGGCGTTGACACCCGCGTACGCCCCGCCGGAGGCATTCCGGCTGGCCGAGCCCACGCACGCCGGGGACGTGTACTCCCTCGCCGCCACGATCTACGCCCTCATGCACGGCAGGCCCCCGCACTTCCCGGCGGAGGGCAGCCTCGGCATCGCGGAGGTCATCGTCAGGCACACCTGGCCCCTCCCCGACCTCCCTGGAGTGAGCCCGCGCCTCACCGAGGTCCTCCGCCACGCCATGGCCCCGGACCCGGCCGACCGCCTCCCGAGCGCGGCGGCCCTCAGGGACGCGCTGGCCGCCGTCGACCTGTCGGCCACGGGCCACGCCACCCCCGCTCCCGAGGCCGCTCCGCCCTCCGCGCCGCCCACCACGGTTTCGCCGCCCACGGCCTCCCCACGCCGGAGAAAGGTGAGTGTGCGGGTGTCGGTGGCGGCCCTGGCGGTGGTCGTCGTCGGTACGGGCGCGACGGTGGCGTACGAGTACCTGCCGCCCTCGACGAGCCAGACGCCCACCGCCGGACGCTCCCCTTCCGTCGCCGCATCCGGTACGGGCGGCCCGAACGGATCGGCCCCGGCCGCGGATGCCGGTTTCGCCGTACCGACCACGACTGACAACTGTCCGGCAGCCGACGTCCCCGGCCTGGGCGGCCGCTGCACCACGACCGCCGAATGCTGGGGCGGCATGGTCGTCACCGTCGGCATCGTCAGCGTGAACCGCTCCGACTGCCTGGTGTCGCACCCCTGGGAGACGTTCGCGATAGCCCCGCTCCCCTCCGACGGCATGACCAACAACCAGCAGGAACTGGAGAAACACCCGGGCGTACGGAGACTCTGCTCACCCGCCGTCCTGGCCGCGTCCAGACAGGGCGACGCCCGCGAAATCGCCCCCGACCGCTGGACCGTCGACGTGCTCCCGCCCACACAGACCCAGTACGCCGACGGCCTGCGCGTCATGCGCTGCGTGGCCACGATCACCGGGAAGGAGTCCACGGGGGCGAACTTCCGGCCCCGGACATGAGAGTCGCCGCGTGCCTGATCATGCTGCCCGTCGCGCCATTGACCGGCTCGGGCAACGAGACCTAGCGTGGAATACGTTTACACCCCCTTCCCTCCACCCCGGTCCCGTGCGCCTCCGCACCGAAGCAGGAGCCCCATGCCCCCCGTGCCTCCCGTGCCCCCCAAGCC
>NZ_LGDW01000116.1 GCF_001280005.1 Streptomyces sp. NRRL WC-3618 | reverse complement strand
GGGTGAGGGGTACGGCCGTCGCCGTCGCGGCCGCCGATGCCGTTCCGGATCGCGTCTGATCTCCGTAGGGCCTCTGAGCTGGGGGTTTGTCGTCGCAAGGGGCGTTGTCAGTGGTACCCCGTACTCTCGCAAGGGATGGGACAGGCGTGGAGATGTTCGGGGCTGCGGTGGACGGCGGATGGTCCCGTGCTGCGGTGGGACGGTGGGCGCGACAGTGCGCTGACCTGGGGGAAGAGGGTGGCCTTCGGGGTCACGGAAGGGGGCGTACGGACATGTGTGGGAGCGCGGGGAAACGCCTGTCCGATACGGGCGGGAGTGTCGGGGCGGAGTACGGGGGCGCGGTGCGAGGAGTGCGCGCGGCTGGACCGGGCGCACTCGGTCGCCGCCGACACGATCGCCGACGACCCGCGGCCCTATCACGTATATCTGGCGTGGTTCGGGCCCGGGATGACCAAGGTCGGCATCACGGCGCTGGAGCGGGGCTCGGCGCGGCTGCTTGAACAGGGTGCCGTCGTCTTCAGCTGGCTGGGCGTCGGCCCGCTGATGGCCGCGCGGCGTACGGAGGAGTTGCTGCGCGCCGCGCTCGGGGTCCCCGACCGGATTCCGTACGCCGACAAGCGGGCGGTGCGGGCAGCGCTGCCGGGGACGGCGGCTGAGCGGGCCGTCGAGGTCGAGGAACTGCACGCTCGGGCGGTGGGGCTGGGCGGCTGGCCCGAGTCCCTGGAGCGGGCGTCCTGCCAAGTCGTCGACCATGTCGGGGCGTTCGGGCTGACGGGGCTGGCGCCGGCTGTCGGTGCCGTGAGCGAGTTGGTGGCGGGCGGTGTCGTCGGGGGCGAGCTGGTGGCGGCGGCCGGGCCCGATCTGCATCTCGCGGTCGAGGGGGAGCAGGGCGCCGGAGTGGTCGTGCTGGACACACGGCTGATGACCGGGTGGGGGCTGGTGCCCGTCGGGGAGGGGGGACTGACCGTTCCCGTGCGGGAGTTCAAGGAGGCGGCGGGGGTGCAGGACGGGTTGTTCTGAGCTCGGACGGACGTCATGCAGCGAGGGGGCGATGATGGTCTGCGGTGACGAATCGGCGGAGGAGAAGGGGAGTAAGGGGAGTGGGGTGCGTGACTTGGGATCGGGTTCGCTCTTTCTTGACGGTGGGCTCACCCTGACCTTTCCGGTCTCCCGGAGGGGATTCCCAGGGGCTGCCTGAGAGGTGCTTGTGTGTTTCTCAGGAAAATCACAGGTTCAGGAAAGCCTGTTCTCAGAGGGCAGCGACATGGTTTCCGGTATGACCACGACCTCGCCCCAGGGGCGTACGGAACTGCTGAGGCCGGACGGGAGCCCCGTCCGTGTGCTTGTGGTGGACGACGAGCTGTCGATCACCGAGCTGCTCTCCATGGCCCTTCGCTACGAAGGCTGGCAGATACGCAGCGCCGGTGACGGAACGGGTGCGGTGCAGACGGCGCGCGAGTTCCGGCCCGACGCCGTCGTGCTCGACATGATGCTGCCCGACATGGACGGCCTCGCCGTCCTCGGCATGCTGCGGCGCGAGCTGCCCGATGTGCCCGTGCTGTTCCTGACGGCGAAGGACGCCGTCGAGGACCGGATCGCCGGCCTCACCGCCGGTGGCGACGACTATGTCACCAAGCCGTTCAGCCTCGAGGAGGTCGTGGCGCGGCTGCGCGGCCTGATCCGGCGCGCCGGTGCCGCCGACCGGCGGTCCGAGTCCGTGCTGGTCGTCGGTGACCTCACCCTCGACGAGGACAGCCACGAGGTGTCGCGGGCCGGGGACGGCATCCACCTCACCGCGACCGAGTTCGAGCTGCTGCGCTTCCTGATGCGTAACCCGCGGCGCGTGCTCAGCAAGGCGCAGATACTCGACCGTGTGTGGTCGTACGACTTCGGCGGCCAGGCGAACGTCGTCGAGCTGTACATCTCCTACCTGCGGCGGAAGATCGACGCCGGGCGCGAGCCGATGATCCACACCCGGCGCGGCGCCGGATACCTGATCAAGCCCGCCGCCTGATCCCTGCCATTGTGAGCAGCAACAAGCGGAGAGCGGGCGGGCGGCAGAGGCTGGGCAGGCTGGGCAGGGTGCTGCAGAAGTTTTTGGGGAAGGTGCGGTGGCAGGGTAAGCCGCGGACTCTGCGTACGCGGCTCGTCGTTTCGGCGGTCACGTTGATCGCTGTGGTGTGTGCCGTGATCGGCACGGTGACGGCCATCGCGCTCGAACAGCACCTCTACAAGCAGTTGGACAGCCAGGTCACCGAGGCCGCCAAGCGTGCCGGTGGTCCGCCGAAGGGCGACGGGCAGCGTCCGGCTGGTGGGTACGGCAGTTTTCCCACGATGGCCGCTACAGGAGCAGGCGCAGGAGTGGGAGTTGGTTTCCCCTCCGTGGAGAAGCGGTTGCAGGACTTCGTCACCCGGGGCGGTACGCAGGCGAAGACCATCGCTGCCAGTGTCGATGTGAACGGCGGTGTCACCCACGCGGTCATCGCCGAGATGGAGTCGACCTCCACCTCCACGAGCAGCGACGTCCCGAACATGAAGGACGTCCCGCTGAACCAGGCGCAGAGGGCCGAACTGGCCGCCGTCTCCCGCGACAGCGGCCTGCACACCGTCACCCTCACGGGGCTCGGCGAGTACCGCGTCAAGTACACCACCGGCGACCGGGGCAACTACTACGTCGCCCTGCCGACCCACTCCGTCACCACGACCGTCAACACCCTGATCCTCGTGGAGATCAGCGTCACCGGCGCCGGTCTCGTCGCCGCCGGTATCGCGGGCTCCGTACTCGTCTCGGTGGCCCTGCGCCCCCTCCGCAGGGTGGCCTCGACCGCCACCCGGGTCTCCGAACTCCCGTTGCACACCGGCGAGGTGACCCTCGACGAACGCGTCGCCGAGTCCGAGACCGACCCGCACACCGAGGTCGGCCAGGTCGGCGCGGCCCTGAACCGGATGCTCGACCATGTGCACGGCGCCCTGCACGCGCGCCAGCAGAGCGAGACGCGTGTACGTCAGTTCGTCGCGGACGCCAGTCATGAGCTGCGTACGCCGCTGGCGTCGATTCGCGGGTACGCCGAGCTGACCAGACGTGGCGGGGAGGAGACGGGGCCGGACACGCGGCACGCGCTCGGGCGGATCGAGTCGGAGGCGGGGCGTATGACGCTGCTCGTCGAGGATCTCCTCCTGCTCGCCCGCCTCGACGCGGGCCGGCCGCTCCAGTTCGACCGGACCGACCTCGTACCGCTCGTCGTCGACACCGTCAGCGACGCGCGCGCCGCCGGACGGGACCACAACTGGCGGCTCGAACTGCCCGACGAGCCCGCGCTGGTGTGGGCGGACGCGGCCCGGCTACAACAGGTCCTGGTGAACCTGCTGGCCAACGCCCGTACGCACAGCCCGCCCGGGACGACCGTCACGGCGCGCGTGCGGCGGCGCGGGCCGTGGCTGTGTGTGGACGTGCAGGACGACGGGCAGGGCATCCCGGGCGACCTGTTGCCGCATGTGTTCGAGCGGTTCGCGCGCGGCGACTCCTCGCGCTCCCGTTCCTCCGGTTCCTCCGGTTCCTCCGGTTCCTCCGGTTCCTCCGGCTCCACCGGGCTCGGGCTCGCCATCGTGCGGGCCGTCGCGACCGCGCACGGCGGTGCCGTGACCGTCGACAGTGTGCCCGGGCAGACCGTCTTCACGGTGCGTCTGCCTGCTCCCGCCTCCGACGCCTCCGAAGCCTCCGAAAAGAACCGGCAGCCGGGCGACCGGCACGCGGACGACCGGCAGCTGGACCACATGCAACCGGACGACCGGCGGTCGGCCGACCGGCAACCGTATGGCCGGCACGCGGACTCACAGGCGCAGCACAGTGCCAGCACACGGGCGCGACAGGGGGCCTGACGAAAGTCGGTCCCATGCGAACCGACTCTTCTCCCGGCACCCTGCCGGCGCGGGAGCATCTCCCGGCCTCGGTAGCCGGTGCGCCTGTCCTGGACGTAGTGATCCCCGTCTACAACGAGGAGAGGGACCTCCAGCCATGCGTGCTCCGACTGCACGAGCACCTCAAACGCACGTTCCCCTACGCGTTCCGCATCACGGTCGCGGACAACGCGTCCACGGACACCACTCCCCTGGTGGCGGCGCGGATGGCGGCGGAGATACCGGAGGTCAGCTCCTTCCGGCTGGACCAGAAGGGGCGCGGCCGGGCCCTGCGGACCGTGTGGTCCTCCTCCGACGCGCCGATCCTCGCCTACATGGACGTCGACCTGTCGACCGACCTGAATGCCCTGCTGCCGCTGGTGGCACCGCTGATCTCCGGTCACTCGGACCTTGCGATCGGTTCCCGGCTCGCCCGCTCCTCACGCGTCGTGCGCGGTGCCAAGCGGGAGTTCATCAGCCGGACGTACAACCTGATTCTGCGCGGCTCGCTCCAGGCCCGCTTCACGGACGCGCAGTGCGGATTCAAGGCCATCCGGCGTGATGTCGCCCAGATCCTGCTGCCGCTGATCGAGGACACCGGCTGGTTCTTCGACACCGAGATGCTGGTGCTCGCCGAGCGGGCGGGCCTGCGCATCCACGAGGTGCCGGTCGACTGGGTCGACGACCCGGACTCGACCGTCCGCCTCGTCAGGACGGCCACCGACGACCTGCGGGGGGTGTGGCGCGTGGGTAAGGCCCTGGCCGGCGGTTCGCTGCCGTTGGACCGGCTCGCCCGGCCGTTCGGTGACGATCCGCGCGACCGCGACATCAAGGACGTACCGAAGGGGCTGGCCCGTCAGCTCGTCGGGTTCTGTGTGGTCGGCGGGCTGTCGACCCTCTTCTACCTGCTGCTCTACAGCGCCTTCCGGGGTTTCGCCGGCTCGCAGATCGCCAACGCGCTCGCGCTGCTGGTCTCCGCCGTCGCGAACACCGCGGCCAACCGGCGCCTGACCTTCGGGGTGCGCGGCCGGGGCGGGGCGGTGCGTCACCAGGCGCAGGGGCTGGTCGTCTTCGGCATCGGGCTCGCCCTCACCAGCGGCTCGCTCGCCGCCCTCGGCGTGGCGACCAGCGACCCCAGCCACTCCGCGGAACTGGCGGTGCTCATCGTCGCCAACCTCGCGGCGACGGTGCTGCGGTTCCTGCTCTTCAGGGCCTGGGTGTTCCCGGATCAGACCGATGAGCCGACCCCGTCCGTCCACCAGGCGTACGCCATCTCGGCGTTTCAGCCGGTGCGCCCGCACGACAACCAGGATCCGAGGAACCCGCGATGACCACTCACTCCGACCGGACGACCAGCCCGGAACCGGGGGTTGCGAGCCCCTCGAACCCTCCCCTGGAATCAACACCCGTACCGCAAAAGGCAGGTATTGGGAAAGCTGAGTCAGCTCCCTCGCTCGGTGAGCCCAACCCGCCCTTCGTACGCGGACTGTGGCGAGGTCGGCCCGAGGATCACCCGTGGGTGCGGCCCGCGTTCCTGGCCGCGCTGCTGGTGATCGGCGCGCTGTACACGTACAACCTGACGGCCTCCGGATACGCCAACTCCTTCTACTCGGCGGCCGTTCAGGCCGGCAGCCAGTCCTGGAAGGCGTTCTTCTTCGGCTCCCTCGACGCCTCCAACGCCATCACCGTCGACAAGCCGCCGGCCTCCCTGTGGCCGATGGCGCTGTCGGTCAGGCTCTTCGGCCTGGGCTCCTTCGCGATCCTGTTCCCGCAGGTTCTGATGGCCGTCGCCACGGCGGGGGTGCTGTACGCGTCCGTGCGGCGCCGGTTCAGCGCGATGGCCGGGTTCCTCACGATGGCGGTCTTCGCGCTGACGCCGGTCGCCGCGCTGATGTTCCGCTTCAACAACCCGGACGCGCTCCTCGCGCTCCTGATGGCCGTCGCCGTCTACTGCACCCAGCGCGCCATGGCGAAGGCCGAGACGAAGTGGCTGCTCTGGGCGGGTACGGCGATCGGTTTCGCCTTCCTCGTCAAGACGCTCCAGGCCTTCCTGATCCTGCCGGTGCTGGCCCTGGTGTACGTGGTCTGCGCGCCGACAGGTGTCCGCAGGCGCATCGGACAGGTACTGGCCGCCGGGCTCGCGATGGTCGTCGCGGGTGGGTGGTGGGTCGCGATCGTCGAGCTGTGGCCGGCGTCCTCGCGCCCCTACATCGGCGGCTCGCAGCACAACTCCTTCCTTGAACTGACCTTCGGCTACAACGGACTTGGCCGGATCAACGGCGATGAGACCGGCAGCGTCGGCGGCGGTGGGCGCGGCGGCGGCACCGGAATGTGGGGCGAGTCCGGCTGGGACCGGATGTTCAGCTCCACCAGCGGCGGCCAGATCTCCTGGCTGATCCCGGCCGCGCTGATCCTGCTCGTCGCGGCGCTCTGGGCCGGCCGCAAGATCGGGCGCACCGACAGCGCCCGCGCCGCGCTGCTCCTCTGGGGCGGCTCGCTGATGATCACCATGGTGATCTTCAGCTTTATGCAGGGCATCTTCCACGACTACTACACCGTCGCCCTCGCCCCCTACCTCGCGCCGCTGGTCGGCATGGGCGCGGCTCTGCTCTGGCAGGAGCGGGCCAGGGTGTGGGCGTCGCTGACGCTCGCGGGTGCCATGACGGCCACCGCGGTCTGGGGGTACGTCCTTCTCCACCGTTCCTCCGACTACCTGCCCTGGCTGAAGTGGCTGGTGCTGGTGGGCGGGCTGGTGGCCGCGCTGGGGCTCATCTTCGTCAACCGGCTGGGGCATCAACTGGCGCTCGCTGTCGTTGGGTTGAGCTTCGTCGCGGCGCTGGCGGGTCCGGTCGCGTACTCCCTCACCACCCTCGGCGAGGGGCACACCGGCTCGATCGTCACGGCGGGTCCGTCCGTACGGGGCGGTCGCGGCGGCATGGGCCGGCTCCGGGCCGGTGGCTTTCCCGGTGGCGGCACTGGCCGCTTCCCCGGTGGCTTCCCCGGTGGCGGTACCGGTGGCTTCCCGGGCAACCAGCAGCAGGGCGGCCCCGGCGGTCGGTTCGGTGCCGGCGGCGGTATGGGCGGTGGCATGGGCGGTATCGGTGGCGGTGGTGGCATGGGCGGGCTGCTCAACGGCGCCGGTGTCAGCAGCGCGGCCAAGGCCCTCCTGGAGAAGGACGCCAGTCGGTACACCTGGGCGGCGGCGGCCATCGGTGCCCAGAACGCGGCGAGCTACCAACTCTCCACCGGCGCCCCGGTGATGGCGATCGGCGGCTTCAACGGCACCGACCCGTCCCCGACGTTGGCCGAGTTCAAGAAGTACGTGGCGGACGGCAGGATCCACTACTTCATCTCCAGCGGCTCCAGGGGCTTCGGCGGCTCCGGCGGCGGGCGCATGGGCGGCGGCGGCAGCGGCAGTACGGCAAGCACCTCGTCCCAGATCAGCTCGTGGATCGAGAGCAACTTCAAGAAGGTGACGGTGGGTTCGGCCACCTTCTACGACCTGACGCAGCCAGCGGGCAGTAGCTGACGGCCGGTTTTTCAAGGCGGTGGGTTCGGAGCGGGAGCGCTCCGGGCCCACCGTCTCATTATTCGTTGTACGCCGTATAGGAACTCTTCTACGGTGTACAACATGTCTACGTCCCCTCAGGTGAACCACCTTGAGTCCCCGCCCGCCCAGGGCCATCCCCAACGCTGGCTGATCCTCGGCGTCATCTGTCTCGCGCAGCTCACCGTGCTGCTCGACAACACCGTCCTGAACGTCGCGATCCCCTCCCTCACCCGGGAGTTGGGCGCCCGCACCGCCGACATCCAGTGGATGATCAACGCGTACTCGCTCGTCCAGGCGGGCCTGCTGCTCACCGCCGGGAGCGCGGCCGACCGCTACGGCCGCAAGAAGATGCTCATCGCGGGCCTCGCCCTGTTCGGCGTGGGCTCGCTGACCGCCGGACTGGCGGACAGCACCGGCCAGTTGATCGCGGCGCGCGCCGGAATGGGCGTCGGCGGCGCGCTGCTGATGACGACCACTCTCGCCGTGGCCATGCAGATCTTCACGCCCGAGCAGCAGCCGAAGGCCATCGGCATCTGGGCCGCGGTCAACTCGCTCGGGTTCGCCACCGGCCCGCTGCTCGGCGGCTTCATGCTGAACCACTTCTGGTGGGGCGCGATCTTCCTCGTCAACATCCCGGTCGCGGCGCTGGGGCTGGTGGCGGTCGTGGCCCTCGTACCCGAGTCGAAGAACCCCACCGGCGACCGCCCGGACATCCTCGGCGCGGTGCTCTCCACGGTAGGTATGTCCTCGCTCGTGTTCGCGATCATCTCCGGGCCCGGGCACGGCTGGACATCCGGCCGTGTGCTGGTGCCGGGCACCGTCGCGGTCGTGGTGCTGGGCGCCTTCGCGTACTGGGAGAGCCGGGTCCCGTACCCCATGCTCGACATGCAGTTCTTCAGGAACCGGCGGTTCACCGGAGCGGTCGCGGGCGCGATGCTGATCAGCTTCGGGATGGGCGGGTCGCTCTTCCTGCTCACCCAGCACATGCAGTTCGTGCTCGGCTACGGCCCCCTGGAGGCCGGGCTGCGTACGGCACCGCTCGCGCTCGCGATCGTGGCCCTCAACTTCACCGGGGTGTCCGCGAAATGGGCGGCGAAGCTCGGCACGCCGCTTGCCATCGGGCTGGGCATGGCGCTGATGGCGGGCGGGCTCGTCTCTATCGCGACGGTCGCCTCCGGCGGTTACGCGGGTACGTTGCTGGGCCTGCTGCTCGTCGGTACGGGGGCCGCGGTGGCCAGTCCGGCGATGGCGCACGCGATCTTGAGCTCGATTCCGCCGGAGAAGGCCGGTGTCGGGGCGGGGATCAACGGGACGGTGGGGGAGCTTGGACAGGGGCTGGGGGTTGCGGTGCTTGGCGCGGTGCTGAGTTCGCGGTTCGCGGGGAGTTCCCTGCCGGGGGCGTTGGCGGAGGCGGGGTCGGTGGCGGAGAGGGGGCGTATTACGGAGGCGTTCGCTTCTGGGTTGGAGAGCAGTCAGT
>NZ_LGDW01000115.1 GCF_001280005.1 Streptomyces sp. NRRL WC-3618 | reverse complement strand
GCTGGGGGGTGGGGACTCCCCTACTTGTCCGGGGAGAAGCGGAGGGCTCCGCTGGGGATTCGGGCGTCGCACCATACCCGTACGCCCTCCCTCAGTTCGTTGTCGGCGCCGATGATCGCGCCGTCGCCGATGACCGTGCCGGTCAGGATCGAGCGTTCGCCCACGCGGGCCCGTACACCGATCAGGGAGTCGGTGATGACCGCGCCCGGTTCGACCACCGCGCCCGCCATGATCGTGCTGCCCGAGACGCGCGCGCCCTCCGCCACGTACGCGCCCTCGCCCACCACCGTGCCGCCGGTCAGCTTGGCGTCGGGGGCCACCTGGGCCGAGGGGAGGACCAGGCGGTCGCCGCAGCGGCCGGGGACGGCCGGGGAGGGGGCGCGACCCAGGACCAGGTCCGCCGAGCCTCGTACGAAGGCCGCCGGGGTGCCCAGGTCCAGCCAGTACGTCGAGTCGACCAAACCCTGGAGGTGCGCGCCGACGGACAGGAGTTCAGGGAACGTTTCTCTTTCCACCGACACCGGCCGGCCCGCCGGGATCGTGTCGATGACCGAGCGGCGGAAGACGTACGCCCCCGCGTTGATCTGGTCGGTGACGATCTCCTCGGGGGTCTGCGGTTTCTCCAGGAACGCTGTCACCCGGCCGGTGTCGTCCGTCGGGACCAGGCCGTAGGCCCTCGGGTCCGTGACACGGGTCAGGTGGAGCGAGACGTCCGCCGACGTCGACTCGTGCGTGCGGACCAGGGCCCTGATGTCCAGGCCCGTGAGGATGTCACCGTTGAAGATGAGCACCGGGTCGTCCGGGCCGGAGTGCAGTCGGGAGGCCACGTTGCGGATCGCGCCGCCCGTGCCGAGGGGTTCGTCCTCGGTGACGTACTCCAGGTGGAGGCCGAGCGACGAGCCGTCGCCGAAGTACGGCTCGAAGACCTCGGCCAGATAGGAGGTCGCCAGGACGATGTGCTCCACCCCCGCCGCTCTCGCTCTCGCCAACTGGTGGGTGAGGAAGGGGACCCCGGCGGCCGGGACCATCGGCTTCGGGGTGTGCACGGTGAGCGGGCGCAGCCGGGTGCCCTTGCCGCCGACCAGGAGGATCGCTTCTGTCACCTGTCGTCTCTGCTTCCTGCCGGGACCGACCGAAATCGTGTTCGGCCGGCCAGTGTGTGCAGATCGTTCGACCCGAGAACTCATCGCCCCTGGTATTTGGCCGCCGTCTTGCGTGCCGTGCCGAGCTGCCCGTAGAGGAGCCGGCCCGGGCACTCGGTGGCGAAGCCGTCCCGGTGGCCGGAGATCACGTTCAGTCGTACGTTCTTTCCCTTTCGGTAGAGATTGCCACCACCCGACGTCAGGTATGTCTTCCCGTTCGGATTGACCCCGTACAGACCGAGTTTCCAGGCGGTGAGCCGAGCGATCGCCTTCACCGCGTTCTGTGACGGCTTGGAGTTCGTGAAGGTTCCGATGACGGCGATGCCCATGCTGTTGGTGTTGAAGCCGAGCGTGTGTGCGCCCCTCACGGGCTTCGTCATGCCGCCGGCCCGGCCCTCGTAGATGTTTCCGCACCGGTCGACGAGGAAGTTGTAGCCGATGTCCCGCCAGCCGCTGCTCAGCACGTGGTAGCGGTAGATGCCCCGGATGACGGACGGGACCTGCGAGCACCAGTACTTGTTGCCCGAGGCCGTGTGGTGCACGAAGGCCGCCTTCACCGTCTTCGTGTAGACGAAGCCGCGTTCGCGCAGCGTCTCGTCGGCGCCCCAGCCTCGACGCGTGATGATCTTCGGGCGGGCGCCGATGAAGGGCTTCACCCGCTTCACCCCTCGCTGGGCGAGGTCCGCGTTCGCCGTGCCGGGCTCGGACTCCTGCTCCGACTCCGGTTCCGGGGACTCGGTGGAGGGGTCCGGCTCCGCCGGATCCAGGGCGCGGGCGCCCTGTCGGCCGGGTGCCGCGGGTGCCGCGCCCGGGTCCACCAGTTCGAGGCGCAGACCTGAGGGGAGCGGGGCGCCGGCGTCCAGGGCGCGCCCTGTGCCCTCCGCCCGTACGCGTACCTCCACGCCGTTCGAGTCACCGACCCACAGCGGTGCCGTGGAGCCACGGACCCGGCCCGAGGCGCGTTCGGCCGAGTCGGGGTCGGCCGCGTGCTCGTGGTTGTGCGTCTCGACGTCCTGCCAGCCGGACCATCGGCCGTCGCGGGCTGCCCGGGTGCGGACCTCGACCCGGCCGTACAACTCGGTGTCCGGATTGTCCCAGATGACGCCTACGAGGGAGAAGTGCCGTACGTCCGGACGATAGAGGCCCTGTTCGGCGGCCGGACCGAGGGTGCGGTCGCCGGGGAGGGGGGTGAGCGGGAGCGACTGGGTGGCGCCGGGGACAGCGGGAGCGGCGGGGGCCGCCGGTCTCGCCTCGGCGGGTCTCGCCAGGGCCGAAGCCGGGTTGGTGGGCAGGGTCAACGGGAGCGCCAGGACGGTCGCGCATACGACGCCGACGGAGGAAGACAGGTATCCACGCATGCCCCTGATCCTGGACATAGTCATACATATCTGTCCATCGATGAACTGACGATCCGTCTGGCGGGTTCGTCCGAACCGGTGGCTTCGCGGGGCGGCCCGCGCCCGCCGTGCCGCGTAGCCTTGCGCGGGTGAACGCCATCGACCGCACCCCTGCCGACCTGCTGCGTTCCGCGCTCGCCGCGGACCCCGCGCGCCCCCTGGTGACCTTCTACGACGACGCCACGGGCGAACGTGTCGAATTGTCCGTGGCCACCTTCGCCAATTGGGTGGCCAAGACCGCGAATCTCCTCCAGGGCGAGCTGTCCGCCGAACCCGGTGACCGGGTCGCGCTGCTGCTGCCCGCGCACTGGCAGACGGCGGTGTGGCTGCTGGCGTGTTCGTCGGTGGGCGTCGTCGCGGACATGGCCGGTGAGGCCGGTGCCGCCGACATCGTCGTCAGCGGGCCCGACACCCTGGACGCGGCGCGCGCGTGTTCCGGTGAGCGGATCGCCCTCGCGCTGCGGCCGTTGGGCGGGCGGTTTCCGCAGCCTCCGGCCGGCTTCGCCGACTACGCGGTGGAGGTGCCGGGGCAGGGGGACCGGTTCGCGCCGTACGCGCCCGTCGATCCGGAGGCGCCCGCGCTGATCGTGGCCGGGGCGGAGTTCACGGGGGCGGAGGTGGTCGAGCGGGCCGGGGCGGACGCGGTGGGGTTCGGGCTCACGGGGCCCGGGTCCCGGTTGCTGTCGGGGTTGGGGTACGACACGTGGGACGGGGTCAGCGCGGGGTTGTACTCGCCGCTGGCCACCGGAGGGTCCGTGGTGCTGTGCCGGCATCTCGAGCGGGCGGACGAGGATGTGGTGGCCAAGCGGGTCGAGGAGGAGAAGGTGACGGCGACTCGCCGCAGGTAGGGGCGGGTTGTCGTACGGCGCCCGCCCCCGGCGGTCAGCCGTTCGGTCGACCAGCGGCCCGCCCCGGCCCGCCTTCCGCGCGTCGGGATCGAGCTCGGGGTCTACGCCAAGCTCGACGGGGACATCACGCCGGACCACGGTGCCGCTGCCGGGAAGGTGACGCTCGACGGGGAACAGGCGCTCGGGTATGTGCGGGCGCGGAAGTCCCTCGGCAATGGGAGCGACACCCACGGATGGACCGGCAGCAGCGATTTCTCGGGGCGCTCGTCAACAAGGTGCAGAGCAAGGACGTCCTGCGGGCCGGTCAGGCTCTATCCGGTGCTCGATGCCGGGACTTCCTCCCTCACCACGGACCCCACGCCGGCCAGTCTGCGCGGTTTGTGCGAATTGGTGGGTGGCATGCGCGACCTCCTCGTCGAACATGTGAGATTCCTGACCGTCCCACGTGAGGCGTACGCCTACGACGCCGATCGTGACCAGCGTGTCGAGCCGGACGCCGGGCGGCTGTTCGAGCGGCGGCGGACGGACTCTCCCGTGGCGGTCAGGGGAGAAAGGCCGGTTCGAGACGATTCGGGCGGGCCGACTCCCGTACCCACTTTTCGCGGGAACACCGCCGTCCGGGGCGCCTGCGGGTAAAGCGCTTGCCAAGTCACCGAACCTTAGTTCAAGAAATTGGGTGGATTGCCCGGTGTAGGGGCGTGGAATTTGTCACCGTCGTCGTTTGACACCCAACTGGCCGGATAGTGTGAGCGATCCGGTGCGTCAGGACACGTGTCGTGTGCACACCGGGAGACCGAGACCCGAGCGCCTTTGGAGGGGGAAAGGCGCCGCGTGGCCCCGACGGAGGATGCAGAAACCGTGGACGCGCAAGGCCGTGGGCAGGCGGGCGACATCGACCCCGCAGACCAGTGGGTGCTCAACCCGAGCACCGGCGAATACGAACTGCGACTGACTCCCTCCGCACCGCAATCAGCGGTACCGGGACCTCGCCGAGCCGCGCCCGCCAACGCGGGTGCGGGACGCGGGCGTTCGGCGGCTCCGGAGCGGGAGCGAGAGACACACGGGGTGCCCGGTACGCCCGGGCAGGTCCCCCCGCCGAGACGGCGGCGCGGTGTGCCCGAGGAAGAGGATCCGCTGCCCGGGCGGCGCCGTTCGCGCGCCCCGCAGAAGAAGAAGTCGAAGGCCAAGAAGGTGCTGCTCTGGACGGGCGGGACCATGGCCTTCGTCCTGGTGGCCGCCACCACGGCGGGCTACCTCTACCTCAGGCACCTCGAGGGCAACGTCACGACGACGGACGTCGGTACGGCGGGCAAGGCCGGCTTCAGCAAGGACGAGGCCTTCAACATCCTCATCATCGGCACGGACAAGCGCACCGGTGCGGGCAACGAGGCCTACGGGGACGCGGGCAGCGTCGGGCACGCGGACACGACGATCCTGCTGCACGTCTCCAAGGACCGGACGAACGCGACCGCGCTGAGCATTCCGCGTGACCTGGTCGTCGACATCCCGGACTGTCCGACCGTGCAGAAGGACGGGTCCGAGAAGATCATCAAGGGCACCCCGGACGTCCGCTTCAACACCAGCCTCGGGCAGGACGGGCGTGACCCCGGCTGCACCATGCGCACGGTGAAGGAGGTCACGGGCATCTCGCCGGACCACTTCATGATGGCCGACTTCAACGCGGTGAAGACGCTGACGACGGCGGTGGGCGGTGTCGAGGTCTGCGTGACCAAGGCCGTCAACGACAAGGAGTCGAAGCTGAAGCTGCCCGCCGGCAAGTCGAAGGTCGAGGGAGAGCAGGCGCTCGCCTTCGTCCGTACGCGGCACAGTTTCGGCAACCACGGTGACCTGGACCGGATCAAGGTGCAGCAGCAGTTCCTCAGCTCGCTGATGCGCAAAATGGCCTCCGGTGACACGCTGAGCAACCCGACCAAGCTGCTCAAGCTCGCCGAGGCGGCCACCAAGGCGCTGACCGTGGACACCGGTCTCGGCAACGTCTCCACGCTCAAGGACGTGGCGTTGGAGCTGAAGAAGGTGCCGCCGAAGAACATCACCTTCATGACCGTGCCGGTCATCGACAACCCGGCGGACGGTGTCGTCCGCAAGACGGTGATCGTCAACCAGGTCACGGGTCCCGAGGTGTTCAACGCGATCGCCAACGACGTGTCGTTCACCGCGGTCAAGCAGCAGAAGGCCAAGGAGGCGGCTGCCATCGCCGCCCGGCTCAAGGGCACCAAGTCCGCCGCCTCCGAGGTGCGGGTGCGGATCCTGAACGGCGGTGCCGTCGGCGGCTCCGCGCAGGAGACGCTCAACTACCTGCAGAATGACGAGGGCG
Organism: Streptomyces sp. NRRL WC-3618; assembly: GCF_001280005.1. Classification (GTDB taxonomy): domain Bacteria; phylum Actinomycetota; class Actinomycetes; order Streptomycetales; family Streptomycetaceae; genus Streptomyces. The sequence goes on along the minus strand of NZ_LGDW01000115.1, from coordinate 3,452 downwards.
TGACCAAGTCCGAGAACGCGGGCAACGCCTCGGCGGAGCTCGCGAAGACGACGCTGGAGTACGCGCCCGACCAGGCCGACCAGGCCCGGCGGCTGGCCGAGATCATGGGGCTGTCCGGTGCGGCGATGAAGCCGGGCAAGAGTGTGACGAACGCCCAAGGGAAGCCCACCATGACGCTGACCCTGGGCAAGGACTTCAAGGGGGCCGGCGTCTCGCTCACCGCGCCGGCGAAGGCGCCGACCGTGGAGGGGCAGTCCACGGCGGACAAGGTGCAGTGCGCCAGCTGACCACGCCGGTTCGGCCACGCCGGTCCACGCCGGTCGACCACACCGGCTGAGCGGTCCGGCTGAGTACTCCGGCCGGCTGGTGGACGTCTGTGCCAGAAGTTTTTGGTGCGCCGATTGACCTGACAGGCCTGTCTCGCGTCTAAGAGGACGCGAGGCAGGCCTGTTCGACGGCGGCGCAAGGGTGGGGAGGCAGGGGAATGACACAGAGCAGTGTGCAGGGGGAGGGGACGCGACCAGGCGTCCGGCCTGCTCGGGTTCCGGGGCAGCAAGGCGGTTCGCGCGAGCACGGGGGCGGCGCCGGCGATGGGGACGGCGGCGCGTCCGACGACGGTGGCGGTGGTGGTGCCGGGGGAAGAGGTGGGCCGGTGGGCAGACACAAGGTGCTTCGCTGGTCGGCGGCGACCCTCGCGATACTGATACTGGGCACAGCCGGCGTCGGATACCTGTACTACGAGCACCTGAACGGCAACATCCAGAAGGGCACGCGCAGCAGCGGCGACTCCAAGGCGCGGCGGACCGAGCCGAACGCGGCCGGACAGACTCCGCTGAACATCCTGCTGATCGGCTCGGACAGCCGTAACTCCGACGCCAACGTGTCCCTGGGCGGTGACAGGGCCAACCGCGGCAACCCGCCGCTGGGCGACGTCCAGATGCTGGTCCACGTCTCCGCCGACCGCAAGAGCGCGGCCGTGGTGAGCATCCCGCGCGACACCCGCGTCGACATACCGAAGTGCGTGGACCCCGACACCGGTGAGAAGTTCGCGGCGACCAACGACATCATCAACACGTCGCTGGCCCGGGGCGGCGCCGGCTGCACGCTGGCCACCTGGCAGAACCTCACCGGGGTCTACATCGACCACTGGATGACGATCGACTTCGCGGGCGTGGTGAAAATGGCCGACGCGATCGGCGGCGTCGAGGTGTGCGTGAAGCAGAACGTGTGGGACCGCCCGCGGCCCAACGTGTCCGGCGGCTCCGGGCTCAAGCTCACGGCAGGTAAGCACAAGGTCCAGGGCAAGCAGGCGCTGCAGTGGCTGCGTACCCGGCACGCCTTCTACAGCGACCTGGGGCGTGCCAAGGCCCAGCACATGTACATGAACTCGATGATCCGCACGCTGAAGGCACAGAACGTCTTCACGGACGCCGGACGGCTCACCGGTCTGGCCGAGGCGGCCACCAAGTCCCTGACGGTGTCCGAGGAGCTCGGCACCGTCAAGGAGCTGTACGACCTGGGCATGCAGCTCAAGTCGGTGCCGACCGACCGCATCACGATGACGACGATGCCGACCGTCGAGGACCCCAAGGACCGCAACCATCTGGTGGCGGCCGACGCGGACGCCGAGCAGGTGTGGACGATGCTCCGCGACGACGTGGCCTTCGACGACAAGGGCGGCAGCGCGGCGCCGAAGGCGCCGAAGCCCGCCGTCGCGGCGACGGCTTCGACGGACCCGGCGGCCGATCCCGGCGAGATCGGCGTGCTCGTGCAGAACGGCACGCGGACGGCCACCCTCGCCGCGGTCGGCGGCCGGGCGACCACGATCAGCCAGGCCCTCTCGGGCAAGGGCTTCACGAACGCGGCGGCGGACCCGTCCGGTTCGCTGTCCGTGGAGAAGACGGTCGTACGCTATCCGAGCGCCGATCTGGCGGGCGATGCCCAGCTGGTCGCCAAGTCCCTGGGGATTCCCGCGAGTTCGGTGAAGAAGTCGACGGACGTCTCCGGTGTGACGGTGACCGTGGGCGCCGACTGGCGCGAGGGCGCGTCCTATCCGAAGCAGAAGGCGCCGAAGGCGGGCCAACTGCCGGAGAGCGCCGACAAAGTGGTCGGTTCGGACACCGACGCGTGCATGGACGTGTACTCGCCCTACCGCTGGTAGACGGCCGCGCACATGAGTCGGGGCCTGCCGTCAGTGGTGACGGCAGGCCCCGGCTCGTAGGGATTCAGGACGTAGGTGTTCAGGCCGCGTTCGCGCCGTCCAGTACCGCCGGCCGACGGGCCGCGATCACCTTCCTGGCAAGCGACTTGGGGCTCGTCAGGAAGCCCCAGCCCCAGCACATGTGCATGGTGGCGAGGGCGACGGGGATCTGCAGCCGGGCCTTGAGGGGGAGCCCCTTGCCCGCCGGCACCGAGCCCGCCGTGATCGCCGCGAGGTAGCCGCCGGGCACCAGGAAGGCCCACGGGGTCAGTACGGCGCCCAGCAGCACGCCCGCCGCTATCGCGAGCACGGCGGTGGGCGGGGCGAGGTAGCGCAGGTTGATGGAGCCCTCGTGGTAGCGGGCCACGACATGGCGCCAACGCCCGTAGTCCTTGTACTGCTTGGCCAGCGCGCGCACGGAGGGCCTCGGCCGGTACGACACCCGCAGCTCGGGCGAGAACCAGATGAGGCCGCCCGCCTCCCGGATCCGGAAGTTCAGCTCCCAGTCCTGGGCGCGGATGAACTCCACGTTGTAGCCGCCCTGTTGCTCGAGGGCCGCCCGCCGGAAGACACCGAGGTACACGGTCTCGGCGGGCCCCGCCACACCGCCCGTGTGGAAGGCGGCGTTGCCGACGCCGATCTTCGAGGTCATCGCGGCGGCCACCGCGTGCTCCCAGGCGTTCTCGCCCTCGGCGTGCATGATCCCGCCGACGTTCTGCGCGCCGGTCTCGTCGAGGAGACGGACGGCGGTCGCGATGTAGTCGGGCGAGAGCATGCCGTGTCCGTCGACGCGTACGACCACGGGGTGGCGGGAGGCCTTGATCGCGGCGTTCAGCGCGGCCGGCGTGCGTCCGGTGGGGTTGGGGACCGTGTGGACGCGCTTGGCGTCGGAGGCGGTTTCCCGGACCAGCTCGGCGGCGATCTCGTCCGTGCGGTCCGTCGACGGACCGAGGGCGATGACGACCTCCATCTCGCCGGCGTACTCCTGGGCGAGGATCGCTTGGACGGCTCCGCGCAGATGCCGCTCCTCGTTGAGAACGGGCATGATCACGGACACGGCGGGCAACCGCACGTCGGGCTTGGCGTTCATAGGGGGCTCACGTTACCGCGAACGGGGGACACCGACGCGCGCCGCCCGCTGCCTGACCCGGGCCGCAGATCGTATGGGCCTACGGTGCTCACGGATCCCACGTTCGGCCCACTCCCCCTCCCCCCGGCCAGCCTTCGCGGAGGTGCTCCCCCATGCCCGCGT
>NZ_LGDW01000114.1 GCF_001280005.1 Streptomyces sp. NRRL WC-3618 | reverse complement strand
TGCTTTCCAGGTTTCCGCTTTCGCGTTTCCCTTTCCGGCGAGTCCGACTCTATCAGATCCTTTCGGGCCTGATTCCCAGTCAGCGGGGCTTGTCTTCCCGGCTGTTGGGCCGTTCCGACGTCTCAAACCTTAACCGATCCTCTCGGCGATTCCCAATCGGGCCGCTGAGCTCCATCGAGCCTCATTCGAATTAAATTCGGGCACACCGAAATCAACCCGGACGGGAGATCATGCTGATGGTTTGGTTTTGCCGCTGCTGCGGCGGAGGTGCTGCCGCAGAACCGTTACGGCCCCGTGGCAACCCGAAGAACTTTACGGGTCGGGGAGGGGGCTGTCAAGCGCCCCCTGCCATCCCCGGCCTCGCCCTGTCAAGATCTTTAGTCGAGATCGCTAAGTCGGCCGCCGGCGTCCGGCTGAGCGTGCTCCACTCGGCGCAGGAGACGGGTGAGGACGTCGCCGAGACTCGCGCGTTCCTCCTGGGAGAGGTCCTGGAGGAGGTCGTCCTCGAAGACGGTGGCCAGGCGCATCGCCTCCAGCCACTTCTCGCGGCCCTCGTCCGTCAGCCCCACGATCACGCGGACCCGGTTGGACTCGTCGCGTTCCCTGGTGACCAGGCCCTCCGTCACCATCCGGTCGATCCGGTGGGTCATCGCGGCCGGAGTCAGGCCCAGTCGCTTCGCGAGGTCGCTCGGGCCCATGCGGTACGGGGCTCCGGACAGCACCAGCGCCTTGAGCACCTCCCACTCGGCGTTGCTGATGCCGAGCGTCGCGGTCTGGCGGCCGTACGCGACGTTCATACGGCGGTTCAGCCGGCCCAGGGCCGCGACGATCTTCTCGACCTGGGGGTCCAGGTCTCTGAACTCGCGCTGGTAGGCGGCGATCTGCTCATCGAGCGTCGGCTCACCGACGGCGGGGGTGTCACCCATGCCCGCAGTCTCCCATGCGGCCGCTTGGCGTCGAAGTCCTTCGAGGTGTACTGTTCAATTCTAAATTTTAGCTTCGAAGTCTTCATGTCTAACCCCTTCGGTTGGCGTACGACTTCACGTCAAGGCAGGTGAAAGTGACCAGGGCGATGGGCGCAGCGATGCGCCGGATCCATGTGGGCAACGCACTCAGCGCGTTCGGGCTCGGCTTCACCGTCCCCTATCTGTACGTCTATGTGGCGCAGGTGCGGGGACTGGGAGCCATGACGGCGGGACTCGTACTCGCCGTCTTTGCCGTGGCGGCGCTGATCGTGCTGCCGTTCGCCGGGCGGGCCATCGTCCGGCGCGGCCCGCTGCCGGTGCTGCTCGTCGCCCTGGTCACCGCCTCTGTCGGCGCGATGGGCCTCGGGCTCGCCGCCGACGCGACCGCCGTACTCCTGGCCGCTGTGGCGCTGGGGGCCGGGCAGGCCGTGATGCAGCCGGCGCTCGCGACGATGATCGTGGACTTCTCGTCGGCGGAGACGCGGTCGCGGGCCTTCGCCACCCAGTTCTTTCTGCAGAACCTGGGACTCGGCGTCGGTGGGCTCATCGGCGGGCATCTCGTGGACACGACCCGGGTCGGCTCATTCACTCTGCTGTTCGGCATCGAGGCGGCGATGTTCCTGCTGCTCGCTGTGATCATGGCGACCGTGCGGATGCCTCGTTCACCGAAGATCGACGGTGCTCCGGCTCAGGCCAGGGGCAGCTGGAAGCAGCTGCTCGGGAACCGGGCGATGGTGCAGCTGTGTGTGCTGGGCTTCGTGCTGTTCTTCGCCTGCTACGGGCAGTTCGAGTCGGGGCTGGCCGCGTACGGGGTCGAGGCGGCCGGGATCTCGACGTCGTCGCTCGGTTCAGCGCTTGCGGCGAACACCGCGGTGATCGTGGTCGCGCAGTTCGCGGTGCTCAGGTTCGTCGAGCGGCAGAAGCGGTCCCGAGTGATCGCGGCCGTGGGGATCCTCTGGGCCGTCGCGTGGGGCGTGGCCGGGTACGCGGGGCTCGGGCACGGCAGCCAGGCCATGGCGAGCGCCGCGTTCGTGTCGACGTACGCGCTGTTCGGGCTCGGGGAGGCGATGCTGGCACCGACCGTCGCGCCGCTGGTGGCCGATCTGGCGCCTGCCGGGATGGCGGGACAGTACAACTCGGCGTTCGCCCTGGTGAAGCAGTTGGCGCTGGCGCTCGGTCCGGCGGTGGGTGGGCCCCTGGGGGCCTCGCTGCACGCGCCGTACATCGTGATGTTCCTGCTGTTCTCCCTGGGGATCAGCGTCCTCGCCGTACGGCTGGGACGGCAGCTGACCCCCGTACAGAATCAGCCGTCTCTGGCGCGGCGGAGTCGGGTGGTCGCGCAGGGCGGGGCTTCGGTGGAGGCCGTGGTGCCTACTACGTAGTAGTAGGCACGGGCGGTCAGCCGGTCGCTGTGGCCAGGGTCGAGGTGAATGGGAGGGTTGCCGAGCCGTCGGGGGACGTGTGGGGGGCCAGTGCCTCGCGGATCGTTTCCGCTGCCTCGGTGAAGCGAGGCCGTCCGCCCGCCTCCTCGATCGACTGGCCCCACGGGACGGCCGCCAGGTGGCCGGTGACGAAGTCCGCGATGTCCGGGAAGGCGATCCCGAAGGTGACCTCGCGGATCGTGATGTCGTGGAAGCCTGCGGCGGTCAGGGCGGCGACGAGGCGGTCGGCGGGGCAGGAGAGGGACGTCTCGAAACGGGCCCTCGCCTCCGGATCGCCGTGTTCTGTGACGGCCTTGAGCTGGGCGGCGAAGTACGGAATGCGGTCTGCCGGCGGAGTCCAGGTGGTGATCGCGAGACGGCCGCCCGTGCGGGTGACGCGGGCCGCTTCGGTGAGTGCGGCGTCCAGGTCGGGGAAGTACTGGATGCCCTGTTGGCAGAGGACCACGTCGAACGAGTCGTCCGGGTACGGGAGTTTGTCGGCCGGGGCCTGGGTGAACTCGATGTCGGGGTACATCCGGGGTGCGTTGCGGGCGGCGGTTGTGAGCATGTCCTCCAGGAGGTCGGCGGCGGCCACGTGGCCCGTGGGACCGACCTGGGCGGCGGCAGCGCGGGCGACGAAGCCGGTGCCGCAGGCCAGATCGAGGACCTGGGCGCCCGGGAAGAGGTCGGCGGCCTCGACGATCGCGGCGACGAAGGGCGCCATCATGAGGGCGCTGTAGCGCTCGTAGTGTTCGGTGGCGTCGTGTGTGGCGTTGTCTTTGAGGGGGAAACCTGTGAGATCTGCCATGCAGGAGCTACTAGCAGGCGCTCGGGGGTTCGCCTAGGGGACGCGCGGAGCCTCCCTGGGGGCCGCTGCTCCGAGCCGGGCCGGATTGGGCAGCACGAACTCGCACCACACCGCCTTTCCGCCTCCCGGTGTCCGGCGTGAGCCCCAGCTCGTGGCGACCGCCGCGACGATGGCGATGCCCCGGCCCGACTCGTCGCCGGGTTCCGCCGTGCGGCGCAGGGGGAGGTGGTCGTCGCCGTCCGTCACCTCGACGATGAGGCGGCGGTCGGTGCGGCGCAGGCGCAGGCGCATCGGGGGTGTGCCGTGCTGGAGGGAGTTCGCGACGAGTTCGCTGGCCGCCAGGACGCCCACGTCGTGCAGTTCGGTGGGGAAGCGCCAGCTCGTCAGGACGCCGGAGGCGAACGCACGCGCGCGTGGGGCCGCTTCGATGCCGCCGAGGAGGTCCAGGGCCGCGTTGCGGAACAGGTCGCTGTCGGGGCCGGTGCGGGCCGGGTGCTGGAGGACAAGGACCGCCACGTCGTCGTCGTGGTCCGCGGTGACGCCCGCCGAGCGGACCAGCCGGTCGCAGACGACCTGGGGGCTGCCCGTGGCGCCGGAAAGGGCGCGTTCCAGGGCGGCGATGCCCTCGTCCAGGTCCTCGTTGCGGCGTTCCACCAGGCCGTCCGTGTAGAGGACCGCGGTGGAGCCCGGGGTCAGCGGGATCGAGCCGGAGGCGTGGATCCAGTCGCCCGTGCCGAGGGGTGGGCCGGTGGGTTCGTCGGCCCGTTGGACAACCCCGCTCTCGTCGCGGACCAGGATCGGCAGGTGGCCCGCGGAGGCGTACACCAGTTTGCCCTCGTTGGGGTCGTGGACGGCGTACACGCAGGTGGCGATCTGGTTGGCGTCGATCTCCGCGGCGAGGCCGTCGAGGAGCTGGAGGACCTCGTGCGGGGGGAGGTCCAGGCGGGCGTACGCGCGGACCGCCGTACGGAGTTGGCCCATGACCGCTGCCGCGCGCACTCCTCGGCCCATGACGTCGCCGATGACGAGGGCTGTGCGGCCGCCGCCCAGGGTGATGACGTCGTACCAGTCGCCGCCCACGGCCGCTTCCGTGCCGCCGGGGTGGTAGACGGCGGCCACGCGGAGGTCGTCCGGTTCCTCGAGTTCCTGGGGAAGGAGGGAGCGCTGGAGGGTCACCGCGGTTTCGCGCTGGCTGCGTTCGCTGGCCCTCAGGCGTTCGGCTGCCTCGGCGTGGTCGGTGACGTCGGCGGCGAAGATGAGAACGCCGCCACTGCCTTCGGGAGTGGCCGTCATCTCGACCGGGGTGCAGGTGATCGTGTAGGAGCGTCCGCTGTGCGCCTTGCGGGACTTGACCGTGCGGGGCTTGCAGCTGCGCAGGACCTGGTCCAGGAGGGGCAGCAGGCCCAGTTCGTCGAGTTCGGGGGCCGCCTCACGGGCGGGGCTGCCTTCGGGCCGTACGCCGAAGGCCGCCGTGTAGGCGTCGTTGACGTACGCGATGCGGTGATCGGCGCCCTGGACGAGGGCGACCAGGGCCGGGATGCGGTCGAGGACCTCGCGGGTGGGCAGCGCGTCGACCGCGGGGACGGGGGGCGCCCCGCCGGTGAGCTGCTCGGCGCGGGCGGCGGGTACGGAGCCGGGACCGGAGCTCTCGCCGAGTCGGTCCGGAGTCATCGGGTGATCGGTCCGCGCTGCGGCGCGGCGCTGCGTTCCGGGAAGTCGGGCGCTCCAGCGCGTGAAGTTCACGAATCCTTGCCTTGTGTTTGTCGGCACAGGCCGGCAGCGGGTCGGCCGGAGGTACGGGTGGTGTTCCCCGGGAGATGCAGCACTTGCGGAATGCCTCGTGGGTTTCGAAGGGCGAGCGGCGGCCCGCCCCAGGTCGGACCAGTCTGGCAGTGTGGTCGGCCGGGCCGACATCCTTCAGACGCAGGCCGCGTCGGTGGAGTTCCTGGATCAGGTCAGGATGACCCCTTCGGGTTCTGCTTCCGGTCCTGGTTCGGGTACTGGGAAGGCTTTCCACCGGCCGCGAGTTCGAACTCCGCGCGGGGATGTTCGAGCGAACCGAGGGAGACGATCTCCCTTTTGAAGAGTCCCGACAGGGTCCACTCGGCGAGCACCCGGGCCTTGCGGTTGAAGGTGGGCACCCGGCTCAGGTGGTAGACGCGGTGCATGAACCAGGCGGGGTAGCCCTTCAGCTTTCGCCCGTAGACGTGTGCGACGCCCTTGTGGAGTCCCAGGGAGGCTACTGAACCGACGTATTTGTGGGAGTACGTTTCGAGCGGTTCGTCCCGCAGAGATCGGGCGATGTTGTCGCCGAGGACCTTGGCCTGGCGGACCGCGTGCTGGGCGTTGGGGGCTGTCTCCTTGCCGGGTTCCGCGGCCGTGACGTCGGGGACGGCCGCGGCGTCTCCCGCCGCCCACGCGTGCGTGGCGCCCTCGATCCTCAGCTCGGCGGTGCACTTGAGGCGCCCGCGCTCGTTCAGCGGGAGGTCCGTGGCCGCGAGGAGGGGGTGGGGTTTGACGCCGGCTGTCCACACGACCGTACGGGTCGGGAAGCGGGCGCCGTCGCTGAGGACGGCGACCCGGTCCGCGCAGGAGTCGAGGCGGGTCTCCAGCCGTACGTCGATGTTGCGGCGGCGCAGCTCGGTGACGGTGTACTTGCCCATCTCCGCACCGACCTCGGGCAGGATGCGGCCCGAGGCCTCGACGAGGATCCACTTCATGTCCTCGGCCTTGACGTTGTGGTAGTACCGCGCGGCGTAGCGGGCCATGTCCTCCAGTTCGCCGAGCGCCTCGACGCCCGCGTAGCCGCCGCCCACGAAGACGAAGGTCAGGGCGGCGTCGCGGATCGCGGGGTCGCGGGTGGAGGAGGCGATGTCCATCTGTTCGATGACGTGGTTGCGCAGGCCGATGGCTTCCTCGACCGTCTTGAAGCCGATGGCGTGTTCGGCGAGGCCGGGGATCGGCAGGGTGCGGGAGACCGAGCCGGGGGCGAGGACGAGTTCGTCGTACGTCAGTTGCTGGGGGCCCGTTCCCTCTTCCGTGGTGGCGAGGGTGGTGAGGGTCGCGGTGCGTTTGGCGTGGTCGATCGCCGTGACCTCGCCGACGACGATCCGGCACCCGTCGAGGACCCGGCGCAACGGTACGACCACGTGGCGGGGCGAGATGTTGCCCGCCGCCGCCTCGGGGAGGAACGGTTGATAGGTCATGTACGGGTTCGGCGTGACGACGGTGATGTCGACCTGGCCCCGTTTCAGCTCCTGCTGGAGCTTCCGCTGGAGGCGCAGGGCCGTGTACATCCCGACGTAGCCGCCGCCGACAACGAGTATGCGCGTACGTTCCTTCACCATCCCATGACGCACCCAGCGCTCGCGTTTGTCCACAGGCCCGACAATTTGTGTGACCGGCGGACGGTGGACCGAAACGTTGCCCGAATCGTCGCCGCTCGGGGCAGAATCGCAGGTCAGCGGCGGTGAGCCGGGTGACCGGAGGGGGGGCATCCGGGACGTAAGCGACTCGTACTCCGATCGGGCGGCACCCTGTGCGGAACGTGCCCCTTCTGAATTGACCCTTGCTCAACTATGTTCGTAGGCCGACGGGGTGTAGGGGGATGCGCTCTTTCGGGTCCGCTCCGCGACGGGTGGGCCCGTGGCTCAGTGCTGGTTCCGTACGCTCCGGCTACCAATGGCGGGGAGTCTCCGGGGGGAGACGTCATTACCGGGGGAACATTATGCACATTCAGGATTCTCGTTGGTCATCCGCGTCCGCCATCGCACCAGGCGGACCGGTCAGCGCGGCGGCGGGCAACGGACGCGGTGACTCATCGCGTACGGCGCCGCTGCGTGTGGACGCACAGCGCAATCTGGAGCACGTACTGCGCGCGGCACGTGAGGTCTTCGGCGAGCTGGGATACGGCGCGCCGATGGAGGACGTGGCACGGCGCGCGCGGGTGGGTGTCGGCACGGTGTACCGGCGCTTCCCGAGCAAGGACGTCCTGGTCCGGCGGATAGCCGAGGAGGAGACCGCCCGGCTGACCGACCAGGCACGTGCGGCGCTCGGGCAGGAGGACGAGCCGTGGTCGGCGCTGTCGCGCTTCCTGCGGACGTCGGTGGCCTCGGGCGCCGGGCGGCTGCTGCCGCCGCAGATACTGCGGGTCGGCGTCGCCGACGACGACGCTTCCGACGGTTCCGGTGCCTCCGGTGGCCTCGGCCTCGAAGAGGCACGGGTGCCGCAGCAGCGGACCCAGCCGGCCGGTCCCGGTTTCAGCACCGGGGAGCTGCGGCTGGTGCCCGACGACGCCGCGGCGGCGGCTCTGGCGGACGACCCGGGTGCGACGGCACTGCTCGACGTGGTGGGCCGGCTCGTGGAGCGGGCGCGCGAGGCGGGCGCACTACGGCCGGACGTGTCGGTGTCGGACGTCCTGCTGGTGATCGCGACGGCGGCACCCTCGCTGCCGGATGCCGCTCAGCAGGCGGCGGCCTCGTCGCGGCTGCTGGACATCCTGCTGGAGGGACTGCGATCGCGACCCATGTGAAGTCACGTATGTGACGGTCAGGCGTTCCCCGTTCGGGTGAATGCCAGTACCTCGTTGCGGGAAGCCCCACGGATGAGTGGTTGGTTCGTTCCGGGCTCCCTGAACAAAGCCGATATGGCACTCTGACCCGGTGTTCGGGACTCGATGTGCAGTCAGCTGCGCAGGCGGCAGGGGCTTTCCGCGATGAGCGTTGACGGGCGGGACGAGTCACCCAGTGACGGTGACCCGGAGACCTGCGGCGGGCTGACCTCCCCGCAGGTGCCGAACCAGGGCGGTCCGGGCGGCGTTCAGTACCTGGGTGGCTCCCTGCCCGGTGCGGAGTACCCGGAGTACCTCGACGGCCCGATGGAGGGCAGCGTCCCGGCGCAGCGCGAGGGCGGCCTGCTGCCGCCCCGCGCGGACAGTGTGCTGCCGCCGCCCATCGAGCTGCCGCCGTCCGACACCGACCTGATCGGGCGGATGCGCTCGGGCGACGACACGGCGTACGAGGAGCTGTACCGGCGCCACGCCGATGCCGTACGCAAGTACGCGCGCACGTGCTGCCGTGACGGCCACACCGCCGACGACCTCACCGCCGAGGTCTTCGCCCGCATGCTCCAGGCGGTACGCGGCGGCTCCGGCCCGGAGTACGCCGTACGCGCCTATCTGCTCACCACCGTCCGCCGGGTCGCCGCGAACTGGACGACCTCGGCGAAGCGTGAGCAACTGGTCGACGACTTCGCGGTGTTCGCGGCGCAGGCCGCGCGCGGGTCGCAGATGGCCGCGGTGTCCGCCGACAACGCCACCCTGGACCTCGGTGCCGACGTACGCGCGATGCACGAGGCCGAGCGGTCCATGGCCATGCAGGCGTTCCGGTCGCTGCCCGAGCGGTGGCAGGCAGTGCTGTGGCACACCGAGGTGGAGGACGAGTCGCCGAGCGAGGTCGCCACCCTCTTCGGACTCGACGCCAACGGCACGCGCGTGCTCGCCAGCCGGGCCCGCGAAGGCCTCAAGCAGGCCTATCTCCAGGCCCACGTCAGCGCGACCCTCGTGACCGACGAGGAGTGCTCCCGGTACGCCGACCGGCTCGGCGCGTACGCCCGCGGCGGTCTGCGCACGCGGGCCGAACGGGGACTGCGCAAGCACCTCGAGGAGTGCGCCAGGTGCCGGCTGGCCGCGGGCCAGATCAAGGAGGTCGCCAGCGGTATCCCCGCCGTCGTACCGGTCGCGGTCATCGGCTGGTTCGGCGCCGCCGGATACGCCAAGGTGGCCGCGCTGGTCGCCGGGGGCGCCGGAGCGGGTGCGGTGGGCGTCGGCGGCGCGGCGGGCGGCTCGTCGTCCGGCGGGGCCGGTGGCGGTGCGGCGGTCTCGGAGGGGCTGGGCGCGCCGGTGAAGGCGGGCATCGCGGCGGGGGTCGTCGCCGTCGGGATCGCGGCGGTGGTGTTCGCGCTGGCGGGCGACGAGGTCCCGAAGGAGACGGTCGCTCGGCCCTCCTCGTCCCCATACACGCCGGTCCGGCCCGAGGCACCGACGCCGACGCCGAGCCCGACGCCGCCCGAGCAGGAACCCGAGCCGGCATCCCCGGCCGTGCTCCCGGCTGTGGCGCCCAGGCCCACCCCGACCCCCAGCCCCACCCCGACGCCGTCCCCGACACCCACCCCGAGTCCCACCC
>NZ_LGDW01000113.1 GCF_001280005.1 Streptomyces sp. NRRL WC-3618 | reverse complement strand
ATCCGCCACGACCCCGGCCACGCCCCGGTCGCCCCCAGCTCCCGCAGCCGCACGGTCCCCCACCCGTACCCCTCCCGGGCCAGCGCCGGCACGGCATTGGGCCCGATGTGGACGCCCCCGTCGATCCCCCGGGTGAGATGCACCCCGAGGAACGGGAACGCCGGATCCGGCACCGGATACACCAGCCCCCGCACCAGCTCCGGCCGGGCCAGCGTGAAGTACTCGCCCCGGAACGGCACGATCCGCATCCCGGGATCGTCGCCGGTCAGCCGGGCCACCTCGTCGCAGTACAGCCCGGCGCAGTTGACCAGCACCCGCCCCCGGACGATCTCGCCGCCCCCCGGCCCCGCCGTCCGCACGGCCACCCCGAGCTGCGGCCGCCGGTCGATCCGGACGACCTCGGCGCCGTACCGGATCTCCGCCCCGGAGGACTCGGCCAGCTGCCGGGCGACCGCCACGTAGTCGCACACGCCCGTCGTCCCCACGTGTATGCCGGCGAGTCCCCGCACCTCCGGCTCGTACTCGCCGATCTGGGTGGGGCCGAGTTCCCGTACCGGAATGCCGTTCTCCCGGCCGCGCTGGACGAGGGCGTGCAGCCGGGGCAGCTCGTCCCGCTCCGTGGCGACGATCAGCTTGCCGGTGACGGCGTGCGGGATGCCGTACTCCGCGCAGAACTTGACCATCTCGGCGGCGCCCCGCACCGCGTACTCGGCCTTGAGCGAGCCGGGACGGTAGTAGATCCCGCTGTGGATCACCCCGCTGTTGCGCCCCGTCTGGTGCCGCGCCGGGCCCGACTCCTTCTCCAGCACCGTCACCCGGGTGCCCGGGGCGGCGCGCGTGATCGCGTACGCCGTCGACAGGCCGACGATCCCCCCACCGATCACCAGCACGTCACAGTCGTAAGCGAACCCACGCGTCAGCTCCACCGCACCCCACCTCCTGCTTTCGATAGTGCACTGCGCCACTGACAGTCACTTCAAACGCAGGGAGCGGGCACGCTTCGAGCACGCTTCGGACGCGGTGATTTCCCGGCAGGCTCCCGACCGCCTCGCCGCGGCGACTATGCCGGAGTCATCAGCAACGGCCTGGCCCGCTCGCGCAGCTCCACCACCCGCGGTTCGTCCCCGTAGGGCTCCAGCCGGTGCAGAAGATCCTTCACGTACTCGGTGGTGCGCGCCGAGGAGATGCGCCCCGCGACCTCCACCGCCCGTACGCCCTGCTCGCATGCCGCGTCGAGATTGCCCGACTCGAGCTCGGCGACCGCGGACACGACCAGCCGCAGTCCGTGCGAACGTACGAACTCCTCCGTCGGCTTCGACAACGCCTGCTCCGTGAAACGGCGGACCTGGCGTGGTGCCTTCAGGTCGCGGTAGCACTCGGCCGCGTCGGCGGCGAAGCGGTCGTAGCCGTAGAAACCGAGCCACGACGGGTCGTGGTCGCCCTCACGGGCCCGCTCCAGCCAGCCCTCCGCGGAACGCAGCGCCGCGCCCGCCGCGTGCGCGTCACTCGCGCGCGCGTGGGCTCGTGCCTCGACCAGCCGGAAGAAACTCATCGTGCGGGCCGTGGCGAGGCCCCGGTTGCGCTCCAGGGCGGCCTGGGCGAGGTCGACGCCTTCGTCGCCGAAGCCCCGGTAGGTCGCCTGCAGGGACATCGAGGCGAGGACATAGCCGCCCAGGGGCACGTCCGCCGCCGCTCGGGCGAGCCGCAGCGCCTGGATGTAGTACCGCTGCGCGGCCTCCTGCTGGCCCGTGTCGAAGGCCATCCACCCGGCGAGGCGGGTGAGTTCGGCGGACGCCCCGAACAGCGCGCGGCCCACCTCGTCGGAGTACGACCCCAGCAGCAGGGGCGCCGCCTCCACTCTTAAGCACTCGGGCACCATGGACGAACGCCAGTCGCCACCGCCGTACTTGGAGTCCCAGCGCCTGGCGTCCTCCGCGGCCTCCCGCAGCTTCTGCACGTCGCTGTGGCCGACTTTCAACGGTGCCCCGGAGCCCTCGGAGGGGCTCGCGTCGCGTGCCACCGAGCTGTCGGCCGGGGTTATCAGCCATCGTGAGGCGGGCGTTGCGTATGCGCTCACTGCGAACGATCCGGCGAGCGACTGCCAGATGCCGCCGGAGCCGGCGCGGCGGCCCGCGAGATCGAGACGGTAGAGGTCGGTGGCCGAGCGGACGGCCTGTCCGACGTCCCTGGGGAAGGCGAGGCCCACTTCGGGTGCGGGATCCGCGTCCGCCAGGCCTATCTCGTGGAGCGGTACCGGGCGGCCGAGTTTCTGGCCGATGGCGGCCGCGATCAGGTGCGGCGCGGCGCCCTGCGGCACCATGCCCTTCGACACCCAGCGCGCCACCGACGTCTTGTCGTAGCGAAGCGTCAACCCGCGTTGGGCGCCAAGGTCGTTGACGCGACGCGCGAGTCCCGCGTTGCTGATTCCCGCGAGGGCGAGAACGGTGCCGAGTTTTTCGTTCGGCCCGCGTTGCTCCCTGGACATGCGCCACCCCTCGACACAGACGGCTGCCGCGCTGGCATAACCATGCGGCATTCGTAAACCCAGCGTAGTTCGCCGCATCCCAAGCGTTAAGGGGCATTGTTCCGGATGGCGGGATTGTGGTCCGTACGGAAGTTCTGGGGATGTACGCACCGTTGCGACGTGCCCCCGACGTGTGGCCGTGCGCCTGTCCGTGCGCTCTTCTCCGGCCATGGCGGGAGCGCTTCCATGGATCCTGCGTGGGTCGGCCCGCTGTACTGGATCCAGTGGGCTGGGGGACACCGCCGCCTACATCCCCGCGGGCGGCGGACCGGTCCGGGAGGCGAGCTCCGCCTCCCGGACTGTGCGTCGGCGCTGCGCTCCGCAGAGCCTGTACGGAGCGTGCGTGAGCCTGCCCAGGCTTCGCCAACTTGGCCGAAAACAGACCCTGTCTTCCCGGGTCCATTACCGCTCCCACCACGGAGATCGAGGGCGCACGGGGCGTCTTGGGGGAGCGTAATGGGGGCGCATTCAGGTCGCAGTCGTGGCGTGAACTCCCTGATCGGCGGGTTGTGGACGTCCTGCCCGAGGAACCCCGAACTCCCCTGACCCACGCGTGCGTTCAGAGCCGCGCGGGCATGTTCCCAGGGGTGCACAGGAGTTCGCAGGGGCGCATTCCGGGGAGCGCGAGCGGCTCCGCCGTCCCTCCTGGGTGCGTCCTTCATGGCAGCATGGTGCCGAGTTCGTCCGGTGCACTGGTTGTCCACAGCCTGTGGAGGCGTCGATGCGGTGGTTGGTGGGATGGAGCAGCACCGCAGCTGTGGCCGCCAAGTACGGGACAGGGCCTGGCGGTTACGGCGCGGCCGACAGCGCCGGAGTCGGGAACGGCAGCGGAAGCGGTAACGGGTCCGGGGCCGGATACGCGGCGGGCGCCACCGGCTACGACGGCGAGTCGGTCCACCCCGTCGGCTCCCAACTCCTGTGGGGAGACCCCGATCCGCTCTGGGCGGTCGGCGACTGGCGTCCCGACGAGGTGCGCGTCGTGCGGGCCGACGAACAGACCCGCATAGCGGTCCTGGGCACCTGCGGAGCCACCGACGAACAGCTGCGGGTCGCCCTGTTCGCCGCCCGCGGAGGCGCACTTCGCCATCTGACGGCCTGGCCGGGCAGCTACACGGCCGTCGTCCAGGTGGGGCGCCGGCTCATGGTCTGCGGCGACCTCGCGGGCGCGCGCCCGGTGTTCCACACCCCGTGGGCGGGCGGTACGGCCTACGCGACGGCGGCTCTCCCGCTCGCCGACCTCATCGAGGCCAACCTCGACTTCGGCCACCTCGCCGCCCTTCTCGCGGCCCCCGACGTACCGGCCGCGCTGCACGACTCGACCCCTTACGACGGCGTGCGGCGCATTCCGCCCGGGCATGCGCTGATCCTGCGCGCCGGGGCGCGCGAGATCGCCGGGTACGAGCCGGTCGCCTCCCTCGCGGTCGCGGCTGCCTCCGTGGACCCCGACAGCGCGGTGGACGGCGTGCGGGACGCGCTGGTGGAGGCGGTACGCGCCCGGCTGTCCGCCCCTCGCCATGTACCCGGCGCCGACGTGGACCCCGGACCGGTGCCCGGGATGGGGCCCGCGGAGCGACGGGCGGCGCGTGGCATGCCCGTACCCGGCATAGGGGCCGACCTGTCCGGCGGCCCCGCCTCGGGGACGCTGGCGCTCCTGGCGGCCGGTCTGCCGGGGATGCCGGGGACGGTGCTGGGCCACGGCACGGGCGCGGGGGAGCGGCTCCTGGCGGTGACGTTCAACGATCTGGTGGTGGGCGGGCGCGAGGCGGAACTGGAGCGGGCGGGGGCCCTGGCGGCGAACCCGCGCCTGCATCACGTGGTGGTGGCGGGCGGCGAGGACGTCCTGCCGTACGCCGACCTGGAGGGCCCGCTGACCGACGAACCGGGCCCGTCCCTGGTGACGGCGGCGCGTCACCGCGCCCGCCTGGCGTCGGGCAGCGCCGACCATTTCACCGGCTACGGCGCCCGGCAGGTGCTGGACGCCCACCCCGCCCGCCTCGCCGACCTCCTGATGGACCGCAAACGACGGCACCTGGTGCGCCCGGTGGCGGCGCTCGCGAAGGCCGACGGCTCGGTGATGGTCTCCGCGCGCGTGTACGGCGCCGCCCGCAGGCTCGCCCGCACGCCGTACCTCGCCGGCCTCGAGAACCTGTCCGACCGGCTGATGCAGCGCCGTTTCGACGAGCCCGGCGGCGCGGTGGGGGCCTCACTGGCCGGGCTCACCTGGGCCAGACCCGGCCCGGCGGCGCGCTGGCTGACCGGTGAGGCGCTCGCTGAAGTATCGGTTCGCCTGAACGGGGCGACGGATCGCGCGGGCGTCGGCGTCGGCCCCGGGCAACGCCCCGGGGACTTCCGCGCGCGTGCGGCGCTGGCCCGCCAGGCGGCGGACGTACGGGTCCTGGAGCAGGCCGCGGAGATCCGCTTCCAGCGGCTCCACACGCCCTTCCTGGACAACCAGGTCGTACGCGCCTGCCGAGCCCTCCCGGAAGCCCTGCGCGTCCAGCCCGGCGCCAGGGCGTCCATCCTCCGTACGGTCCTGGAAGGCGCCGGCGTCGCGGACCTGCCCCCTGGCTGGGGCACACCGTCCCACGCGTCGGCGAACGCGGCGTCCCGGACGGGTCTGCGGGTGTCGGCGGAGTCCCTGATGGCGCTGTTCGACACGCCGCTGTTGGCGGAGGCGGGTCTGGTCGAAGCGAGAGTCGTGCGCAAGGCGATCAGGGCGGCCGCGGAGGGCGAGCCCCTCCCCCTGGACGGCCTCGCGGACCTGGTCTCCCTGGAGGTATGGCTACGCCGCCTCCTCTCCCGCCGAGGCACCTGCTGGACGGGAACCCCGGCCCGCCAACGAGCCGTACCGTCGGGAATCACCCCGCAGAGGGGAGCGTTGGGAGCGGGGGCGTCCCGCGGCTGACCTGTCTCAGCCCGTCCGGCGTCCGACGACGAGGCCCCTTCAGGGCCGACAGCGGGGTTTGGGGGCGCAGCCCCCAAGGGACGGGACGGGTAAGGGCGGCGGGGGCGAGAATGGGTCGGTGCGGTACAGAATCCTGGGCGTCACCCAGGCCGAGGACGACCACGGCACCGCCGTACCCATCGGCGGCCCCCGCCTCCGCGCCCTCCTCACCGCCCTAGCCCTACGCCCCAACCGCGCCACCACCCCCGAAACCCTGATCGACGAGGTCTGGGCGGACACCCCACCCAAGGACGCCCCCGCAGCCCTCCAGGCCCTGATCGGCCGCCTACGCCGCACCCTCGGCAAGGACACGATCACCTCGGACCCCGGCGGCTACCGCCTGACCGCACCCCAGGACCACATCGACCTCCACCTCTTCGAACGCCTCGTACGGCAGGGCAAGGCCGCCCTGGAAAGCGCCGACCCCGCGACAGCCACACGCACCCTCTCCGAGGCCCTCGCCCTCTGGCACGGCCCCGCCCTGGCCGACCTACCGGACCGCACCGCCGCGACCCGCCCGGAGGCCCTGCGCCGCGAGGCGACACGCGCGCGCGTGGAGGCGGACCTGAGACTGGGCCACGCCCACGACGCCGTACCGGAGCTGCAGGAGCTGACGAAGGCTCACCCGTACGACGAACCGCTGCACGCCCTCCTCATCCGCACCCTGCGCGACACGGGCCGCAGCGCGGACGCCCTGGCCGCGTACGAGACGGCCCGCCGAACTCTGGCGGAGGGCCTGGGCACGGACCCGGGCCCGGAACTACGCACACTGCACAGGGAGTTGCTGACACAGCCGTCAGCCCTCCCCACCCAACACCCGCACCGAAGCACCTCCACTCACAACGCGCCCCCCACCCGCAACGCCACCCCCACCACCAACATCCGCCCCCGTCTGACATCTTTTGTCGGCCGGGAACCCGAGATCGAGGCCATCCGTTCGGATGTGCACAGGACCCGTCTCGTCACCCTCGTCGGACCGGGCGGTTCCGGAAAGACCCGTCTCGCCGAGGAAGCCGCCGCCGGCCTCCCCCAGGCGTGGCTCGTCGAGCTCGCCCCGCTCGACCGGCCGGAGGCGGTCCCCGGCGCGGTGGTCAGCGCGCTCGGTCTGCGCGAGACCGTGCTCAGGACCACCGAGCTGACGACCCCGCAGGACGACCCGCTCGCCCTGCTCATCGAGTACTGCGCCCCGCGCAGCCAGCTCCTGATCCTCGACAACTGCGAACACCTCATCGACGCGGCGGCGGAGCTCGCCGAAACCCTCCTCACGCACTGCCCCGGCCTCACGATCCTCGCCACCAGCCGTGAACCCCTGGGCGTCCCCGGCGAGTCGGTGCGCCCGGTCGAACCCCTTCTGCCCGACCCGGCCCGCCGCCTCTTCGAGGAGCGCGCGGCGACCGTGAGCCCAGGTGCGCGCACCGCCCTCCGCGACACCGAGGCCGTGGAGGAGATCTGTCGTCGGCTCGACGGCCTGCCCCTCGCCATCGAACTGGCCGCCGCCCGCCTGCGACTGCTCACCCCGCGGCAGATCGCCGACCGCCTGGACGACCGCTTCCGCCTCCTCACCTCCGGAAGCCGCACGGCGCTGCCCCGCCAGCAGACCCTGCGCGCGGTCGTCGACTGGTCCTGGGACCTGCTCGACGAGCCGGAACGGACGGTGCTGCGCGAGGTCTCCGTGTTCGCCGGCGGCTGGGACCTCACCGCCGCGGAGGCGGTGTGCACCGGCCCGGTGGCCGACCTCCTGGGGGCGCTCGTCGACAAGTCCCTGATAGTCGCGACACCGCACGAGCGGAACGAGCGGAACGAGCGGAACGAGCGCGACGAGAACGACGGGTTCGGCACCGGTGTCCCCGGGATGCGCTACCGCATGCTCGAGACCATCCACGAGTACGCCGCCGAGCGCGCCGCGGAGGCCCCTGAAGCACGTGCCGCCGTCGAGCGACGGCACCGCGCATGGGTACGCGCGCTGGTGGAGAAGGCCGAACCGTTGCTCCGCTCCGCCGAACAACTCCCGTGGATATCCCGCCTCGAGACGGAGCTGGACAACATCCGGGCGGCCCTCGACCGCGCGATCACGGAGGGCGACGAAGAGGAGGCCACCGCCCTGATCCTCGCGATGGGCTGGTTCTGGTGGCTGCGCAACTTCCGCCGCGAGAGCATGGATTGGCTGACGCGAGTCCTGGACCTGGACACCGAAAGCACCCAGGTGAACGGCCATTCCCACAGCCATTCCAGCGGCTATACCAACCGCCGTATGAACCTCCGCATGCTCCTCATCTTCCTGACCCATGACGCCGACCCGGCCACGGTTCCCCGAGACGAGCACTGGCAGCGCCAACTCACCGAGGTACGCGCCCACTTCGCGCGCGGCGGCCCGGAGGCGGCCCGACTGCCGGGCATCGCATGGCCGTTCACCTTCCTCACCGACCACCCGGCCCCCACCGACCCCACCACCCCCACCACCCCCAGCGACCCGGCCAACGGCGGCCAGCTGGCCGCAGCCGCCGCCCTGGAAGTGGCGCTCGCCAACTGCCGTGTCCACGGCGGCGACTGGGAGATCGCCGTGACCCTGATGTTCCGTACACACGTGGCCGTCGACTCGGCCGGCGGCCTGCGCGGCCGGCGGATCGACGACGACCTCGCTGAACTGCGCGTCCTCAGCCGACGGGTGGGAGACCGCTGGGTGCGCGCCCAGGTGTGCAGCGCGGCCGGGGAGGCCGCCATGGTGCGCGGCGGCTTCTACGAGGCCAAACAGGAGTACGAGGAGGCGCTGCGCCTCGCCCACGAGGTGGGCGCCCACGCCGAGGCCCCGTTTCTCCTCGCGCGGCTCGCCGAGATCGCGTACCGGGAGGGCGATCGTGCCGGCGCGCTGACCGCGCTGGACGAGGCGACCAGGGTGGCCGATCGTTACGGGGTGGCGGACTCCCGGGCGTTCGTCCTGCTACTGAGGGCGCACATGGCGCTGGAGGAGGGCGAGGTCGCCCTCGCGCGTGCGCTGTGCGACCGGTCCCGCGCGGAGATCGCGCACGGCACACCGCCGCCGCAGTTCACGGCGGGGCTGGACGCGATGGACGCCCTCATCGTGGCCGAGGAGTGCGGACCGGCGGAGGGACTGGCGAAACTGACCGCCACCCTGCGAGATGCCGTGGCGCAGCGCTGCGCCGAGGTGATCACGGCGGCGCTGGCGGACAGCGCGGCGAGGCTGCTGGCCGTCCTCGGCGATCTGCCTCGCGCGGTCCGCCTGCTCGCCGCCTCCGAAAGCTGGCGGTGCGGCCACCCGCGCCCGATGCCGGACCGCGCCCGGGCACTGGAGACGGCGACCGCCGCCCGCGCGGCCCTGGGAGCGGACCGGTACGAGTCCGAACGTACGACGGGATCGGTACTCACCGTCGATGACGTACTCGGCGAACTCGCCCACCTGGACACCACACCTCACCCGCCACCGGGCACACCTCGACCACGGCCGACCTCCCCGGACACCCCCACCCCGGAATTCCGCGTCACCGGCACATGAACTTGGACTCCGCCCAGTCCGCGAGTGCCACCGAGTCGAACGGCGTGTGAGGTTCCACGACCAGGCGGATCGTCCTGCGCCCGGTCAGGTCGACGTGGACGGGTACGGCGTCCTGGCCGCCCTGGACCAGCTCGGACCGCCACACGCGCTCCCCGTCGGCGAACACCGAGAAGCGGACCTCGCCGAGGCCGAGCATCAGGTCGTCGACGCCGACCAGGGCGTCGTACGAGGCGCACTCGCGGTTGAGATCGATGGTGACCGAGGACTCCCCGTGGACGGTGACCCCGTGCTCGTACTGATTGTCCGCGATCGTCACCCCCCACCGCTGCCACACCCAACCGCTCTCGCCGAGCCGCATCTCGGGCTCGGTGCCGTCACCGGTGACGCCGTACCGCAGCTCGTTCCACTGGAAGTCGGCCGGGGCGGGCGG
>NZ_LGDW01000112.1 GCF_001280005.1 Streptomyces sp. NRRL WC-3618 | reverse complement strand
CCGCCGCCCCCGGCGACTCCCCACCCTTCTCCGGCCCCGCCCCCTTCAACGGAACCTCCTTCACGAACACCGCCGCCGCCAGCACAGCAACCGCCACCACAGCCCCCAGCAGAAACGCCGAGTGCGTCCCGGAGGCCACCGCGTACTGGTACGCCTCCCGCGCCGCCGCAGGCAACTTCGCCAGGCTCGCCGCGTCCAACTGCGCCGACCGCTCGGTCACCTGGGACCCCAGCGCCCCGGCCCGCTCGTGCATCACGTCCTGCACCCGGCTGTTGAACAGCGCCCCCATGATCGCGACCCCGAACGAGGACCCGAGCGTACGGAACAGAGTGGTCGTGGAGGACGCGACTCCCATGTCCTTCATCTCGACGCTGTTCTGCGCGACCAGCATGGTGATCTGCATCAGACAGCCCATGCCCGCCCCGGCCACCGCCATGTACAGACCGGACGTCAGCCGCGAGGTGTCCGTGTCCATCTGCGAGAGCAGGTACAGCCCGATGCTCAGCAGCACACCGCCGGCCACCGGGAACACCTTGTACTTGCCGCTGCTCGTCGTCACCCGCCCCGCGATCATGGACACGACCATCATCGCCGCGAGCATCGGAAGCAGCAGCAGCCCGGAGTTGGTCGCGGACGCGCCCTGCACGGACTGCTGGTACAGCGGCAGGAACAGCACCGCGCCGAACATCACGAACCCGGTGATGAAGCCGATGACGGACATCAGGGTGAAGTTGCGGCTGCGGAAGATGTGGAGCGGAATGATCGGCTCGGCGGCCTTGGTCTGCCAGAACACGAACCCGACGAGCGAGGAGACGCCGATCCCGATGAGCTCCATGATCATGGCGGAGCCCCACGCGTACTCCGTACCACCCCAGGTCGTGACGAGCACGATCGACGTGATGCCGACGGTCAGCAGCGCGACGCCCGGGTAGTCGATCCGCGTCTTCGCCCGCTTCTTCGGCAGGTGCAGCACCACGCTGATGGCGGCGAGCGCCACGACACCCAGTGGCAGGTTGATGTAGAACGACCAGCGCCAGCCCAGGTGGTCTGTCAGCGCTCCGCCGACCAGCGGTCCGCCGATCATGGCGAGCGCCATCACACCGGCCATCAGGCCCTGGTACTTGCCACGCTCACGCGGCGGAATCAGGTCCCCGATGATCGCCATGACGCCGACCATCAGGCCACCGGCACCGAGCCCCTGCACCGCGCGGAAGCCGATCAGCTGTCCCATGTCCTGGGCCATACCGCTGAGCGCCGACCCGATCAGGAAGAGCACGATCGAGGTCATGAAGACGCCCTTGCGCCCGTACATGTCGCCGAGCTTGCCCCAGATCGGGGTGGAGGCGGCGGTGGCGAGCGTGTAGGCGGTGACGACCCACGCCAGGTGTTCGAGCCCGCCCAGTTCACCGACGATCGTCGGCATCGCCGTACCGATGATCATGTTGTCCAGCATCGCGAGCATCATCGCGATCATGAGCGCCAGCAGCACCACCCGCACACTCCGCGGCTGCTTGCCCTCCGGCTTGCCCTGCTTGCCCTCCGGCTTGCCCTGCTCGCCTACGGCACCCTGGCCGCCCTGCTCGTCCTCAACTGCCCGCTTGTCCGCCATCGTCTCCACCCCACTCCCCCACGCACTCCTACTTACTTGCCGACCGGCAAGTTGGCTACACTGGGGAAGCTAAACCCCTAACTAGCCGGGCGTCAAGTAAGTATTTCCTCAAGGGCACTCCCGAGAGGCCAGCAGCAGCAGAAGCCGCAGAAGCCGGAGTCGAGCATGGACCGCACCAAGCAGCGCCGCCGCGGGGACACCCGCCAGCGCATCCAGGACGTGGCGCTCGAACTCTTCGCCGAGCAGGGCTACGAGAAGACCTCGCTGCGGGAGGTGGCCGAGCGCCTCGACGTCACGAAGGCGGCCCTCTACTACCACTTCAAGACCAAGGAAGAGATCATCGTCAGCCTGTTCGAGGACCTGACGAAGCCGATCGAGGACCTGATCGAGTGGGGCCGCCAGCAGCCGCACACCCTCGACACGAAGCAGGAGATCGTACGCCGCTACAGCGAGGCGCTCACCAAGGCCGCCCCGCTCTTCCGCTTCATGCAGGAGAACCAGGCGACGGTACGGGATCTGAGCATCGGCGACACGTTCAAGACACGCATGCTCGCCATGCGGGAGATCATCATCGATCCGGAGGCCCCCCTGGTCGACCAGGTCCGCTGCATCAGCGCGATGTTCACCCTGCACGCCGGGATGTTCGTCCTCCAGGACCTCGCGGGTGACGCGGACGACAAGCGCAAGGCGGTCCTGGAGGTCGCGATCGACCTGGTGACCCAGGCACACGAGGGTGCCGGGCAGCCGCACGAGAGCGCGGGGCAGCCCTCGTAACCGCCCCGTCCGGTCAGACGGTCACGCCCTTGGCCCGCAGAAAGGCGACCGGGTCGACGGCGGACCCGTAGTTGGGGGTCGTACGGATCTCGAAGTGCAGGTGCGGCCCGCTGGAGTTCCCGGTGTTGCCGGACATGGCGATGTGCTGCCCGGTCACCACGACCTGGCCGACCTTCACGCCGATCCGCGAGAGATGGGCGTACTGCGAGTACGTCCCGTTGCCGTGCCTGATGACGACGGCATTGCCGTACGCCGGACCGTCACCGGCGCCGTTGCCGCCGGCCTTGACGACGGTGCCGCCGTGCGCGGCGACGACCTTGGTACCGCTCGGCACGGCGAAGTCCTGGCCGGAGTGGGTGGACGACCACATGTTGCCGGCCTGGTTGAAGCCGGCGCTCAGCTTGTACTTCCGGACCGGGTCCACCCAGGAGGCGGCCTTCTTGGCAGCGACCTTCTTGGCGGCGGCCTGAACCTTTACGGCGCCCGTCGCACCCGTCTCGGCGGCAGTCGCGACCCCGGCCGCCCCCAGCGCGACCGACACCCCGAGGCCGACGGCCAGAGCCGAGACACGTGAGACGCGGGAGACGCGAGAGACGCGAGAGACGCGGGGGAGACGGGCCGTACGGGAGTCGGTGGACGGGGTGGCGGCGCGCTGGAACATCAGGACCTCACGGGGACGGGGACAGAGAAAGCCACCCGGCACGTGCGTTCCGGCCGGATGGGCAATCCCTTGGTACCCCCACCCGTCACTAAGCCTCAAACCCACGTACTACGACACAAGATAGTAATGACCTACCAATTCACCCACTTATTGACAAAACAAACGCCTTCCCCCACTCAGAACAAATCACACCTCACTCGCATGAACACCAACTAATCACCCTAGTAATGAGCAATTCGCCTGTGCCTCATGTCACCGGCCCGCAAGATCCAGAAACGTATGACTGTGACGCGCACAACGCGCCGAATAAACCCGCTCCGGCTACTGGCACCTCGCCGCTACCCGTGAGTAATGTGCCCTTCCCGTCAGCGCCATCCGGCTCTATAAGCATGGCCCTGACATGCGCATGCCCTGGCACCGCCCAGCCCGACGTGAGAGGACCCCCATCCCGATGACAAGAGGCTCCTGGACGCCCCGGACACGCCGTATCGGCCTGACCGCAGCCGCCGCGGTCGCCGCCATGACACTGGCCGGCCCCGGCACCGCCCAGGCCGCGACCACCGCGTCCACCGCGTCCGTGTCGGCGGCCGCCGCCGAGAACGTCGACCACGCCACCTGGCAGCGGGACTGCCAGGCCGTGATGGACCAGGCACTGCCCTACCTGAAGCAGCGCATCGCCGCCGCCTCCAAGGGGGAGAAGCCGGCGATCGTCTTCGACATCGACAACACCACCCTGGAGACCGACTTCGGCTTCAGCTACCCGTCACCGGCCAACGCGCCCGTGCTGAAGGTGGCCCAGTACGCCCAGGACCACGGTGTCGCCCTCTTCTTCGTCACCGCGCGCCCGGACATCATCAAGCCCGTGACGCAGTACAACCTCACGCACGTCGGCTACGACGTCGCGGGTCTGTACGTGCGCAATCTGTTCGATCTCTTCAAGAACGTGGCCGACTACAAGACCGCGAAGCGCGTCGACATCGAGTCCAAGGGCTACACGATCATCGCCAACATCGGTAACAGCACCACCGACCTGTCGGGCGGCCACGCGGAGAAGACGTACAAGCTGCCGGACTACGACGGCCAACTGTCGTAGGTCGTCAGGGCATGCGAGAGGGGCCGGTGCTGTGAAGCACCGGCCCCTCTCGTTCGTACAGAACCCTTAGGCAGACCCCTCAGTCTCAGGGAAGACCGTCGGGCCTCGGACGCGACCCCGCAGGATCACGCCTCCTTGCTCAGGTTCGGTCCGGCACCGCCGGCCGCCTGCTCGATCGGCGGGACGTCGGGCAGCGCCGACTTCTCCTCACCCCGGAAGGTGAAGGTCGCCGTCTCACCCTCGCCCTCCGTGTCGACGACCACGATGTGACCGGGGCGCAGCTCACCGAAGAGGATCTTCTCGGAGAGCGTGTCCTCGATCTCGCGCTGGATCGTGCGACGCAGCGGGCGGGCGCCCATGACGGGGTCGTAACCCTTCTTGGACAGCAGCTCCTTGGCGGCCTGGGAGAGCTCGATGCCCATGTCCCGGTCCTTGAGGCGCTCGTCCACCTTGCCGACCATCAGGTCGACGATCTGGAGGATGTCGACCTGCGTGAGCTGCGGGAAGACGACGACGTCGTCGACGCGGTTGAGGAACTCGGGGCGGAAGTGCTGCTTGAGCTCGTCCGAGACCTTGTTCTTCATGCGCTCGTAGTTGGACTTCTTGTCACCGGAGGCCGCGAAGCCCAGGTTGAAGCCCTTCGAGATGTCCCGCGTGCCGAGGTTGGTCGTCATGATGATGACCGTGTTCTTGAAGTCCACGACCCGGCCCTGGGAGTCGGTCAGGCGACCGTCCTCCAGGATCTGCAGCAGCGAGTTGAAGATGTCCGGGTGGGCCTTCTCGACCTCGTCGAAGAGGACGACGGAGAACGGCTTGCGGCGGACCTTCTCGGTCAGCTGGCCGCCCTCTTCGTAACCCACGTATCCGGGCGGGGAACCGAAGAGACGCGACACCGTGTGCTTCTCGCTGAACTCCGACATGTCGAGGGAGATCAGCGCGTCCTCGTCACCGAAGAGGAACTCGGCCAGGGCCTTGCTCAGCTCGGTCTTACCGACACCGGACGGGCCCGCGAAGATGAACGAACCACCGGGACGCTTCGGGTCCTTCAGACCCGCACGCGTACGACGGATCGCCTTCGAGAGCGCCTTGACGGCGTCCGTCTGGCCGATGACCCGCTTGTGGAGCTCGTCCTCCATGCGCAGCAGACGGCTCGACTCCTCCTCGGTCAGCTTGAAGACCGGGATGCCGGTGGCGGTCGCCAGGACCTCGGCGATCAGCTCGCCGTCGACCTCGGCGACGACGTCCATGTCGCCGGCCTTCCACTCCTTCTCCCGCTTGGCCTTCGCGGCGAGGAGCTGCTTCTCCTTGTCACGCAGGGAGGCGGCCTTCTCGAAGTCCTGCGAGTCGATCGCGGACTCCTTGTCGCGGCGCACGCCGGCGATCTTCTCGTCGAACTCGCGCAGGTCCGGCGGAGCGGTCATCCGGCGGATGCGCATCCGGGAACCGGCCTCGTCGATGAGGTCGATCGCCTTGTCCGGCAGGAACCGGTCCGAGATGTACCGGTCGGCGAGCGTCGCCGCCTGCACCAGGGCCTCGTCGGTGATCGAGACGCGGTGATGCGCCTCGTACCGGTCGCGCAGGCCCTTGAGGATCTCGATCGTGTGGGGGAGGGAAGGCTCCGCCACCTGGATCGGCTGGAAGCGGCGCTCGAGGGCCGCGTCCTTCTCGAGGTGCTTGCGGTACTCGTCGAGCGTGGTCGCACCGATGGTCTGGAGCTCGCCACGGGCCAGCATCGGCTTGAGGATGGAGGCCGCGTCGATGGCGCCCTCGGCGGCACCCGCGCCGACGAGCGTGTGCAGCTCGTCGATGAACAGGATGATGTCGCCGCGGGTGCGGATCTCCTTGAGGACCTTCTTCAGGCGCTCCTCGAAGTCACCGCGGTAGCGGGAGCCGGCGACGAGCGCGCCGAGGTCCAGGGTGTAGAGGTGCTTGTCCTTGAGGGTCTCGGGCACCTCGCCCTTGACGATGGCCTGGGCGAGACCCTCGACGACGGCGGTCTTGCCGACGCCGGGCTCACCGATGAGGACCGGGTTGTTCTTCGTACGGCGGGACAGCACCTGCATGACCCGCTCGATCTCCTTCTCGCGCCCGATGACCGGGTCGAGCTTGGATTCACGAGCGGCCTGGGTGAGGTTCCGGCCGAACTGGTCGAGGACCAGGGACGTCGAGGGGGTGCCCTCGGCGGGGCCGCCACTGGCGCCGGCGGTCTCCTTGCCCTGGTAGCCGGAGAGCAGCTGGATGACCTGCTGCCGCACCCGGTTGAGATCTGCGCCCAGCTTGACGAGGACCTGGGCGGCGACGCCCTCACCCTCGCGGATCAGGCCGAGCAGGATGTGTTCCGTGCCGATGTAGTTGTGGCCCAGCTGAAGGGCCTCGCGGAGCGAAAGCTCCAGGACCTTCTTGGCACGGGGGGTGAAGGGGATGTGCCCGGACGGGGCCTGCTGCCCCTGCCCGATGATCTCCTCCACCTGCTGGCGGACCGCCTCGAGCGAAATCCCGAGGCTCTCCAGGGCCTTAGCGGCGACACCCTCACCCTCGTGGATCAGGCCCAGGAGGATGTGCTCGGTGCCGATGTAGTTGTGGTTGAGCATCCGGGCTTCTTCCTGAGCCAGGACGACAACCCGCCGCGCGCGGTCGGTGAACCTCTCGAACATCGTTAATCGCTCCTCAGAGCGGTCAGGCAGTAAGGGGACGCTCCCCTCCCTGTCCTTCCGCAGCTTAGTCCCGCAAGCGGGGACCGCTCATTCCAACTGCCGACACCGGACCGAGAACCAACACAGCCTCCTGACCCCGCACGCCGACATATGCTCCAACCCGATCGTGCGAGACGATGTTCCCGCAGGCCAGGCAGTTACCCTCACTATCACTACGCCGATGGCGAACGTGAGACGGCCTTTTCTGCGTGTCGCCCCCTCCCACTAGGGATGTCTTACCCGTACGGACTGACACTCCATGCCGGATGCACCGGTTCCCTCCGCTACGGGCGAACAACATTGCGCCTCCGACCGGCTTTACGCACTCCCGCAATCGACACTGTGCGCATCCGCCGGGACACCCAGCGTAACTTGCGGCCTCTCGCGGCGGTTGGCTTTGGCATGGTCTCCGCTGTCCCCCTTCCCCGTCGGCCTCTCGCCCTTGCTCGTGCTCTTGATACGGGTGACACCACGAGTGGTCTCACCGGTGCAGCCGCTGGCGACGTCCCGAGTGACGTCCTCGGTCACGTCTCCAGCGAGGTGCGGCGTTGGTACGAGAACGAACTGGGGTGGGCAACAGTGCCCGGTCCGGTTTCCGCGGGACTTTCGCCGCGCCTGGTCACGGGCCTGCTCTTCGACGTACTGGACGTGCCGGCGGAGGCGGGCTTCGCGGCGCTGCGGCACCGGGGGCAGACACGGGCGCCGCGTTCCCCGGTGGCCCTGAGCGGGGACCGGATGCTGCTGCTGGTGGCCGCGGGCAGCGCGGACGAGTTGCCGGGGCTGCTGGACTGGCTGGAATGGGGACGGCTCACGCCGGACCTGAGGGCGATCGGGGCGGGCGGCGACATCGAGGCACCCCTGCCGCCCGGCCGGCCGGGACAGCCCGGGCCGCCCGTCGCGGCGGGCGACTTCCCGGGGCGTACAAATCCGCAGGGGGCCGCGCTCTGGCTGCGGCCCCCTGAAACAGGACGCGGGACGGAAATCCCGCTGCCGACGATGTCGGCCCTGGGAGGCGTCGGAGGCGCCCCCGATCTCGTACGGCTGGTGGACACGCTGGCGACGCAATGCCATCGCATCCGACTGCGGCGCGCGTGCGCTCAGCCGTTGGCCTTCTCGTAAGCCTCGCGAATGGACGCGGGAACACGGCCACGGTCGTTGACCTCGTAACCGTTCTCCTTCGCCCAAGCGCGGATCTGCGCGGTGTCCTGGCTGCCGCCGGAAGCGACACGCGCCTTTCCACGCCCGCCGGAAGCACGGCCACCGGTACGTCGGCCGCTCTTGGCGTAGGGGTCGAGAAGACCGCGAAGCTTGTCAGCATTGGCAGTCGTGAGGTCGATCTCGTACGTCTTGCCGTCCAACGCGAACGTCACGGTCTCGTCGGCCTCGCCGCCGTCGAGGTCGTCGACAAGAAGGACCTGAACCTTCTGTGCCACCGGATTTCCTTTCATCGATAACTCGGGAGCCGAGGCCTGCGGCGTGCGCCGCCGATTCGCGTCCCCTGTTATATGCAGTACTGCAGTACGTCGGAAAGCAAACCGCTTTTGCCGGAAAAACACAAACCCCCGGGAGAGACCGACCTCCCTTCCCCGGACCGGAAACGTGCGCGTTTCGGACATAGGGAACCTGGGCAGGGCGGCTCAGAGAATTGCTGGATGCCCGATCACAGATGCAGAAGCATCCGGCTGTTGCCCAAGGTGTTCGGTTTCACTCGTTCGAGACCGAGGAACTCCGCGACGCCCTCGTCATAGGAACGCAGCAGCTCGGCGTAGACATCGGTGTCAACGGGTGTCTCGCCGATCTCCACGAAGCCGTGCTTGCCGAAGAAGTCCACTTCAAAGGTCAGACAGAAAACGCGACGAACACCCAGCCAGCGGGCGGTCTGCAGCAACTTCTCCAGCAACTGGTGCCCCACGCCGGAACCCCTGAGGTCCGGGTTCACCGCAAGAGTGCGGACTTCGGCGAGGTCTTCCCACATGACATGGAGTGCACCGCACCCCACGACCTCGCCGTTGTCGTCGCGTTCCGCGACCCAGAACTCCTGGATGTCCTCGTAAAGGGTCACCGTCGCTTTGTCGAGCAGGATACGGCCACGGACGAACGAGTCAAGGAGTCCGCGTACGGCCTGGACATCGCTGGTCCTGGCCCGCCGGACGGTGATGGCTTTCGCTGGGACTTCGGGACGCGTCGCTGACATGAGCGGACGCTATCGCTCGGTGGGTCCTTGCGCCGAGGCGGGGTTCTCGTAGTCGGTTTGTTCGGGGGCTTCCGTCTCTTCCGGCCCTTGGACGATGCGAACGGCATCCCTGAGGTCGAGCCGCTGTTCTTCGCTCATCATGCCGAAGAACGCGACGAGAGCGGCGGCCGGGTTGTCACTCTGCGACCACGCGTCGTTCATCAGCGCGGCCGCGTAGGCGGCACGGGTGGAGACCGCCTCATATCGATAGGCCCGGCCTTCCGCCTCGCGACGGACCCAGCCCTTCTGATGGAGATTGTCCAAAACGGTCATCACCGTGGTGTACGCGATGGACCGTTCCTGCCGAAGGTCTTCCAGGACTTCTCGAACGGTGACCGGGCGGTTCCACTTCCACACCCGCGTCATGACCGCGTCTTCGAGTTCTCCCAATGGGCGAGGCACAACTCAGCACACTAGTGGGAGAAACGGTGAATAGCGCGGGGGACGTGCGCTTTCGCTGCCAAATGCCTACGAAACGGCGCGGTCCTGCCCGGCCTGTCCGCTCTGCTCGGCCCGGGCGAGGACGGCGTCGACGACCGCGTCCTCCTTGGCCTTGTTGGCACCGCCCTGACTCTTCACCATCGTCACGATCACACCGATGAAGAGCGCGGCCATCACTACCGGGGGCACGAGCGCCGAGACGTAGTCCATGGGGTCCAGAGTAGCCAGGGCCGACGAAAGGCCCGGGCGGGGGCCCGGGCCTTTCGTGATTCCGGCCTGCGCGGCCTGCCAGGTCAGCCCGCGGCGAGCTGCTGCGGGGGATTCGCGGGCGGGGTGGGTTTGCGGCGGGGAAAGACCTCGCCCGGGGTGGGGACG
>NZ_LGDW01000111.1 GCF_001280005.1 Streptomyces sp. NRRL WC-3618 | reverse complement strand
CCCGTACCCTGGACCCGTGAGCACCAGCCCCGCCCCCAGCCCCGCACCCGCACCCGATGCCCTGTTCGGCGCCGCCGACATCCGTGAGCTTGCCGGTGCCCTTGGGGTCCGGCCCACCAAGCAGCGCGGCCAGAATTTCGTGATCGACGCCAATACCGTCCGCCGTATCGTGCGCACCGCCGGTGTGCGGCCCGATGACGTGGTCGTCGAGGTCGGGCCGGGGCTCGGTTCGCTCACCCTCGCGCTGCTGGAGGCCGCCGACCGGGTCGTCGCCGTCGAGATCGACGACGTGCTCGCGGGCGCGCTGCCCGCCACCGTCGCCGCCCGGATGCCCGGCCGGGCGGACCGGTTCGACCTCGTGCACTCCGACGCCATGCGCGTCACCGAACTGCCGGGGCCCCCGCCCACCGCACTGGTCGCGAATCTCCCGTACAACGTCGCCGTGCCCGTGCTGCTGCACATGCTGGAGACGTTCCCGAGCATCGAGCGGACCCTGGTGATGGTGCAGGCGGAGGTCGCCGACCGGCTCGCCGCGCCGCCCGGGTCGAAGGTGTACGGCGTTCCGTCCGTGAAGGCCAACTGGTACGCCGAGGTCAAGCGGGCCGGTTCCATCGGCCGCAACGTCTTCTGGCCCGCGCCCAACGTCGACAGCGGGCTCGTCTCCCTCGTCCGCCGCGCCGAGCCGCTGAAGACGACCGCCGACCGCCGCGAGGTCTTCGCCGTCGTGGACGCGGCCTTCGCCCAGCGCCGCAAGACCCTGCGCGCCGCGCTCGCCGGATGGGCCGGGTCGGCCGCCGCCGCCGAGAGCGCCCTCGTCGCCGCCGGTGTCTCCCCGCAGGCCCGCGGAGAGTCCCTGAGCGTCGAGGAGTTCGTCCGCATCGCGGAGAACAAGGTGGACAGCAAGGTGGACAGCAAGGTCCCGCACACCCATGTCGATGACGAGGAGTCGGGGCAGCAGTGAGCGTCACGGTTCGCGTTCCCGCCAAGGTCAACGTCCAGCTCGCGGTGGGTGCCGCGCGTCCCGACGGCTTCCACGACCTCGCCAATGTCTTCCTCGCCGTCGGCCTGTTCGACGAGGTCACCGTCACCCCGGCAGCGGAACTCCGGATCACCTGTGACGGGCCGGACGCCGCCCAAGTGCCCCTCGACGGTACGAATCTCGCCGCCCGTGCCGCCGTCGCGCTCGCCGAGCGGTACGGCCGTACGCCCTCCGTGCACATCCACATCGCCAAGGACATCCCCGTCGCCGGCGGGATGGCGGGCGGCAGCGCGGACGGCGCCGGTGCGCTGCTCGCCTGCGACGCGTTGTGGGGGACCGGTGCCTCGCGTGTCGAACTCCTCGACATCTGCGCCGAGTTGGGCAGCGACGTGCCCTTCAGTCTGGTGGGCGGGGCCGCGCTCGGGATCGGGCGTGGAGAGAAGCTGACGGTCCTGGAGACCGGCGGGACCTTCCACTGGGTGTTCGCCGTGGCGGAGCGCGGGCTGTCGACACCGGCGGTGTTCCGGGAGTTCGACCGGCTGGTCGCTGACAGTGACGTTCCGGTGCCCGTCGCCTCGCCCCGGCTTCTCGACGCGCTCGCCGCGGGCGACCCCGACGCGCTCGCCGCCGCCGTCTCCAACGACCTTGAGCCTGCTGCCCTTTCGCTCTTTCCGGCCCTCGCCGACACTCTCGCCGCGGGCCGCGCGGCGGGCGCGCTGACCGCTCTGGTCTCGGGTTCCGGTCCGACGACGGCGTTCCTCGCCCGGGACGCGGGGGCCGCCCGGCAGATCGCGGAGGCGCTCACGGCATCCGGTACCTGCCGTGCCGTACGGGTGGCCTCGGGGCCGGTGCCGGGCGCGAGCGTCCTGTGACAACGCACACACAGAGTTACCCCCAGGTCATCCCATTTGTCTGACGCGCACAGGGAATTCACGGTTCCTTGTCATCACGTGCTGCGGGCGGGGTGGGCGTGAAGCGTAGGGTCTTTTCAACTTCAAGCACTCGCCGTCGCGGATCTCAGCACGAGTTGCATGAGTGCGCGGCGGCGTGAGATCCCCCTTGGAGTGCCGACTCCCCAGCACGTCCGGAAGGCCCTTCCGTGTCCGAACCTCCCGCCAGCCATCGCAGGAAAATCCCCCTCGTCCGGTACGACGGGCAGTGCGTCAAGCGCCGTAAGTTCGCGGACGGTGCAGCCGCGCCCGGCAAGTGGCAGGAACTGACCGGCGATCGCGCGACCGCCGAGGGCCGCGGCACGGCGCTGGTGGCGGCGGGGGGCGCCACCGCGTACGAGCTGAACGGCCCCATCCCGTACGACCTCCCCGGCGAGGTCCGTACGGCCGTCGCCGCCCAGCCTTGATGATCACCGCCTCCTGGCGACCCCGGCCCCGATAGCCACTGCTGAGCGGGCCGCTCCGTCTCCAGACTGCATAGATATGCAGCTGCCCTGTTATCTACGTCACCGTAGTAGCCGAGGTCCGGCCAATCCCCGATCCTCTGCTGCCGGGTGTACCACCGAGGCGCGCCCCCTGCCCGCGCCCGGGCGAGAGGAATTCCACCCATGGGTCACATGGACCACTTCAGTGCCGGATGGGTCACCCCCGTTCTCTCCTATGCGATGGCCTGCCTGGGCTCCGCGCTCGGACTGCGCTGCACCGTACGGGCGTTGGAATCGGACGGCGCCTCCAAGCGGAACTGGCTGACGCTGGCCTCCTTCGCGATCGGGTCCGGCATCTGGACCATGCACTTCGTCGCGATGATGGGCTTCAGCGTGGAAGGCACCCCCATCCGCTACAACGTCCCGCTGACCGTCCTCAGCCTCGTCACCGCGATCGCCGTCGTCGCCGCCGGTGTCTTCACCGCCGGGTACGGCCGCTCCCGCGTCCGGTCGGTCGCCCTCGGCGGCCTCGGCACCGGCCTCGGCGTCGCCGCCATGCACTACGCCGGCATGTACGCGCTCAACCTGCACGGCACCATCTCGTACGACCCGCTGCTCGTCCTCGCCTCCGTCGCGATCGCCGTCGTCGCCGCGTCCGCCGCGCTCACCCTCACGCTGATCGTCCGGGGGCCCGTGCTGGCGACGATCGCCGCGCTGGTCATGGGGCTCGCGGTGAGCAGCATGCACTACACGGCGATGTTCGCGGTCGAGGTCGAGCTCGCGCCCAGCAGCGTGGAGCTGCCGGGGGCCACGGCCACGGAGTTCCTGTTCCCGCTGGCCGTGCTGCTGGGCTCGTTCCTGTTCCTCGCGTCCGCGTACGTCGCCCTGTCGCCGACGGGGAAGCGGGCGGAAGCGGAGAACACGGCGGAGCTGCTTCGCGCCGTCGAACTGTCGACCGCCTGACCTTCTCGCCCCGCTGCCGCCCCTGCCTGTCCCATCCCCTCGTCCCCAAAGCCCAAAGCCCAAAGCCCAAAGCCCAAAGCCCAAAGCCCAAAGCCCAGACGGCCGGACCGGCTGAAAACTAACGACCGAGGTTCCCATGAATCTGGCTCGCATCTCCCAACGGCTCCGGCCCCGATCCGTCCGGGCGAAGATCGTCGCCCTGCTGATGCTGCCAGTCGTCTCCCTCATGGCTCTGTGGAGCTTCGCCGCGGTCACCACCGCGTCCACCATCGGTGACGCCGAGCGGGCCAAGGAGGTCAACTCCGAACTCCTCGCCCCGGTAGCCGACTTCGTCACCGCGATACAGACGGAGCGCACCGCCGCCGCCCGCTACGCCGCCGACCCGAAGTCCGGCGACGAGGACGCCCTCACGCGGACCGAGGCGGCCACCGACAACGCCACCGACGCGCTGCTCGACGGCGTCAACGCCGCCAGCTCCGACGCCGCGCTCCTCAACTCCGCGCTCCCCGACCGCCTCGGCAAGCTCACCGCCGACGTTCACGGGCTGGCCGCGCTGCGCGCGTCGAAGGCCGGCGGCAACAACGCGACGCAGCGCGCGTACACGGCGTACACCGGCATCGTCGAGGACGCCTTCGCCGTCACCGGCGCGCTGACCGGGGAGAAGGGCACGACCACCGCGTCCGAGGCCCGCGTCGTCCTCGAACTCGCCCGCGCCCGCGAGGCCCTGGCCCAGGAGCAGGCGCTCCTCGCGGCGGGCGGCGCGGCCGGAAGGCTCACCGGCGAGCAGTACGCGCTGTTCGTCGGCGCGGTCTCCGTCCAGCGGGACCTGCTGAAGCCGGCGGTCGCCGATCTGCGCCCCGAGCACCAGAAGGCGTACAACACGCTTCTGGAAAGCGGGAGTTGGGATCAGCTCGTCGGGACCGAGAACCGTGTACGCAGTGCAGGACCCGGCGAATCAGCCGTGTCCGGCGGCCTGTTGAGGGGCTGGGACAACTCCGCGAGCACCGTACTGAGGTCCCTCGCCAAGGCCGAGACCGAGGCCGGTACGGCAGCCGCCGCCAAGGCCAACCCGTTCGGCTGGGACACCCTCGGCGCCTCCGGAGTCGCCGTACTCCTGGGCCTGGTGGGCGTGTTGCTGTCGCTCCTCGTGTCGGTCTCCGTCGGACGCGGCCTGATCGTGGAACTCCTCGACCTGCGCAACTCGGCCCTCGAGGTCGCCGGCCGCCGGCTCCCGCAGGCCATGCGGCGCCTGCACGCCGGGCACGGCGTCGACATCGACGCCGAAGCCCCGATGCGGCGCCTCGCCGGCGACGAACTCGCCCAGGTCGGCACCGCGTTGACGGCCGTACAGCGGGCGGCGCTCAAGGCGGCCTCCGAGCGCGCCGAACTCCTCAGCGGCATCTCCGGCGTGTACGTCAGTCTCGCCCGCCGCAGCCAGGTGCTGCTGCACCGCCAGCTCGACATCCTCGACAGCCTGGAGCAGCGCCCGCGCGAGGCCGCCGAACTGCACGAGCTGTACCGCGTCGACTACCTCGCCACCCGGATGCGCCGCCACTCCGAGAGCCTCCTCATCCTGTCCGGCATCGCGCCCGGCCGTGGCTGGCGGGACCCGATTCCGCTGGCGGACACCCTGCGCGCGGCGGTGGCCGAGATCGAGGACGCGAGCCGCGTCCAGATCTGGGCGGCCCCCCGCGTGTCCCTGAACGGCGGCTCGGTGGCCGACGTCATCCATCTCCTCGCCGAACTCGTCGAGAACGCGGCGTCGTTCTCGCCGCCCAGCACCAAGGTGCAGTTGCGGGCGGCCCGGATGCGCGACGGTGTCGTCATCGAGGTCGAGGACAGCGGCTTCGGCATGAACGAGGACGCGATGGCCGACGCCAACCGCAAGCTCCGCTCGGAGAAGGTCGACCTCCTCGACGCCAAGCAGATCGGCCTGTTCGTGGTGAACCGCCTCGCGGACCGCCAGGGCCTGCGCGTCGAACTCCGCAATTCCCCGAACGGCGGTGTCACCGCGGCCGTCCTCATCCCCGAGAACCTGCTGCGCGACGACATGCCGGCGCACGAGCACGAGATGCCGGCGCCGGCAGCGGAGGCAGGCGCCGGGGCGGGCGGCCGGTCACTGGCACCGGCGGCGGCACTGATTCCGAAGCAGCGGGGCGAGCACCCCTCGTAACCCTTCACAGCCCCCGCGTCACCCCCGGATGTACGCCCCCGCGCGCGCTGCGGCCGCGGCGACCTGGACGGGGGTGAGAGGGGAAATTCGGCGACTGGCGTTCGCGAACTCGTGATCTCCATCTCTTACTTGGGAGTCATCTTTCGCCGGCCGCGGGGTTATGTGATCACTTGTGCTGTACGGATCTTTTGCGCCACGGGGGCCGAACTCCACCCCACTGCGTCGACTTGGCCTTCCGCTGGCGCATATCACGGAAAGTCCCCCCATGAACCACAGCCCCGAAGTCGTGCCCCCTCCCACCTTCACGCCGGGCGGTCGCCACGGGCACCGCAAGCCGAAGCAGTTCGGTGCGGGTGCCCGCCGCGCCCTGGTCCTGGCCATGGCCGTGCCGGTCGCGTCAGCGGCGCTCGTCGGCCCCTCGGCCTTCGCCGCCGACGGGAAGACCACAGCGACGGCCCCCGACACGACCCCGGACACCAACGGCGGCCTCGACTCCGCCGACCAGGCGATCGCGGCGAACCTCAACACCCGTGTCATCGACGAGCGCCTGGGCAACAACGTCAGCGGCGTGGTGCTGGACGCCGAGTCCGACGGCACCGTCTGGGACCACAACGGCGCCACCGCGCTGATGCCGGCCTCCAACACCAAACTCGCCACCGCCACCGCCGCCCTGACGGTGCTCGGCCCGGACCACCGGTTCAAGACGAAGGTCGTCTACGGCGACGGCACCCTCACCCTCGTCGGCGGCGGCGACCGGACCCTGACCACCGCGGACCTCGCCGCC
The DNA here is from genome assembly GCF_001280005.1 of Streptomyces sp. NRRL WC-3618. GTDB lineage: Bacteria > Actinomycetota > Actinomycetes > Streptomycetales > Streptomycetaceae > Streptomyces. The sequence goes on along the minus strand of NZ_LGDW01000111.1, from coordinate 3,729 downwards.
ATGGCCAAGGACGCGGTGGCCGGACTGAAGGCCGCGGGCCTCACCGGTGTGAAGGTCGCCGTGGACGACAGCCTCTTCCCCGAACCGACCCTCGCCAACGGCTGGAAGCCCGACTACTTCCCCGGCGACGTCGCCCCGGTCCGCGCCCTCGTCGTCGACGGACACGCCGTCGACGACACCTCGATCGACGCCGGCCAGGTCTTCGCCCAGCAACTCGCCGCCGACGGCATCACCGTGGACGGCGAGGTCACCCGCCGCACGGCGGCCATCACCGACGTACCGGTGACCCGCCACAAGTCCGCCAAGCTGTCGGACATCGTCCACCACATGATCAAGGTCAGCGACAACAACACCGCCGAGACCCTGCTGCGGATGACCGCACTGCGCGCCGGCCAGCCCGCCACGTTCGAGGGCGGCACGACGGTCGTACGCGACGTGCTGAGCCGGTACGGAGTGTCGCTGGAGAACTTCGAGATGTACGACGGCAGCGGCCTCTCCCGTGCCAACCGCATCCCGGCCCGGACCCTGGCCGAGATCCTCGACCTCCTGACGGAGAAGCGCTTCGAGTACCTGCTGAGCTCGATCCGTGACGGCCTCCCGGTCGCGGGCGAGGCCGACAGCACGCTCGGCCCGGAGTGGGGCCGCTTCGACGACCCGAACTCCTCCTGCGCCGTCGGCAAGGTGCACGCCAAGACGGGCACCCTCACCGGCGCCATCGCCCTGAGCGGCCTGACCCAGGGCAAGGACGGCCGCTGGAAGGTCTTCTCCTTCGTCGAGAACGGCTCCACGGCCTCCGGCAGCGCCATCAAGGACGCGATGGACGGCCTGGCCGCCACCGTGAACGGCTGCTGGGCATAACGGCAGCCGGACTGACGCGAGCGTGCGCCCCGGGTGCGGATACCCCGGGGCGCACGTTCTGCGCCCTGCGCGCGGGGCCGACGTAGATCTACGCGTCTACGCGCCCCACGATGCGCGCCGTGGCGGACGACGTCTGGATGGACTGGCGGCACTCCGGCCCGGACGGTGGCGCCGGGTGGCCGTCGAGGGCGCGGCAGAGGGCGGCGTGGAGGTGTTCGGCCTCGGCGGGGGTGAGGGTCAGTTCGGTGTCGGCCGCCTGATCGCCGACGCGAGTCGGGCGCAAGGGGAGGACCAGACGGTCGTCGTCGCCGCGACGCAAGGGGCGTTGGGGGACGCGCTCGACCTTCCAGGTCATGAGGATTCCTCCTCCTTCGTCTCCAGCCGTCCGATGCAGGCGAGGCGGTACGTGCCCCACAGCTCGCGTCCGTCCTCGCAGCCGTCCGACGCCCTGCGCACACGCGTTCGGCGAACTGAAACCGGCAGCTGACTCACCGCTGTACGACGCCATGCTTCTGGATCTGCGCTGATCCACGCCCTGCCCGCCGCGGCTCCGGCGTCTCCCCAGGCGAGTGCTGTCGGGGAGCCGAAACGATCAACGACGACGTCCCCGTGAGAAGCCGCCTCGCGCCCCCGGGGAATCCGCCCGCCCACGCCACCCACCCCGCCGACTACCCTGGAAGGTCGACCCACCCCACCTCAGGAGCAAAATGGCCGTCAACCTCGTCAATGTCGAGAACGTCAGCAAGGTGTACGGGACCCGTGCCCTGCTCGACGGGATCTCGCTCGGGGTGTCCGAGGGGGACCGGATCGGTGTCGTGGGTCGTAATGGCGACGGCAAGACCACCCTCATCCGGATGCTCGCCAAGCTGGAGGAGGCCGACACCGGGCGGGTCACCCACTCCGGGGGCCTGCGTCTGGGCGTGCTCACCCAGCATGACTCGCTCGACCCGGCCGCCACCGTCCGCCACGAGGTCATCCGGGACATGGCGGACCACGAGTGGGCCGGGAACTCCAAGGTCAGGGACGTACTCACCGGGTTGTTCGGCGGGCTCGACCTGCCCGGGTTCCCGCAGGGGCTCGACACCGTCATCGGGCCGCTCTCCGGTGGTGAGCGGCGTCGCATCGCGCTCGCCAAGCTGCTCATCGACGAGCCCGACCTGATCGTTCTCGACGAGCCCACCAACCACCTCGACGTCGAGGGCATCTCCTGGCTCGCCCGGCATCTGCGCGAGCGCCGCTCCGCGCTCGTCTGCGTCACCCACGACCGCTGGTTCCTCGACCAGGTCTGCACCCGTATGTGGGACGTGCAGAAGGGCGATGTGTACGAGTACGAGGGCGGCTACACCGACTACGTCTTCGCCCGCGCCGAACGCGAGCGCATCGCCGCCACCGAAGAGGTCAAGCGGCAGAACCTCGTCCGCAAGGAGCTGGCGTGGCTGCGGCGCGGCGCCCCCGCCCGTACGTCGAAGCCGCGCTTCCGCGTCGAGGCCGCCAACGAGCTGATCGCCGACGTACCGCCGCCCCGGGACAGCAGCGAGCTGATGAAGTTCGCGTCGTCGCGGCTCGGCAAGACCGTGTTCGACCTTGAGGACGTGACCGTGCAGGCCGGGCCCAAGGTGCTGCTCAAGCACCTCACCTGGCAGCTCGGCCCCGGCGACCGCATCGGCCTCGTCGGGGTGAACGGCGCCGGCAAGACCTCCCTCCTGCGTGCCATGGCCGAGGCATCCCGCAGCGGCGGCGAGACGCAGCCCGTCGCCGGGAAGGTCGTCGTCGGCAAGACCGTCAAGCTGGCCTACCTCTCCCAGGAGGTCGGCGAGCTCAACCCCAACCTGAGGGTCCTGGAGGCCGTACAGCAGGTCCGGGACCGCGTCGACCTCGGCAAGGGGCGCGAGCTGACCGCCGGGCAGCTGTGCGAGACGTTCGGGTTCGGGAAGGAGAAGCAGTGGACCCCGGTCGGCGACCTGAGCGGTGGTGAGCGGCGGCGGCTGCAGATCCTGCGGCTCCTGATGGACGAGCCCAACGTCCTCTTCCTCGACGAGCCCACCAACGACCTCGACATCGAGACCCTCACCCAGCTCGAGGACCTCCTCGACGGCTGGCCCGGCTCCATGGTCGTCATCTCCCACGACCGGTTCTTCATCGAGCGGACCACCGACCGCGTCTTCGCCCTCCTCGGCGACGCCACCCTCCGTATGCTGCCGCGCGGCATCGACGAGTACCTGGAGCGGCGTCAGCGCATGGAGGAGGCCGCGGCGGCCGCGATCCAGGCCGCCCCCTCCGCCGGTAAGGCCGTCACTGAGAAGAGTGCCGCCGACGTCCGTGCCGCGAAGAAGGAACTCCAGAAGATCGAGCGGCAGTTGGACAAGATGTCCGAGCGGGAGAGCAAGCTGCACACCCAGATCGCCGACAACGCGACCGACTTCGCGAAGGTCGCCAAGCTCGACGCCGAACTCCGCGAACTCTCCGGTGAGCGCGAGGAGTTGGAGCTGCGCTGGCTGGAACTCGCGGACGAGGCATAGCCGAGGCGCAGGCAGGTCGCAGGCAGGTCGCAGGGGAGCCATCAGGCAGGCCACAGGTGAGGCGCGCATGGCGTGAAGCTCGCAGACGTGGCGTGAAGGGCCCGTGAACGCGCATAACAGTGGCATCACGGGCCTGTTCGCCCTTGGGAACAGAGGTGGGCAGGGGCGGACACGGTCAGGTGGCGGACGGCCACGGAGTGGTAGAAAGAGCCCTCTGAGAACGCCCTGAAGTCCGCCTCAGGGTGTGGCTAAAAATCAGCTGAAGGGGGAACGCGCTGATGACCCAGCCGCCCAGCCAACCACCCCAGGGCGGCTTCGGACCGCCGCCAGAGGTACCGCAGGCACCGCAGGC
>NZ_LGDW01000110.1 GCF_001280005.1 Streptomyces sp. NRRL WC-3618 | reverse complement strand
CTGCAGCGGCATGATCCAGTTGGTGAAACCGGCGAACAGCGGCGTCGCGAACATCAGCAGCATGATCGTGCCGTGCATCGTGAACGCCTGGTTGAACTGTTCGTTCGACATGATCTGCAGACCCGGCCGGGCCAGCTCGGCGCGCATGAACAGCGCCAGCACGCCACCGATGCAGAAGAACGCGAACGACGTCACCAGATACAGCGTGCCGATCGTCTTGTGGTCCGTGGTCGTCAGCCACTTCACGCTTCTGAGCCTCGTGGTGGTGCGGGGTTCGATGTTGATGGTCTTCACGCCCCGCCTGTGTCCGCGCCCGGCCCGGACGTCACACTCGGACGACGCGAGGAAAATCACGGAAACGGGTGTGACGATCCGCGGAGTGCCGGACACAGGCGGAACATGAGCAACGACGAGACCTTCGCCGCTGCCTATCGCGAGCACTACTGGGCGGTCAGCCGCTATGTCGCTCGGCGACTGGACGGCCGTACCAGCGAGGTGGAGGAAGTGGTGGCGGACGTGTTCACCGTCGCCTGGCGGCGCCGCGGCGACCTGCCGGCCACTCCCTTGCCCTGGCTGTACGGCGTGGCGCGCAACTGCCTGGCCAACGCGGTACGCGGCCAGGGCCGCCGCCGTCGGCTCGTCGACCGGCTGGGCAACGACGAGACCGCGCACGGCAGACAGGTCGTGGCGAGCCCCGACGCCGACGCGCCGGGCGCCTGGGTGCACGAGGCGCTCGCCCGGCTGACCCCGGCCGACCAGGAGATACTGCGCCTGACGGCCTGGGAGGAACTCGCAGTCGAAGAGGTCGCCGTGGCCCTGGACTGCGGTACGCGCGCGGCGGCGATGCGGTTGCACCGGGCCCGGCGCCGGCTGAGAACCGAGATCGACCGGATCCGCCCCGCGCTCGCCGCCGACGTGAACTCCCCGAAGGAACACGGCCATGCCTGACGAACTCGACCTGCTGCGCGGCGCCAACCCGGTGCCGGCCGACGGCCCCCACTTCGGCGAAGGGCCCCTGGACCACGACGCGGAACGCCGGCTCAACAGGCTCCTGCACGGCCGGAACTCGTCCGGTCGCCGTCGCACCCGCTGGACCTGGAGCCTCGCGACCGTCATGGCCGTCGCGGTGACCGCGACGGCCCTGCTCCTCGCGGGCCCGAACACCACCCCGGCGGTGGCCGCTCCCCGTCCGCTCCTCGTGCACGCCGACTCCACGCCCGTACCGCTGGCGAGGATGGCCGAGATCGCCGACGCGGCGGCCGAGGACGGCGCACCGAAACTCCTGAGGGGCACCCACGTACAGACCTGGAGCATGGGCATGTCCGAGGACAAGCCCCCGATCACGCTGCCCGTCGAACGTGTCGTGCGCTGGCGGGCCGACGCGAGTCATACGGAACTGGTCGTCGCGACCGATCCGCAGCACCCCGGTCGGCTCGTCCTCAGCGAGGGAGACGACGAACCCGGGCTGGTCGAGGACGGCCACGTCATCAGCGAGCAGACGTTCGGGCCGAGCTGGAGCGACGCCCCGCCCGAGTCGCCGCCGCCGCACGACCCGCAACGGCTGAAGGCCTACCTTCAGGAGGCGCAGCACCAGGACACCGCACTGACCACCCCCGAACTCCTGGACGCGGTCCAGGTGTTGCTCAACCACTGGACCCTCGGAGCTCGCGAGAACGCGGCCGTCGCCCGGATGCTGGCGGACGCCGGGGGACTGCGGCCCGTCGGCCGGGTCACGGACCGGCTCGGGCGGCCCGGTCAGGCGTATGTGTGCGACGGGCGCGGCTACCGACTGATGCTGATCATGGACCCGGTCACCGGTGCCGTCCTCGGCCTGGAGAACACCGCCGCCGTGGCGGAGCCCCAGTGGGGCCTGAAGGCGGGCGATGTCATGGACTACAGCGCCTGGATGCGCTGATCACGCCCTCGGGCCGGACTCCGCCCGGCCGGGGGATTCACCCGCCTTCCTCCTCATCCCATGCCTGCAGCATGGTCTGGTCGACGATCTTGCCGTCGCGCAGGGACATCATCGATCCGGCGAGGACGCGGACTCCGTCCGGGTACAGGCAGGACTCGGTGTAGGCGACCTGGTCGCCCTGGACGACGACCTTTTCCAGCTTGTGGGTCATGTCCCTGCTGTAGACATCGTTCAGCATGGCGCTGATCTCTCCGCGCCCGTGCATGACCATCGGGTGGCTGGGCTGGGTCTTGTGGTCGACGACGCGCACTTCGGCGTCGTCGGCGTAGAGCGACAGCAGTGCTGTCGCGTCCTGGCCTTCGATACCCCGGCGCAGTGCTTCGGTGTCGAAGGTGGAGCTTGCCGCGGTGCCCATGGTGACCTCCTCCGAGGGGCGCGGCCCGATAGGAGCGGGCCGCGGGGGACCTCTCCTCCTGAGCGTCCTCCGTTCGGGGAACCTCGGCAAACGCAGCGGGAGGATGAGCCTGACGAGTGAGCGGGGCGGGGTGCCCGTGTCCGGTGCGGGGCGCGCGCCGTTCATGAGGACATGATCTCAACACGACGAATCGCCGCCGCCGTTGCTCTCGCCGCCGGCGTCACCGGCCTCGCCGCCCCGCTGGCCAGTGCGGCTCCCGCCGTCGACCAGAACGCGGGCAAGCTGAACCCGATCGCCCAGCTCGACTCGCTCGCCGTGAGCGAGATTCCCGCCCAGTACCACGAGGACCTGCCTCGGGTCTCCAGCCAGCTGACCCAGCTCAACCGCCTGAACGACCTCCAGCAGCTGAGCCAGCTGACCGACATGGCCGCCCCCGTGACCGGCCTGCTGCCCGGTATCGAGGCCTGACGGAACATACGTATACGGACGTACGTATCCGGATGTGTGGGCCGCCCGGCCGGACCGGGCGGCCCACCGGTGTGTCGTACGTGTGTGCTATCCCGGTCGGTTCGCCGTCACCGGCGCCTTGCCCAGGAAGTGGAAGCCGGGCCTTGGGTGCATCAGGAAGTCGTGGTGGGAGATGTTCCACGCGTAGGCGCCCGCCAGGGAGAACAGCACGCGGTCGCCCGCTCGCAGACCGGGCGCGGCCACCTCCCGGGCCAGGACGTCCTTCGGGGTGCACAGCTGGCCGGCCAGCGTGATCTGCGGGTCCTCGGCCGCCGGGCGGGGCCACGGGTGAGGCCAGGTGTCCACCGGCAGCACCGCGCAGGGCTGGTCGTGGCCCTTCGTCGCGGGGGTGCGCAGATGGTGGGTGCCGCCCCGGACGACCGCGAACTCCTCTCCGTGGCTGCGCTTCACGTCCAGCACCTCGGTGGCGTACCAGCCGCAGTACGCGGTCAGCGCCCGGCCAGGCTCGATGCGCAGGGTCAGTTCCGGGTACGCCTCGGTCAGACTCGCCAGGCCCTTGCCGAACGCCGCCCAGTCGAAACGGCGGTCCGGGGCGGCGTAGTCGACGGCCATCCCGCCGCCGACGTTGACCTCGGTGATACACACACCGAGCGACGCCGCCCAGGTGACCACGGACTCCGCCACCGCCAGCTGTTCCCGGGCGTCGAGCCCGCTTGCCAAGTGGGCGTGGATGCCGCGCAGTTCGAGCTGCGGGTACGTCCCGTCCGTCAGCGCCCGCAGCACCGGGGCGGCCCCGGCCGGGTCGAGCCCGAAGGGAGTCGGACGGCCGCCCATCGTCAGCGAGCTGCCCGCCAGCGAGCCGTCGGACACCGGAATGTTGACGCGTACCAGCACCGCCACCCGGCGCTCGGTCCCGGCCCGGCGGGTCAGTTCGGCGAGCATACGCAGCTCGTGCTCGCTCTCGACGTGGAACCGCTCGACGCCCAGTTTCAGCGCGGCTCGCACCTCGTCCGGTGTCTTGCCCGGCCCGCCGAACGCCAGCGGCCGGCCCGGCACCGCGTCGGCGACATGGGCGAGTTCACCGCCCGAGGAGACCTCATAGCCGTCGACGTACGGCGACAGCGCGGCCAGGATCTCCGGCTCCGGGTTGGCCTTGGCCGCGTAGTACACCTCGACCCGCTCGGGCAGCGCCGCCCGGACCATCGCCGCGTGAGTGCGCAGTTCGGTCAGGTCGTAGACGTACGCCGGGAGTTCGGTGGCGGGCAGGGACAGCGCGTGGTCGCGCACCGCGAGAGTCATCGGGTGCTCCGGGTGGTGTCGCGCAGGATGTCTTCGGCGAGCGGGGACGGCAGCCGGACGTATCCGGCCTCGCGGTCCGCCTTACGTTCCCAGCGGGTGAGCAGATTGGCCTTCGCGGGCAGCGGCACCCCGGCGAGCAGCGCGGCGAGACGGGGCGGGCAGCCGGAACGGTCGGCGTAGGACTTCAGCGTGTCGCGCACCCGGCCCCAGAGGGCGGCCTCGGCTTCCGGGTGCAAGTCGGCCAGGGCCGCGAGCAGTTCGGCGATGTGGTTGACGAGCAGGCAGTAGACGACCCGGTCCCAGCCGCGCTGTGCGTCGTACGTCATCGGGCCTGCGACGTCGGCCGGAACCGCGCTCAGTGTGTCGCGGTGGTGTTCGGGGATCAGCTTGGTGCCCTCCAGGTCCCGGAAGAGCACCTGGACGGGGCGGCCGTCGGCGCCGACGCAGATCAGCACGTTCTGCAGATGCGGCTCCAGGACCAGCCCGTGGTCGAAGTAGGCGGCCAGGACGGGCGGGACGAGCAGTTCGAGGTACGCCGACCACCAGTCGAGGGCCGTGTCCGGATCCGCGTCGGCCAGCAGCCGGGACACATGCGCGGCGCTCGACGGGTACTCGTCGGCAACCGCCGCCGCCAGCAAGGGAGTCGACCCCGGAGCGAGGTACCGGGGGAGGCCCTCGCGGACGATCACGCCGAAGCCCTCGAACAGCTCACGGTCCGGGGTGCCGTCGGGGCCGGGCAGGGCGAGCGTGCGGTAGGCGGGCTCGCGCAGTACCGCGCTGCCGGGGAAACGCTCGGCCAGGTCGGTGAGCGCCGGGGCGAGGGCGCGGGTGAGGGCGACGGCGCCGGACAGCTCGTAACTGCTGTTCTTACGCAGGCAGTTGGTGATCCGCACGTTCAGGCTGAACTTGAGGAACGTCTCGCCGTCGTACAGGGTGCGCACGGACGCGGTGGCGGCGAAGGGGCGGCCGCCGAGGCCGAGGTCGATGATGTCGCCGCGCTCCAACGCGGCCCGCAGCAGGGGGTGTTCGCGCAGGGTGTCGTATTGCCAGGGGTGCGTGGGCAGCAGCCGGTAACCGTCGGGGACATCCATGCGCTGACCGTCCAGCGCAGCGGCGGCCCAGGGGTCGGCGCACTCCTCGGCGATCAGCTCGTCGCGTACGGCGAGGTGCCGCAGCGGGAAGACGGCCCCGGTCTCCGGCGCGTACGCCGACCAGGCGCGCGGGTCGCCGGTGCGGGCCTTGGGCGTGGGGTGGAAGCGGTGGCCGAACAGCAGGGACTGTTCGGAGGCGAGGTAGGCGCAGAGGTGGTCGTCCGCCGGTCCGGCGGGACGCTCACCGGCGAGGGCTGCCGTGACGGCCTGGTGGCTGGAGGTGATCTGCTCCAGGAACTCGTCGTTGGGCTGCCCGGTCCGCAGGGACAGCTCGTCGCGCGTGTACTCGGCCAGGCGGCGCCAGTCCACCACGGTCCAGCCGTCGTCGGCCCGCTCGCTCACCGGGCCGGTGAAGCGGTGGGCGCCCAGTAGCGACGTACGGCGCAGGCTGACCCGCAGGAGTACCCCGCGGCGGGGCAGGCGCAGCAGCAGGTGGCCGTCGTCCACGACGGTCTGGCGTTCCGGGCCCGACACCTCGCGCAGCAGGCAGTTGAGCAGCGTGTGGGTCACCACGTCGTCGGCGGTGGGGAGTTCGGTGCTGGGGAGTTCGACCGTGGCGAGCTCGGCGGCGGTGGTGTCGGGCGAGTCGGTCAGCGAGGGCATCAACGGCTCCAACGGGCGCGGTGCGAACGGGGGTTGAGGAGGAAGAGGGAGACGAGCACGGTGAGGACGGCGGCCGCACTGCCGGTCAGCACCGGCGCGGCCGGGCCGAACCGGGCGCTGCCGGCCGCCGCGGCGAGACCGGCGGCGACCGCGCCGGCCTTGGAGAAGAACTCCAGCGACCCGAACATCCCCCCGGGCGCACGGCCCTTGGCGCAGTCGGCGGCCAGCACGGACAGCGACACCAGGCCGAGCGTGAGCCCCACCCCGAGGAGCAGCCGTACGGCGATCAGCGCGGACAGCGAACCGGCGACGCCGTGCCCGGCCAGACCGAGCGCGATACAGGCGAAGCCCAGGACGATCCCGGTCCGGGGCCGGTCCCGGACCGCGGCGTGCACCGCGAGCGCCGACACCAGGTAGACCAGATGGGGGAGGGCGAACAGGACGCCGGACAAGGTCGCCGACGTGCCCGGCAACTGGTCCTCGACCAGGGAGATCAGATAGGGGAAGGAGATGACGGTGGAGAACACGAACGCGAACTCCAGGGCGTACAGAGTGCGCAGGGAGACCACCGGCGCGGACGTCGGCGCGGTGGTCTCGGGTATGGACTCCGAGGCCCGCTCCTCGCGCGGTTCGGGCAGCGCGGCGAGCAACAGGGCCGCCGTCAGCGGGAGTACGGCCAGCAGCGCGTACTGGCGGTGCGGCGACAGCCAGCCCGACAGCGAACCGACGACGATCGGCGCGACGACCAGAGCGGCCCGGGCGCTGCCCTGCATCAGGGTGAGCGCCTTCGACAGGGCGGCCCCCTCCAGCGCGGCGCCCAGATAGCCGTTGGACGCGGCGAAGGTGCCGCCGAGGACGCCCTGGAGGATCAGGGCGAGGGTGAACGTGGCCAGCGAGTCCGCCCAGCCGGCCAGCAGGAAGGCGACGGCGAGGCCCAACTGGGCGCGCAGCAGCAGCCGTTTGCGGCCGAAGCGGTCGGCGAGCCGGCCCCAGAAGGGGGCGCCGAGGGCGCCGAACACCGTCGGGACCACGTACAGCACCCCCGCCCAGCGTGCGGCGTGGTCGCCGAACTCCGGGAGGATCGCGGTGAGATAGGGCGGTAGGCCGAGGGCGGCGAAGGACGCGACGAAGTAGCAGCCGGCCACCGCGTGCACCTGACCGCGGCCGAACGAGGAGCGCCTCGGCAGGCGCCATGCCTCGGCGCTCATACGGCGTCCTCGGCGTGTTCGCCCGCACGGAGAAGGTAGTTGGGGCCGGTGGTGTAGTGCTTGTTGATGTCGGCGGCGCCCGAACGGTCCTTGCTGAGCAGGGTTCCGGCGCTGACCATCGCCTTCACGGGCAGGAGCGGTGCGTCGAGGATCCGGGCGCGCAGTACGGCGGCCGGGGTGCCCCCGAGCCGGTCTACGGCCTCGCCGAGCCGGTCGCGGACCAGCCTCAGCACCGTGGGCAGCGGGGCGCGGCCGTGCCGGGCGAGCCCGAACGCGTAGGCGCCCGCGCACAGATGGACGGTGATGGTGGTGAACACGTCGGCGACCGGATCGTCCTCGGTGCCGTAGGTCCGCTCGTCGTCGAAGCCCCAGGGCCCCGGCAAGGCGGTGGCGAGCCGTGCGGTGTTGATACGCGGGCCGTCGTTGTCCTTGAACAGCAGCCGCACCCGGCCCGGTTCGGGCCCGAGGACCAGCGAGACGTTCTGCTGGTGCGACTCCAGGGCGATGCCGTGGCCGAAGAGGGTGGTGTGCCAGTCGAAAAGGAGGGTGAGGCAGGCGTCCAGCAGGGCGAGCGGGTCGCCGGCGTGGAAGCGGTCGGCGAGATGGTCGATCACCAGCCGTCCGCCGGGTGCCTCGGCCAGCAGGGCGGCCAGCGGGACGACGGCGGCATCGTCGAGGCCGGCCGGGTAGCGGCGGCACAGGACGGCGAGGAGTTCGTGTCCGGCGTGTGCGTACGTGGTCTCGTCGGCGTGCAGGACGGTGTCCCGGAAGCGGGGCTCGCGCTCGACGACCCGCTCGACCAGCCGCTGCCCGGCGGCGCCGTCGACCAGCGTGCCCGGCTTGATGGAGCGCCGGTTGCGCAGCCCCAACGTGGCGGTGGCTAGGGGGAGTTTGAGGTGCAGGGTGGGATCGGCGGCGACCGCGACGCTCCGCATCGACAGGGTCGGGACCACGTCGAGGTACTCATCGTCGGCCAGCCGGGCGCGTCCCGCGAGGCCGGTGACCCGCAGCGCCTCGTCGAGCGGGGCGCCGACGGTCAACGGGTGCACGGGCAGGGCGAGATGCGTGCCCTCCAGATCCGCCATACCGAGTGTCGAGGGCGTCGGCCAGCCCTCGGGCAGCGCGCCCGCGACGGTCACCGCCTCCCGGGGCACGGCGAGCCAGCGCAGCGCGAAACGGGGGTGGAACTCCGGGGCGTAGGACCGCAGTTGCTCCTCCGCGAGCCCGGAGCGGCCACGTGCGGTCGGATACACGGGATGGTCGACGCGGGCCGCGAGGGCGTCGTACGCCAGGGAGGCCGTCAGGCCCGTCCAGGTGGCCGGGTCGGCGCCATGACGGTCCGTCAGATGTGCGGCGGCCTCCGCGCCGGTGGCGGCGTGCAGCCGCAGAGTGGCCAGGGTCTGCCGGCACTCCTCGGCGAAGGCGTCGAAGCCGTCGCGGTCCACCGGGTCGGCCAGCGCGCGCAGCGCGGCGAGCACGGTGTCGTACGAGGTCAGCTCGGCCCCGTCCGACTCGCGTACCAGCAGCGGCAGTCGGGCGGCGTACACGCACTGGAAGCCGTCCTCGGCCAGCGGCAGCAGCAGGGCGTCGGCGCCGCCGGTCGGCAGGCGCAGCCAGAGGCCGTCCGGGCGGTGGGTGAGCGTGCCGCGGGTGCGCAGGCCGACCACGTCCTCGCGCAGCAGCGCGCTGAGGACGCGGGTGAGCAGCTCGGCCTCGGCGGCGTCGGTCGCCACGGGGGCGGGAGCGGCGGTGGTCACGGCTGGACCTCCCAGCGGTGTGCCGCCAGGAACTGGGCCGACACCCGGTCGACCGTCGGCTGGTCGCTGCCGGTGGCCCGCAGTACGCCCAGGTAGTCGCGGTTGGTGCGGTACAGCTCGTGCCGCTCACCCACCGCGCGCAGCGGACGGTACGTCAGATGTACGTCGTCCACGGTGAGTTCGGTGGCCGGGGGAGCCGAGGTCAGGGTGCCCGCGCGGTCGGCGCACGGGTACTCCAGCCGGGCCGCACCGCCCTGGCGGGTGCCCAGGTCGGCCGGGAGGGGCTCGCCCAGGTGAGTGCGCAGGATGTGCTCGAAGAGGGGGATCTCCAGGAGCCGGGCCAGCAGCAGGTCGACCTGGTCGCCGATGGCTCGGTAGTTGACCTCGATGATCCGGGCGCGCCCCTCGTGCACCACGAACTCGGTGTGACAGGCGCCGAACCCGACGCCCAGCGCGTCCAGTTGGGCCAGTATCTGGGCGACGACCCGCTCCTTTGGGGCCGGCACGAAGACGAGCCGCTCCTCGATGAAGTACGGCGGCGCCGACAACTCGGTGTGGAATCCGCCCAGTACGTGCCGGCGGTTGCCGTCGCCAAGCGTCTCCAGGGTGTACAGCTCCCCGGGCAGGTACTCCTCGACGACCAGGACGGCATCGGGCCGCCGCGTGAAGAACTCCTCGGCGCGGGACCGCAGTTCCTCGGGGCCGTCGACGAGGACGACGTCCTCGCTGGCCACGCCCTCGCGCGGTTTGAGGACACACGGGTACGGCGCCGCCAGGGCGACGGGTTCCACGGCGCCGGGCCCGGTCAGCTCGGCGGACCACACGGTGTCCACGCCCGCGGCGGCCAGCCGGCGTCGCATCTCGGCCTTGTCCTTGCAGGCCAGCGCGGCCCGCCAGTCCTTGCCGGGCAGTCCGAAGTAGTCAGCGGCCAGGGCTGCCTGGGTCTGGAGGTGGTCGCTGTTGCTGAACACGGCGTCCGGCCGGTGATGCGTGGAGATCCGGGTGACGACGGCCCGGAAGTCACGGACGTCGCACTCCACGATCTCGACGTCCGGGTACACCGCACGGTGGGCCTCGGGATGGTCGGTGAGGACGGTGACATCGAGGCCGAGAGCGGCGGCAGCGGGGAGGAAGCCCTCGGTGACGGAGTCGGTGGGGTTGAGAGCGAGCAGGTACAGACGCATGACGTGGGCAGCAACTTCCGCTAGCGGGTGGGGGATTGGGG
>NZ_LGDW01000109.1 GCF_001280005.1 Streptomyces sp. NRRL WC-3618 | reverse complement strand
CACCACCGCCCCAACCCCCACCCCCACGCCTTCGAATACTGGTCCCACGCCGCCTGCATCCTCCCCGTGGAGGAGTGGCCCCACTTCGCCTTCCGCCGCCGCGCCTACCGCTCCCGCCCCCACTGGAACCACGACCTCCCACCAGGCGTGTACGACCAGGTCATCAAGCAACTCCGCACACAAGGCCCCCTCACGGCAACGGAGTTGGGCGGCGCGAAACGCACCAGCGAGTGGTGGGACTGGTCCGGCACCAAGGTCGCCGTCGAACGCGCCCTGATGTACGGCGAGGTGGTGTGCGTAGAACGCCGGGGCTGGAAGCGGGTGTACGACCTCGCCGAGCGCGCCATCCCGGACCCGCTGCTGCACGACGACCTCGACGACACCGAATGCCTGCGCCGCCTGGTCCGCCTCGCGGCCCAGTCCCTGGGCGTCGGCACCCGCGCGGACATCGCCGACTACCACCGGCTGAAGGCGGAGCAGGTCGACGCGGTGATCGCGGACTCGGGTCTGGTCCCCGTCACGGTCGAGGGGTGGGGCAAACCGGCCTGGGCCGACCCGGCGGCCCTGGAGTCACCCCCGCGCGGCCGCCACCGTACGACCCTGCTCTCCCCCTTCGACTCCCTGATCTGGGAACGGGCCCGCACCGAACGGATCTTCGGTTTCACCCACCGCCTGGAGGCCTACGTCCCCAAGCCGAAGCGCGTGTACGGCTACTTCGCGATGCCGGTCCTCGCCGGCGGCCACCTGGTCGGAAGAGTGGACCCCGCGCGGGAGGGCAACACCCTGGTGGCCAGGCAGGTCACCCTCAACGGCCCCAAGGCGGTCCCGGCGGTGGCCCAGGCCCTGCTGGAAGCGGCAAGCTGGGTGAACTGCACGAACGTACGAGTGGAGCGGGTCGACGCCCCGGACCTGCGCACCCCCCTGACAAGGGAACTGGCACAGACCCTCGGGTAACTCGCCGCTACCGGATCTCGAGGATCTTCTCCCGCATCGCGTAGACCACCGCCTCCATCCTGGAGTGCAGCTGCAACTTCTCCAGGATGTTGCGCACATGGTTCTTCACGGTGTTCTCGGAGATGAACAGCTCTTTGGCGATATCGCGGTTGTTCATCCCGGTGGCGACCAGCTTGAGCACTTCCAGCTCGCGATCAGTGAGCCGCGGGGCGGGTACCAGTCGCCGCTCGTCCGTCCGCTGGATCATCGACTTGAATTCGGTGAGCAGTTTCGACGCCATCGAGGGGCTGATCTGCGACTGCCCGTCAGCCACCGCGCGAATGGCCGTGGCCACCTCGTCGGTGGAGATCTCCTTGAGGAGATAACCGGTCGCGCCCGCCTTGATCGCTTCGTACAGATCGGCTTCCTCATCGCTGATCGTCAGCATGATGATCTTGGCGCTGGGCGCGACCTCCTTGATGGAGGTGCACGCCTCGATCCCCCCGCGCTTCGGCATCCGTACGTCCATCAGGACGATGTCGGGCAGCAGATCGGCAGCCTTGTCGACGGCCTCCGCACCGTCCCCCGCCTCACCGACGACCTGGATGTCCTCCTCGGCCGCGAGCACGATCTCCAGTCCGCGGCGGAACAGGGCGTGGTCGTCCACGACAAGGACTCTGATCGGCTCCTTGCGCGAGGCGCCCGCGTCCGGGCCCATGTCGGTGCCGCCGTCGTCGGCATGCCCGACCTGCATCGGTCCGAAGCTGTCCGCCATCGTTCCTCCCCCTGAGGCTGTGGCCTGTGGTCCTGTGCCATCGCCAACCCAAGGCAACGGCCCACCGGTTGAGCCGTGCGGCCATGATTCCATGCCTGGGCGACACCGCGGTGACAGTGCGGACCCCCGAGGGGTCGCACACGGGTGCCCCTGGGGGCGCACACGCGCTCCAGGGGCACCCGTCGGCTGTCACCGGGGGCGGTCAGCCACCCAGCGTGCCACCCGCCGCGGGGGAGTGCGCCTGGCTGGCGACCATCGGGTCCGTGTTGAGGTGGATCACGCCGTAGTCGTACGCGTGCCGCCGGTAGACGACACTCGGTTCCTTGGTCTCGGAGTCGACGAACAGATAGAAGTCGTGCCCGACCAGTTCCATCTCGTAGAGGGCCTGGTCAAGCGTCATCGGGGAGGCGACGTGGGTCTTCTCGCGGACGATGAGGGGGCCTTCGCCCTTCACTTCCAGCGAGCCGATCCTCTTGACGGGCACACCGTCCGCGTCTTCGTCGTGGACGGGGTGACCATTGCCGTTCAGCGTTGCCGCGTCCGGGACGTGGTCGGCGACCTCGGCGGCTGTCAGCCGTCCGGCGCCTCGGCGGGTGTAACGCTTGTCGTGCTGCTTGCGCAGCCGGGCCTCGAGCTTGTCCGCCGCGAGGTCGAGTGCCGCGTACGGGTCGCTTGCCGCCGCTTCCGCCCGGATCACCGGACCGCGGGAGTGAAGCGTGATCTCCACTCGGTCGGAGCGGTCGGCCTGCCGGGGGTTGGGCTCCTTGGAAACCTCGACGTCGAGGCTGATCACTTTGCCGTCGAGCTTCTGGATTCTGTCCAGCTTCAGCTTCTCGGCCACGTGCTTCCGGAACCGCTCGGGCACCTCGGTCTTGCGTCCCTTGACGACGATGTCCACGCAGAACTCCGTTCCCGGATCGCCCCGCTTCAGTGGCGGAGCGTCTCCCTTTTGCACCAGGCTCCGGTGTGCCCCGGAACCTCGGACTCGGTGACTTCCACCTCCTCCTCCCCCATGGGCAAGATCCCCACTCGGGCTGCTGGGGTGATTAGCGAAAACCCGCAGCACGGCATTCGGATTTGCGAGGTGTGGCCTGCGGCTTTCCCTCACAACCGAACATATCTCGCCCGGACGTATGTCGTCACCCTCTACTGCCGCGTACCTCCGTTCCAGTGAATTGACCCTCTCACTACCTGCAACGATGCAAGTTCGCGGTCAGTTCCAGTTTATTTCGAAAGAATCAGGCGTCGCAGCGACCACAGCCGCGCAGATCATGCCGCCGAAGGCGCTGGCCGCCACCATTCCCGGCGCTCCCGGCCCTCGCTCCGGACCCGCAACCTCGGCTGCAGTATGCCGCTGCACTCTGCTTTCCCGTCTCGCGTCCGAGTACACGGCGTTTCTCACTCTCCTCACGTCCCCCACCCCTCCCGCCCACTCCGGCCCTGCCATCCCCGCCGCCTCTTCGCAACCGACCGCTTCCCGTACGGCACGCGCGGCCTCGGCGAGCGAGGCGCCGGTCGTCATCAGATCGTCGACCAGCACGACCGCACCCGCCCCGGCAAGTAACCGTCCGCCCCCGGGCGCCACGCTCAGCGCGCCCGCGAGATTGTCCAGCCGCTGCCGGGAGTTGAGGCCCGACTGATCGGCCACGGCACGGCGCTGCCGCAGCACCGCCAGCACCCGGGCCGGCGCTCCGGACCCGCGCAGTTCACCCGCCGCCGCGAGCGCGATCCGCCGGGCCGGATCATGCCCTCGGGCTCGTACGGCCCGCCGTGCGGACGGCACCGGAACGAGCAGCACTCCCGTACGACCGGGCAAAACCCCGTGGAGCCCTGCCCGCACAGCTCCCGCCAGAGCCGTCCCGAGCGGCCCCGCGAGTGCCAGCACACCCCTTTCCTTGTGCGCGAGGAGCACCGCGCGCACCTCGTCCTCGTACCGGGCCGCCGCGTGCACCACCGGCAGCCCGAGCGGCTCGGGCACCGGTCGCACCCGGCCCGGTACGGCCCCGTTCAAGGCGGCACGGCACTCCGGGCAGAGCACCGTGCGAGGCATCCCGCAGCCTCCGCACTCGGCCGGCAGCACCAGGTCACCGAGGTCCTGCCACCACCCCCGCATGCGCACCACTGTGCCAACACCCGCGCGACTCGGCCACCCCTGTGGACAACCTCCTGTGGACAACTCCGCACAGCCACGAACAGCCCCCGGACACACCGACGGCCCGCCGAAACCTCCGACGGGCCGTCACAACAAACACGCGACCTGGATCTCACCCCGGATACACGGGAGCAGACCCCTTGTTGACCAGCTTCTGCCACTTGGAACCCGGCAGCAGCCGCACGATGCCGTCCTCCTCCGAGTACGCCACCAGCGGCAGCCTCTCGTCCTCGGACGCGGCGATGCCCTTCACGCCGGTCAGCGCGGCCGGCGCCGACCCCACCGGCGTCGAGCCGTCGACCTGCACGTATCCCATCTGCTGCACGCCGCCCTGCTCACGCCCCACCACCACGAGCCGGCTGTCCCCGGCCCACGACATGGCGGTGACCTCCTCCAACTGTGGTGTCACGGAGTCCAGTTCGAAGACCGACACGACCGTCCGCTCGCCGGCCTTCTGCCCAGCCGCCCGCCCCGGTTCCGCCGGCGTCTTCCCCTGCGCCGACCGCTCGTCCCGCTCGATCCGCCCGATGTACAGGGACCGCAGGCCGCCCTTCTCCACGATGAGCGCGATCCGGACCCCGTCGGCGGCCACCCGTACGGCTTCGATACGCCCGTCGAGCCCCGGCGTCCTGACCTCCAGGGGCTCGCCCGCGCCCTTGGCCAGGAGCAGCAGCCGAGGCTTCTTGGGGTTGCGGTCGGCCACCCACAGGTCTCCGTCGCGGTCCCAGCTGGGTGTGGTCAGCCGGTCGGTCTTGGTGGCGCCCTGGCTGGTCAGCACGGGCTCACCGAGCGATCCGCCGGACACCAGCGACCCTACATACAGCGTGCTGCCGTCCAGGGAGACCCCGGCCGCGCTGTCCTCGTCGCGCGAGACCGCCGCGGCCCGCAGTTGCTTGTCGCCGTCGCCGAGCGCGCCCGGGACCGGGGAGACCTGGGCGGCGGGACTGTCGTCGCCGGCCACGCGGACGAGGCGGTGCTTGCCGTCGATGAAGTACTGGAACTCGGGGCTCTGCAGCACCCCGCGCGCGGCGATGTCCTCGGCCCCGTTCTTACGGAGGACGCACAGCTGGCTGCCGTTGGCGCGCTGCAGGTCGACCTCCTCGACACCCGTGGGCGTCAGGTCCTGCAGCGTGTAGAGGAGCTGGGCCGCCATCTCGGTGCACTTCACCAGCCCCACCCGGTTCGCCTTGTCGTTGAGCGGCACCGTCAACCGGTTCTGATCGTCGGGAGCCAGCGAGGTGACGCCCTTCTTGAGCGTCGTACCGGTGGGGAAACTCGACCTGACGACCGGTCCCAGCCAGCGCGAGGGGCCCTTCAGCAGCGAACTCACCGTCTGCGTCATCGGGTCGACCTTCTTGCGGACGTAGACCGGATCGGCGACGGACACGGGCTGCGCGTCCGACTCCGACGGCGTGTTCGAAGCGAAGTAGTACTTATTGACGGACGTGTAGTTGCGCAGGAAGTCCGACTTCCCCATGACGACGCCCTGCGGCAGATCGTCGATGCGCCACTGCCCGTCCTTCTTCTCACGCGTCAGGTGCAGCGTCGCCCGGTACTGCCCGTCGGCGGGTTCGTACGACTGCCGGGAGTCCAGCGTGGCGAACCTGCCGCCGGTCAGCGTGGACGCGTAGTCGTCGGTGTCGGCCCGGCTGCCCGTGCGGACGGCGTCGGCAGTGGGCCCGCCGTCCAGCACCGTGATCGACGCGTCGGGCCGCCAGTCCTTCGCGGCACGCGCCGTCAGGTACTTGCGCGCCGTCTCGTAATGCGGATCGTCGCTGGTCAGAGCCTCCAGAAAGCCCTGGACGATCTGCCCCGGCGGGGCGTTCTCGTGGGGCGCCCGGGCGAAGACCCGTACCTGGGCGTCCTGCCGGGGCGTGGACTCGACTCCGCGCAGATCCCCGCTGTCGGGCATCGAGGCGCATCCGGCCAGCAGAACGGCTCCACAGGCAGCGTACACCACCGCGCGAGCCGTTTCCCGCCGTCGGCCGTCCCGCTCGCGGTCAGGGCCCACGAAATGCCTCCCCTTGCTCGTCCACACGCTCCGGCCCGGCATTGGAGAACGCCGTGTCCGAGTGGTGCGCCTCCGTACCGGGCACATCGTCCCGCCGAGCGCCGCCGCCCGGACGCGGCACCACACGGGCGCCGCTGCCGGGCAGCGCCGTGGGGTCGGCGGACGGGGCCACGGCGGCCGTCCTCGGCGCTATCGGCCGCGGTTCGGCGACCGCCGTCTGCACCGGCACCGTGGCGAGCTTGTCGCCGCCGGCGCGCGGCAGACCCGCGTCGTTGAGTTCCCGATGACGCCGGGAGTCCCTGGGCTCCAGCGGTATCGGTGAGCCCCGCAGGGGCTCGTCGGCGGTGCGCGGCAGCGTCAGCCGGAACTGCGAACCGCCGCCCGGCTCGCCCCACGCCTGCAGCCAGCCGCCGTGCAGCCGGGCGTCCTCCAGCGCGATGGACAGGCCGAGGCCCGTACCGCCGGTGGTACGCGCGCGTGCCGGGTCGGCCCGCCAGAAGCGGCTGAAGACCCGGGTCGCCTCACCGGGCTTCAGCCCGACCCCGTAGTCACGCACGGCCACAGCGACCGCACCGCCCGCGGCCGCCAGCTTCACCACGACGTCCTTGCCCTCGCCGTGCTCCACAGCGTTGACGACGAGGTTGCGCAGCACCCGCTCCACGCGCCGCGCATCGGCCTCCGCCACGACAGGCTGCTGATCGCCGACCACCCGTACCGTCGTCCCCTTGCGCTCGGCCAGCGGCTCCGCACCGCTCACCACCCGCCGTACGACCTGCCTGAGGTCTATCGGCTCGGCCTCCAGCGCCGCCGCGCCCGCGTCGAACCGGCTGATCTCCAGCAGGTCCGCGAGCAGCGTCTCGAACCGGTCCAGCTGATCGGCGAGCAGTTCCGCCGACCGCGCGGTCACCGGATCGAAGTCCACGCGCGCGTCATGGATGACATCGGCGGCCATCCGTACGGTCGTCAGCGGCGTCCGCAGTTCGTGCGACACGTCGGACACGAACCGCCGCTGCATCCGCGACAGCTCCTCCAGCTGCTGGATCTTCAGCTGGAGATTCTGCGCCATCTTGTTGAAGGCCTCGCCGAGCCGCGCGATGTCGTCCTCGCCGGTGACCTTCATCCGCTCCTGCAGCCGCCCGGCGGACAGCCGTTCGGCGATCCCCGCCGCCATCCGCACGGGCGTCACGACCTGCCGCACCACAAGCCAGGCGATGGCCCCCAGAAGTACGACGACGAACAGCCCGGCCGTCGCCAGCGTCCCCTTGACGAGGCTCAGCGACTTCTCCTCCTGCGTGAGCGGGAAGAGGTAGTACAGCTGGTACGGGTCACCGTTCGGGTCATCGACCTGCTTGCCGACGATCAGCGTGGGCTGCGAGTCCATACCGTTGGTGTAGATGACGCGGGTGTAGCTCTGGGCCATCAGCGGGCTGCTGTCGACCCGCGCGCGCAGCGCGTCGGGCACGCTCGCCGTCGGGTCCACCCAGCCGGAGGCGCGCGCCCCACGGCCGCTGCCGCCGTCGTCGCCCCCCGGACCGACCGGGAGCGTCACGACGTCGAAGGCTCCCTGGCCGCCGCTGGAGAGGGACTCCACCAGGTCACTCATCCACGGGATGAGGGTCTGCGCGGGGCGACCGCCCGTACCGGAACCGTCGTCCCCACTGGTGCTGGCCGCCGTATCAGCGTTCTGCTTGGCCGCCGCGAACCCGCCCGCGGCCTGGCTCTGCGAGGCCTTCACCTTGGCGTCCAGAAGCCCGTTGCGCACCTGTCCGATGACGACGAAGCCGAGCAGCAGGACCACGCCAAGCGACATCAGCAGCGTCGTGGCCACGACCTTGAGCTGGATGTTGCGCCGCCACAGCCGCATGACGGGCAGCAGCGGCCGCCGCACCCAGCGTATGAACAGCCGAAGGACCGGGCTGCCCTGGACACCGCCCTGAAGCAGCCCGCCCTCGAAGAACTGCCGCCAGCCGGAGCCGGCCCTGCTCACCTTCTGCCGCCCGACAGGCCGCCCCGTACGCCCCCCGGAACGCCCGGGGGGCGAAGCGGCACTGTCCTCGGACATGTCAGCTCGGTCCTGCCTTGTAACCGACGCCACGGACGGTCACCACGATCTCCGGGCGCTCCGGGTCCTTCTCGACCTTGGAGCGCAGCCGCTGCACATGAACGTTGACCAGCCGGGTGTCCGCCGCGTGGCGGTACCCCCAGACCTGCTCGAGAAGCACCTCTCGGGTGAACACCTGCCACGGCTTGCGCGCGAGCGCCACCAGCAGATCGAACTCGAGAGGCGTCAGCGCGATCGACTGCCCGTCCCGCTTCACGGAGTGACCGGCGACGTCAATGAGCAGGTCGCCTATGGCCAACTGCTCGGGCGCGGGCTCCTCCGACCGCCGCAGCCGCGCCCGGATCCGGGCGACCAGCTCCTTCGGCTTGAACGGCTTCACGATGTAGTCATCGGCACCCGACTCCAGGCCCACGACGACATCGACGGTGTCGCTCTTGGCCGTGAGCATCACGATCGGTACCCCGGACTCCGCCCTGATCAGGCGGCACACCTCGATACCGTCCCGGCCGGGAAGCATCAGGTCCAGGAGCACCAGATCGGGCTTGGACTCACGGAAAGCGGCCAGCGCCTTGTCGCCGTCAGCTACGAAAGACGGCTCAAAACCTTCACCACGCAACACAATGCCGAGCATCTCGGCCAGTGCGGTGTCGTCATCGACGACAAGGACTCGTCCCTTCATAAACGACATCATCCCATTAACTAAATCGTTACCTGTCGTGACCTGTCACACAGCTCTACCAGCGCCTCAGCCGTCACGGGCGAAACAACGCCCGCTTCGGTGACAATCGCCGTCACCAACTCGGGAGGCGTCACATCGAACGCCGGGTTGTACGCCTGGGTGCCCAGGGGTGCCACCTGAATCCCGCCTCCCGCTTCCGCTCCCGCCACCGGCACCTGAGGTGCGGCGATCTCCGTCACTTCATGCCCGGCACGCTGTTCCACCTCGATGGACGCCCCGTCGGGGGTGTCCGGATCCACCGTCGTCACCGGCGCCACCACGATGAACGGCACGTGGTGGTACCGGGCCAGCACGGCGAGCGGATAGCTCCCCACCTTGTTCGCCACCGACCCGTCGGCCGCGATCCGATCAGCACCGATCAGCACCGCGTCCACCTTGCCTGCGGCGAACAGAGAGCCCGCGGCGTTGTCCGTGAGCAAGGTGTACGCCATTCCGCTGCGCGCCGCCTCATACGCCGTCAGGCGAGCACCTTGCAGCAACGGACGCGTTTCGTCCACCCAGAGCCTGCTCAGCCGCCCCTCCCGGTGTGCCGACAGCGCCACCGCGAACGCCGTTCCCTCGCCGCCCGACACCAGCGAGCCGGTGTTGCAGTGCGTGAGCAGCCGGTGCCCGCCGCCGGGCAGCAGCTCGTCCAGCAGCGCGAGCCCGTGCATCGCCATCCGCGCGCTGGCCTCTGCGTCCTCCCGGTGCAGCGCCCGCGCGGCGGCCAGCGCGGCCGCGGCTGCCTGCTCAAGGTCACCGCCCCTCGCAAGCTCCGCACGATAGGCGCCCAGGGCCCTGCGGACCCCGCCAGCGAGGTTCACCGCGGTGGGCCGGGCCTGCGCCAGCGCGTCGGCCGCCTCGTCCACGTCGAAGCCCCGTACGGCGGCGAGCGCGACCCCGTACGCCCCGGCGATGCCGAGCAGCGGCGCCCCACGCACGGCCAGCGAACGGATCGCCGCCACCAGCGCGGGCGCGTCCGTGCAGACCAGCTCCACCTCCTCGGCGGGCAGTCTCGTCTGGTCGAGAAGAACCAGCACCGGACCCTCGGGCGGTTCGTCCCAGCGGATCGCCGGTATCTCGGTGGGCCGGTTGTCCTCGCGGATTTGCGCGTACTGATCAGCCATCCGTCCAGTCTGCCCCTTCTCCGTCGGACTATTGAAGGTACGCAGCCCCTACGGGGGCCGATCTCCCTGGACTCTCCCCATGGCACGATGGCTGCCAACCTGCCGCGAACGCGGACGGGCACCGTGAAGGAGCGACGATGAACGACACTCCGGGCTGGGCCTCGCCCGGATCCGCCCCCTCCGAAGGGCAGCAGCCCGGCGCGTCCGCCCCAGCCAACCGGCCTGATCCCGCGCAACCCGCGGACCAGCCGCCCCACGACCCAGCAGGCCCCGGCCCGAACTGGTCCCAGAAACAGCCCCCACCCGCC
>NZ_LGDW01000108.1 GCF_001280005.1 Streptomyces sp. NRRL WC-3618 | reverse complement strand
GCCCCAGGAGTACCCCACCGACGTCTACGTGCTGCCCAAGCACCTCGACGAGAAGGTCGCCCGCCTCCACCTCGACGCCCTCGGCGTCAAGCTGACGACGCTGCGCCCGGAGCAGGCCTCGTACATCGGTGTCGCCGTCGAGGGTCCGTACAAACCGGACCACTACCGCTACTGATTCGGGGAGCGAGCAGTGCCACGCATCTCAGATGTGCTCGCCGCCGGCGTGCGCTCCTACTCCTTCGAGTTCTTCCCGGCAAAGACGGAGAAGGCCGAGGAGCGGTTGTGGGAGTCCGTCCGGCGGCTCGAACCACTGCACCCCACCTTCGTCTCCGTGACCTACGGGGCGGGCGGATCCTCCCGCGAGCGCACGGTGGAGACGACCCGGCGCATCGCCCAGGAGACCACGCTCACCCCGGTCGCCCATCTCACCGCCGTGGGGCACTCCGAGGCGGAACTGCGCCACATCATCGGCCAGTACGCGGACGCCGGGGTACGCGACATCCTCGCCCTGCGTGGGGACCCGCCGGGCGACCCCATGGGGGAGTGGCGCCCCCACCCGGAGGGGCTCAACCACGCCGAGGAACTCGTCCGCCTCGTGCGGTCCTGCGGGGACTTCGGGGTCGGGGTCGCCGCGTTTCCCGAGCGGCACCCCCGCTCGCCCGACTGGGACAGCGAGATCACCCATTTCCACCGCAAGTGCGAGGCCGGCGCCGACTACGCCGTCACCCAGATGTTCTTCGACGTCGAGGACTATCTCCGCCTCCGCGACCGGCTGTACGCGCAGGGCTGCCGGGTTCCGGTGATCGCCGGGATCATGCCGGTCACCCACGTCCGTCAGATCGAGCGCATGGCGCAACTGAGCAATGCCGTGTTCCCGCCGCGGCTCGCCGAAAGGCTCCACGCGGTGGAGGACGACCCGGCCGCCGTGCGGGAGATCGGGGTGGAGTACGCGGCGCGCATGTGCGAGCAGCTGCTCGAAGAGGACGTACCCGGGCTGCACTTCATCACGCTGAACAACTCCACCGCGACCCTGGAGATCTACCAGGGCCTCGGCCTGGTCGGGACGCGGGTGGCGGCATGAGCTGAGGACGC
The DNA here is from genome assembly GCF_001280005.1 of Streptomyces sp. NRRL WC-3618. GTDB lineage: Bacteria > Actinomycetota > Actinomycetes > Streptomycetales > Streptomycetaceae > Streptomyces. The sequence continues at coordinate 9,267 of NZ_LGDW01000108.1, read as the reverse complement.
ACGGCCGCCGCGTCGAACGACACCGCGAAGGCGGGGGCCCTCCTCCGAATACGCCGGAGGGGGGCGCCCGCCTTCGCGGTGTGCTAGGCGGGGTGTTCGACGACCACGGAGGCGTCCTTGGCGCCGTCACCGGCGGCGACCACCGCCGCGAACCTCTCCCGGACCGTGTTCAGGACCGGCAGGGCGAGTCCGCTCTCCCGGGCCGCGGCGGTGGCGACCCGCATGTCCTTCTCCATCAGATCGGCCCGGAAGAAGGCCGGTTCGTAGGAGCTGTCCCGCATCAGAGCCGCGCGGAACCGCATCACCACGGAGCTGAACCCGCTCTCCGAGATGGAGGTGATGAGCTGCTCCCGGTCCAGGCCGGCGGCGACGCCGTAGGCGACGGCCTCGGCCATCGAGGCGACCTGGGCGCCGAGCAGCAGGTTGAGGATGAGCTTCATGCTCGTCGCCGTGCCCGGCGCGCCCAGGTGGAGCACCTGCGAGCCGATCGTGTCCAGCACCGGCCGCACCTCGGCCATGTCCTCCTCGGCGCCGGACACATAGACGCGCAGCGCACCCTCACGGGCCTGGAGCGGGTTGCCCACCACACAGGCCTCGACCCGGCGCAGCCCCTTGGCGGCCAGCCGTTCGGCCACCTCCCGGGCGTAGCCGGGGGAGACGGTGGACGTGTCGACGACTAGCGAACCCGGCTCCAACGCGGGAACGACGCGGCCGAAGAGCACCTCGTCGACCACCTGCTCGTCACTGAGGCTCAGCAGGACGACACGGTGCCCTTCGGCCGCCTGCTCAGGGGAGTCGGCGAGACGGGCCCCGGCCTCGACCAGCGGACCGGCTTTCGCGGCCGTCCGGTTGAACACGGTGAGCCCGTACCCGCTGTTCAGCAGCCGGTGCGCCATGCCGCTGCCCATGTTGCCGAGGCCGATGAACGCCAACTGACGGTGATTCATGACAATCCCTTCTCCTTCGGTACGTCAGTACGCGGCGTCGACCTCGTAGACGGCGAACGGCGCGGCTACCCGGGTGTCGCGGAAGGGGCGCAGCGGGGCCGTGTCGCCGCGGTGGCCGTCGCCCTGCTCCCAGAGGAGGAACGCCGCCATGGACTCCCAACGGCTCACCACCGCGAGGGCGGTGGGGTCGGCGGGGCTGCGCAGCAACTCGTTGCCGAGCATGCCGGGCACCCCCGCCAGCCGCTTGCTCACCAGGTGGTAGGCGGTCCTGACCGCGGCGAGCTGCTCCTCGTCGTACGCGGCCTGGTAGACCATGACCCGGACCTCAGCGGTCACCACCGGCCGCCTTGCCGTCGAGGTGCGTGACCAGCTCCATCGTGTGGAAGGAGCCGCTTCTGCGGAACGGGTGCAGCGTCGAGCGGTGCTCCAGGTGCGCGGGGCTGTCCTCGAACTCGCGGAACCGCGGCTCGTCCACCCAGTCGCTGACGATGTAGTACGTGCTCTCCTCACCGGTGGCCCGGCACAGCGACTGCCCCACGTTGGCCGGATGCCCGGTCACCGCGTCGGTCCCCGCGTACCAGGCCTGTTCGAAGTCCGTCTCCTTGCCCGGCACGATCTCCATGCGCAGCATCACCCGGAACGTCATCAGGAGATCCCCCCGTCGACGCCGATGGTGTTGCCGGTGACATAGCGGGACAGGTCGCTGGCGAGCCACAGCACGGCGCCGGCCACCTCGTCGGGGGTGCCGAGCCTGCCGAGCGCGGTCTTGGCGCTGTACCGCTCGGTCATGAGGGTGCGCTGGGCCTCGGGCATCGCGTGGAAGTTCTCGGTCTCTATGACACCCAGGGCGACCACGTTGAAGCGGATGCCCTTCGGCCCGAACTCCTTGGCCAGCGAGCGGTTGAGCCCCACCAGCGCGGCCTTGGTCGCCGTGTAGTGGGCGCGCAGCGGGATACCGGCGTCGATGGCCCGGGAGCCGATGCTGACCACCGAGGAGCCCTCGCCCAGCAGCGGCAGCGCGTGCTGGATCACCAGGTGGGCGCCGGTGACGTTGGTGGTGAAGATCCGCTGCCACTCCTCCAACGGCAGCTGGGCGTACGGGATGTGGCTGATCGCGCCGGCGTTGTTGACGACCAGGTCGAGTCGTCCGTACCGCTCCTTGACCTGTGCCAGTAGGTCGGCGACCTCGGCCGGCTGGGAGATGTCGGCGCGCAGGACGTGGTGGTCGCCGCCGATCTCCTTGAGTTCGGCCTCCAGCGAGGTGACGTAGTCGCTCTCCTTCTGGTAGCAGGTGACGACGTCGATGCCCGCACGGGCGAGGGCGAGGACGATGCCCCGGCCCACGCCGCGCGTGCCGCCGGTGACCAGCGCTTTCTTGCCACGAAGTGCGAGATCCATGATTCCTCCACGGTGAGGGTGTTGAGGGTGGGTCACAGCAGGACGCCGAGCGCGGCGCAGTTCACCAGCAGCGCGGCGATGGTCAGCAGGCTGCGCCTGCGGTTCCAGGCACCCCAGTCGAGCCGCGGGTCCCGGTCCGCGAAGTCCGCGGGCAGGTTCTCCGGGTCGAGGGTGCGCATCCACCGGTTGACCGGCACGTTCTTGGCGACCGAGATGACGGCGGTGGCCGCCGCGAGCACGGCGGCCACGGCGAACGCGGCCCGCGCGACCGGTTCCGGGGCCACGAACGCCAGAGCCACGTCGCAGCCGACGGTGCCGAGCAGACAGAGTGGCATCGCCGGGTCGTACCGGGTCCCGAAGAACGCGTGGGCGTGCACGTACCGGTCGGCGGGCAGCGAGGCCAGGTAGGGGAAACCGCCCAGCTGGGTGCCGAACAGCACCCCGGCCGCGAGCCCGTTGAGCAGCAGGACCAGGGGGGTGAGAAACGCGAACACGGGGGTCCCCTCAGCTGGTGAGGGCGCGGGCCGCGGCCTCGACCTTCTCCTTGATGAGCGCCATCTGCACCTTGGTGTTCCGGTTGAGGTGCTCGGTCATCGCCTCGTCGGTGGCGGGCGCCTGCGGCTTCATGTGGAAGTCCTGGACCCAGCGCATGCGCACGCCCCCGCCGGGTTCCTCCGTGTACTCCCAGAAGATCTTCATGAAGTCGAACGGGCCGGTCTCCACCCGCTCGGCCCGCACACTCCGGGTCGCGGGGTCGCTGGTCCGGCGTGACACCCAGCTCCAGACGTTGCCGTCCTCGTCGGGGTGCATGGTGAGCCGGAAGAGCACGGTCTCGCCGTCGCGCTCCAGCACCTCGGCGGAGGCGTACTCACTGAACAGATCGGGCCAGTTCGGCACGTCGTTGGTCATCTGCCACACCACGTCGATGGGGGCGTCGATGACGATGTGGTTGTCGGTGTGTCCAGCCATCGTTGTGCTCCTAACCAATGTCGTCACGGTGATCACGGTGGGCACGGCGGCGCCGCCGACCGGGCGGTCAGCGGCCCAGCACCAGGGCCGAGGTGAAGCCCCCGTGGCCCCGCGCCAGCACCAGGGCGTGGCGCAGCGGCAGTTGCCGGGGACCGTCGGTGACCAGGTCGATCTCGAGGCCGGGCGCCGGCCGACGGGTGCCGACGGTGGGCGGGACGACTCCGTCGCGCAGGGCGAGCAGCGCCGTGGCGACGTCGAGCGGGGCGCCCCCGCCGTACAGCCGTCCGGTGAGGGTCTTCGGCGCGGTGACCGGGACCGCCGAGGGCCCGAAGAGGGCCGCGAGGGCCTCGGCCTCCGCGCGGTCGTCGGCGGGCAGCCCGGCGGCGTCGGCGAACACCACGTCGATGTCCGCCGGCGTCAGCCGGGCCGCCCGCAGCGCCTGCGCGGCCACCCGCTGGAGCACCCGGGGCCGCCCCGAGTCGGCCGGCGGGTCGAAGCCGGCGGCGTGGCCGAGCACCTTCCCGTAGCCCGGCCCGGCTCCGCGCGCGGCGGCGGACTCGGCGCTCTCCAGGACCAGGATCGCCCCGCCCTCGCCGGGGATGTACCCGCTGGCCTCGGCGTCGAAGGGCAGATAGGCCCGGCCCGGGTCCGGGACGGTGGAGAGCCTGCCCGTCGAGAGCTGCGCGGTGAGGCCGTACGGGCACAGCGAGGCGTCCGTGCCGCCGGTGAGGACCAGCCGGGAACCCTTGTCGGTCAGCCGCTTGGCCTGGGCGACGGCGTCGAGCCCGCCGGCCTGCTCGCAGGCCAGCACCCCGCACGGACCGCGCATCTTGTGGCGGATGGACAACTGTCCGGTGGTGGCCGCGTAGAACCAGGCGATCGACTGGTAGGCGCCCACCCAGGACGGTTCGTTCTGGTAGAGCGCGGTCATCTCCCGCTGCCCGAACTCGGTGCCGCCCGAGGACGAGGAGGTCACCACGGCCATCTCGTACTCGGGCAGCTGGGACAGATCGACCTCGGCGTCCGCGATCGCCTCCTCGGCGGCCGCGAACGCCAGATGCGTCCAGTGGTCGGTCTGGGAGACCAGCCTGCTCGGCCGTACGGCGCTCACGGCGTCGAACCCCGGCACCTCGCCGGCCAGGCGCACCGGATACCCGGACGGGTCGAACCGCTCGATCCGGCTGATCGCCGACTTCCCGGCGAGCACCGCGGACCAGTGGGCCTCGACCCCGATGCCGGTGGGGGCGGTGACGCCGATGCCGGTGATCACCGGCGGGGCGGTCTGTGCGGCCGTCATGCCCCGCTCCTTCCGGCCGCCGCGGCCGCCGTGCCCGGCCGGGCCAGCAGCATCGCGGTCTGGAACCCGCCGAATCCGCTGCCGACACTCAGCACCACGTCCATCGCGTGATCCCGGGCGGTGAGCGGGACGTAGTCCAGGTCGCACTGCGGGTCGGAGTTGTGCAGGTTCGCCGTCGGCGGCACGACCTGCCGCTGCAGGGCGAGTGCGCAGGCGGCCACCTCGATGGAGCCGATCGCCCCGAGCGAGTGGCCGACCATCGACTTGATGGAGCTCACCGGGATGTCGTAGGCGTGGTCGCCCAGGCTCCGCTTGAACGCCGCCGTCTCGTGCCGGTCGTTCTGCTTGGTGCCGGAACCGTGGGCGTTGATGTAGCCCACGTCCGTCGGGTTGAGCCGCGCCTGGTTCAGGGAGACCGAGATGGCCTCGGCCATCTCCCTGCCGTCGGGCTTCAGTCCGGTCATGTGGTACGCGTTGCTGCGCCCGGCGAAGCCGACGATCTCGCCGTAGATCCGGGCGCCGCGCGCCTCGGCGGCCTCGCGCTCCTCCAGGACCAGCACGGCCGACCCCTCGGCGAGCACGAAGCCGTCGCGGTCGCGGTCGAAGGGCCGCGAGGCGTGCTCCGGATCGGAGTTGTTGGTGGTCGTCGCCTTGATCGCGTCGAAACACGCCGAGGTGATCGGCGAGATCGGGGCGTCCGTGGCGCCGGCCAGCGCGACGTCCGCGCTGCCCTCCTCGATCAGCTGGACGGCGTGGGCGATCGAGTCCAGACCGGACGTACAGCCGGTGGAGACCAGCGCGACCGGACCCTCCGCGCCGACCTCCCAGGCGACCTCGGCGGCCAGGGTGCTGGGCACCATGTAGCCGTACAGGTGGGGTACGCCGTACTCGTGGTCCACCAGCCACTTCCGGCCCCCGTCGCTGAGGACGACGTACTCCTCCTCGAGGCCCATGGTGCAGCCGACGGCGCTGCCGAGGCTGACCGTGATCCGCTCCGGGGGGAGCGCGGCGAGGTCGAGTCCGCTGTCCGCGACCGCCTCCCGGGCGGAGACCACGGCGAACTGCGCGGCACGGTCCATCCGCCGTACGTGGCGCGGCTCCAGCCCCGCGGCGAGCGGGTCGAAGTCGACCTCCGCGGCGACCTGCGAACGGAAGGTGGAGGGATTGAAGAGGCTGATCCGCCGGGTGGCGGTGCGTCCTTCGGACAGCAGATCCCAGAACGCCTCCCGGCCGACCCCGCCCGGCACCACCGCCCCGATACCGGTGATGACGGCCCGTCGTTTCACGGCGCCCCACCCACATCCGGGTTGGACTGCTCGGGGTGCTGCGCCGTCTCGGTGTCCACATGGCCGAGCTCGGGACGCGGCGCCAGCGGGGACAGGTGGAAGGCGCACGTCGCGGTGGTGTCGCCGGAGTTGAGCAGGCGGTGCCGTACGCCGATCGGGACGAGCAGCGAGTCCCCGGCGGTCAGCGTGATCGGCTCGCCGTCCAGCGTCATCCGCAGATCGCCGCTGACGACGTGGAGGAACTCCTCGGAGTACGGGTGGTAGTGCTCGGTGATGAAGTCGCCGGGCTCCAGGGTCACGACCCCGCCGAAGCCCGAGGTGCAGCCGACGGTCTTGGGGCTGAGGGTGACCCTGATGTCGCCGCCGCGCTTGGTGTTGGCCGCGACCTCGGCCGCGGACACCTTCACGGTCCGGGTGATGGAGGTGGTCACTTGATCCGCCCTCCGTCCTTGGTCCAGATGTAGAAGGGGTCGGCCATCGCGTCCTTGGGCTCTTTCCAGTTGGGGTCGTAGGGCTCGACGCACTCGGCGAGCCGGGTGTTGATGTCGTCGTACAGCGGGTGGCTGCGCGCCCGGTAGAGGTTGCCGGTGATGTCCTCGTCGGCCTCGACGAGGTGGAAGTAGAGCCCGTGGAACCGGAAGAGGGTGCGGCGGGAGACGCCGACCATTCCCGGGAGGTCGGTGGCATCGGACTCGGCGAAGATCTCAGCGATGTCGTCGGCCTTGTCGGGCTTCAGACGGGCGACGATCAAGGTGCGGTGCACGGCGTACCTCCTGGGGAACCACGGTCAGCATCAGGTCGGACGGTGGCACCGCCGTCTGGAGAGCCGCTCGAACACAGATCCAGCTCTCCGGGGGGATGGAGGACGTCTCGAGGCGTATTGGAGCCGCCTCGGTTCCGCTGAGGTCACACACCCCACAGCGAACAGGAGCCGTCCCATGCCGTTTGCGGCGATCACCTACGACATCAAGCCCGGCTACGAGAAGGAACTCACCGAGATCTTCGGCAACTTCAAGCGGGTACGCGGCAGCAGCGTCACGGACGAGGGGGGCCGCACGGCCGGCACCATCCTGGCCACCGCCGTCTTCCTGCGGGACGACACGCTGGTCCGTGTCATCGAGTACACCGGCGACCTGGAGGCCGTCGCCCGCCACATGGCGGCGCAGCCGGGAGTCCGGGAGGTGGAGAAGAAGCTCAAGCCGTACCTCAGCAAGCCGCGGGACACGGACACGGCGGAGGGCTTCGTGGCCACGTTCCGGCGCAGCCTGCTGACGACGGTCGCCCAGATCTCCGTACGCGACCAGCTGGCGACGGCGGAACAGGCGTAGGCCCGAAGGCCCTGACGCCCGACGGCACACACCCCTGTCCCTCCCGCGCGACCGGCGGCACGGGAGGGACAGGGGTGTGTGACGCCGTCAGACGGCCGTGACCGCCGCCGCGGTCACGGCCAGGGCCACGACGGCGAGTGCGGTGCGCAGCAGATGCCAGCGCCGCCACAGGGGCCGGGGATCCTCCCAGTCGGCGGGGAGCGCGGCAGGGTCCGTGACGGCCTTGACGCGCCGGTTGATGGGGACGTTGCACAGATGGGACACGCCCGACACCCCCAGCAGCAGGACCACGGCGAGGGCGAAGAGCACCCGCGCGACGCCGTCCGTCAGGGCGGCGAGCACGCCGTTGGCGAGCGCGCTGCCGAGCACGATGACCGGCATCGTGGGATCCCAGTTACGGCCCAGCAGCCCGTGCGCGTACACATAGGTGCCCGTCTCCATCGCGAAGAGCGCGGGCACCACACTCAGCGCGACGGCGAACAGCACCCCCGCGGTGATTCCGCCGCCGAGCAGCGCGGCGACGCCCAGCAGCCCCGTCATGACGCCGGGGCCACCGTGGGGTGGGTGTCGACGGTGAGCTGGGCGAGCGAACGCATCGTGGCGTTGCGGAAGTACTCGGCGAACCCCTGGGGGGAACTGGTGTCCCGCTCCACGGCGAGGAACGGGGCGAGCTTGTCCTCCAGGACGTGCACGCCCTTCTGTCCGGCCATGTGCCGGGCGACGGCCGAGAAGTCACCTTCGTAGTGGATGAAGCGGACGAGTACGTCGTCCTTGATGAACACGGCCGTACCGAGCAGCCGGCCGGCCGTCTCGCCCGCCTCCCCGGCGAAGTCCGGGGTGTCGACCCGCTGGAAGCCCGCGAAGATCGCGGCGACCTCCTCCTCGTGGCCGGGTTTGACCCGATAGGTGATGGCTGCGTAGGGCATCAGATTCCTCCGTCGACTTCGAGAGTGGCGCCGGTGACGTACGAGGCCGCGTCCCCGGCGAGATAGAGGACCGCCCCGGCGACGTCCTCGGGACGCCCGAGCCGGCCGAGCGCCGTCATCCCGGCGATCCGTTCGGCGATCACGGGCGGCAGCCCGGCACCGGGTTCGGTCTCGGTCACCCCGGGGGCCACCGTGTTGACCCGGATCCCCCGGCCGCCCAGCTCCTTGGCGAGCGCCCGGGTGAACCCGACCAGGGCGGCCTTGGACGCGCTGTAGTGCACACCGAGCGGCCGGCCGCGCAGCGCGACCGAGGCTCCTACGTTGACCACGGACGCGCCGTCCGGGAACAGCCCCACCAGCGCGTGGGTGACGAGGTAGGTGGACGTGGCGTTGTGGTTCATCACCCGGTGCCACTCGGCCTCGGACAGGTCCTCGAACTTGGAGTGTCCGTCCACACCCACGTTGTTGACCAGGACGTCCACGCCGCCGAACCGCTCGCGGACCGTGTCCGCGACCAGTTGGGCGCCGGCGTCACTGGTGACGTCCGCCTGTACGAGGACGTGTTCGCAGCCGGTGGCGGTCAGCTCCGCGTCGAGCGTCCGGACCGCCTCGCCGTCGGCGCGGTGGACCACGGTGAGCCGCGCGCCGGCGCGGGCAAAGGCCAGGGCGACGGCCCGCCCGATGCCCCGGGTCCCGCCGGTGACCACCACACGTCTGCCGTCGAAACCGGGGGCGTAAGGGGCGGGGGAGCCGGTTGTGGGCGCGGTCATCGGACCGCCCCGGCCTGCGGCGCCTCTTTGATCATGTTCAGCAGCAGGCGCGGTGTCTCGGCCTCCATCACGGCGTCGTCGGACAGGACGACGCCGTGCCGGCGCGTGATCAGACCGGTGACCTGGAGCAGGGCCAGGGAGTCGTACCCGAACTCCAGGAAGGGCGTGTCGAGGGCGTCCTCGCTGTCGAGGCTGGTGCCCTCTTCGGGGGCGCCGACGCACTCGAGCAGCAGCTCACTCAGCTCGGACAGGCTGATGTCGCTCATCGTCGTTGTTCCTTTCGCATGCCGGCAACAGCCGGGATTCTCAGGAGGGGAAAACAGGACGGGTGAGGTGAGGGGAGGAG
>NZ_LGDW01000107.1 GCF_001280005.1 Streptomyces sp. NRRL WC-3618 | reverse complement strand
GCCCCGCCCCGCCCCGCCCCGACGGCAACCTTTCCACCCTCCACGGCAACCGACAGACATGGCATCAGCACCGCTCCCCCGGACCTCCGCGCCTCCGCGTCTCGGGGTTCGCCGGGCGTCCGGCCGGGGCACCGGAGTGGTCCCCGTGAGGCGTCGAACCTGGGACGCCCCGGTTCCGGTCGGGGCGCCCCAGGGGCTCATGTGCGCCCGAGGGCGATACCGCGCCCGCAGAAAGCGCGGGGCCGTGCCTGTGTGCGCTCCGCCGCGTGAACGCGGCCGGCCCCCCACCGGCCCACAGCGGGAGAACCGCACCCCGCGCGGAGCCTCACCGCACCCCGCCGCGCGGAACCAGCCGTTGCGCCACCAGCTCGTCGCGCACCAACTCGGCGTACACAGTGGCCCCGTGGACGGACGTGTGTGTGTTGTCGCGTTTCTCGTTGTAGAGGTACAGCGCCTTGGAACCCTCCACGCCGAGGGACTCCACCAGCGCCTTCGTCCTCGCCGTCAGGTCGATCAGCGGTACGCCACGCTCCGCCGCGACCGCGCGGATCACCGCCGGGTGGTCGACGCCGAGGCCGTTGACCAGCAGTGCGGTGCCGTTGTTCAGGGTGCCGTCGGAGTTGAACCAGCGGCGCACGATCGGCGTCACCAGTACCGGTTTCCCCCCTCGCTCGCGAATACCCGCGACGAGCGTCTCCAGGTTCGCCCGGTACGTCGGTTCGTCCGTCTGCTTGTCGTTGTGGGCGAGCTGGACGAGGACCAGGTCACCGGGGCGGATCAGCCGCTGAACGGTCGGGAAGAGCGCCGGGTTGGCGAGGTAGGTGACCGTACTCTCCCCGGAATCCGCGTAGTTGGCGACGGACAGACCCTTGCGCAGGTACTGCGGGAGCCGCTGGCCCCAGCCGGTGTAGGGGTCGCCGGGCTGGTCGCAGACGGTCGAGTCGCCGACCAGGAAGATCTGCCGGGTGTGGCGGGCGGCGGGGGTCACCCGGATGTCCGCCAGGGCCGGTGCGGACCCGCCGAGCACGAGGTCGAGGCCGGGGGTGCCCTCGGGGCCGGTCGGTTCGCCCTCGGGCGTACGGACGTCGACGGTGAAGCCGCGGGTCACGCGCTCGCCGGCTGCCGTGGCGGTTTCCGGGAGGAGCGCGCGCCGGGTCTCGCCGGTGACGGCGGTACTGGCGGCGACGTCGCCGCCCAGCAGCACCCGTACGTCGTACGTGCCCGGCGCGACGTCGAAGTGGCAGGCGCCGGCGGTGCAGTTCTCGATGCCCAGGGGGCGCGGGCCGGGCGAGGGGCCCTCGTGGGCGGCGGCGGGTACGGCGGCCAGGGTGACGGCGGTGCTCAGGGACACGGCCGCCAGCACGGCTCGGTTGAAACGTCTCACCACGGTTCCCACAGCAGTCCTCCGACGCTCGACAAGGCCCGGCGGCAGGACGGTACAGGGTCTGGCAAGCGCTTTCTAGAGTGCTGCGCGAATTCACTGGCCCGCCAACCCCCTTGCGGTGAAAGCTCTTTCGCGAAAACGATTCAACTGCCAGTCTTCCGAACACCGCACACCCCCCTCTCCCCCCACCTCCGAAGGAGGCACCCCCACATGTCCGCAGCCAATGACAGACACCTCGGTCGCCGTGCGCTCGTCCTCGGCGCCTCGGCCACCGCCGCCGGACTCACCCTGCCCGGCACCGCGCGGGCGGCGGGCTTCGGCTACACCGACGACGGCACGAACTACGTCATCGACACCGGCGCCAACCTGGTCTTCAAGGTCCGCAAGTCCAACGGCGACCTGTCCTCGCTGGTCTACCGGGGCACGGAGTACCAGGGCTACGGCGGCATGAACTCGCACATCGAGTCCGGCCTCGGCTCCTCCACGGTGACGATCCGGCAGTCCGGTTCGACGATCCTGGTCAGCGTCACGTACGGCACGCTGAAGCACTACTACGCGGCCCGCAGCGGCGAGAACAACGTCTACGTCTGGACCAACAAGGCCGATGCGTCCGTCTCGGCCACCCGGTTCATCCTGCGGGTCAGGGCGGGCCTCTTCCTCAACGACGAGCCCGACTCGTACACGTACACCAACCGCACGATCGAAGCCTCGGACGTCTTCGCGAAGGCGGACGGCCAGACCCGCTCCAAGCACTACTCGAAGCTGCGGGTCATGGACTACGACCACGTCGGCTGGAGGACCGGCAGCGTCGGCCTGTACGTGGTGCGGAGCAACCACGAGAAGGCGTCCGGCGGCCCCTTCTACCGCTCCCTGCTGCGTCACCAGAGCGCGGACGGCGGCGGCCTGTACGAGATCCTGTACTACGGCCAGAACCAGACCGAGGACCAGCGCTTCGGCCTCCAGGGCCCGTACGTCATCGCCTTCACCGACGGCGGCGCCCCCTCCTCGTCGCTCTACGCGGGGACGCTCACCACCCCCTGGGCGGACTCGCTCGGCATCTCCGGGTACGTCTCCGCGGGCGGCCGGGGCCGGGTCGCGGGCGTCGGGATCACCGGGCGCAGCTCCGCGTATCCGTACACCGTCGGGCTCGCCAACTCGGCGGCGCAGTACTGGGGTTCGGCCCGCGCGTCCGACGGCTTCTTCTCCATCGGGGGCGTCCTGCCGGGGACGTACACGCTCACGGTGTTCAAGGGTGAACTCGCCGTCCACACCACCTCGGTGACGGTGTCGGCCGGTGCCACGACCACGCTCAACACGATCGCGATCCCGTCCTCGAACGACCCGGGCAACGCGAGCGCGATCTGGCGGATCAACGACTGGAACGGCACCCCGAGCGGCTTCAAGAACGCCGACCTCATGACGTACGCGCACCCGTCCGACGTCCGGGCCGCCCCCTGGACCGGCAACGTGGTGATCGGCAGCGGCACCGAGACCTCGGGCTTCCCCTGCTACCTCTGGAAGGACGTCAACAGCGGTCTGCTGGTCTACTTCAAGCTGACCCCGGCCCAGGCCGCCGCCGCGCACACCCTGCGCATCGGCGTGACGACTGCCTACGCCAACGGCCGCCCCCAGGTCGTCGTCAACGACACCTGGACCTCGCCCATCCCCTCCCCGCCCACCCAGCCGAACACCCGGTCCCTCACCAACGGGTCCTACCGGGGGAACAACCACACGTTCACGTACAGCGTCCCGGCGAGCGCCTGGCGCACCGACACAAGTCAGTACAACGTGCTGAAGATCAACGTGGTGAGTGGGTCGGGGACGACCTCCTACCTCAGTGCGGGAACGGCGATCGACGCTCTAGACCTGCTGACATGAGCTAACACGTGCCGGCGGCCCGCCTGACGGTACGTCATGTTCCGCGTGTCCACTGCTGGTTCGTTCCGCTGCCGCACGTGTACGTGATGACGGCGGCCGAGTCGGCGGTGGACGCGCCGTTCACGTCGAGGCACTCGCCACTGGCGCGGGAGACGACCTTGACGTAGGAGCCGGTAGTGGTGAGCGACCACTGCTGGTTGGTGGCCGAGGAGACGCAGTTCTCCTGCGTGACGGTGCTCGCGTTCTCCTGGACGCACAACGAGCTGCCCCGGACCACCAGTTGGTAGTAGCCGCCCGCGACGGACTTGAACCAGTACTTCTGGTTGTTTCCGCTGTTGCAGGTGTACTGCTTGATCTGGGCGCCCGCCCACAACGACTGGCTGGTGACGTCGGCGCACTTGGACGAGTGCCGGGCGATCAGCGTGTCGTACGTGGCGCTGTTGCCCGTGACCGTCCCGGTGGCGGTGTCGAGGGTGACCTCGGGGGACCAGGACATGGACATCGTGGTGGCGGTCGGGAAGCTCAACGGCAGCCAGACATAACGGGAGTCGTTGACGGTCCCGCCGAAGGAGTTGCCCCAGCGGTCGCCCATGTAGAGGTACGAGGTGCCCGAACTCCCCTGTACGGGAAGGACGTACGCGGTCTGCGAGCCGAACGTCGTCGAGTCGCCGACGTTCTTCATCGCGGTCCACGGGCCGGTGACGCTGGTCGCGGTGGCGTACTGCTGCTGGTTGGGGTTCCAGCCCGTGGCGGCCGACGTCAGCATGAAGTAGACGCCGTCGCGCTTGAAAAGGGCTGGGGCCTCGCGGTGACCGTTGTGCCAGGGGTCGGCGACCAGCGCGGCGATGCCGGTGTAGTCGGCGGTGAGCCGGTAGATCTGGAGATCGTAGTTCTCGCGGGCCGCCGAGATCATGTAGCCGGTGCCGTCGGTGTCGACGAACACCGTGATGTCGCGGGACATGTGGGTGTTCAGCGGACGGAAGCTGCCCTGCCAGGTGTAGTCGCCGTCCACGGTGTCGGAGACGGCGACGGCGGCGCGGGCCTCGCTGTAGTCGGCGCCGTTCTCCTTGTGCATCCACATCACGTACGTGCCGGTGGCCGCGTTGTACATGACCTTCGGCCGCTCGATGTTGGCGGTGGCGAGTTCCGGGGAGCTGGACCGGCTCAGGACGTGGTTGCGGAACTCCCAGTTCTTCAGGTCGGTGGAGCGGTAGGCGTCCACGTACTGGAAGGTGTTGTCGGCGTTGCGGTGCTCACCGAACCAGTAGTAGTAGGAGCCGACCTTGATGACCCCGCCGCCGTGCGCGTGCACGGGGTCGCCGTTGGTCGCGGTGAACTGGGTGCCGTTGGTGATGGTCACGGCCGCCGCCTGTGCGGGCCCGGCGGTGGCGAGGGCGCCGGCCAGCGCCAGACAAAGGGCGAGGAGAACCGCGTACACACGTCTCATGAGCCACTCTCCGTGAGCGAGCCGACCTGCGGGCCTGTCTGGGTGTCGGCGACGGGGACGCCGAAGTCCGGGGTGCCGTCCGCGTTCCAGCCGAGCTTCTGCATCCGGGTGTGCCGGTTGGGGTCGTTCAGCGGATCGCCGACGATCTCCTTGTACTGCCGTGCGTGATAGACGAGGACGTCGGTGCGGCCGTCCTCGGCGACGGTGAAACAGTTGTGGCCGGGGCCGTACTGCTTGGTCGTGTCGTTGCTGGTGAAGACGGGCGTCGGGGACTTGGTCCAGTTGGCCGGGTCCATGAGGTCGGCGCGGGCGTCGATGGTCAGCAGGCCCATGCAGTAGTGGTAGTCGGTGGCGCTCGCCGAGTACGACATGAAGATCCGGCCGTTGCGCTTGATGAACGACGGCCCCTCGTTGACCCGGAAGCCGATGCGCTCCCAGTCGAACTCGGGTGTGGTGAGCCGTATCTGAGGTCCCGTCAGGGTGACCGGGTCGGCCATCTTCGACAGCCAGACGGCGGTGTTGTTGTCCATGTCGGGCTCGTGCTGGGCCCAGGCGAGGTAGCGGGAGCCGCGGTGGGTGAACGTGGTGGCGTCGAGGGAGAAGGTCTCCCAGGCGGTCTTCACCTGCCCACGCTCGACCCAAGTCCCCTTGAACGGGTCGCGGTGGGAGTTCTCCAGCACCCATATACGGATGTCCCATATTGCCTCGGCGGGCGCGGACGCGAAGTAGATGTACCACTTGCCGTCGATGTGGTGGATCTCCGGCGCCCAGATGTGCGCGCCCATGGGCCCGGTCTCGTGCTTGCGCCAGATGACGGACTCGTCGGCGGTGGCGATCCCCCGGATGGTGCGGGAGCGGCGCAGGATGACGCGGTCGTACTCGGGGGCGGTGGCCGTGAAGTAGTAGTGGCCGTCCGTGTGGCGGTGGATGTGGGGGTCGGCGCGGTTGCGGACGAGGGGGTTGGCATACGGGGCGGGGGCGCGGCCCGCGCCCGCCGGGGCGGTGGCGGCGTACGCGGCACCGGGAACGGTCACCAGGGCGCCTGCGGCCAGGGCGCCTTTCAGGAGCGTTCTCCGGGCGGAGGAGGCAGAGCGGGCGGCGTCTCGGGTGGAGTCGTCTCGGGTGGAATCTCGGGCGGTGTCCTCGGACAGATCATCGGCGCGGCTCATGCGGACTGCCTCTCGGGGGTGGGGCACGAGATGTCGGCGTGTGTGCGTATGTGGGGGAGGTGACACGAGAAACGTTCGTAATTACGAACAAGATCAGTCATTCCGAACGCCGAAAAGGTAAGCGCGTGCTACGGGAAGGTCAACGGGTCGGAAGGGACCAAAACCGCTGAGCGACTTTCTGTTATTACCGGGGAGCTCGTCCGTCTCCTCTCACGTGGACAGTTACTCCCCCATCACCAGCCCCGCCGCCGCTGCCGCCCGCCGGACAGTGACGGCCGCCTCGGTCCTCGCGACGGCAGCCCTTCTGCTCGGCGCCCCGCCCGCGTCGGCGGCCGGCCTCCGGGACGCCACCGCCGACGTCATCGCCGGCCGGGACGTCACCCTCACCGGCGACACGGTGGTGCGGGTGCCCGCCGGGACGACCACGTACAACGGTGTCTTCCGCGGCGAGGGCACCCTCACCGTGCGCGGCACGGGCACCCTGATCCTGACGAGGGACAGCGACTTCACGCTGCCCCGGTCCCGGCAGGGGCAGAAGGTGAGCATCCTCGGCGGCAACCACCCGTACGTCACGGTGACCAACCCCGACCCGCCCGCGGTGACGGTGGAACGGGGTGCCACCCTCCAGTACGGCACCAGTGGAACGGCGGGCCTGATCGGTCACTTCCCGTACAACACCCCGGCGTTCCGGCTGAACCAGGACAACATCCGCGTCGACGGCACCCTGCGCCTGTCCCTGACGAGCGCGTACAACCTGGGCACGATCAGCGGCGCCGGACTGCTGACCCAACCCCGTTTCCTCTGGGGCACCTGGGACCTCTCCGGCGTCCACTCCTTCTCCGGGGTGATCGACAACGGCACGCAACTCAACGCGGGAGCACCGGAGTTCGCGACATCGCTGCCCCGCATGCACAAGGTCCTCAACCAGGGCACCTGGACGGTCGACACGCCGCTCGGCCAGACGGTCACCATGGGGATGGACTTCTACCAGCGCGAGTACGGCAGTGACATCAACGTCCAGTCCCGCCCCGGCTCCAAGGTGGTGCTGACCGGCCAGTACAGCTGGTCGAACCAGGGCGGCGACACCAACCCGTCGCTCAGCGACCCCGCCCTCAACTGGACGCCCGCGCACAAGAACGTGAACAAGCGCGGCACCAACATCAAGGGCGCGAACGTCCAGTGGGGCGACGGCACGACGAACAAGATCTTCATGCCGGGTACGGCCGAGACGGTGTACATCAACCTCCTCGCGGCCAGGTCCCGTTCACTCCTCACGTTCGACTACGACGGCCCGGTGACCCTGGGCGCCCCCATAGGCGGCGGCCGGTTCCACGACACCCTGTCCGCGCCCGGCGCCGGGGACATCGTCATCAAGGGGACGCGCGGCAACGACGTCACGTTCGCCGCCGTCCAGTACTACGACGGGGCGACGACGGTCGAGAAGGGCGCGGTACTGCGGCTGGGGAGCGGGAAAGCGGGCGGCGACGGCGGTCTGTACACGAAGGGTTCGCTCTACAAGGTCGTGAACAACGGCTCGTTGGTGGTGCGGAACACGAGGAAGCCGGTCGCGCTGTCGCGGATCAGTGGCCGCGGCTCGTTCACCCAGTCCGGCGCGGCGACGACGACACTGACGGGCAGCGCGGTGACGTACGGCGGGACCACGACGGTCACCAGGGGCACGCTGGCACTCAGGGATGGCGCAACTCTCCGACGCAGCAAGGCGATTCGGCTGACCACGGCGAGCGCGCGGTTGGACCCGGGCCCGGCGGGGCTGCGTATGGGGACCACCCTCACCGGTTCGGGGACGGTGACGGGCTCGGTGACGAACGACGGTGTCATGGCGACCGGGTTGACGGTGACGGGGGCCTATACACAGGGCCCGAAGGGTGAACTCGTGCTGCGCGGAGGGCCGTTGAAGGTCGGAGGGGCGGTGCGGCTGGCGGGGGCGGTGGACCTGTCGGCGGCGGGCGCGGCCCCGCATCCCGGCCGCACGATCACGGTGCTGAACCACACCGGGCGCGCCAAGATTGAGGGTGCGTTCAGTGGACTGAAAGAGGGCACCTCGCTGAAGCTCGGCGACCGGACCTACCGGATCAGCTACCGGGGCGGCGACGGCAACGACGTGGTCCTGACGGCGGTCACGAAGAGCGCGACGCCGGCGGCGAAGCCGGGGGTGCGCTCGGGTCCCGCAGCGGGGTCGGGCTCGGTTCCGGCGGCTGACGCGAGCACCAACTCCAGTCTGGCCGCCTCCAGTTCGGGGCTCGGCTGGTGGCCGTACGCGATGGCGGTCGGGCTGCTGGCGGGGCTGATGATTCCGGCCACTCGGCGGGTCCGGGGTCGCGGGAACGGGCGGCGACGGGGCGGGCGGCACGCGGCGCAGGGCTGAATCGGGGTGCAGGGCTGATGCGGGGCGCAGAGCGCAGTCGGGGAGGGCGGGGCCTGGCGGCCCCGCCATGCGGCTCCCCATACTCTGGGGCATGGAATTCGCCTTCATCATGACCTTGCCCGGACTGGTCATCCTGCTGACCGTCCTGGCCTTCGCGGACCAACTGCTCCTACGCGTCGGACGAGCCGGAGTTCTGCCCTGGCGGAACAGCGCTCGCCAGGGCCAGATATCGGCGACCGGGTTCGAGCAACTCCACGCGACCTTCTCGCCCGGGAAAGAGAGCGAACTCAAGGAGCGGCAGTCGGCCCTGATCATGCGGGACGACGAGGAGGACGGGGCGCCGCCGCACCGCACGACGGTGGATCTGGAGGGCGGGGTCGCGGTCGTCCGGATGCCGCGGTCCGTCCGGTCAGTTGGCGCGGAACTCTGAGATCCCTCTCCTCGCGGCCGTAGCGGCCGTAGCGGCCGTCGGGAACGGCAGGGAGGCGCGATCGATCCGCATGGGTCCGTTTTGTCAAAGCTTGCCCATGTTTGCCCCCAGGAGAAGACTGGCTGTGTCAGGAATTCTCAGATGTGCGCGCGGCTTCAGGGAGGCGTCATGTTCGTACGCTCGGTATACGCGACCGGTGATCCGGCAAACATCGACACGGCCATCGAGGGGCTCGGCCCCGAAGGCCGGGAACGGATCGCACAGCAGCCGGGATTCCGTGGATTCGGGCTCTTCGTGGACCGGGAGCTCGGAAAACTGATGGCGGCCAGTTGGTGGGCGACGGAGGAAGACCGGAGGAACAGCGACGAGGCGTTGCGCGAGTGGCGGACGGCCGTCCTGGAACGGTTCGCGGCAACGACGATGACCGACAATCTCGAAGCGGTGGTCTTCCACCCGGTCCGACAGCCGACGGCGGGAGCGGGGCTGCGGATCACCAGGGTGGAGTTCGACCCCTCGGACACGGATCTCTTCGCCGAGACGTTCCGGGCGTCGGTGCTCCCCAGGCTCGAAACGCTCCCAGGACTGGCCAGGGCGTCCCTGCTCGTCGACCGGGACCGGGGACGCGGGGTGGTCGGCGTCATGTTCACCGACCACGAAACCCTTGCCGCGTCCCGGTCCGGCCAGGCGGCAGCCAGGCACGAGGGCGCGGCCAAGGCCCATGTCACCGTGACCGGACTTGAGGAGTTCGAGGTCGTCTTCTCCGAGGTGCGGAGCGAGTGAGCGCGAGCGGGTGAGCGCAAGCGGGAAGCGATGAATGCGAGCGGGTTCGGGTAGTTCGGCCCTGATCCCGGCGCGTCCTCAGCCGACCGTCTCCGCCGGCTCCGCCGGCTCCCGCCGCCCCCGCATCCACACGTACACCGGGATCCCCGCGAACAGGAACAGCACCCCCTGGTACACCGCCGCGTATCCCGCGCCCGCGATCAGCCAGAACGAGAACGCGAAGGACAGCGCGGCGACGATCAGGTCGCGGACCAGGCCCGCCGGGCGGACGCGGTCGCGGGTGCCCCTGGCCAGCCAGTACAGCTGGGCCGCCGCCGAGAGGAGGTACGGGACGCAGCCCGTGAACGTCGTGATCAGGACCAGGACACGGAACGTGGTGTCCGGGCCCGCCGTGTAGTTGAAGGCGATGAGGATCGTGCCGAGGATCGCGCAGGCCCAGACACCGAAGCCGGGCACCCCGCCCTTGCCGACCTTCGCGAACGGCGCCGGGAAGAGGCCGTCGCGGGCCGCCGCGTACGGCATCTGCGCGGCCAGGAGAATCCAGCCGTTCAGGCAGCCGACGATCGACGCGACCGCGACCAGCGCGATGGCCGTGCCGCCCCAGCTGCCGCCGGTGATCGCGTTCACCGCGTCCGCGAAGGGGGCGCCGGACTTCACCAGCTTGTCGTGCGGGACCAGACCGAAGACGGCGACCGTGCCGAGGATGTAGACGAGGGCCGAGCCGAGTGTGCCCAGGACGCTCGCGCGGCCCACGTTGCGCTCGGGGTCCTCCACCTCACCCGCGCTGACCGCCGCCGACTCGACACCCAGGAAGCTGTAGAGGAGAAGCGCGGCGGAGGCCGCCAGGGCGCCCGGCACGCTGTCGCCCGACGCGTTGAACGCGCCGAAGTTGTCCGTGTCGACGAAGAACAGGCCCACGGTCGCGACCAGCAGCAACGGCACGAACTTCAGGATCGTCGACACGATCTGTACGCCGCCGACCCACCGGGTGCCGGCGAAGTTCGCGGCGGCCGGCAGCCAGAGGGCGAGGATCGCGACCAGCGCGCCCAGGGCGTGACTGTCGTGCAGGGGTATCAGTACGTCGACGTAGCCGACCACCGCGACCGCCAGGGCCGCGATGCTGACCCACGTCATCGTCCAGTACGACCACGCCGACAGGAAGCCCGCGAAGGAGCCGAACGCGTCACGCGGGTACACGTACAGGCCGCCGGTGACCGGGCTGCGGCGGGCCAGTTTACCGAAGAGGAGTGCCAGCAGTACCGCGCCTACGGACAGGACCAGGAAGGCGAGCAGGCTGATAGAGCCGTACGGGGCGACGGTGGCCGGCAGGACGAAGATGCCGCCGCCGATGATGTTGCCCATGACGAGCGCGGTGGCGGCGGCCAGGCCGAAGGTGCGGCGCCGGGGCGCGTTCGCGGTCGGCGCGGACGGAGTCAGCTCCGGCTCGTCTGCCTCGGTGGTGCTGGGAGCAGTCATGACACTTCCGGTCGGCGGGGAGGGGCGGGGAGGGAAGGGAAGGTAAGGGAGGGATACGGCAACCTGCGAGAACCTGTGGGAAGGCGCGATCGTAACGTGCCATCCCACATGGTGGGCCGTCTGTTCATGTACTGGACACATACGGCTGTCGGGTTCGCCGTCGACTACCGTCGAGCCATGACCAGCGAGCCCAGCCCGACCGGCACCGTCTCCCCGTTCCCCTCCCCCTCCTTCGCTGCCGCAGTGGCGACCGGCGCGCCCCTCGTCCTCGACGGCGGCATGTCCAACCAGCTGGGGTCCGCCGGTCACGACCTCAGCGACGAGCTGTGGTCGGCGCGGCTGCTCGTCGAGCAGCCCGAGGCGATCGTCGACGCGCACCTCGCCTACTACGAGGCGGGCGCGGACGTCGCGATCACCTCCAGCTACCAGGCCACCTTCGAGGGCTTCGCGCAGCGCGGCATCGGCCGGGAGCGGGCCGCCGAGCTCCTCGGGCTCAGCGTGGAGCTGGCCCGCGAGGCCGCCCGCCGGGCGAAGACGGAGCGGCCGTTGTGGGTGGCGGCGTCCGTGGGGCCGTACGGGGCGATGCTCGCCGACGGGTCCGAGTACCGGGGGCGGTACGGGCTGAGCGTGGCTGAGCTGGAGCGTTTCCACCGGCCTCGGGTGGAGGTGCTGGCCGCCGCCGGGCCCGATGTGCTGGCCCTGGAGACCGTTCCCGATGTCGACGAGGCCGACGCCCTGCTGCGCGCGGTGCGCGGGCTCGGGGTGCCGGTATGGCTGTCGTACAGCGTGGCCGGGGAGGAGACCCGGGCCGGGCAGCCGTTGACGGAGGCGTTCGCGTTGGCCGCTGCGGCGGACGAGGTCGTCGCGGTCGGCGTCAACTGCTGTGCGCCCGAGGACGTGGACCGCGCCGTGGAGCTGGCGGCCCGCGTGACCGGGAAGCCGGTCGTGGTCTATCCGAACAGCGGTGAGGTCTGGGACGCCGACGCCCGTGCCTGGAACGGCAGTTCGACCTTCGCCGCCGGGCAGGTGACGGGCTGGCGCGACGCGGGCGCGCGGCTGATCGGCGGTTGCTGCCGGGTGGGTCCGCAGGCGATCACGTCGATCGCCGACACGTTGCGGTGATGGATGGCAGCACTCTCGACAATATGGCGAGACCATTGAGAATCCGAAGTAGCGCACGGCGAAATTTAGCCAAAGCGAATTTCCTGTGCGCAGTTCCTTGACCCCGTCACCCTCGACTGCACACATTCTATGTGCTCGATTCCAGGGGGAAGGAATCCGACCAATGCCATCCCCCACGATCAGGAGTCGGGACCCGGGGGCGGGAATCACCGCTTCCGAATTTCGATCGAGGGGGAACAGTGAAGAAAATCAGCTCGGTCCTCATAGCGCTCGCCTGCGCGACGACCGGCGTACTCGCCGCCGGTCCGGCGTCCGCCGCCGAGACGAAGGCCGGTTCGGGGACCACCGGTGCGATCGCCACCCTGGGACACCAGAAGATCAACCTCAAACGCGACGGCTGGGGCGCCGCACAGAGCTGCGTGGTCTACTCCAAGACCTCGGTGAGCTGCTTCAAGACGCACGCCGAGGCGGACAGGGCCCTGGGCTACGACCGCGCCGCCGACCCCCTGCTGCGCAGCACCGGGATGAGCATCCGGGCGCTGCCGGCCTGTGCGAGCGGCTGGACGTGCCTGTACGAGCACAGCGAAGGTGGTGGCCGTCGGCTGATCTTCAACGACTACTACTGGCAGAACCTCAACGAGTACGACTTCAACGACAAGACGTCGTCCTGGCGCAACAGGCAGTCGGACTCGTACGCGTGGCTGGCCAGGGACGAGGGCGGCAACGGGGGCACGATCTCCATCAGCCCCAACTCCTACAGCTCCAACCTCGGCGCCTACAACGACTGGGCCAGCTCCGTGGCGGCCTGACGGAAAAGAGCCATTGGTAAACCCCGGCCGCCGAGCTGCAGATCGGCGGCCGGGGTCTTTTCCCGGCTTCCTCTGGCCCAGGCCAATTCAATTGCATGACGCCGTACACGGAAATTACCCATAACCGCCGGGTCACGGTGATCAGCGTCGGTGCACACCACCAGGACGGCGAAAACGCCGTACGAGGGACAGCGGTTCCGCACCCCCCAGGGGCGAGCGGGGCCGAGTGGCCGTTCCGGATTCACGCTCCGGCGTCGTCGTGGTCGTGGTCGCGGTGGCCCGGTCGGCCGTCCACAGGGCCATTTCGCGGTCGCGCGGGCCCTCCACGGTGCGCGGGTCGCCGTCGCCGAAGATCCGTACGGGGTGCGAGGCGTCCCAGGGCCGCCAGCCCGGGTCGCCGTCGACGGCGAAGCGTACCCACGCCGTGTGCATGGCCTCGGCGAGGTCCGGCGGGGCACCCTCGCCCGCGAGCTTGGCGGACTCGGGGGCCTCGTGGGTGTCGAACACGAATCCCAGTTCGAGGGCGTGGCAGGCGCCCAGGTCCGGCTTGGCGGAGGGCCAGGCGAACTCGTAGACGTATGTCCCGCTCTCGGCGCGGGCGTCCGCGAGCCGGTGCAGCGGTACGCGGAGCAGGTGGTCGGTGACCAACTGGCCGACGAGGTCGGCCGTCCCGGCGTCGGGGTGCAGGGTGCGGTAGCCGCGCGGAACCTCGGCGCCGCAGTGGCAGCGGGCCATCGCGCCGGCCAGGGCGACCGCACCGAGCCGGTCGACGCGCTCCAGGAGCCCGCCCGGCACCAGCCACAGCCGGTACTCGTCCCGGGTCCAGCCCAGCAGCAGCTCGACGTCAGCGGCGGCGCCGTCGACCAGGGCTTCCAGGGGGTCGCGGGGTACGAGATCGTCGTCAACGACGATGCCGAAGGCGGGCCCGCCGAGCACCGGGCTGCTCAGCCGCCCGACGTCGCCCTGGACACGCAGCAGCGTCTCCCGGTCGACGGCGGCGAAGGCCTCGGCGGTCGCCGGGATCTTCAGCCGGGCCGCCATCCGGCGCACCATCCGCCGTACCTTTTCACGGTCGCTCACCTCGGGCGGCCCGCTCTGCAGCACCGCCCGCCGGAAGAGGCCCTGGGCCCGTGGGGCGGCGAGCAGCGCGCCGAGGCTGATCGCGCCGGCCGACTGGCCGAAGACGGTGACCCGGTCGGGGTCGCCGCCGAAGGCCGCGATCGACGCCCGCACCCACTCCAGCGCGGCGAACTGGTCACGCAGGCCGGGGTTCGCGGGCGCGTCCGGGAAGAGACCGTAACCCTCCACGCCCAGGCGGTAGTTGATCGACACCAGGATCACGCCGTCGCGGGCGAAGGCGTGGCCGTCGTAGACGGGGACGGCCGAGGAGCCACGGGTCAGGGCGCCGCCGTGGATCCACACCATGACCGGGAGCCGGGCTCCTGTGCCGAGCTCGGGTGTCCACACGTTGAGGTTGAGGCAGTCGTCGCCGGGCACCACCGGGTCCGACAGCAGCCGGGCGAAGGCCTCGGAGTACGGCGGTTTCGGCGCGGTGGAGCCGAAACCGCCCGCGTCGCGGACCCCGTCCCAGGAGGTGGGCGGCACGGGCGGCCTGAACCTGCGGGGGCCGAAGGGCGGTGCGGCGTACGGGATGCCTCGGAACACGGCGATCCCGTCGCCCTCGTATCTGCCTCGGACGTCCCCACAAGGCGTCCGCACCACTGGATCCGTCGGTTCTGCCGTCATGTGCCCACCGGCTTCCTCGCCGCTTGTGAACCGTTCAGATCAGAGCACCACATGACCTGCCGGTATTCCCGCGCAAGGAATCGAAGAAGGGCTGTTTGGCGTACATGAGCGTGCCCGCAGCCGAGCCGGTCGTCGACCATGTCGAGGCTCTCCACGGGCTGCCCTCCGGCGGTCGTCGCCCGAGAGGCCGGGGTTTCCGGGCCGGCCGCCTCGAAGGTCGTCAACGGCGAGAGAGCGCGGCCCGCGTTCGGCCGACTCTTTCCGTCCGTCCGGGCACCTCTGCTAGACAGGTGCGATGACAGGTACCCCGGCAGGGCAGACAGCGCTCGTCGTACGGATTCCGGAGGCGGAGCCCGCGGTTGGTCTCTTGCGTGAGCGGCTTGATCCGGCGGCGCGCGAGGGCGCTTCGGCCCATGTGACCGTGCTGTTCCCCTTTCTCCCGGCGAGCGGAATCGACGACGACGTCCTCGCCGCCCTGGGCGAGGTGATCGGGCGGCACCGGTCCTTCCGGGCCGGGTTCGAGCGGTGCGGGCGCTTGCCGGGACTGCTGTATCTCGCCCCGGAACCGGACGCGCCGTTCCGGCGGCTCACCGACGCGATCGTGGAACGGTGGCCGCAGACACCGCCGTACGGCGGGAAGTACGACGATGTCGTCCCGCATCTCACCGTCGCGCAGCGGCAGGCGGACGTCGCCGTGCTGGAGAAGGCGGAGGCCGACCTCGACAGCCGTCTTCCCTTCACCGCTCAGGTGTCGTCGGTCGATCTCGTGGCGTACGACGGCACGCGGTGGCAGCACCGGATGTCGTTCCCGCTCCGCCCCTGAACGGGGATCCCGACGCGTCCGATTCGTTCAAGACCGGCCACGGGCGACCTGCCTAACGTGGCCGTATGACTACACGACCTCCCACTCCCAGGTTCGATGCCGTCGGCATCGTCGTCTCCGACCTCGCCGCGTCCGTCGCCTTCTACCGCAGGCTCGGGCTCGGATTCCCCGAGGGAGCCGAGAAGCAGCCCCATGTGGAGGCCGAACTCCCGGGCGGGATGAGGCTGTTGCTCGACACCGAGGAGACGGTCCGCTCCTTCCACCCCGGGTGGCGGCCGCCGAGCGGGAGCGGCCGGATCGGGCTGGCGATGCTGTGCGGTTCACCCGCTGAAGTCGACGCCCTGTACGAGGAGTTGACGGGTGCGGGGTACCGGAGCGAGCTCAAGCCCTGGGACGCCGTGTGGGGACAGCGGTACGCGTGCGTCCTCGACCCGGACGGCAACGGGGTCGACCTGTTCGCCCCTCTGACCTCCTCCGCCTCTTCAACCGCCGAGTAGCTTCCCCAGCGGCATTCCCGCCAACTCCCTTACGTCCCGGGCGAAGTGGGCCTGGTCGGCGTACCCGGTGCGGGTGGCCGTCTCCGCGAGGGGCACCCCGCTACGGGCCATGGCGAGCGCGCGCTGGAGGCGGAGGACGCGGGCCAGGGTCTTGGGTCCGTAGCCGAAGGCGGTCAGGGAACGCCGGTGCAACTGGCGGGCGCTGAGGCCCAGTTCGTCGGCCGTACGCCCTACCGGGCGGCCCGCTTCCAGGGCGGCGACGAGGGCGCCCAGCAGGGAATCGGGGGCGGGTGCGCGCGCCGCCCGTTCCAACGCCACCTCTTCGAGTGCCGCCAGCGGATCCGGCGCCCCATCGACACGTGCGCTCAGGCGCCGCACCTGCGCGGCGTTCCAGAGGTCGGCCAACTCGACGCGCCGGTTACGGAGTTCGTGCGCGGGTACGCCGAGCAGGGCCGGCGCCGTGCCCGGGGGGAAGCGGACGCCCGCCCAGTGTGCGGGGGCGCCGTCGGGGACGTACGCACGGGTGTCGGGCCCCGCCACCAGTAGCCGTCCCTCGCGCCACAGCAGGTCCATGCAGCCGTCGGGCAGCACGGGCCGGACGCCGGATCCGACCGGGGTGTTCGTCCACACCACCGCGCCCGGCAGACGGGAGGGCCGTTCCTCGTACACGTAGGAAAGGCTATGCCCTGGGTGCCCGGTGTTCCTGCGGGGCACGAGGGGGGCGTCCACCATCGCCACCTACCAGGACACGTCCGCAAGCGGGCCGGGCGGCGATGATCGCGTCCCGGGACTTCCCGGCCGTCCGGCAGCCACAGGTCACGTCGCCGAGGCCCCTCGGCCGCCCCACCCACCCGAAGGCCGCGCCCCACCCGCACGGAATCGCCCCGCCCCGGACACCGCCCGCCACCGACGCCGCGACCCTGGTCCACCCCTCCGACGACAGCACGCCCCACACGGCCGAGGGCGTCCCCCGCGCAACGAAGGACGAGGCGTACAGGTGCGCGCCGCCTCCGTCACTTACCGGCGGGCGGCCCCCCCCCCCTCTTCGGTGTGCTCTTCGTGTGGGTCCGTAGCCGGGACGTCACGTCCTCCGGGGGCAGGAAGCGTGACCAGCGTTCCGGGAACTCGGAGGGCATGTCGTAGTCGTCGGGGTCGTCGTCGGCCTCGTGGGCGTGGAGGGCGGCCATCCGGGCGACGTACTCGGCGGCCTCCTCCTCGCGGACGCGTTCGTTGGCGGCGCGCGCCGCTGCGGTGGAGGCGGCCGGCCAGACACGGTCGATCGCCGCGTTGACGGCGGCCCCGACCAGGACCGCGAAGGCGGACACGCCGACCCACAGGAGGACGGCGACGGCCGCGGCGAGCGATCCGTAGATCGTGGCGCCCTCGATCGTCTTCGTCAGGTAGATACGCAGCAGGAAGCTGCCGAGCACCCACATCCCGAGGGCCACCAGCGCGCCCGGGACGTCCTCGATCCACGGTGAGCGCACCGGGACCGACACATGGAACAGCGTGGTCAGGAAGACGATGGACAGCAGGATGACGACGGGCCAGTACAGGACCTGTACGAGGGTCTCCGACCAGGGCAGGACGTTGAGTACGGCGTCGGGGCCCGCGACCATCAGCGGCAGCGCGATGGAGCCGATCAGCAGCGCCACCACGAAGAGCACGAACGCCACGAGCCGGGTCTTGACGATGCCCCGGACGCCGTCGAGGCCGTACATCACGGTGATGGTGTCGATGAAGACGTTCACCGCGCGCGAGCCCGACCAGAGGGCGAACAGGAACCCTATGGAGATGACGTCGGGCCGGCCGCCCTTCATCACGTCGTCCAGGATCGGCCGGGCGATCTCGGTGACACCCTTGTCGGACAGGACCGTGCGGGACGCCTCCAGGAGGTTCGTCTCCAGGCTGGTGATGGTGTCGGTGCCGGTCCAGTCGTCGACGTAGCCGAGCAGCCCGATCAGGCTCAGCAGCAGCGGCGGCACGGACAGCAGCGTGAAGAAGGCAGCCTCGGCCGCCAGACCCAGGATCCGGTACTCGATGCACGAGTTGACGGTGTCCTTGAGCAACAACCACGCGGTCCTGCGCTTGGAGACGTTCCGGTAGAGGACACGCGCGCGGTGGAGCCGGCCGCTGGGGCTCTCGGGAAGTTCACTTGCTGCCTGCACGCCCTAACGGTATCGGGCGGGCGCCACCCCTCTCACCCTCCGGTGCCCAGGTCACGGCGAAGCGCGGATTGCATTCTCCGGGGCACACCCACCCGAGGGAGCGCGAAGCAACACGACACGGGGACATCCGGACCACGACGAGGCAACGATCGAGCCGCGTCGCCCGTGATCCACACGGAAAACGCGCGGATCGCCGCCGTGCCGCACGCCGCGCTCACCGACAACTTCCGCTCGTACGCCGCACACGTTTTTATTCCGCGCGCCATTCACCATTCGCCATCCCCATTGCCATATCGCGTCAACGGGCACTCCCGCCCACAGCTGCAACCGCGGACACTCAGTGAACGCGAAATCCAGCATGCCAATTCACGGAGCAACCCATGCCTTCAGCGACCCCCTTCACCACCGGCGGCCGCACGCCCACGTCGACCGGGGTTCGCTCGCCTCAGTCACCGCGCGGGCACTGTCCGTCGGCCTGACGGGCGCACCAGCACGGGGGGCCGCCCGGCGGTGAATCCGGTGAGCGACGCCGTACCGGGGGGTAGGTTCGTTGTATGGCAGCCAGCACCCACACCGTGACCAACCAGGTGCCGCCCCTGGTCGGATATGACGTGTTCACCGCCGACAAGGCCCTGGTGGCGGCCGTCGAGCGACACCTGGACCCCGCGCTTCTGGACGAGGCCCGGCAGGACCTCTCCGGCCTCGGCAAGTCCACCGGGTCCGCGCAGGTGCAGGAATGGGGGGCGCTCGCCAACGAGAACCCCCCGAAGCTGCGGACGCACGACCGGTACGGCAACCGGATCGACGAGGTGGAGTTCCATCCCGCCTATCACCGGCTGCTCGGCAAGGGCGTCTCGGCCGGTCTGACGGCGGCCTGGACGCGACCGGGCGGCCATGTGCGGCGGGCCGCTGGGTTCGTGGTCTGGTCGCAGGCCGAGGCGGGCCACGGCTGCCCGCTGTCGATGACCCACGCGGCGGTACCCGCGCTGCGCACCGACCCGGCGCTCGCCGCCGAGTGGGAGCCCCTGCTGACGTCCACCGTCTACGAGGAGGAGCTCGGGCCGGCGGACCGTAAGGCCGGCGTGCTCTTCGGCATGGGCATGACGGAGAAACAGGGCGGCAGCGATGTCCGGGCCAACACGACGGTCGCGAGGCCGCTCGCCGAGGACGGCACGTACGAGCTGACGGGCCACAAGTGGTTCTGCTCGGCGCCCATGTCGGACGGCTTCCTGGTGCTGGCGCACGCCCCGGGCGGGTTGACCTGCTTCCTGCTGCCGCGCGTCCTGCCCGACGGCACGCGCAACGAGTTCCGCATCCAGCGGCTCAAGGACAAGCTGGGCAACCGGTCCAACGCCTCCGCCGAGGTCGAGTTCGACGGGACGTGGGTGCGCCGCGTCGGGGACGAGGGGCGCGGGGTGCGCACCATCATCGAGATGGTCGCGATGACCCGGCTCGACTGCGCGCTCGGCGCCGCCGCGCTGATGCGACAGGCGGTCGCCCAGGCCGTACACCACTGCACGTACCGCGAGGCGTTCGGCGGGAAGCTGGTCGACAAGCCGCTGATGCGCAACGTACTGGCCGATCTGGCACTGGAGTCGGAGGCGGCGACGACGCTCGCGCTGCGCCTCGCCGCCGCCTATGACGACGGCGGCGAGCAGGAACGGGCGTTCCTGCGGCTCGCGTTGCCGGCCGCCAAGTACTGGGTGACCAAACGCTGCACCCCGCTGGTGGCGGAGGCGTCCGAGTGTCTGGGCGGCAACGGCTACGTCGAGGAGTCGGGCATGCCCCGGCTGCTGCGCGAGTCGCCGCTCAACTCGATCTGGGAGGGCGCCGGGAACGTCCAGGCGCTGGACGTGCTGCGGGCGATGCAGCGGGAGCCCGCCGCCGTCAACGCCTTCCTCCAGGAGGTCGGCAAGGCGCGCGGAGCGGACCACCGGCTGGACGGCGCCATCAAGGACCTGCTGACCGAACTCGCCGACCTGGACGGCGTCGAGGGCCGGGCGCGGCGCCTGGTCGAGCGGATCGCCCTGGTGCTCCAGGGTTCCCTGCTGGTCCGTTTCGCGCCCCCGGAGACCGCCGACGCGTTCTGCGCCTCCCGCCTGGGCAACGACTGGGGCAACGCCTTCGGCACCCTCCCGCACACCCTGAACCTGGCATCGGTGGTAGAACGGGCCAGGCCGGTAACCTGAGGTCGGAGGCGCGACAGCGCCCCGACAGGGGCGCGGGGAACTGCGCGACCAGCCCCCACCGGACCCGCGGCCAAACCCGCACAACCCGCGGAGCGCGTCGCGGGGGTGGTGCTGCGCCGACACGGCACCACCCCCGCTCACTTGCCCCGCATGGATCGGGAGCACGGACGCCGCGCGACGGCGTCGCCCAAGTTTCAGCCACGGCAGGCCGGTTCACCAGGGTTGCAGGGGGTTGCAACTTGTTGGCATCTGTGTGCGGAGTGTGGTCCTCCGGTGCTCACGGGCGGCACGATAAGACTTTCAGTCAATACCGGCCGGGAGGACACAGTGGCGAACCCGCCGATGGACGTCACGCGATTAGCCGGCCGCGACACGGCGCGGGCGGCGCGGCTGCTCAGCGACGTACGCGCGGCCCGCCTCACCGGACAGCGATCTCGCCTGGCGCCCCGTCCGGTGATCGACCAGTCCTGGGACCGCATGCTGCGCAGCGGCGTCGACCCCGACCACGACTTCCGGACCGGTCTGCTGACCCGCGAGGAACTGGACCGGCGACGCGGGACGACCCGGCTGCGGCATGTCCTCCCGGTGCTGCGGCAGGGGCTGTTGTCGGTCGCGGACGTCACCGAGCACATCATGGTCGTCGCGGACGAGCACGGCCGGGTGCTGTGGCGCGAGGGCAGTACGCCCGTGCTGCGCAAGGCCGACTCGTTCGGGTTCGAGCCGGGCGCCGACTGGGCCGAGGACATCGTCGGCACCAACGGCGTGGGCACCCCGGTGGTCGCCCGGCGCCCCGTACAGGTATTCGCCTCCGAGCACTTCGTACGGTCGCACGCCACCTGGACCTGCACGGGCGCCCCGATCACCGACCCCCGCGACGGCAGGCTGATCGGCGTGGTGGATGTCAGCGGGCCGCTGGAGACCATGCATCCGGCGACGCTCGCCTGGGTCGACTCGGTCGCCAAGCTCGCCGAGGCGCGGCTGCGGGAGCGGCACCATCAGTCGCTGGAGCGGCTGCGCGCGGCGGCGGCGCCGGTGCTGGCGCGGCTCGGCGGGCGGGCCCTGGCGGTGGACCGGGACGGCTGGACGGCCGCGGTCACCGGCATGCCGTACACGAACCGGGTCGCCCTGCCCAAGTCGTTGTCCCCAGGGACTCGTTGGCTGCCTGTGCTGGGACTGTGCGTGGTGGAGCCGCTGGCCGGGGGCTGGCTGATCCGGGGCGTCGCCGAGCCCGGGGCGAGCGGCACCACCCGGATCGTCCTGGACCTGGGACGGGCCCGCCGCTGGTCGGTGGCGGTGTCGGGGCCGCCGGGTTCCTGGACCCACGAACTGAGCCCCCGGCACGCCGAGTTGCTCTACCTGCTGACCCTGCACCCGGCGGGCCGCAGCGCGGCGGACCTGGCCGACGAGGTGTTCGGCGACCCGGGCCGTACGGTCACCGTACGCGCGGAGATGTCGCGGATACGGCGATTCCTCGGGGAGTTGCTCGACCACCGCCCCTACCGCTTCAGCGACGACACCGAAGTGACCGTCCTCCTCCCGGACGACCCCCGCGATCTGCTGCCCCACTCGACGGCGCCGGCGATGGCACGGGAGCGGTGCGCGCGGGCCGAGGGAGCCGAGGGACGGGCGGGACCGGGAGACGCAGAGTGACCCGGCGGTGACACCGGTGTGAGAAACGCACCCGAACGGCCGCCGTGGGCAACACAGGCGCACGTATTCCGGAGTATTCGTCCAGGCCCGGTGCCCCCTGACGTACCATCCTTCCCACGGCCCCCCACACTGCGACCCCGGTTCAACGCACGGATCGTGAGCCGCAGTTGGCCTGCCTCGGGAGGATGAATGAAACATCGCGGCAGACACCGCAGGCAGAAGAGGGGCAGAGCGCTGCGCGGCGTTCTCGCCGGCACCGCCCTCGCCCTGACCGCCGCGGCCACCATCGTCAGCGCCTCCCATGCCGTGAGCAGCGACAACCCGGGGCCCCTGAAGTCCGTGACGTCCACTGCCGAGCTGAGGAATTTTCAGCTCAAGGAGCATCTGGCGGCGAAGAGTTCGCTGGACCGGCTGGCCACATCCATGGGTGGCACGGTGGGTGTGAGCACCGTCCTGGAACACGCCAACCGCACGATGCGCACCGGGGCCGAGTGCGCCCCCACGGAGACCGGGGCGTTGCCTGTCGCTCCGAAGGCCACCCGCGCGTACTGCTGGGACTACGCCGATTCGGCCAGTCAGCGCTGGCTGCCGCAGTCCGTCACCACCTCCGGTGACGCGGACGAGGACGGCCGCTGGGGTGCCAACCGGGTGATCCTCTCCGGCTGGACGCACAACGACGCGAAGCCGGGCGAACCCGAGGTCTCCCGGGGGCTGGCACGGATCGCCGTCATCGACGCGAACGACCTGAGCAGCATGACGTACCGCTGGGTGCTGCTGGTCGTCCCGACCGAGGACGGCTCGGACTACCGCAAGCTGGAGTCCCCGATCTCCGGCATGGTCTGGTACCAGGACAAGCTGCTGGTCACTGCCTCGGCCAAAGACACCGGCGGCAAGTCCCTGTACGTCTACGACATGAACCGCATCCAGCGCGCCTCGGTCGACAGCCCGGCGGTCGGCCGGGTACCCGGCGGCTGGTCGGCGCACGGCTACGGGTACGTGATGCCCGCCGTCGCCTCGTACAGCCTGGCCGGTGGCACGTGCGACCCGGCGGCCGACGACCGCCGCCCCTGTTTCGGCTCGCTCTCCCTGGACCGCAGTTCGACGCCCGACAGCCTGGTCGCCAGCGAGTGGTTCCGGGCCGGCGCCGATCAGCACAGCCGCCTGTGGCGCTACTCGTTCAGCCGCGCGGGCGACCGTTCCGGCCTTCTCGACGCCGACGTCTTCGGCCGCGTGAACGCCGTCGAGGCCTATTCGACGAAGGCCACCGCCATCCAGGGCGTGCTGTCCTACCGGTCGCCGGGCGAGGAGAAGGCGGACTGGTACGTCGGTCACGCCCCCGGCGCCAAGGACCGGCACGGCACCCTCTGGCGACTGGACGCCGACGGCGCCAAGGCCGCTCGCTGTGGCTCGGACGACGCCTCCCGCCGCTGCTGGGCCGAACATTCCGAGTCCCTCTCCTACTGGGAGGGCACCGGCGAGGTCTGGTCACTGACGGAATGGGCGGCGGACAAGCGCTCCGGCTGGCGCGGGACGCCGGTCCCAGAACGCGTCCTG
Source organism: Streptomyces sp. NRRL WC-3618 (assembly GCF_001280005.1). Lineage (GTDB taxonomy): Bacteria > Actinomycetota > Actinomycetes > Streptomycetales > Streptomycetaceae > Streptomyces. Next base: position 63,727 of record NZ_LGDW01000107.1, on the reverse strand, counting down.
TACGCCGTACCGCTGTCGCAGATCACCGGCTCGCTGAGATAAGCGGCGCTGTCGAATCGGGGGGCGCGACAGCGCCCCCCGAAAGGGGCGCTGGGCTGTGCTGAATCTGCGGCTACCGCCTCGTGGGCGCGACCAGCCCCCACCGGACCCGCGGCGAGACAAATCATGATTCCCTGACAGCCATGAGCAACATCGCCGTGACCACCTGGTCCCTGGAACAGACCGCACCGACCGATCTGCTCCCCGCGGAGGCCCCCGAGGGGGACGTGAGAATCGTCCGCGCCGAAGTCTCCTCCCCCGAGTTCAGCCGCTTTCTCTACGCCTCCGTCGGCGGCGACATCCACTGGACCGACCGGCTGGTCTGGACGTACGCCCGCTGGCAGGAGTACCTGGAGCGCCCGGGCGTGGAGACTTGGGTCGCGTACGAACGCGGCACCCCGGCGGGCTACGTGGAGTTGGACCCTCAGGACGACGGTCTCGTGGAGATCGCCTATTTCGGGCTGATGCCCGCCTTCCGGGGCCGTCGGATCGGTGGGCAGCTGCTGTCGTACGGGGCCGCCCGCGCCTGGGACCTCGGGGACCGGTGGCCCGGGCTGGCGCCGACGAAGCGGGTCTGGCTGCACACGTGCAGCAAGGACGGCGAGCACGCGATGGACAATTACCTGCGGCGCGGCTTCGTGCTTTTCGACACCAAGGTCGAGGAGGAGCGGAAGGTCGCCGCTCCCGGGCCCTGGCCGGGGGCGTTCGACCTGTCGTGAGCCCGCCATGTGACCGACACCACCCTTGTCTCACTGAACGAGACAAGGGTGTCCACATGACGGACAATGCTGGACTGTGTCCAGATTGCCGTGACACGCTTCCGTCATGTCTGGAACTGGGATTGCCTTGGTGAGTCGGCGGCACGTCGACCTCGGCCGCATGTCCAGCGCCATCTGTCCGGCGAGCTGACCAGCCTTCAGCACCGCCGCCCCCTCCCCCTTTGCCTCAGCCTGCGCAGAGCCGCGCCAGCCTGACCTGCGCCCTTATGCGCGGGTAAGAGCCGCTTTCCGCCTGTCCCGAAGGACCAAAAAACATGGCCGCCACCCCGCAGAACCCTGCCGCCGCGCCCCGCCGCAAGGTGAGCCGTCACCGTGGTGAGGGTCAGTGGGCCGCGGGACACTTCACCCCGCTCAACGGGAACGAGCAGTTCAAGAAGGACGACGACGGTCTCAATGTGCGGACACGCATTGAGACGATCTACTCCAAGCGGGGCTTCGACTCGATCGACCCCAACGATCTGCGCGGCCGAATGCGCTGGTGGGGCCTCTACACGCAGCGCAAGCCCGGCATCGACGGCGGCAAGACCGCGATCCTCGAGCCGGAGGAGCTGGACGACAAGTACTTCATGCTGCGCGTCCGGATCGACGGCGGCCGGCTCACCACCCAGCAGCTGCGGGTCATCGGCGAGATCTCGCAGGAGTTCGCGCGCGGCACGGCCGACCTCACGGACCGGCAGAACGTCCAGTACCACTGGATCCGGATCGAGGACGTCCCGGAGATCTGGAACCGCCTCGAAGCGGTCGGCCTGTCCACCACCGAGGCCTGCGGTGACACGCCCCGCGTCATCCTCGGTTCGCCGGTCGCCGGCATCGCCGAGGACGAGATCATCGACGGCACGCCCGCCATCGAGGTGATCCAGCGCCGGATCATCGGCAACAAGGACTTCTCGAACCTGCCCCGCAAGTTCAAGTCGGCGATCTCCGGCTCGCCGCTGCTCGATGTGGCGCACGAGATCAACGACGTCGCGTTCGTCGGCGTGGAGCACCCCGAGCACGGCCCCGGTTTCGACGTCTGGGTCGGCGGCGGTCTGTCCACCAACCCGAAGATCGGCCAGCGGCTGGGCGCCTGGGTCCCGCTGGACGAGGTCCCGGACGTCTACGAGGGCGTCATCTCGATCTTCCGCGACCACGGCTACCGGCGGCTGCGCACCCGCGCCCGCCTGAAGTTCCTGCTCGCCGACTGGGGCGTGGAGAAGTTCCGCCAGGTCCTCGAGGACGACTACCTCAAGCGAAAGATGATCGACGGCCCGGCCCCGGCCCAGCCCGTCGAGCGCTGGCGCGACCACGTCGGCGTCCACCGCCAGAAGGACGGCCGCTTCTACGTCGGTTTCGCTCCGCGCGTCGGCCGTGTGGACGGCACGATCCTCACGAAGATCGCCGAGCTGGCCGAGGCGCACGGCTCGGGCCGCCTCAGCACCACCGTCGAGCAGAAGATGATCGTGCTCGACGTGGAGGAGGGGCAGGTCGACTCGCTCGTCGAGGGCCTGGCAGCGCTCGACCTGATCGTCAAGCCGTCCCCCTTCCGGCGCGGCACGATGGCCTGCACCGGCATCGAGTACTGCAAGCTCGCGATCGTCGAGACGAAGGCGCGCGGCGCCTCCCTGATCGACGAACTGGAGCGCCGTATCCCGGAGTTCGACGAGCCGATCACCATCAACATCAACGGCTGCCCGAACGCCTGCGCCCGTATCCAGGTCGCGGACATCGGTCTCAAAGGCCAGCTCGTCCTGAACGACGCGGGCGAGCAGGTCGAGGGCTTCCAGGTCCACCTGGGCGGCGCCCTCGGTCTGGAGGCCGGTTTCGGCCGCAAGGTCCGTGGTCTGAAGGTGACTTCGGACGAGCTGCCGGACTACGTCGAGCGGGTGCTGAAGAACTTCCAGGCGGAGCGCGAGGACGGCGAGCGGTTCGCCACGTGGGCCACGCGGGCCGGCGAGGAGTCCCTCTCATGAGCGAGCGCGCGGCGCCCTTCTACTGCCCCTACTGCGGCGACGAGGATCTTCGGCCGAACGAAGAAGGCCACGGCGCCTGGGAATGCGGAGCCTGCAATCGAGCCTTCCAGTTGAAGTTCCTCGGGCTGCTCGCCCGCGGACTTCAGCACCGGGAAACCGGAGGGGACGAGATATGACCGCGGTTCAGGAAGACCGTACGACCGACGAACTGAAGGCACTCGCCGAGCAGGCGGGACGTGACCTGGAGGACGCCTCCGCGCTGGAGATCCTCCAGTGGGCCGCCGACACCTTCGGCGAGCGCTTCTGCGTGACCTCCTCCATGGAGGACGCGGTGGTCGCCCACCTCGCCTCCCGCGCGATGCCCGGCGTTGACGTGGTGTTTCTCGACACCGGATATCACTTTCCCGAGACGATCGGAACGCGAGACGCGGTGGAGGCGGTGATGGACGTCAACGTCATCACGCTCACCCCGCGTCAGACCGTCGCCGAGGAGGACGCCGAGTACGGGCCGAAGCTGCACGACCGCGACCCCGACCTGTGCTGCAAGCTGCGCAAGGTCGAGCCCCTGGAGCGTGGCCTTACGGGGTACGCGGCCTGGGCGACGGGCCTGCGCCGCGACGATTCCCCGACCCGGGCGAACATCCCGGTCGTCGGCTGGGACGAGAAGCGGCAGAAGGTCAAGGTCTCCCCGATCGCCCGCTGGACGCAGGACGACGTGGACGCGTACGTCGCCGAACACGGCGTCCTGACCAACCCGTTGCTGATGGACGGCTACGCGTCCGTCGGCTGCGCGCCCTGCACCCGCCGGGTGCTGGAGGGCGAGGACGCGCGCGCCGGCCGCTGGGCGGGCCGCGGCAAGACCGAGTGCGGGCTGCACGGCTGATGACCCGGACCGAGACCGAACCTCAGCCCCAGACCGCGACCGCGACCCCCGAGGACCAGGAGATACCAGTGACGACCGGAGCCACCGTATGGCTCACGGGTCTGCCGAGCGCCGGCAAGACCACCATCGCGTACGAACTGGCCGGCCGGCTGCGCGAGGAGGGCCACCTCGTCGAGGTGCTGGACGGCGACGAGATCCGTGAGTTCATCTCGGCGGGCCTCGGCTTCAGCCGCGAGGACCGGCACACGAACGTGCAGCGCATCGGCTTCCTCGCCGAACTGCTCACCCGTAACGGCGTCAAGACGCTGGTCCCGGTGATCGCGCCGTACGCGGACAGCCGCGAGGCCGTGCGCAAGCGTCACCAGGAGAGCGGTGCCGCCTACGTCGAGGTGCATGTGGCGACCCCGGTCGAGGTGTGCTCCGTACGCGACGTGAAGGGTCTGTACGCCAAGCAGGCCGCGGGCGAGCTGACCGGGCTCACCGGGGTCGACGACCCGTACGAGGCACCCGAGACACCGGATCTGCGCATCGAGTCGCAGGACCAGACCGTCCAGGAGTCCGCGGCGGCTGTCCACGCGCTGCTCACCGAGAGGGGACTGGCATGACGACGACCGTTGCCAAGGTGCACGGGGGCGACACGAACGTCCCGTACGCCCTCTCACACCTGGACGCCCTCGAGTCAGAGGCCGTGCACATCTTCCGTGAGGTGGCGGGTGAGTTCGAGCGGCCGGTGATCCTGTTCTCCGGCGGCAAGGACTCGATCGTCATGCTGCATCTGGCGCTCAAGGCGTTCGCGCCGGCCGCGATCCCCTTCACGCTGCTGCACGTCGACACCGGGCACAACTTCCCCGAGGTGCTGGAGTACCGCGACCGCGCCGTGGCACGGCACGGGCTGCGGCTGCATGTCGCCTCCGTGCAGGACTACATCGACCGTGGTGTGCTCAAGGAGCGTCCGGACGGGACCCGCAACCCGCTCCAGACGCTGCCGCTGACGGAGAAGATCCAGGCCGAGAAGTTCGACGCCGTGTTCGGCGGTGGCCGACGCGACGAGGAGAAGGCCCGCGCGAAGGAACGGGTGTTCTCCCTCCGGGACGAGTTCTCGCAGTGGGACCCGCGCCGGCAGCGCCCGGAACTGTGGAACCTCTACAACGGGCGGCACGCGCCCGGCGAGCACGTCCGGGTCTTCCCGCTCTCCAACTGGACCGAGCTGGACGTCTGGCAGTACATCGCCCGCGAGGGCATCGAGCTGCCCGACATCTACTTCGCGCACGAGCGTGAGGTGTTCCAGCGGGCCGGGATGTGGCTGACGGCCGGCGAGTGGGGCGGCCCGAAGGCCGACGAGAGTGTCGAGAAGCGGCAGGTCCGCTACCGCACCGTCGGTGACATGTCCTGCACCGGTGCCGTCGACTCCGACGCGGTGACGCTGGACGACGTCATCGCCGAGATCGCCGCCTCCCGGCTCACCGAGCGGGGCGCCACCCGCGCCGACGACAAGATGTCCGAGGCCGCGATGGAAGACCGCAAGCGCGAGGGGTACTTCTAGCCATGAGCACCACCACGGAACTCCCGGAACTCTCCGAGACCACGCTCCTGCGGTTCGCCACCGCCGGTTCCGTCGACGACGGCAAGTCCACCCTCGTGGGCCGGCTGCTGCACGACTCCAAGTCGATCCTCACCGACCAGCTCGAGGCCGTGGAGCGCGCCTCGGCCAGCCGCGGCCAGGACACTCCCGACCTCGCGCTGCTCACGGACGGCCTGCGTGCCGAGCGCGAGCAGGGCATCACCATCGACGTGGCATACCGCTACTTCGCCACCCCGAAGCGCCGGTTCATCCTCGCCGACACGCCCGGACACGTGCAGTACACCCGCAACATGGTGACGGGTGCCTCCACGGCCGAGCTGACGGTGATCCTGATCGACGCCCGCAACGGCGTCGTCGAGCAGACCCGCCGGCACGCGGCCCTCGCGGCGCTGCTGCGCGTCCCGCACGTGGTCCTCGCGGTCAACAAGATGGACCTCGTCGACTACCAGGAGTCGGTGTTCGCCGCGATCGCCGAGGAGTTCACGGCGTACGCGCTGGAGCTGGGCGTCCCGGAGATCACCGCGATCCCGATCTCGGCGCTGGCCGGCGACAACGTGGTGGACCCGTCCGCGCACATGGACTGGTACGGCGGGCCGACCTTCCTGGAGCACCTGGAGACGGTCCCGGTCGCCCACGACCTGAGCCACTGCCACGCCCGGCTTCCCGTGCAGTACGTGATCCGGCCGCAGACCGCCGAGCACCCCGACTACCGGGGTTACGCGGGCCAGATCGCCGCCGGTTCCTTCCGCGTCGGCGAGTCGGTGACGGTCCTGCCGTCGGGCCACGCGTCGAAGATCGCCGGTATCGACCTGCTCGGCAAGCCGGTCGACGTCGCCTGGACGACGCAGTCGGTAACCGTCCTTCTGGAGGACGACATCGACATCTCGCGCGGCGACCTGATCGTGCCCAGCAAGGACGCGCCGCCGACCACGCAGGACGTCGAGGCGACCGTGTGCCATGTCGCCGACGCGCCGCTGACGGTCGGCCACCGGGTGCTCCTCAAGCACGGCACCCGCACGGTCAAGGCGATCGTCAAGGACATCCCGTCCCGGCTCACCCTCGACGACCTGTCCCTGCACCCGCACCCGGGACAGCTCGTCGCCAACGACATCGGCCGCGTGAAGATCCGCACCGCCGAGCCGCTGCCGCTCGACTCGTACGCCGACTCGCGGCGCACCGGCTCGTTCATCCTGATCGACCCGAACGACGGGACGACGCTCACCGCGGGCATGGTCGGCGAGTCGTTCGCGTCCCCGGAGCCCGTCAGGGACGAGGCCGAGGACGACGGGTGGGACTTCTGACATGAACGCCACCGATTTCTACTCCACGTTCGCGAAGGAGGGCGGCCGCGTCGGCAGCGGCGCCCTCGGCAGCGGGCAGGGCGGGGTCGCGCGATGTGCGTACTGACGTACGCGCACCGCTTGCGCGCCCTCACCCCCCGCCACCTGCATAAACGAAGACCTGCCGACCTCCCGGCCACGACCTGAGGGCGTGACCGCCGGGCCTCCGAGAGGAACACCTCCCGTGCCTGCCAAGACCTCCGTACGCCGCACGCTCGCGGTGCTCGCCGCGCTCCCCCTGCTCACTCTCGCCGCCTGCGGCTACGGCTCCGAGTCGAAGGACACCGGCACCGCCAAGGTCGCCGCCGGGGCGAAGAAGATCGACGGGCTCGACTCCGTCAAGATCGGTTACTTCGGGAACCTGACCCACGGGACCGCCCTGGTCGGTGTGAACAAGGGGTTCTTCCAGAAGGAACTGGGCGCCACGAAAGCCTCGTACACACCCTTCAACGCTGGGCCGTCCGAGATCGAGGCACTGAACGCCGGTTCCATCGACATCGGCTGGATCGGCCCCTCCCCGGCGATCAACGGCTACACCAAGTCCGACGGCAAGAACCTGCGGATCATCGGCGGTTCGGCCTCCGGCGGTGTGAAGCTCGTGGTGAACCCCGCCAAGATCAAGTCCCTGAAGGACGTCAAGGGCAAGAAGATCGCCACCCCGCAGGCCGGCAACACCCAGGACGTGGCGTTCCTCAACTGGATCGCCGACCAGGGCTGGAAGGTCGACGCGAAGAGCGGCAAGGGCGACGTGTCGGTCGTCCGTACCGACAACAAGGTGACCCCGGACGCCTACAAGGCCGGCTCCATCGACGGCGCCTGGGTGCCGGAGCCGACCGCGTCCAAGCTGGTCGCCGAGGGCGCCAAGGTGCTGCTGGACGAGGCCTCGCTGTGGCCGGACAAGCAGTTCGTGATCACGAACATCATCGTGCGGCAGGGATTCCTCAAGGATCACCCGAAGGCCGTCGAGGCGGTCCTGAAGGCCTCGGTCGAGGCCAACAAGTGGATCAACGCCAACCCGGACCAGGCGAAGGCCGCCGCGAACGCGCAGCTGGGCATCGACTCGGGCAAGGCACTCAAGCCCGCCGTCCTCGACCCGGCCTGGAAGTCGATCCAGTTCACCAACGACCCGCTGGCCGCCACGCTGAACACCGAGGCCGAGCACGCGGTGAAGGCGGGCCTGCTGGAGAACCCGAAGCTGGACGGCATCTATGACCTCACGCTGCTGAACAAGGTCCTCAAGGCCGAGGGCGAGAGCACGGTCGACGACGCCGGTCTCGGCGTCAAGTAAGCCCCATCCCACGAGTTCCCAGGAGGTGACGATCATGGCAACCGCCCTCGCCAAGGCCGCCGACACCGAGTCGGTGGAACATGCCGCCCGCATCGAGCACGTCTCGAAGTCCTTCACCGGGCCCACCGGGCAGCAGCTCGTCCTCGACGACATCACCCTGGATGTCGCGCCGGGCGAGTTCGTCACCCTCCTGGGAGCCTCGGGCTGTGGCAAGTCCACCCTGCTCAACCTGGTCGCCGGTCTCGACGACCCGACCGCGGGGAGCATCACGACCAACGGGCGCCCGGCTCTGATGTTCCAGGAGCACGCCCTGTTCCCGTGGCTGACCGCGGGCAAGAACATCGAACTCGCCCTGAAACTCAGGGGAGTTCCGAAGAACGAGCGACGCGACCGGGCCGAGCGACTGCTCGAACTGGTGCGGCTGCGGGGCTCGTACGGCAAGCGGGTGCACGAGTTGTCCGGCGGTATGCGCCAGCGCGTGGCGATGGCCCGCGCGCTCGCGCAGGACAGCGGGCTGCTGCTGATGGACGAACCGTTCGCCGCGCTCGACGCGATCACCCGGGACGTGCTGCACGACGAGCTGACCCGGATCTGGGCGGAGACCGGTGTGTCCGTCCTGTTCGTCACGCACAACGTGCGCGAGGCGGTACGGCTGGCGCAGCGCGTCGTGCTGCTGTCGTCGCGGCCGGGGCGCATCGCGCGCGAGTGGACGGTGGACATTCCGCAGCCGCGTCGTATCGAGGACGCGCCCGTGGCCGAACTGTCGCTCGAGATCACCGATGTACTGCGTGGGGAGATTCGCCGTCATGGCCAGCACTGAGACCGCCGACACGACGGCGAACGCCCCCGCCAAGGCCGGCCTCGGTGGCCTGGAGGCGGGCCTCGACGCCCTGGAAACCACGGCCGGTGGGCGAACGCCCTTCCGGCAGACGTTCACGCAGAAGATCCTGCCGCCGGTCATCGCGGTCGCGCTGGTGCTGGTCGTCTGGCAGGCACTGATCTCGCTGAAGATCGTGGACGACCAGACGAAGCTGCCCTCCCCCGGCGATGTGGCGGCCGAGTTCAGGGACTCCTGGCTGGAGGGTGACCTCCTCGGCTACATCTGGACCAGCATCTCTCGCGGTCTGCTCGGCTTCCTCCTCGCGCTCGCCATCGGCACCCCGCTGGGTCTGCTGGTCGCCCGGGTGAAGTTCGTGCGCGCGGCCATCGGACCGGTGCTGTCCGGTCTGCAGTCGCTGCCGTCGGTGGCCTGGGTTCCGCCGGCCGTGATCTGGCTGGGGTTGAACAACTCGATGATGTACGCGGTGATCCTGCTCGGCGCCGTGCCGTCCATCGCCAACGGCCTGGTCTCCGGCATCGACCAGGTGCCGCCGCTGTTCCTGCGGGCGGGCCGCTCGATGGGTGCCACCGGGCTGAACAACGCCCGGCACATCGTCATGCCGGCCGCGCTGCCGGGCTATCTGGCGGGTCTCAAGCAGGGCTGGGCGTTCTCCTGGCGCTCGCTGATGGCGGCGGAGATCATCGCGCCCTCCCCCGATCTGGGCATCGGCCTGGGCGCGCTGCTGGAGTACGGCCGCAACGCCAGCTCGATGGCCATGGTGTTCGAGGCCATCATCCTGATCCTGGTCGTCGGTATCGCGATCGAGCTGCTGATCTTCAGCCCGCTGGAGCGGCGGGTACTCCGCAGCCGCGGCCTGCTGGTGAAGAGCTGAGCCCCGTGCCCACGCAGCCGGTGCGCCCCGTCCTCGTCGTCATCGCCCACGGCAGCCGCGATCCGCGGCACGCGGCGACCGTGCACGCCCTCGTGCGGCGCGTACGGTCGCTGCGGCCGGGGCTGCGGGTGGAGACCGGCTTCCTGGACTTCAACGCCCCTTCCGCGCAAGGGATGTTGGAGTCCCTGGCGGCGGACGGCGTACGGGATGTGGTGGCCCTGCCCCTCCTCCTGACCCGCGCCTTCCACGCGAAGGCGGACATCCCGGCGGTGCTGCGGGACGCGCCGGTGCGGCTGCGTATCCGGTACGCGGAGGTGCTCGGCCCCTCCCCCCTGCTCCTGTCCGCGCTCGAACGACGCCTGTACGAGGCCGGGTTGACACCCGCCGACAAGTCCTCGACCGGGGTCGTGCTGGCCTCGGCGGGATCCACCGACCCGGAGGCGATCGCAGTGATCGCTGACATCGCGCGGGAGTGGCGGCACACCGGTTGGTGCGCCGTGCGGCCCGCGTTCGCCTCCGCGTCCCTTCCGCGCACGGAGGACGCGGTACGGGAGTTGCGGGAACTGGGCTGCGAGCGCGTCGCCGTAGCGCCCTACGTCCTGGCCCCCGGCTTCCTGCCGGACCGCATCGCGCGGGGCGCGGCGCAGGCGGACGTCCTCGCCGGCGTCCTGGGGTCGGCGCCCGAGGTGGCCCAGCTCGTGCTGCGCCGATACGACGATGCATTCCGGAACATGTCGCCACGCTCCCTCGCAACAGAAATCCTCCGCCGCGACAAAGAACTCCAGCGTTCTCTTGCTTAATTTTCACCGCTTCGACACATAATCAAAAAATGCGTCACCCCGGGACGGAAACCTCAGATCTTCCTCAGGCCTTGCTCGAACTCCTTGAGCCACACGCGCATATAGGAGATGATCAAGCGTGACTCCCGCTCGGGAAGCTCCGGAACGGACCAACAAAACAGGAGCTTTTCGACCGAGAGCCACGTCTGGAACGAGAGATCTAGAATCGGGGACTCAATATGCGCAAAATAGCCGCAGCCGCTTCCGCGGCGCTCGTGGGGATCGGACTTCTCGCTGCCGCTCCGTCCGCCAGCGCGGAGACGAGTTCGCAGGCAGGATGCACGGCGGTCTTCTCTCCCACCAAGACCGCCAAGGCCGTCGCCGCCGTCCAGTACCTCAAGACGTCGAGCACGAAGATCACACCCACGTCGTACGCGATCCGCACCTCTTCACAGGGTCTCAGCAGGAGCCGTACGGACTTCACGCTGTACGTGCGCATCCTGTCGGAGCACGACGGCACTCCGAACCACGACTATGTGGCCAAGAAGGGCACTCACTACTACACCGACCTGTGGGGTCCCACCTTCTCCACCGCCTCGACCCTGAAGAAGGGTAAGAACCGCGTGGTGATCGACGGTTGGTACGACCTCAACTCGAGCGCCTACGCGAAGCAGTGCGGCAAGGGCGTGAGCTTCGCCTTCTGATCGGTTCTCCGGGCCTCACAGCTTCCCGGACGCCCTTCAATTCAAAACGGGTGGGCGGACATCTGTCCGCCCACCCGCGCTTTCGGAGGCACAGCATCCATGACACCAGCCACCCCCCACCGCTCGCCGTATGCCCGGCTGACCGCCCTGCTCGCAGCGTTGTGCGCTCTGGCAGCGACAGGATGTACCCCGACGCCGGGCGACGACGGCTCCGAGCAGACCAGGCCGCAGGACCCGACGGTGATCATCACCGACGCGGACAGCAAGGGAGTCGTGACATACGACTCACAAAAGGAAATTCTGCGGGGGTATTTCCGGGACGGCCGTCTGGCATGGCAGGAGAAGAACGTCTTTCCGGGCGAAGTGCACTGCGCCTCTTCCTGCCCGGATGCCGGATTCTCCGTGAACGAGGCGTCGAAGTCCGGGAGTTCACCCTCCGAGTTCGTCTGGCACTCCGGCCGGCAGCACAGAACCATTCCCTTCACCCAGCCCGATACCAATCTGTACTGGACCTCAGGCCCTGACGAATGGATCGCCACCGACGGAAACGGGTTGCTCTGGGCGACCGGCGGGAAAACGCATCGCCTACCCATCAAGGGCGGAGTTCATGAAGCACAGGGGAGAACCTCGGAGGGCGGCGCCAGGATCGCGATATCCGTCGCACAAGGCGCCCAGGGAAACAACTCGTGGAAGTTTTTCCTCTTTGATGTGAAGAACGGACGCACAAAAGAGCCACGCATTGTTTCTTCCGCACTGTCGGGCCCTGTCGGCTGCCTGTCCGACGCTTCGGACACAGCACTCACCCTCGGCGCCGAACCGGCCGCCATCAGATTGAGCACCGGCCGGACGATCAAGAAGTACGACAAGTTCTCCAGTGAATGTTCCCTGAACGGCTCGGAAGCCGTATCCGGCTCGTCCTCCGCCGGCGCCTCAGGGACGCTGCGGGAGCTCCGCATGATGAATCTGGCCGCCCCTGAAAGCGCACCGGCACTAGCAACCGCTCATGGAGATTCACGTATCAGCGTGTCCCGTGGCTGCGGGGTCTTCGTGTCGCGGGGCACCGTCGGGCTCCTCACCGCGAAGGCGGGGACACGTACCACCGGGATCCCGGCCCAGGACGCCCTTGCCCTGGACGACGGCACCCTCTACGCGGCGAAGGCCGACGGCTCCGCCCAGGTGTTCCGCGTGACCTCGGGACAAGGCACCTGCACCGTCCGCCCGGCCGACTAGAGCTCGTCGACGACTCGTACAGCTCACGCTAGAGACGACCGGAAGAGGGCTCCGCGACGAACGTGACGGCCGCGACGGCCTCGTCCGCCAGCCGTACGAGTTCCGCCGACGGCAGTGAACCAGCCGGTCGCCGTTCCCTGGCGAACGTGTTGGCCAGGCGTTGCAGCAGTTCGTTGAGCGGGGTCGGTACGCCGTACAGCCGGCCCAGGAGGGCGATCTCGCCGTTCAGGTAGTCGGTCTCGATCGTGCCGGTGCCCCGGCTCAGGGACTGCCAGGAGGAGCCGCCGCCGGGCTCGGTGCCGGGCAGTGGCCGCAGCGTGATCTTGTCGCCGCGCCTCTCCTTCGCCTCCGCGGCGCTCGCGTAAGGGATTCCGGCCGCCGCGAGTACCGACTCGCCTTCGGCGTACACCCGCTCGCGCAGCCGCTCGCTGTCCACGCTGTCCGCCGCGCCGCTGAGCGCCCGGATGGCGTTGCCCAGGTTGGTGAGCAGCTTGGCGTACTGCCAGCGCGCCACGTCCGGTACGACCGGCGCCTCGAACGCCGCCGTCTGCTCCAGATCGGCGGCGATCCGGCGGACGGTGTCGTCGGTGCCGTGCGGGTGGCGGCCGAGGAAGAGGATGCCGGTGAGGGGGGCGCCCGCGGCGGAGACGACGCCGGGTTCCTCGTAGGCGGCGGGGAGCCAGACGCAGACCCCGTAGACCCGCCGGAAGCGGCGCAGCGCGAGACGCGGGCTCTCCACGCCGTTCTGCGCGCAGAGCAACGGCAGCCGTTCGGCCGCCGTACCGCCGCCCTCGACGGGTGCGGGGCCCCAGGCCGCCAGGGCCGCTTCGCTGTCCTGCGTCTTGACGGCGAGGACGAGTACGTCGTCGGCGCGCAACTCCCCCAGTCCGGCGGGTCCGTCGACGGTCGGCAGGCGGTACGTGTGCGTCCCGTCCGGCGTCACCAGCCGCAGCCCGTGCGCGCGCAGCGCCTCGTACTGGGCACCCCGGGCGACGAGAACGACGTCGTGCCCCGCCCCGGCCAGCCGCCCGCCGATGGCACCGCCTACCGCCCCGGCCCCGATGATGATGTAGCGCATGCGGGTCAGCCTGCCACGGCGATCGCACCGAACGGGCTCGTCTCAGAGCATCGGTCTCACTTCCCCGAGGTCTCGCCCTCGGTCAGTTCGACCAGCTTGACGACGGTGTTCCAGTTGCGGGAAGTCGCGATCAGGCCCTTCAGGTACCGGGGCTTGGCGAGCTGCACGGCGAGTTTGGAGCGGCCGAGGCCGTCGGGGGCGTACAGGTACAACGCGCGGTCGCCGACCCGGAACTCCTCGGGGAGGTGGGCGGTCTGGTCGATGTCCGCGAAGCGGGTCGTGTCGACGGGGGTGGAGAAGTAGGTGACGTGGAGTTGCTTGGCCTCCAACTCCGTTGCAGGGAAAGGACAGTTGTCCCTGATCGCCCGCAGGTGGGCATGGTCGCGCACGATCACGCCGACGGTGAATCCGAAGTGCCGCGCGATGGCTTCCTCGATCTCCCCGGCGAGGGACTCCTCGTCCCCGCGACCGGTGGCGAACACGGCGTTGCCGCTCTGCAGATACGTCCGTACGCCGTCGTAACCGAGGCCTTCGAGCAACGTGCGCAGCTCGGCCATCGGGACCTTCTTGTTGCCGCCCACGTTGATGCCGCGCAGCAGCGCCGCATAGGCCGTCGTCGACTGATCGCCTGTCGTCATCCGCACACGATAGAGCGGGCCACTGACAGTTCCCCCTGATTGGGGCCCGCCGTTCGGATCATGCCGCAGACGCGGGAGGTGGCACGCCCATCTGCATCAGACAGGAGCCCTTCGTTTCCTGCGACCTGATCCGAACGGCAGGCCCCCCACCCCGAGATCGTCTTTTAGATGTAGGGGCCCCCTGTCCTACCCAGTGGGGAGACACGGGTGTCCAACGGGAGGACTGCGGCCGGCCACAGCTCACCGGCGAGTACGAGGAGATGCTCTTATCCGACCCATACCTTCGAACTAAAGGTGATGGCAGGTGGCCGTCACCGCTTACGAGGGGGAAGTCCGTCATGGGGAACGGAGATACGCGAGTACGGGGCATAGCTGCCCGGGCCGGCGGCTGGAGCGCCCGGCATCGCTGGGCGGCCGTCGGGATCTGGGTGCTGTTCGTCGTCCTGGCCATGGGACTCGGCTCGGCCGCAGGCAGCGTCAAGGTCAAGGAGAGCGACCAGCTGGGCGGCGAGACCCACACGGCCGCCAAGATCATCGAGGATGCCGGCATCGACGAACCCTCGAGCGAGACCGTCCTCATCCAGGCCAAGGGCGCGGGCGCCAAGGCCACGGACACCGCGTTCCGGGGCGCAGTCGCCGAGGTCATGAAGGCGGTCGACAAGACCGGCCGGGTCACCGACGTCCAGTCCCCCTATGACACGAACACCCTCTCGAAGGACGGACGCAGCGCGCTCGTCCAGTTCGACATGCGGGGCGACGCCGACACGGCGGGCGACCGGGTCGAGCCGGTGCTGAAGGCCGTCGCCAACGTCCAGAAGGACCACTCGGAGCTGCGGATCGAGGAGATCGGCGGCGCCAGCATGAACAAGACGTTCAGCGACGCCTTCGGGGACGACTTCCAGAAGGCGGAGCTGTCCGCCGTACCGGTGGCCCTCGGCATTCTGCTGATCGCGTTCGGCGCGCTGGTCGCGGCGCTGCTGCCGGTGGCGCTGGCCATCACCGCGATCATGGCGACGATGGGTCTGATGGGCATCGTCAGCCACCTCCAGCCGATGGACGACACCGCCAGCTCCGTGATGCTGCTCGTCGGTCTCGCCGTCGGCGTCGACTACTGCCTGTTCTATCTGCGCCGGGAGCGCGAGGAGCGGGCGGCGGGCCACAGCCCCGAGGCCGCGCTGCGGATCGCCGCGGCGACCAGTGGCCGCGCGATCATCGTCTCCGGTGTCACGGTGTGCGTGGCGATGGCGGGCATGCTGTTCACCGGTCTCGCCACGTTCGAGGCGATGGGCCTGGCCTCGCTGATGGTCGTGGCGGTCGCCATGGTCGGTTCGGTGACCGTCCTCCCGGCGCTGCTGTCGCTGCTCGGTGAGCGGGTCGAGAACGGTCGGATCCCCTTCCTGCACCCGGACAAGCGGCGCAGGAACGGCAGCCGCGGCAAGGGCAACGGGGAGAGCCGGTTCTGGACGGCCGTACTGAAGGTCGTCCTCGCCAAGCCGGCCGTCTCACTGGTGGTCGCCGCCGGTGCGCTGCTCGCCGTGGCCGCGCCCGCGCTCGGCATGAAGACCCAGAACCTCACCCTGGACCAGGAGTTCGGCGACTCGCTGCCGATCGTCGGCACCTACAACCGCGTCAACGACGCGTTCCCCGGCGGCTCCGAGCCCGCCGAGGTGATCGTCAAGGCGAAGGACATCAACGCGGCCGACGTGAAGTCCGCACTGGCCGACTTCCGTGCGCGGGCGATCAGTTCGGGTGCCTCGCGCGGCCCGGTCGACATCAAGCTGCACGACGCCGAGAACGTCGCCTTCGTGTACGTCCCGCTGGTCGGCGGCTCCGACCTGGACAAGGCCGGCGAGAGCCTGGACAAGCTGCGCGACGAGGTACGCCCGGCCACGCTCGGCAAGGTGGACGGCGTCGAGGCGCCGATCACCGGACAGGTCGCCGGCTCGAAGGACTTCAACGACCAGCTGGCCGGCGCGGTCACCCCGGTCTTCGCCTTCGTCGTCGTGTTCGCCTTCCTGCTGATGCTCCTGTCGTTCCGCTCCCTGACGATCGCGGTCACCTCGATCGCGCTCAACCTGCTCTCGGTCGGGGCGGCCTACGGCATCCTGGTCGCCGTCTTCCAGCACGGCTGGGGCGCGTCGCTGGTGGGCGCGGAGGGGGTGGGCGCCATCATCACGTGGCTGCCGCTGTTCCTCTTCGTGATCCTGTTCGGCCTGTCGATGGACTACCACGTGTTCGTCGTCTCCCGCATCCGCGAGGCACATCTGCGCGGCCGGACGACGAAGGACGCGATCCAGCACGGGGTGGTCACCACGGCCGGGGTCGTCACCAGCGCCGCCGTCATCATGGTCGCCGTGTTCGCCATCTTCGGGACACTGTCGATGCAGTCCATGAAGCAGATGGGTGTGGGCCTCGCGGCGGCGGTGCTCATCGACGCGACGATCATCCGGGGTGTGCTGCTGCCCGCGGTGATGGCGCTGCTCGGCGAGCGCAACTGGTACTTCCCGGCGTGGCTGAACCGCCTGCCGGACCTGACCCACGACGAGGCGGCGGAGCCCGTGTCGTCGCCTCCGCCGCCTGCCGTGGAGGGTGAGCGGGTGGGGGTCTGAGTCACTCCGCCCACCCTGCACTCCCTTGATCTGAGGGTCCGTTGGTCACCGGGGAGCCAACGGGCCCTCTTCCCGTTCACACGAGGGAGACGGTCTGCGGGCCGGCGCCCTGAGGGAGTCCGTCGACGCCCGCCGAGCAGCGCGAATGCGACACTGACCGGCGGACGGCGTGCACCCGACGCCGTTCGCGGATGTACACGGCGGTGGACGAGGGACTGCGCGGGAGGCTGACGATGGACGAGGCACGGGCCCGGGACGTACTGGCCACGGCGGGCGTACTGCCGCCCGGTCAGGCAGCGGGCGCGCGGCTTCTCGCACTGGGCGAGAACGCGGTGTTCGCGGCCGGTGACCTGGTCGTCCGGGTGGGCCGCGACGCCGAACTCCTCGACCGTGCGCGGCGGGAACTGGACATCGCGCGCTGGCTCGCCGAGGCGGACGTCCCGGCGGTCCGCGCGGCAGCCCCCGAGGCGCTCCTCGTCGACGGCCACCCGGTGACGGTGTGGCACCGGC
Organism: Streptomyces sp. NRRL WC-3618; assembly: GCF_001280005.1. Classification (GTDB taxonomy): domain Bacteria; phylum Actinomycetota; class Actinomycetes; order Streptomycetales; family Streptomycetaceae; genus Streptomyces. The sequence goes on along the minus strand of NZ_LGDW01000107.1, from coordinate 46,607 downwards.
TGCCCGACCCCGTACGCCCCGCCGGACCGGGGGATCTGGCCGAACTCCTGCGGATCGTGCACGCCCTGCCGCTCCCCCGCTCCCTCACGTTGCCGCCCCGCGAACTCCTGGGCGGCGTCGAACGCTGGCTGCGGCTCGCGGGCGACGCGATCGACCCGGCGGACGCGGCCTATCTGCGCGAGCGCCGCGACGGTTTCGCCACGGCCGCCGCCGCGCTCACCCCGCACCTGCCGCCCGGTCCGATCCACGGCGACGCGCTTCCCCGCAACGTCCATGTCGGCCCCGACGGCCCGGTCCTGGTCGACCTGGAGACCTTCTCCGCCGACCTGCGCGAACACGACCTGGTGGTCATGGCGCTGTCCCACGACCGGTACGGCCTGTCGACCGAGGCCTACGAGGCGTTCACGGTGGCGTACGGATGGGATGTGCGGGAGTGGGAGGGGTGTGGGGTGTTGCGGGGGGCGCGGGAGACTGCCAGCTGTGCGTGGGTGGCGCAGCATGCGCCGGTTAATCCGAAGGCGTTGGCGGAGTTCTCGCGGCGGGTGGAGTCATTGCGGGCGGGGGATTTGGCTGTGCGGTGGTATCCGTTTTGAGCGCCTAAGGGGGCTTGCTGCGTTCTGGCGGGTGCGGGTTGTGGGTGGCTTGTCGCGCAGTTCCCCGCGCCCCTGTCGGGGCGCTACTCCTCGGCCCTGATTCCTTGTGCCGCTCTTCGCAGTTCCGTCAGTACCGTTCTTACCGCCCTTCGGGCTGTTCGTTCCGGGCGGTGCAGGGCGTCGATGCGGCGTCTGGCCTGGATGCCGCTGAGCGGTTTCAGGACCAGGGCCGGGTGGGGGCGGGAGGTCCAGCGGGGCATCAGGGCGAGGCCTCCGCCGGCGGCCACCACCTCCGCCGCCACCGCGAACTCGTTGATGCGGTGGGCCAGATGGGGACGGCGGCCCGCCGCGGTGGCTATGGCCTCGATCGTCGCCATGATCGGGAAGCCGTCGTGGACGGCGATCCAGGGCTGGTCGGCCACATCGGCGGGGGTCAGTCGTCGCCGGGTGGCGAGCGGATGGTCGGCGGGCATCGCCACGTCGAGGGGTTCACGCAGCAGCGGGGTCGCCGTCACCGTGCGCGGCCAGGGCGGGGCGTGGTCCAGGCGGTGGGCGAGGACAAGGTCGTACTCCCTGGTCAGCGGCGGAAAGTCGTCCTGCGTCACGTCTTCGTCGGCCAGCGCGAGCACCGGTCCGTCCTGCCCGGCCAGGGCGCGCAGCAGCAGCGGGAAGAAGGCGGCGCCCGCACTGTGGAAGGCCGCCACGGACACCTGGCCGTCCGGCCGGTCGAGGAACTCCTCGACGGTGTGCCGGGCCCGCGCCAGCGCCGACTCGACCTCGGTCGCCGCGCCCGCCAGCGCCTGCCCGGCGTCGGTCAGCACCAGTCGCCGCCCCTGTCGCTCGGTGAGCGGGACCGGGATGGAGCGCTGGAGCAGCCGCAGTTGCTGCGAGATCGCCGAGGGCGTGACGAGCAGCGCGTCGGCGACGGCGGTGACGCTGCCCAGCTCACCGAGTTCGCGCAGGATCCTCAGCTGACGTTCGTCCACGGGAGGAGTGTAGACAGACGATGTAGGGAACCTAAATGATCGTTTTAGAAGGTGGCCCTAGGCTTCAGAGTGGTTTCCGATGCACCGTGGGTCGCGTGTCCGACTCCCGCCGTACCGACGCGGTACTCCTCCTGGTCGCGCTCGTCTGGGGTTCCAGTTATCTGTCCGCCCAGACGGCCACCTCCGCCCTGCCCGTCCTCGTGGTCCTGTTCGCGCGGTACGCCGTGTCCGCGCTCGCCTGTCTCGGCCTGGTCGCCGCCGGACGGGGGAAGGAACGGGAGCGGGGCAGTGGCTCTCGTCTGTGGACCCGTGAGGAAGTACGGGCCGCACTGCCGCTCGGCGTCACCCAGGCCGCCGTCCTCGCCGTGGAGACGTACGGGGTCGCCCACACCACCGCCGCCAACGCGGGCCTGATCATCAGCCTGACCATCGTGCTCACCCCTCTCCTGGACCGCGCCGGACACCCCGGCGGGCTGCCCCCGGCCTTCTACGCCGCCGCGAGCGTGTGCGTCCTGGCCGTCGGCCTGCTCATGGCCGGCAACGGCTTCCACGCACCGCGTCTCGGTGACCTGTTGATGCTGGGCGCGGCACTGGTACGGGCAGGTCATGTCGCCCTGGTCGGACGCCTCACCACCGGCCGGCCGATCCGCCCCCTCCAGCTGACGACGCTCCAGACCGTCATCGGCACTGCTCTGTTCCTGCCGACCGCCGCCCCCGACCTGCCGGCGCTCACCCGTGCCGACACCGGGACCTGGACGCAGTTGCTCTATCTCGCCCTGTTCTGCAGCGTGTTCGCGTTTCTCGCCCAGACGTGGGCCGTGCAGCGCACGTCGGCGAGCCGGGCCAGCCTGCTGCTGGGCACAGAGCCGATCTGGGCCGCCGCGATCGGCATCGCCCTCGGTGGCGACCTCCTGACGCCGCTGACGGCGCTGGGCGCGACGCTGATGGTCACCGGCACGTACTGGGGCCAGTCGGTGGAACGCGCCCACCGCACACGCAGGGCACCCGCCAGGGTTCTCGCCCCCGTCGCCGCACCCGAACCCCCGTGAGGGACGCGGTCAGGCGGGCTGCCAGAGCTCGACCCGGTTGCCCTCGGGGTCGGTGACCCAGCCGAATCGGCCGACGCCTTCCATGTCCTGCGTTTCCTCGGCCACGTCCGCTCCCCGGGCGCGCAGTTGGGCGAGCATCGCGTCCAGGTCCCGGACCCGGAAGTTGAGCATCGTCTGCTGGGAGCGGGATCCGAAGTAGTCGGTCCCGGACTCGAACGTCGCGAACACCGTCGGTCCGGCTTCCTGATGCCACAGGCCGTACTCGTCGGCGTCCAGCCCCAGGCAGCCGCGGTACCACGCGCTCAGCGCCGCCGGATCGGCAGCCCGCATGAAATGTCCACCGATCCCCAGCACACGTTCCATGCCGTCATCCTGCCAGGGCCGGCCGGAAACCGCCTCACACGGCGTCGCCCACCGCCTCCCGTACCGGCCAGGTGCCGTCCACCACCGCGTCCGTCTCCCCCTTGCGGCGCAGAAAGCTCTGGAAATCGGCCGCCCACTGCGCGTACCAGTCGATCTGGCGCCGGTGCAGCTCCACCGGGCCGAGCGCCGCGACCTTGGGATGCCGCTCGGCTATCGCGCACGCCAGTCGTGCCGCGGCCAGCGCGTCCGCCGACGCGTCGTGGGCCGCGTCCAGCAGGACGCCGTACTCCGTGCACACCGCTTCCAGGTTGCGCTTGCCGCGCCGGTAGCGGTCGACGGAGCGGTCGATCGTGTACGGGTCGATCACCGGCGCAGGGTCCAGGCCGCCCAGCCGCTCCCGCAGGGACGGCAGACCGTGTCTGCGCAACTCGGCGGAGAGCAGGGTGAGGTCGAAGTTCGCGTTGTAGGCGACCACCGGCACGCCCGTCTTCCAGTACGTCGCCAGTACGTCCGCGATGGCGTCCGCGACCTGGTCCGCCGGGCGGCCCTCGCTGGTCGCGCGCTCGTTGGTGATGCCGTGCACGGCGACCGCGTCCGCCGGGATCTCCACGCCCGGATCGGCCAGCCATTCGCGGCGGCCGAGTGTCTCACCGCCCCGCACCTCGATCACCGCGCCGGTGACGATGCGTGCCTCGCTCGGATCCGTCCCGGTCGTCTCCAGGTCGAAGCCGATCAGCAGCTCATGGTGCCAGCCCATGCCTGGCCCCCCTTCTTACCTTCTTGGTGGTGCTTTCCCCCAGTGGTCTCCACGATCCCATGAGCCACTGACAATCAGAGGACCGCGTTCCGGTTGTGGAAGGTGAGCAGGTCAGGACACAGGCCGCGAATCGGCCCAGGCGGTCTCGAACTCCTCGCGGTATGTCGGGAAAAGACCGCTCTCCTCCGTCTCGCCCGGCTTGACCATCCGGCTTCGGCCCCGCAGCACCAGCACCGGCGCCTCCATCCCGCGCGTCCGGCTCAGATAGGTCTGCACGATCGCGACCCCGTCCGAGGCGTCCCCGTCGACGAGGTAGGCCGTGAAGCGGGGCGTCTCGTCGAAGACCTGGATCTCGAAGGCGCCCGGGTCGCGCAGCTTGGACCGCACCCGGCGCATGTGCAGGATGTTCATCTCGACCGCGCGGCTCAACTCGCCCCGCTTGATGCCAAGTTCGCGCTCACGCCGCTTCACCGCACTGGACGCGGGGTTCAGGAACAGCAGCCGGACCCGGCAGCCCGACTCCGCGAGCCGCACCAGGCGTCGCCCGGAGAAGTTCTGCACAAGGAGGTTGAGGCCGATACCGATGGCGTCGAGGCGACGCGCGCCGCCGAAGATGTCCTCGGCCGGGAACTGGCGCATCAGCCGTACACGGTCGGTGTGCACCGCGACCACGTCGCCGTACCGGTCGCCTACCAGGTCCTCGACCGCGTCCACCGGCAGCCGGCGCGCGGAGGGCACGTCGCCGCCCGCGCCGAGGGTCTCCAGAAGCTTGCCCGAGGCCCGCTCGGCCTGGCCGAGGACCGCCTCGGACAGGGCGCGGTTGCGGGAGACCACGTTGCGGGTGACCTCCAGCTCGTCCAGGGCGAGTTCGACATCGCGGCGCTCGTCGACGTACGGCTCGAAGCACGGCCAGTGCTGCACCATCAGCTCGCGCAGCTGGGGCAACGTGAGGAAGCTGAGGACGTTGTCGTCGGCGGGGTCGAGCAAGTAGCCCTTGCGGCGGCTGACTTCGCGTACGGCGACCGCGCGCTGCACCCATTCCTGGCCGGCCGGACCGGCGGCGGCGACCACCCACTCGTCGCCGTGGACGGGTTCGTAGATGGGACGCAGAACAGCGGCCACGACCGCGCGCAGCCGCTGTTCGACGAGGTTCAGCCAGATGTAGGCCCGTCCGGCCCGCTGGGCGCGGGTTCGCACCTCGTGCCAGGCGTCGGCGTCCCAGTCCAGTTCCGGGCCGATGGAACCCGTCTCCATCGGCCGTGCCAGGGACACCGCGCCGGGCGGGACCTCTGTGGAGTTCCCCTCGTGACCCTCGTCACCAGGGGGCAGCTCCAGCCCTCCCGAGCCCACCCGTGCACCGCCTTCCGCTCCCCCGAGCTCTCCCCGTGGCCGAGCCCGGCCGACGATCAAGGAAGGGTACTCCGGGAGCGGTCTGCGGTGCAGCAGGATGGACAGGGTCGTTTCTCAACTACCGTTTTCGACATGCCCGTTCTGGTCGGCGAGCGCGGCGGGAGTGAGCGGATTCATAGCCGTGACATCGCGCGGGGCGAGGGAGAAGCCCTGCCAGTGGATGGGCATGGGCTGCTGGTCCTCGTCCCGGGCTATGTGGTGGAAGCCCACGTTCACCCAGACCAACGGGTGGGTGAGCGTCTGGCCGTTGACCCATCCGTCGACGGACTTCTTGGCGCCGGCACCGCAGTTGCCCAGGTTGTCGCTGGCGAACTGCTCACACTTGTTGTACTCGGTGAAGTAGACGTCATGCCGGGTGTAACTGCGGCCGGGGTACTTGGTGGTGGCGCCGGGGACGATCTCGTACGACCGCGCGTGGCCGTCCTTGTTCTTGCCGGTGGCGCTGACCATGCGCCACCAGCGCATGCTCTTGGCGTCGCCCGCGAGTTCCTTCTTGATCTGCGTGCGGGTCGTCTTGTTGGTGGGTCCCTCCTCGCCGCTCCTGGGCGGGCTGACCACGGAGTCGTACTGCTCGACCTTGCCCTTGGAGGAGCCGTCGAGGCCGAAGTCGAGCCGCCAGAAGACGTTGTGGCTGTGGCTGGTGGCGTAGGCCTTGGCGCCCTTGCCGATGGGCCAGCCGCGGCCGTCGCCCGCGTCGTAGTCGCCGGGCGAGAGGCTGCCGGTGGCGCCGACGTTCATGTTGATGGTGCCGTCGTCCTGGAAGCGCCACTCGGTGATGTACTCGTACCAGCCGGTCTGGTTGACCGTGTAGACGAGCAGGTCCTTGCCCTGGGTCTGCCAGACTTTGTTCGCGGTGTCGCCCTGCATCCGGTAGGCGTGGCCGCGCGTACGGGTCGTGGTGCACAGGCCCTTGACGTTCGCGTGCTCCGGGTCCCATGCCTCGGGAACCTTGACGGTCTTGATGGTGCCGCCGGGGCACTCACCGGGCGCCATGTTCATCAGACCCTGGGCGAAGCCCGCCCCGGTCAGGTCCTGGTACTCGGCCTGCCCGTCGTCGTAGGGGACGTGGATCTGGGCGAGCCGCGCGGAGTTGAGCACCTTGATCGGCTGGGCCTCGCCCGGAGGCTGGTACGAGATCTTCTCCAGGACGAGCCCGGCCGCGCTCTCGTAGCGCCAGCACATCCGCCAGGTGGTGCCGGTGGAGAGCTTCTGCTCGATGCGGTAGGCCGCACTGCAGTCCGCGGCCGGCGCGGCCGCCGCCTTGGGCTGGGCGGTGGCCGGGCCCGCCGCCGTGGTGAGGCCGGCGGCCAGCGCGACCGCGGAGAGGCCTACGAGCACATACTTTTCGCGCATGACTTAAGAGACTCCCTAGAAGGAGAGAGTGGGGCGGGGAAGAGGTACGAGGTGCGAAGGTGAACCGAGGACGGTCGTCACCCCGGTCAGCCGAGCTTGGCCACCTTGCGGGCGCCCAGGTCGATGATCAGCGAGCGGGAGTCGATCCACGACCCGTTCTTCACCTTCGGAAAGAGCCGCACACAGCGGTGGTCGCCGCACGCGTCGAGCACGGCGGGCTGGGCGCCCGGAGTGGCCCGGTAGACCATGCTGGACACGAGCAGCTGGTCGGGCGAGGTGAGCTCCTTGCCGGTGGCGTCCTTGTAGTCGGCCCTCAGGCCCGCGCCCAGCGGGTCGGCAATCAGCAGCCTGGTCGCCTCGGCCGTCTCGGCGCGGCCCGGAGGCGGCTGCACACCGTGCTGGGTACCGGTCCGCTCGACCTTGCCGGTGTCGAGGTTGACGGTCCTGGTGACCAGCGTGTCGTTCTTGTAGTCGTAGTACGAGACGTCCGCGCGCCGGGGCGCGTTCGGGTCGTCCACCTCGGTGGCCTCGGGCTCGGCCAGGTCGACGCTGATCCGCTGCGGACCGGGCTGTCCCGTCACGTCCTCACCGGAGCCACGCAGCTGGCGGCTCAGGGCGAGGTTCTCGACGCGTGCCATCTCACCGTCGGTGAGCGGATCACGGCCCTTGCCCTTCGCACCCTCGGCGGGCACCTGTTCGACGACACCGGGCGGCACCGCGGCCTGCTGCCCGGACTGCCCCCCGCCGCCGCCCGTGCTCGCCGAGCCCGACGTGCTTCCCGAGGTGCCCGAGTTCCCCGTACCCCCCGTTTCGTCGGCCCCCGCCGATCCCGGCAGCGTCACCGCGACCATCAGCGCCGTACCGGCCACCGCTATGCCCGCCCCCGCCACCACCTTGCCCAGGTGGCGGCGCACGATTTTGCGCACGTTGTCCCCTTACTCCCCCTCACAGCCCAGGGAGTACGTGAAGAAGGAAAAGTTTTGGCGCACCCGGGTATGCGGGTACGCACAGGTCGACCGGTAAGAGGGGCGTAAGTCGTAGGTGGTTCCATCACTTTCGGGGAGACTCGGAGTGGAGTCGCCCCAGCGGCGGACCACAACTGAAAGAGTCGAGCGCATGCAGGTCTGGCCAGGAGAGGCATATCCACTCGGTGCCACGTACGACGGCGCCGGCACCAACTTCGCGGTCTTCTCGGAGGCCGCCGAACGGGTCGAGCTGTGTCTGCTCCACGACGACGGCTCGGAAACGGCGGTGGAACTGCGGGAGAGCGACGCGTTCGTCCGGCACGCGTATCTGCCCGGGGTGATGCCGGGACAGCGCTACGGCTTCCGGGCGCACGGCCCGTACGCACCCGAGCTCGGCCGGCGGACCAACTCGGCGAAGCTGCTCCTCGATCCGTACGCGAAGGCGATCAGCGGCGCGGTCACCTGGGGCGAGGAGGTGTACGGCTACCACTTCGGCGAGCCCGAGCGGCGCAACGACCTCGACTCGGCGCCGCACACCATGTCGTCCGTCGTGGTCAACCCGTACTTCGACTGGGGCGACGACCGGCGCCCGCGCACCGAGTACCACCACACGGTGATCTACGAGGCTCATGTGAAGGGCCTGACGATGCGCCACCCGGCGCTGCCCGAGGAGCTGCGCGGCACCTACGCTGCGCTCGCCCACCCCGCGATCATCGAACACCTGACCGCTCTCGGTGTCACGGCCCTCGAACTGATGCCGGTGCACCAGTTCGTCAACGACCACCGGCTGGTCGACATGGGCCTGACCAACTACTGGGGCTACAACACGATCGGCTTCTTCGCCCCGCACAACGCGTACGCCTCCTGGGGCGACCGGGGCCAGCAGGTCCTGGAGTTCAAGTCGGCGGTACGGGCGCTGCACGAGGCCGGTATCGAGGTCATCCTGGACGTGGTCTACAACCACACCGCGGAGGGCAACCACCTCGGCCCGACGCTGTCCTTCCGGGGCATCGACAACGCGCAGTACTACCGGCTCGCCGAGGACCAGCGCTACTACATGGACACCACGGGCACCGGGAACTCCCTGCTCATGCGGTCCCCGCACGTGCTCCAGCTGATCATGGACTCGCTGCGCTACTGGGTCACCGAGATGCACGTCGACGGTTTTCGCTTCGACCTCGCGGCCACGCTGGCCCGGCAGTTCCACGAGGTGGACCGGCTGTCGTCGTTCTTCGACCTGGTCCAGCAGGACCCGGTGGTGTCCCAGGTGAAGCTGATCGCCGAGCCGTGGGACGTGGGCGAGGGCGGCTACCAGGTGGGCAACTTCCCGCCGCTGTGGACCGAGTGGAACGGCATGTACCGCGACACCGTACGGGACATGTGGCGGGGCGAGCCGCGCACGCTCGCGGAGTTCGCGTCCCGGCTGACGGGGTCCTCGGACCTCTACCAGGACGACGGCCGCCGTCCGCTGGCCTCGATCAACTTCGTGACCTGCCATGACGGTTTCACCCTCAACGACCTGGTGTCGTACAACGAGAAACGCAACCTGGCCAACGGCGAGGACAACCGGGACGGGGAGAGCCACAACAGGTCCTGGAACTGCGGCGCCGAGGGCGAGACCGAGGACGCGGGCGTCCTCGCCCTCCGGGCGCGCCAGCGGCGGAACTTCATCGCGACGCTGATGCTGTCCCAGGGCGTGCCGATGCTCAGCCACGGTGACGAGTTCGCGCGCACCCAGGGCGGCAACAACAACGCGTACTGCCAGGACAACGAGATCTCCTGGGTGCCGTGGCCGGACTTCGCCGACGCCACCGACTCCGACGGCGAACCCGGATCGGCGGAGCTGCTGGAGTTCACGCGCGCGATGGTGTGGCTGCGCAAGGACCACCCGGTCTTCCGCAGGCGCCGCTTCTTCCACGGCCGCCCCGTGGAGGGCACCCACGACGAGCTGTCGGACATCGCCTGGTTCACCCCGGCGGGCGAGGAGATGGTCCAGCGCGACTGGGACTCGGCGCAGGCGGGCGCGATGAGCGTGTTCCTCAACGGCAACGCGATCTCCGAGCCCGGTGCGCGCGGTGAGCGCATCTCCGACGACTCGTTCCTGCTGATGTTCAACGCCTCGCCGAAGACGCTGGAGTTCGTGGTGCCGGTCAACCACGGCCGCCAGTGGGAGGTCGTGATCGACACCGCCCGCACGGAGGGCGTGCCGCCGGGCACGGGCGCGAAGGTGAAGGCGGGCGACCGCCTGACCCTGCTGGACCACAGCCTGACGGTGCTTCAGCGCCCGACCTAGGCGGCGGTGACGGCCGGGTGCGGGAGTCGATGACACGAAAGGCGGTGGGGCGGGTACGTAGGTTTCCATGACACCTGAGCGTCCTGACCCGGTCGTGCCCACGGCTACCTACCGGCTGCAACTCCAGCCCGCGTTCCCGTTCGGCGCGGCGGCCGCCGCCGTGCCCTATCTGGCCTCGCTCGGCGTCTCGCATCTGCATCTGTCGCCCTTCCTGGAGTCCGTGCCCGGGTCGACGCACGGTTACGACGTCGTGGACCACGCGCGCGTGCGCGGCGAACTCGGCGGCGAGGAGGGACTACGGGCACTGGCGCGCACCGCGCGGGAGCACGGGCTCGGGCTGGTCGCCGACATCGTGCCGAACCACATGGCGATGTCCCCGCGCCACAACCGCCCCCTGTGGGAGGTGCTCCGGGAGGGCCCCGGGTCTCCGTACGCGCGCTGGTTCGACATCGACTGGGACGCGCAGGGCGGCCGGCTGCTGCTGCCGGTGCTGGGGCAGCCGCTGGGCGCCGAGTGGGACCAGCTGAAGGTCGAGCGGTGGCAGGACGCGCACCTGGGGTACGACGGCCACGTCCTGAGCTACTACGACCATGTCCTGCCCCTGCGCGAGGGCACCGAGGAGCTGCCGCTGCCGCAGCTCCTCGACGCGCAGTGGTACCGCCCGGCGTGGTGGCGGCTGGCGCGCACCGAGCTCAACTACCGGCGCTTCTTCAGTATCTCGGAGCTGATCGGGGTGCGGGTCGAGGACCCCGAGGTGTTCGCGGCGACGCACGGAAAGGTGCTGGAGCTGCTCGACGAGGGGGTGCTGGACGGCCTGCGGGTCGACCATCCCGACGGTCTCGCGGACCCGGGCGGCTATCTGCGCCGGCTGCACGAGGCGAGCGGGGGCCGCTGGACGGTGGTCGAGAAGATCCTGGCGGACGGCGAGCACCTGCCGGCCGGCTGGCCGGTCGCGGGGACCACCGGGTACGACGCCCTGCGGCACGTGGACGGCCTGTTCACGGACCCGGCGGGGGCGGGTGAACTCCTCGGCCAGTACCGGCGGTTCGCGGCCCCTCAGGCCGACCGGGGCGGGCACTGGGAGGCGACGGTACGGCGGGCCGCGTACAAGGTGGTGACGCACGAGCTGGCCACCGAGGTGGACCGGCTGACCCGCGTGGCGAACCGTCTCTGCGCCGCCTCCCCCGACCCCGCGCTGCGCGACCGCGCCCCCTGGGCACTGCGTACCGCGCTGCGCGAGCTGCTGGTCCGCCTCGAGGTCTACCGCCCGTACACGCCCGGGGACGCGGCCGTGGTGGTCACCGAGGAGGCCGTCGCCGAGGCCCGGCAGGCGTTCGTCGTCGCGGAGGAGGGCGGGGCCGTGGACGTCGTACGGGATCTGCTGCTGGGCCGGGTCGCGGGCGGGGACGGGGCCGGACCCGAGCTTGCCGAGTTCCGGGACCGGTTCGCGCAGACGTCGTCGGCGGCGCGGGCCAAGTCCGTGGAGGACACGGCGTTCTACCGCTATGTGCCGCTGCTGTCGGCGACCGAGGTCGGCGGCAACCCGGGCAGCCCCGCGGTGTCCCCGGAGGACTTCCACGCCTATTGCGCGCGCGTGCAGCGCGACTGGCCGGCCACCGGGACGGTGCTGTCGACGCACGACACGAAGCGCAGCGCCGACGTACGCGCGGCGCTGGCCGTGCTCACCGAGTGCCCGCAGCGCTGGGCCGACGTCCTGGCGGAGGTCACGCGCACCGGTGAGGGCGTGCCCGACGCCCAGCTGGCGTGGGCGGCCTGGCAGACGGCCTTCGGCCTGGGCCCGGCGGACGGGGAGCGCCTCCAGGGCGCCCTGCTGAAGCACGTCCGGGAGGCGGGCCTGCACACCGCCTGGACGGAGCAGGAACCGGCGTACGAGGAGGCGGTGGCGGCGTTCGTGGCGGCGGGCCCGTGCGGGGCGCCCGGCGAGCGGGTGGCCGCGCTGCGCGGCGCCCTGGCGCCGTATGTCCGGGCGAACGTCCTGGGCGCGGCCCTGGTCCACCTGACGATGCCGGGCGTACCGGATCTCTACCAGGGCACGGAGAGCGAGTACCGGGCGCTGGTGGACCCGGACAACCGCCGTCCCGTCCGGTTCCCACCCGAGGCCCCCGGCGAGAAGGACGAGCTGACGGCGACCGCGTTGCGGCTGCGCGCGCGGCGCCCGGCGGTGTTCGGCGACACGGCTACGTACACGCCGCTCGTCGCGGAGGGCCCGGCGGCGGCGCACTGCCTGGCGTACGCGCGCTCGGGGGAGGTGGTCACGGCGGTCACCCGGCTGTCCCTGCGGCTGGCGGGCGCGGGCGGCTGGCACGACACGCGGTTGCCGCTGCCGCCGGGCCGGTGGGCCGATCTGCTGGCTCCGGAGCGGGAGTTCACCGGGCACGCGCGCGTGGCGGAGCTTTTCGCCCAGCTGCCGGTGGCGCTGCTGGAGCGGGCCGGCGAGGAGTGACGGCGGGGGCGCGCATGCGTCGCCGTACGCCTCTGTGGGTACCAGGCGCCGGGCTCACAGGGGTGCGCGTGCCCGGTGCCCGCGCGTGATGACCGGCTTGTGGTGGTGGGGGGCGCCGCCTCTTTCGCGCCCCCGCCGATGGCATGCATACCCGCCTTTGCGGGCGGTGCGCGGGCCGTCCCGAGGAGCTGATGTCCCTGCTGACGGTGCCCGTCGGCGGTGGAATGCTCCTTGGCGCCCCCTCGAACCGCCGCACCGCCTTCTTGACAGTTTCCAGACAGCATGGGGTACTGCGGATTGCGACGCAGGGTGGACCAGACGGGGGTGAGTCTCCTGCCGGAGCAGCGCTACCCCAGTGTGAACGAACTCGTCTCGTCCGCCCGGGCGCTGACGGCTCTTCGGCCCGGCCTGTGCGCCTTCAGACAGGTGGGCACCTCCCGCGCGGGACGGCCCCTGCATCTGCTGTCCGTGGGCCACGCGCAACGCGCCGTGCTCGTCGTCGCGGGCGCCCACGCCAACGAGCCCACAGGGGGCTCCACGCTCCTGGCCCTCGCGGAACGGGCCGTGCACGACCGCGAGTTGCGTTCGGGCACCTCCTGGCACTTCCTGCTGTGCGCGGACCCGGACGGGGCCAGCCTGCACGTCACACCGGCGCCGCGCAGCCTGCTCGACTACCACCACGGCTTCTACCGGCCCGCCGGCCCCGAGCAACCGGAGTGGTCGCCCTCCGTACTGCCGCCCGACCTGCTCCCGCCGGAGACCCGCACCCTGACCGATGTGATCGACGAGGTGCGGCCCTACCTCCAGGTCACCCTGCACGGCACCGACGTGGGCGGCAGCTGGGTGCAGCTGACGAAGGACGTCCCCGGGCTCGCCGAGCCGTTCGTCAAGTCGGCGGCGGAGCTGCACATACCGGTGGAGAGGGGCGCCTCGGACGCGGCGGGCTGGCCCGCGTCGGGACCGGGCGTGCACGTGATGCCGGCGCCGGGCTCGGACGCCGCGTACCCGAGCATGCCGGACGACGCCCGGCACAGCACCTGGTACCACGCCCACCGGTACGGCGGCCTGACCGCGGTCGTCGAGGTGCCGATGTGGGCGAGCGACCTGGTGGACGACCCGGCCCCGCATCCCGCGCCGGCGGCGGCGATACGGCGGCTGGCGGCCCGGCTGCTGCGGGACGGGCTGGAGGTGGAGCGGGTCCTCGGCGACGCGCTGCCCCGGCTGACGGGCCCTGAGGGGCCGCTGCTGCGGGCCGCCCGGTGGGCGCTGGAGCTGGTGCCGGGGCTGGCCGCCGACTGGACGCACACACCGCCCGCCGACACGACGATGGCGTACGTCGGCAGCGTGGACGCCTTCGGCCGCCGGCTGCCGCTGCGGGCCGCCGCGATGCTGCTGCGGGTCCTGCTGGAGACCGACGACCGTGCGGCGCCGCGCCTCGAACACCTGGTCGCGACGTGGAGCGACGCCTTCATGGACCGCTTCCGCGCCCGCTGGGTCCCCCTGGAGCACCAGGTCGAACACCAGGCCCGCACGGTGGTGGCCGCGGCGCGGCACGCGCGCGAGGGGGCCCCTCGGAGTGGCTAGGCGAAACCGTTCGCCTGGTCCAGGAGCCCCCGTGGGCACCTACAGCGCGAACACCGCCCCGGTCCGCGCCCCCAGTTCGCACGCGTTGGAGAAGGTCCTGTCGTACTCCCGCGGACGGCCGTTCCACTCACCCTGCGCGTGCACGGTGACGGGTGCGTAGAGCATCGGGCAGAGGATCTTTCTCGGCGGGATGCCGGCGATGTCGCCGTCAGCCCTGGCGAGTTCCGCGCAGGCCCGGGTCGCCTGCGCGTGCCCCTGGGGCGGGTCGCACAGCACCAGGGTGCTCCGGGTGTCCCCGGAACCCTGCTCGCCCCGGGTGACGGTGACGTAGAGCCAGTTGTCCCGGACGTCCTGGGAGACCGCCTGGGCGGGGGCGGATCCCGCGACGAGGAGGCCGACGGCCAGCAGGGCACCGCGTACCGCTCGCGCGGTCCTGAGGGTCCTGAGGGGGCGTACGGGCTTGGTCGGGTCGGCGGTGCCGATCGTGTGGGTCATTCCCTGTGCATCGGCACCGCGGTCCCCGCGCCCCAGTCCGACTCACCCGAACGGGAGCCCACACCTCACTCCGCGGCGAGCCGGAACGCCATGTGCCCGAAGCTGATCTGGTCACCGTCCCGGACGACGGCGGCGCCGATCACGCGGCGGCCGTTCACCGTCGTGCCGTTGGTCGAACCGAGGTCGCGCAGCACCCACAAGCTGCCCTGGTGCCGGAGTTCGGCGTGGACGCGCGAGACCGTCTCGTGGTTGAGCCGCAGGCCGTTCGCCGGGTCGCGCCCTATGCGCAGCGGGTGGCCGTTGCCGGGGTGGGGCAGCAGCAGCTTGGGGAGCCGCTCGGCCTGCCAGGCCCTGCGCAGCCGTACCGAGAAGCCGGAGACGGCTTCGACCGTCCCGAACACCAGGCGGGACATCCGGCTCTCGGTGGGCAGGTCAGCGGTGAGGACGGCCAGTTCGTCGGAGCGGCGGGCGACGAGCGCCAGTTCCATGCGCCGGATGAACGTGTCGTGCGAGAGCCGGCCCAGTGCGACCCCGTCCCGCAGCGCCTTCAGCGCCCGGTCGCGCTCCGCGTCGGAGAGGCGAGCGGGATACGTGTGGAACTCGAAGGACGACGTCACGTTCGTGATTGTCGGGCAGCGCGCGCGGGGTGTCCAGAAAACGCGGAAACGACGGCCGGTCCGTGCCGACCTGATGACACCTGAGGCAAACGTGAAGAAAAAACATGAAGATCCAAGCGTGGACCATCGGGGTTTGAAGCACCATGGGACGGGCTAACTCCCGGTGAGCACCGCCACGCAGACGAAGGGGATCCACCGTGCACTTCGAGGTGTGGGCTCCGCAGGCCAGTCGTGTGACGCTCCAGTGCGACGGCGCCACGCGCGCGTTGGGGCGCGATCCGGAGCGTGCGGGCTGGTGGTCCGGCGAGGCCGAGGCACGGGACGGGTCCCGTTACGGCTTCGCGGTGGACGACGGCCCCGTGCTGCCCGACCCGCGCTCGCGCCGCCAGCCGGACGGACCGGACGGGCTGAGTGCCGTCGTCGACCACGGGCGCCACACCTGGCGCACCGACTGGGCGGGCCGCGCGCTGCCGGGCGCGGTCCTGTACGAGCTGCACGTCGGCACGTACACGCCCGAGGGCACGCTGGACGCGGCGGCCGAGCGGCTCGGCCACCTCGTGGAACTGGGCGTCACCCACGTCGAGTTGATGCCGCTGTGCCCGTTCCCGGGGCGGCACGGCTGGGGGTACGAGGGGGTCTCCCTGTGGGCCGTGCACGAGCCGTACGGCGGCCCCGAGGCGCTCAAACGCTTTGTCGACCGGGCGCACGGACTCGGGCTCGGTGTGGTCCTGGACGTCGTGCACAACCACCTGGGGCCGTCCGGCAACTATCTGCCCGCCTTCGGCCCGTACTTCACGGACACGCATCAGACGCCGTGGGGCTCCGCCGTGAACCTGGACGCGCCCGGCTCGGACGAGGTGCGCGCCTATCTGCTCGGCAGCGCGCTGGCCTGGCTGCGCGACTACCGCGTCGACGGGCTGCGGCTGGACGCGGTGCACGCGCTGCGGGACACGCGCGCGCGCCACTTCCTGGAGGAGCTGTCGACGGCCGTGGACACCCTCGCCGCCGAGCTGGGCAGGCCGCTGTCCCTGATCGCCGAGTCCGACCTCAACGACCCGCGGCTCGTCACCCCGCGCGCGGGCGGCGGTCTCGGACTGCACGCGCAGTGGAGCGACGACTTCCACCACGCCCTGCACACGGCGGTGACCGGTGAGTCGCAGGGCTACTACGAGGACTTCGCACGGGCGCCCTTCGCGGCGCTCGCCAAGACGCTCACGGGCGGCTACTTCCACGACGGCACCTACTCGACCTTCCGGGGCCGCACGCACGGCCGCCCGCTCGACCGCACCGGGGTCGCCGCGCACCGGCTGCTCGGCTACACGCAGACCCACGACCAGGTCGGCAACCGCGCCCAGGGGGACCGCCTCTCGGCCACCCTCTCCCCCGGGCTGCTCGCCTGCGCCGCCGCGCTGATGCTCACCGGCCCGTTCACGCCGATGCTGTTCATGGGCGAGGAATGGGCGGCGGGCACGCCGTGGCAGTTCTTCACCGACCACACGGACACGGAGCTCGCGGAGGCCGTACGGCGGGGCCGGCGGCGGGAGTTCACGGCGCACGGCTGGGCCGAGGAGGAGGTGCCCGACCCCCAGGACCCGGCGACGCGCGACCGCTCCTGCCTCGACTGGTCGGAGCCCGGACGTGAGCCCCACGCGCGCGTGCTGTCCTGGTACCGGGACCTGATCGCCCTGCGCCACACCCAGCCCGACCTCACGGACCCGGACCTCTCGGACATCAAGGTCGCCTACGACGAGGAGGCCCGCTGGATCGGCTTCCGCCGGGGCGACGTACGGGTGGTGGCGAACCTCTCCGCGAAGTCGGCGGCGATCCCTCTGGGCCCACGCCGGGCCCGGGTGCTGGCCGCCTGGGAGCCGGTGGAACTGCCGGGTGCGGACGGGTTGTTGCACGTTCCCGGAGAGTCCTGCGTGGTGCTCGAGCAGGAGTGAGCCGGGAGGCGCGGGAGGGGCGGGCTACTCCTCCTCGCCGTCCTCCCGCAGCTCCGTCACCCGTTCCAGCAGGATCGCCTCCCACGCGCGCCGCAGTTGGACCCTGAGCAGCGGCAGCGGGCCGGCGTCGCGGCGGGCGAGGCTCTGGGCCAGCTGGACGACCGTGTCGCAGCGGGCGAGCCACAGACCGCGCAGACAGGGGCGGGCCGCGTAGCCGGCGAGGGTGGCGGCACGTACGGCCGCGGGTGAGCCGACCGCACGAGCGAGCCCCGCGATGTCCTCGGCCGGGTCGCCGACGACCGCGTCGGTCCAGTCGAGGACGCCGCGCACCCGCCCGTCGGCGCTCACCACGAGGTTGCCGCCCCTGAGGTCGTGGTGCACGAGGACCGCCGTACCGGCCTGCGCGGCCAGCTGTGCGGTGGCGGACGGGGTCAGCTGCTGGAGCAGCGCAGGGTCGAACTCGTCGGCCGGGGCGAGGCGTCCGGCCGACCTCGCGGCGGCCCGCCGCAACGCCTCCAGGGAGCGTGGCGCGACCCGCGGCACGCCGAGCGTCTCGGCCTGACGTACGGGCACCTCGCGCAGCCCGGTGAGAAGCGCGGCCAGGTCGGCCTCGCCGACGGCGGAGACGTCGTGCTCCTCGGCGGAGCCGCCGGGCAGCCTGGTGTCCAGCGTGTAGGCCAGTTGGTCGGCCCACTCGCCGTGCGCCACCGCGACGGGGACGGCGACGCCGATGTGCGGGCGGACGAGGTCGCGCAGGCGTGGTTCGCGGCGCAGTCGCGCGGACGTCTCGGGGTCGGGAGCCAGGCGCAGTACGTGCCGGGAGCCCACCCACCAGGTCGACCGCTCGCCGGCGGGCCGGATCTCGGGGCCGGGACCGGTCGCGCCGCCCGCGCCGACGGTGCCGTCCGCGAGCAGGGAACGGACCAGTCGGCGGACGGTGTCCGCGGTGGGTGTCGGTGGCTGGGTCATGGTCGCGCCGCTGTCGTCGGGGGGTGAGGGCAGAGGGTGTGGGACTCCTGGGGTGCGGTCAGTCCACTATGACCAGTTCGCGGGTCGTGTCGTTGAGGCGCCGGCCGCCCTCCTCGGTCACCGTGACGATGTCCTCGATACGTACGCCGAAGCGCCCGGGCAGGTAGACGCCGGGTTCCACGGAGAAGCACATGCCGGGGACGAGGGGCAGTTCCTCGCCCTCGATCATGTACGGCGGCTCGTGTGTGGTGACGCCGATGCCGTGGCCGGTGCGGTGGATGAAGTACTCGCCGTACCCGGCCTCGGTGATGACCGCGCGGGCCGCCCGGTCGACGTCCTGGCACGCGGCGCCGGGCCGCACGGCGCGGAAACCGGCTTCCTGGGCCTCGCGCACGACGTCGTGGACTCTGCGCTCCTCGGCGTCCGGTTCGCCGACGTGGACCGTGCGGGAGGTGTCGGAGCCGTAGCCGTGCAGGAGGCCGCCGAAGTCGAGGACGACCATGTCGCCCCGCTCGATGACGCGGTCGCCGGCCTCGTGGTGCGGATTGGCGCCGTTGGGGCCGGAGGCGACGATCGTGAAGTCGACCTGGGAGTGCCCGAACCGTCGCAGCAGATCGGCGAGATCGCCCGCGACGTCACTCTCCCGGCGTCCGCCGAAGGGAACCTTCCGGATCTCCTCGTACGTTGCGTCGGCAGCCGCTCCCGCGGCTGCCAGGTGTGCCAGTTCCGCCGCGTCCTTCACCGCGCGCAGCATCGGCAGTCCCTCGGTGAGGGAGACGTACGAGGCGCCGGGCAGCGCCTGCTGGAGTGCCAGCAGGTGCAGTGCCCACGCGTTGTCACTGACGCCGAAGCGGCCCGCTCCGTCGAGGAGGGACGCGGTGGCCGCGTAGGGGTCCTTGCCGTCGGTCCAGTCGCGCAGCGTCAGGGCGGGCGCGCCCGCCGCGTGTGCCGCGTCCGGGGCCTCCAGGGCGGGGACCACGAGGACCGGGTCCTGTCCAGCGGCCAGTACGAGCAGGGTGAGGCGCTCGGTGATCGCGGTGGGCGTGTATCCGGTGAGCCAGACGAGGTCGGGTCCGGGTGCCACCAGGAGCCCGGCGAGCCCCGCGTCCTCGGCCGCCCGGGCGGCGCGCCGCATCCGGGCCCGGTAGTCGTCGGCGGTGAAGGGCGCGGGCCTGTTGCCGGTCATCCGGGCCTCCGTGGAAGGGCGAGGGGCTACGGGCAGCATCCTGCCCGGATGCGCGGGGCGGCGCGAGCCGATTGACGTCCGCGCCCACCTTCTCACCTGCCTCCCACCTCTTCAGTTAACGGATGGAAGTTGAGCAACCATTAGATCTCATGCTTAGATCTGGCACTAGATCTAATGGCTGGACCTGCTCGAACCATTACGGGAATCACCGAAGGCCGAGGGAAGCTCATGCTCGTGCTCGCCCACATCAGCGATCTGCACCTCGACAGAACCGCACGGTCCAGGGCGCGCGCCGAACGGGTGCGCGACCGGCTGTGGGAGCTGCCGGGGCACGTGGACGCGCTACTGGTGACCGGGGACATCGCGGACCACGGCACGGAAGCCGAGTACGAGGAAGCCGCGCACATCTTTGGCCTGCGCACCGGCGACGCGCCCTTCCCGGTGCTCACCTGCCCGGGCGGCCACGACAGCCGCGGGCCGTACCGCAAGGCGCTGCTCGGGCTGCCCGCATCCGAGGAAGCGGTCAACAGCGCGCATGTCTTCGACGACGGCGCCGTCCTGATGTGCGACTCCAGCGTGCCGGGCAGCGTCCAGGGCGCCCTCGACGACGAGACGTACGACTGGATCGAGGGGACGCTCGACGAACTGGACGACACCGTCCCGGCGCTGCTCGCCTTCCACCATCCGCCGGTCGCCCCGCACCATCCCCTGCCGGACGCTTTTCAGCCGACCCACGCCGGTCGGCTGGCCGCCCTGATGGAACGCCGGCCCCGGATCGCCGGGATCGTCACCGGGCACGCCCACACACCTGCGGCCACGACCTTCGCCGGCCGCCCGCTGCTCGTCGGCCCGGCGGTGACCGGGACCCTCCGGCTGCCCTGGGAGGGCGAGGGGATCACGGAGCGGGACGCGCCGGTCGGCCTCGCCTTTCATGTGCTGGCCGACACCGGTCGGCTGACCAGCCACTTCCGGGTGGTCGTGTGACGGGCACCGGTCAGGTGACGACGCCCGGGACCGCGACCAACTGCTGATGGCCACCGCTGCGGTGAACAACCGTGAGGGTGATCTCCGCGCCGGGGCGGGCGTGGCCGACCACCCGGGCGAGGTCGGCCGCCGAGTCGATCCGGGTCCCGCCGAACGCGAGGAGTACGTCGCCCCGGACGAGGCCCGCCGTGTAGCCCGGGCCGGGGACATGGACGCCGACGAGCAGGGCTCCCGCCTTCTCCGCGTCGACGGCCTCCAGACCGAGCGTCGCGGTCACAGCCGGCGGCGCGACGGGTGGACCCGAGGCGCCCGAGGGCGACTTGGTGGGGGCCGGCGCGCCCGCCCGCACCCCGGGCTGCCCGGTCCGCCCGCCCTGTCCCGTCTGGCGGTGCAGCTCCGCGAGCTTGCTCAGTCCGACGGTCGTGGCGCCGAGTGTGCCGAGCCCGACGCCCGCGAGCACCAGGACGGCCCCGACGAACAGGCCGAACAGCAGGGTCATCAGCCGTCGCCCGCGCCGTCGCGCGGCATGCGGGCGCCGGACCTGGCGGGGTGGGGTGCCGTCGGCCGGTTCCCGCCCGGGCATCGGCTTGGGACGCAGCGCAGTCTGTTCCATGGTTCGCCTCCGGCAGGTGCTCTACCCGGCGCACGAGCGCACGACGAGCCACGAACGAGTGAGACTGCCACGGGGTCGGACATGGGCATCTCTCACCTCTTAGGAACAGAGAAGGACCCAGAAGGACACAGAAGGACAGGCAAGGACAGACAAGGACAGATAACGACGCAGAAGGTCGGTAAACCGCCAACAGATGCGGACCATCCCGTTGCCAGTGGGTGCTGTTACGTTCTGTGACATGACCGATCACGCCCTGCGGCTGCTGCGCCAGAGCCGTGCCGCCGCCGAACTCGCCGCGTTCCCGTTCGAGTTCGACCTCGACCGCGCCGACCACGGGGAGGAGGTCCGCCTCGCCTCGGGCGAACCGCTGACGCCGGTGGCGGGTGACGGCGCGGGAGGTACGTATTTCGTTTGCGCGGACGGATCCGTGCTGTACGCCGACTCGGAGGGCTCGGCCGGGATCATCGGTTCCAGTGCCGACGAGGCGCTCGAGACGGTGATCGGCCTGCCCGGCTGGCACGACTATCTGGATCTGTCGCCCGTCGACGGCCCGGAAAAGATCCTGGCGCGGGTCGCGGAGACGGAGGAGGAGATCCGCGCGGACTACGACGTCGATGCCGAACGCGCCGAACTCCGCGCCCTCCTGGGGCTGTCCGAGCGCTCCCCCGTGGAGCTGATCGGCATGCTGCACATGGCGCTGTTGCGCGCCGAGCCCGACTTCCTGCTGTTGAACGCGGAGGACGGCGGCGCGTAGGCGCGACTCGACCCGCATCCGCGCCCGCCCCTGTGGGAGCCGGTGCTCGCCCGAGGCCGGGCCGACCTGGCCGCGCTGCGGGCCGGCGACCGCTCTGCGGCGTGGGACGCGGTGGCCCGGGATCCGCTGCGCCGCCGGCTCACCCTGCGTGCCGCGCAGTTCGACCGGGCCGACGGTGATCTGGGCCTGCTGCGGCATCTGGTGAGGTACGAGGCCGAGGCGTCGATGACGGACGAACTGCGCCTCGGAGCCGTCCTGGTGGGCCTGCACGGCCGTGCCGAGGACCTGCCGCTGCTGCACGAGGTCCGGGACACCGACTTCGACACGGCATGCGGTCTGAGCGAGCTGCCCGGACCCGGTGACACGGGCGCGGAGCTGCGGCGGTGGGCGCTGGAGACTGACGCTCGATGTTCGGCACGGACCCGGCGGACGAGCCTGCGTTCACCTGGACGGAGCTGGCCGCGAGCTGCAACAGCGCACGGCGGAACAGCTGTTCAAGGTGCTCGGCGAGCTCAAGGGCGGCGAGATGAAGTTCGGGCAGGCCCTGTCCGTCTTCGAGTCGGCCCTGCCGGAGGAGGTCGCCGGCCCCTATCGCGCGGAGCTGACCGCGACCAGGGGATGACGGAACTGGCCCGGGTCACCCTGATCCGCCTGCTGGACGAGACCGAGTTGGCGCAGCACCTGCTCCGGCGGTCCGGTGGGACACCGCAAGCTCTGGACACGTCACCGCTGCGTGCGCTCACCCGGGGAACTCGGCGACCGGTTCCAGGCGTTGCGCGCCCAGCGGCTGCTCGCCGCCCTTCAGGACACGGCGTGGGCACGGGTGTCGGCCCGTCTGACGCAGGCCCGCCTCGAACGGGAGCTGGGCCTGCTGCCGCAGGCCGTCGCCACGTTGGCGGCCCTGCGTGCCGTCCTCACCGATCCCCGGGACACGTCCCTGCGGCTCTGGCACGGGGTGAACCTCGGCCGTTTCATCGCCGAGGAGCACTGCACCCTGACCCGCGCGCTGGCCGACGCGGACCTCCCGGATGAGGCCCGGGCCCTGTTGGCCGCCTCCGACGCGATACTCGGCGAGCTCTCGGGGAACGCCGCGACGGGCGTACGGGAGCTCGCCGAGGACACGGCGGAGCGGGTGCGCGACCTCGGCTGACGGACGACGGCGGGGCGCCGTCAGCCGAGCATCAGTGCCGATCCGCGGTCCGGCAGGAAGCCGTGGGACCTGCTTTCCAGGTGGTCGGACTTGTAACGGGGGACCTGCTGGTGCCAGTTCAGGATGCCGGAGAGCCAGTTCCGCAGCTCGTCCACATAGCCGTCCATGGTCGCGCGTGCCTCGTCGGTGAGCTTGAAGTCCTCGTACAGGACCGGGAACTCATGGGCGGCGACGTGCTCGAACTGCTGCATGCGCTGGGTCATCAGGTCGTGGATGATGCCGAGCGCGGTCGGGTAGTCGCAGCCGAAGAAGTTCTGGACGACGAGGATGCCGTTGTGGATCTCCCCCTCGTACTGGATCTCCTTCTGGTACGAGAAGACGTCGTTGATGAGCATCGCGTAGTCGGCGGCGGCCTTCTCCAGCGACTGGACGGGGCCGCTGCGGTAGACCTCCGGCGGGACCGTCCGGCCGTGGCCGATGCGGCACAGGCTCATCGTGAGGTCCGAGCCGAAGGTGGCGCGGCGCATCTCCAGGTAGTCGATCGGGTCGGGGATCCGGTTCTGGGTCTGGTTGGCCAGTTCCCACACCCAGCTCTCGGTCATCACGTCGACCGCCGCGCGGAACGTGCGCCGCTGCTCGGGGGTCATCGTGACCGTCGTGCGCCGCCACAGGTCGATGAGGCCGCGTTCCATGCCGTTGACCGGGGTGGGGAATCCGTCGCCCTCGATGGGCATGCAGGCGGAGAGGCGCTCGGTGCACAGACGGGCCGCGGCGAGGTCTCGGCGGTGGCCGAAGACGAGGGGGTAGTAGTCGTCGCCGTAGGTGCCCCAGGCCAGCCATGCGGAGCTGAGGTCGAGGGCGTCGGCCGTCGCGTCGGGGTGGATGCCGGCCGCGCACAGCGGCAGGTCGGCCGCGGCGAGCTTGTCCTCGTCCCAGACGCCCTCCTGGAGCATGCCCATGCTGTGCGTCCAGTCGGTGAGCCGGTGGCGGGAGCCGTCCAGGTGCGGGCTGAGGTTGAGCCGGAACGGCATGTAGAAATCGGGCAGGATCGAAGGGCCG
The DNA here is from genome assembly GCF_001280005.1 of Streptomyces sp. NRRL WC-3618. Taxonomy (GTDB): domain Bacteria; phylum Actinomycetota; class Actinomycetes; order Streptomycetales; family Streptomycetaceae; genus Streptomyces. The sequence continues at coordinate 23,020 of NZ_LGDW01000107.1, read as the reverse complement.
ACCCGCTGGTAGGGGACGTGCGTGTAGGCGCGCATGCGTTCGGCGCCGGCCGAGGCGAGCAGTGCGCCGATGTTGGCGGCGGACGTGCCGAAGCCGCCCAGCGCGAACGGCCGCGACTCCTCCAGGGCTCCTTCGTTCATGTACCGGCTGGAGCGCAGGTGCCACTCGTGGCCGCCCGACTGCCAGTCCTGCAGCCCGCGCGTGTATGCGGCGACCGCGCCGACCTCGTCCGGTGTGAGGCTCTTCTCCAGGGCCAGGCCGGGCACTTCGGTGAGCGCGGTGTGCTCGAACTGGTGGAGCCGCGAGGTGAGGATGTCGTTGACGGTCTCGGCGGCCTCCTGGGTCGTACACCCGAAGAAGGTCTCCAGGACCAGCACACCGTTGCTGAGCTCGCCCTCGTCTTCGACCTCCCGCTGGTAGGAGAACAGGTCGTTGCGCAGATGGACGCCGTCCGAGAAGGTCTCCATCAGTACCCGCAGCGGCCTCGACTCCGCGACGGACGCGGGCACTTCGGCGGTCGCGTACTCGACGAGCCCCGCCGACCAGGGCGCGCCGCCGACCTTGCGGCGCATCTCGATGTACTCGACGGGGTTCGAGATACGCCCCTCGTTGATGTTGGACAGCTCCCACATCGACTCGTTCAGCAGATGCTCGGTGGCGACGGAGAACCGCCTGCGCCAGTCCACGGACATCGCCGGGACCGTGCGCGCCCACAGGTCGGCGAGGCCCGCCTCGACCGGGTTCTGCGGCTCCGGTACGGGGGTCGAGAGGTCGAGCGGCATGAAAAGGGGCAGCCGGTCCAGATAGGCCTTGCCGCCGTCGCGGTCCTGGCTGCGCTTGAAGACCTCGAGGAAGTGGTCGTCGAAGAAGAACACCCACACGTACCAGTCGGTGATCAGCGAGAGGGCGGGCCCGTCGCAGTCGGGATGCGTGTACGCGCACAACAACCCGTAGTCGTGCGCGTCGAGGTCCGACTGCTCCCAGACGCCTGAGCCCTCCAGCATTCCCATCTCCCGTGCCCAGACGGTCGAATGGGCGCGCGCCTCGTCCAGATGCGGGTTCAGCCGCGCGGGATACGGCATGTAGAAGTGCGGGAGTACGAACGGCTGTGTCATGCGCGGGGCCCTACCCCTGCCCCGGCCGCACCATCCACCCAGCGGGACATGATCACACCATCGCGTGAATCAGGACCGATTCCGGGATTCCTGACGGGGGTTGTGAGTTCACTCGACATGCGAGCACTACGACGACTTTGGCAGCGACTACTCCCCCGTCGACGACACCTGAATCACCGCACGCGTACCGCTCGTGCGCCAGCGCTGCCCCTCCGCGGCCACGAGCCCCGCCTCGGTACGTGCGTCGAGGCCGACGATCACGTCCGACTTCAGGGTGCGCAGGGCGGCGACGGGTCCGGGGAAGTAGGCGGTCACGTCCGCGAACGGCGTGGTGGCGGGCATGAGGCTGTCACCGACCAGGCGGCGGTAGTTCAGGTCGCCCTTCATCAGGGTGACCTCGGCCGAGGCGAACTCCCCGCGCAGGTCGGCGGGCATCGCCGCGTACGGGAGCGGGGCGCAGGAGAAGGGGTGGGCGCGTACCACGAGCCGGCCGTCGGCCATCGCGGACCACAGACGGCGGCCGTACGCGGCAGCCTCTCCCGGCGCGCGGATCAGTCGGCGCACCGCGTCGACCACGTCGGCCGTCGTCGCGTCGGAGACGAAGTACGGGTGCGGTTTGACGTGCAGGACCGCGTGTCCGGCGTACCCCCGGGTCAGCAGGTGGTCCAGGAGCAACAGGTCGGGGACGAGCTCCCGGCCCGCGTTGTCCGCGACCAGACACACCGGGCCGGCGGTGCGTCGGGCGGGCCGGAGCTGCGACCAGAGGGTTTCGCTGTCGTCGGCGACGAGGCCTGCCGCCTCCCCCTGCTCGTCGGCGCCGGAGAGCCGGAAGCCGAGGTCGGCCCGGTTGCCCCACAGCGACCCGTGGAGCAGGGCGCGCGCCTGCTCCTCCTCGGGCCTGCCCACGAGGTCGTCGAGCGCGGCGAGTTCCTCGTCGGTCTCGGGGGCGTCCAGTTCGGCGAGCTTGAAGGGACGGAAGGGGTCGATCCGGTGCCAGGCCGAGTCGTTGTCGTCGGCGGCGCCGAAGTACCCGACCGCTTCCAGGAGTTGGCGGTAGAAGTATCCCTCCGCCCACAGCCACGGCACATCGAACCAGGACTGTCCCGCGTACTCGCGGGTCCCCCACTCCTCCCACTGCTCCCGGTCCTCGGCACCGGCGGGGAGCGGTTCGACGACCCCCTCGGTGCAGTTCTTGAGGAGCGCGTCGAGCGCGCGGTGCTGCTCGGGGCCGTACGGGAAGGCGTCCCGCACCTTCTGGATGAGCGCGGGGTGTCGCTCGGCCAGCACGCTCCAGGGGAACGAGCCCGGCTCGTTGCCGAGGATCACGGGCGGGGACACGGAGTCGGAGGCAGGCATGCGCCTCACCGTACCGTCGGCCGGCTTGGGCCACTCGGACCGTGCGGTTCAGGTCGCCCGGCCGCGAACCGAAGCGGACCGCCCGCCCCGCCCGTCTCAGGCCACCGCCCGCGTCTCCCGCTCCAGTTGCGCCACCAGGCTCAGATACCGCGCCCGCCTCGGTGTGGGCACCAGCGCCCGGATGGTGAGCCGCCACATGTCCGCCGTACGTCGGGGCTGGCGCCCCACCGGCTCCACCGCGCGGCTGACCACACGGCTGCCGACGAAGAAGCTGACGAGGGAGTGCGCCATCGCCTCGACATCGACGTCCGGGTGCACGTCGGACTCCTTGACCGCGCCGAGGAGTTTGCCGGACGCCATCTCCGACCACTCCCGGAAGGGGTGCCGCAGGGGCGGCCGTACGGCGACGTCTCCGGCGGCCAGGCGCAGGCCCGCCCGGGCGATCGGACCCTCGACGGCCATCCTCGTGATCCCGAACGTGACGCGGATCAGCGCTTCGAGCGAGGTGTAGCCACGGCCGTCGATGTCCCGGGCCATCCGCCGGGAGGTCCTGGACTGGATCTCCAGAATGACCTGGGCCAGGTCCTCCTTCGCCGCGAAGTGGAAGTAGAGGGCGCCCTTGGTGACATGGGCGTGCTCGACTATGTCGCTCAGGCTGGTCGATTCATAGCCGTGACGGTCGAACAGATCGGCCGCTGCCGTGATGATCGTCGCGCGGGTCTGCTCGGCACGTAACTGCCTCGCCATCGGCGTCCACCCCTCCCCAACGTCCCAGTACTCCAGCAACTCCCCGAAGAAAAACGGGATATGCCGTTTGTTTCTTACTGCTCGTACAAGATAGCCGACCGTTCCGCGGTGCCGACCACGCACTCGAAAACCGTGCGTCCCTCCTGCGTTCCGAGCACCTTCAGGGTCCCGTCGCCTTCGTCCGTCGACTCGATCCAGGTGGGCAGGTCCAGTTCAGCGAACTGATGGAAGGTCGTGTCGAAGGAAACGGGTATCCGGTCGCCGTCAGGGCCCGTGCGTGCGAGCGCGGCCTGCTTGGCGGACTCCAGGAGCAGCATGCCCGGTATGTGGTCCAGTGGATGGTCGAAGAAAACAGCATGACCGGTATCAACTCTCAACTGCCAGTCCCTTTGCCCCTGTTGGGGCAGTGCCAGGACCACGTCCGCCGCCGACTCCCGGCCCACATCGGCGGCCGGCAGACCCGGCGGCACAGGCAGCGCGGTCACCGTGGCCGCCGTACGGCCGCCGCGCAGCCTGCTGAAGACGGCGCCGCTGGTGCAGGTGAAGGCGACCTCGGCGTGCGCGACCAGCTCGCCGTCCAGCAGTACGTCGGCCTCGTAGCGGGCCGAGACCAGGCGCTTGCCGCGATGGCGGATGTCGGAGAAGGTGATGTCGACGACGGGTTCGGCCGGGGCCGGCCCGACGTCCAGGTGCTCGGGAAACGTGGTGATCCGGAACTCCTGGAGCACGAACTGGTGGTCCAACGGCACCTGGTACTCGGTGTGGTTGAGCAGCGTTCCGGCCTGGCGTACGGTCTCCACGACGAGCAGTGGGTCGTAAGCAGCGCGGTCGGGCGACACGTGTAAGCAGTGGACACGCGGCCATTGCGCGGAGACTCTGAACCGATCGGTCTCCCTGCGGGACCAACCGGTGGGGAACGTCTCGGCGATGGCTGCGCGGTGCACCAACTGGCGCGGCACACCAGCTGTCATGGTCGGGATTTCGGCGGACTGCGGCACTGGAAGCAACGTCTCTCCCTGGGTCCCCGTATGGCGTGGCAGGCGGAAAGCGCCCGCTCCGGTGAGCGATAGAGTACGAGGCGACCGGTTTGTTTTCAACGAGATGAGTCGGTCCGGCCCTATGATCGGCGGTCCCGGCGTCTGACCCGCGCCGTCACACACCAGCACGACACCCACATTCGCACTGACCCGGTCACCGGCCAACTGGGCGCCAAGGAGGGGCTCTTAATGGCGAAACAGGAGCGCGCCATCAGGACGCGCAGGGCGATCCTGGAAGCTGCGGGCGCGGTTTTCGACGAGCACGGCTACACCTCCACGACCATCTCGATGGTGCTGGAGCGGGCCGAAGTGACCAAGGGCGCCCTGTATTTCCACTTTCCGTCAAAGGAATCCCTCGCCCAGGCGGTGCTGGACGAGCAGGTGCCGTTCGGCACGGTCCCGGAACAGGCCTGCAAGTTGCAGGAGATCATCGACATGACCTTCGTCGTGGCGCAGCGGCTGCTGACCGACTCCCTGCTGCGAGGGAGCGTGCGGCTGACGGTGGACCAGGCGACGCCGCCCGGGGTCGACCACAGTGGACCGTTCCGGCAGTGGGGGGAGCGGCTGGCCACGCTGATGGAACAGGCCCGCGCACAAGGCGAGTTGCTGCCCACGGTGAATCCTCGGGACACGGTGGAGCTGCTGGTGGGGGGCTTCGCGGGCATCCAGTTGATGTCGCGGGCCCTGACCGACCGGGCGGACCTCGCGCACCGTATCGCGGTCCTGTGGTCCCACCTCCTGCCCGCCATCGCGGTACCGGGGCTCCTGCTCGGACTGGACAGCCGGGCCGATCGCGGCGTCCGCGTCCTCTCCCTCTCCCCGGCCCCCGTCGCGTGATTCTGCTGACGGGGGCCACCGGTACCGTCGGCCGGCTGGTCGCCGAACGCCTGTGGGGCACCGGCCCGCTGCGCCTGCTCACCCGCTACCCGCACCGCGTCACCCTCGCCGGTCCCGGAATCGAGGTGGCGCGCGGGGACTTCGACGACCCCGCCGGGCTGCGCGCGGCGCTGGTCGGCGTACGGTCCTGCCTTCTCATCACCGCGAACCCGCTGGCGCCGGCCCAGGACAGGAACTTCGTGGCGGCCGCCCGGGCGGCGGGGGTGTCCCAGGTGGTGAAGCTGTCGGCCCAAGCCGTGACCGAGCCCGACGCCATCGACCTGATCACGCGGTGGCAGCGGGAGAACGAGCGGCTGCTGCGCGCTTCCGGGCTGGCGTGGACCTTCCTGCGTCCGCGCGCCTTCATGTCCAACACCCTGGGCTGGGCCCGCTCCATCCGGGAGGAAGGGGTCGTCCGGGGTCTCGACGGCACCGCGCGGAACGCGAGCGTCGACCCGCGGGACATCGCCGACGTGGCGGTCCAGGCCCTCACCGACCCCGAAGCCCACGCGGGGCGCGCCTACGCCCTGACCGGGCCCGTCGCCATCACCCCTTCGGAACAGACCGAGATCCTGGGCGACTTGCTGCACCGGCCGCTGAAATTCATGGAACTGACAGAAAGTCAGTTGCTACGGGGGCTGCTCGCGCGCCATCCGGAGCCGATGGCCCTCGCCCTGGTGGAGAGTGCGGCGCGGGGGCGGGGTGGGGGCAAGGCGCAAGTGGAGCCGGACGTACAGGAGTTGCTCGGGCGGCCGGGGCGCGGGTATCGGGAGTGGGCGTCGGAGCAGCTGGCGGAGTTCGGCGGCTGAGCAAAGGCGTACGGGACATCCACGTACGACGGCGGGTCGGCCGGCGTCCATCCACGCCGACCGACCCGCCCGTTTGTGTCACATCGTCAGTTTTCTTACGCCGACGGGTGGTTGTTCCCCGTGGAGGCTCAGAAGGTGAGCTTCCAGCCGTTGATCCTGCCGGTGTCCGAGGAGGCCACGTCCTGGACGCGCAGCTTCCAGGTGCCGTTGGCTGCCTCGCTGGAGGCGTCCACCGTGGACGTGGTGTTCACGTCGGCGGCGGAGTCCGAGCTGCTGGACGCCTTCAGCGGGTAGGTCGTACCGTCCGGAGCGACCAGGGTGATGACCAGGTCACCGCGGTAGGTGTGGGTGATGTCCACGCCGACCTTGAGGGCCGAGGGGGCGTTGCCGGTCCGGCCGCTGACGGCGATCGAGGACTCGACGGCGGAGCCGTTGTCCGGGATCGAGACGCCGGTGGAGGAGGAGAAGACGGTGCCCGTCGTGCCGCCACCGGTGCCGCCACTGGTGCCGGCCACGGCCTGCACGGTCTTGGTCGCGTCGGCCAGACCGGCGCCGCAGCCGCCCGAGCAACTACCGGGCAGGGCACGGGCGTTGCTCTTGATGGCCGACTCGATCTGGGCCGGGGTGAGCGAGGAGTTCGCCGACTTCATCAGCGCGACCAGGCCCGCGATGTGCGGGGTGGCCATGCTGGTGCCCTGGTAGTAGGCGTACGACTCGGTGGACGGGGTCTTCGCACCGGAGTTCAGCGTGGAGAGGATGCCGTTGGCGTCACCGGTCCTCATCTCGCCGCCGGGGGCCGAGATGTCCACCATGGAGCCGAAGTTGGAGTACGAGGCGCGGGCGCCGGTGCGTCCGGTCGCGGCGACGGTGATGACGTTGTTGCAGTTCGCCGGGTTGGAGGTGGAGGCGTTCGCGTTCTCGTTGCCGGCCGCGACGACCACCGTGGTGCCGCGGTTCACCGCGCCGGTGATGGCGCTCTGCGTGGCCGCGGAGCAGGCGCCGCCCCCGCCGAGGCTCATGTTGATGACCTTGGCGACGTTGGTGTTGGCCGGGACGCCGGGGACGGTGCCGCCGGACGCCCAGGTGATGGCGTCGATGATGTCGGAGTCGGCGCCGCCGCACTTGCCGAGCGCGCGGATCGGGGAGATCTTCGCGTTGTACGCGATGCCCGCGACACCCTTGTTGTTGTCGGTGACGGCGGCAATGGTGCCCGCGACGTGCGTGCCGTGCCAGGAGGAGGAGCTGCCCTTGGTCTCCCCGCACTCACCGGCGGCGAACCAGTCGCCGGGGTCGGCCGGGTTGCTGTCGCGGCCGTCACCGTCGACGGACATCGCGGGGTCGGAGATGAAGTCGTAGCCGCCGACGATGTTCCCGGCGACGTCGGAGTGCGTGACATAGCCGGTGTCGATGACGGCGACGGTCACTCCGGCGCCGGTCGAGGTGGACCAGGCACCCGGGACGCGCATACCCGCGGTCGACTCGAACAGGTCCCACTGCTTGCCGTACTCGGTGTCGTTCGGGTCCGCCATCGGCTTCTTGATGCGGTCCGGCACGACGTAGGCGACCTGCGGGTCGGCCTGGTACTCGGCGATGACATCGGCGACGTCCGTCTTGCTGAGCTTCTCGCCCAGGTCGACGAGGGCCGCGCCGGTGCCGAGGCGGCGCTGGAAGTCCAGGCTCTCGCCGGCCTCCCTGCCCTTGGCGGCGGCGTCGGCGTCGGCGGCCTTGTTCGACGTGGCCTCGGCGGCGCCGGACTTGTAGCCGACGATGAGTCGCTCGGCCGGGGCGGCGACCGCCTGCGCGGCGGCGTCCGGGGTGACGCCCTGGAGGGCGGGCTCCTGGGCGACGGCGACCGAGGTGGTGGTCGCGGCCACCAGAGCGACGGAGACCGCGGCGACGGATATCAGCTTCCGTCCCGTGGCACGGGTGAGTGAAGTACGCAAGGACTTGCCTTTCGGGGCCGTACTCCGGGCCGCGCGGGCAGCGGGGAGTAGCGGGCGAATCGCTTCTTCGTCGAAGCGGCGGGGGTGCTGTTCGAAAAGCGGCGCGACGGCCGGCCAAGCGCGAGCGGCCCGTTCCGGGGTTACCTGTGGGGCGGCTGTGGTGGAACAGTAGGCAAAGCCAAGGTCATCCGGATACGGGGGAAACCCTCGATCGGTCCGGATCCCCACCCTCGGCAACCGAAAACCGCCCCTGAGCGGCGGCGAGTTGACCGGGTTGGGCGAGTTACGGCGGAGTACCGGGCCTGGGGCACCGCCCGCCGATTGAACGCGCCCCGCCCGCCTCCCGTACTGCCCGAAAGCAGACCCGTTTCCGGGTCGGCCGCAGCAGACCTGTTCCCCCTCGGTCGAGGAGACGTCCCGGATGACCGCCCATCGCCGCACTCTCAGGGCCGCCGCACTCGCCGGCAGCGCCGCCTTCGCGGCTCCGCTGCTGCTCACGTTGTCGGCGGCGGGTCCCGCCCAGGCGCACGGAGCGCCGACGAATCCGGTCAGTCGTGCCTTCGCCTGTTCCCCCGACGGCGGCAGCCTGGCCGGTACGGCGGCCTGCCGGGCGGCGCTCGCCGCGAACGGCGGGGCGCCCTTCACCTTCTGGGACAACGTGCGGGTCGGGGACGTGAACGGCCGGGACCGCGCGATGATCCCCGACGGCCGGCTGTGCAGCGGCGGGCTGTCCGGCTACCGGGGTCTCGACCTCGCCCGCTCCGACTGGCCCTCGACCACGCTGTCGCCGGGCGCCCGGCTGACGATGACGTACCGCTCGACGATCCCGCACACCGGCACGTTCAAGATGTTCCTGACGAAGCCCGGGTACGACCCGTCCGCGCCGCTGAACTGGTCCGACCTGCCGGAGCGGCCGTTCGCCGAGGTCAAGGATCCCGCGATGAAGGGCGACGCGTACCGCATCGGGATGACGCTGCCGTCGGACCGGACCGGGCGCCATGTGCTGTACACGATCTGGCAGAACTCCAGTACGGCGGACACGTACTACTCCTGCTCGGACGTGGTGTTCTCGGCAGCGAAGGGCAGCGCGGGCGGCGCCAAGGGGTCCGGCGACTCCCGCGCGTCCGCGCCGGCTGCCTCCGACTCCCCAGCGGCCCGGCCCAGCGCCGCCGAGTCGAGCGCGGCGGCCGAGCAGCCGGCACAGGTCGCGGAGAAGGCACGCACGGCGGAAACGGGACGGGCGGCGGAGTCCGCCGACTCCGCCGCCCCCCAGGCCGCGGGCACCGTGGCCGGCGCACCGGTGGCCTCGGCCACCGACGGCACCGGACCGCGGCACCTGATCGCGGGCGGCGCCGCGGCGGTACTGCTCACCGTGGTCGCCGCCCTCGTTCTGCGGTTGCGCCGCCGGTGAACCCCGGCCGCTCAACCGCTCATTGACGGTTCGTCAGTTGACGAAGACCGTGGCGTTGCCCTGCGTCACGTCCTGCACCGGGGCGTACTTCGCGGTGAAGAAGCCGTTGGCGAAGCACAGCGACGAACCGGACGTCTTGGTGAACTTCTGCGCGGTGAAGTTGATGCTGTTGTCGGCGGCGCCGGTCGTACCCGACAGGCTGGGCGCCTGGTAGACGCAGTTGATCGTGCCCAGCAGGGTGCGCAGCACGACGGTCGTCTGGACGGTGGAGCCGGCGGCCGGAGTGACGGTGACCGAGCCGTCGGAGCCCACCGCGGTGGTGTACGGCAGGTTGTTGACGGTCACGCTGTTCACGCCGGTCACACCCAGGACGTTGCTGGTGCAAGTGCCGAAAGTGTGCGCGGTGACCGACTCGGTGGCGGTGCCGGGCGCGGCGGGGTTGTCCGTGACAGCCGCCGTGAAGGTCGACGCCGCGCACTTGACGCCGCTGGTGCCGGTCGCGCTGGAGTAGAGCGTGGCGGTGGTGCCGGTGGCGAGGGAGGCACTGAGGACATCGCCCACGGCGACGGCGTCGCCGGCCGTTCCGTTGATGGTGAGCACGGAGTCGGCGGCGGAAGCGGGGGTGACCGCGGCGACCGAGAGCCCGGCGACGGCGGCGGCGAGGGCGAGGACGGAGCGGGTACGAGTACGCATGATGCGGGTGCCTCTTTCTGGAACTGGGGTTGTTCGGGGGTGGCTTCCGGGGTGTCGTCGATGAGTTCGGGACACACGGACACAGTCGTTTCAGGACATATGAAGGGCGCGGAAAGACGGCGTTGCCGGCCCGTGACGCCTTCTCCGTACGCGACGGACCGGCAACGGCAACCGGCCGGTGACCGACAAGAAGGCTTGGAGGGAGGCTTCCTGCCGGACCGGGCGGGACGGGGCGAACCGGCGGCGGCCCAGGGGGGAAACGGCCATGCCGGTGCCTCGGAGGTGGACTGTGGAATGAGCAATGAGTCCGGGAAGAGCGGTGACACGCACCGCTGCGGATCCGGCGCCACGGATCCGGGGAAACCAGGTTGAGTTGTAGACCTGAGTGACCGTCAAGGTCAAGGCAGCGGACGAAAGTTGATGGTTCGCGTTGCGCTTCTCCGCCTCTCGGGGGCCCCGGAAGGGCCTCGGTCACCCCGAGAAGTCACAGGTGGCGCATAATCCGCACCCTTTTTCCACAACTCCCTTGACCCCCCAAAGTAACCACGGGTAACTTCCTCGGCGGCTACTGGGGCGTAACCGTGAAAGACCTTGCAACCGCCGGGAGTTGTGAGGAGACGTTCGCCGCAGCCGCTGTCCGCGCCAGGACAACGTGCCACTGAAGCGTGACCAGCATTGACGCAGTTGACTATGTACTGGGAGCAGCCATGGCCTCGTCCTCGGACGCCTCGTCGTCCGCCGGATCCAACCCCGAGCAGCCAGGAAGCGACATCGCCTCCGAAGGCACCGCCGGCACGGGATCCTCGAACGTGTCCGCATTCGTCGAAGGTGCCGGAAAGGACACCGGCCGACGCGGGCGGGTCCGTCTGCGCCGCGCCGCCGTGATGGCGGTGCCGGCCACCCTGGTCGCCGCCACGCTCGCGGTACTCACCGCCCAGGGCGCCCTGGGCGTCCAGTTCGCCATCTCGGGCATGCCGTTCACGGTCACCGCGACCGAGCTGAAGGGCACCGGCTTCGAGCAGTTCGGCGCTCTTGACCACATGATCGAGGGCAGCCCCAACGAGGGTGACACCGGCGGTCAGGTCCTGGTCATCACCTCGGCGATCAAGACCGCGACGCTCACCAACCTCTGCCAGAGCGTCGACCTCGGCGGCATCAACCTGCTGATCAAGGCGGGCAACGCCGGTACCCCGGTGAGCGCGACGGACCTGACGACCGACTCCACCGAGGTGGCGGGCGACGCGACCTTCGACGACATCGAGATCGGCAACGACGCCAGCACGCTCAGCGCGGCGGGCGTCAAGGGTCCGGAGGGTGTCTTCAGCCAGCAGGCGCGGACCGTCCGGATCGCCAAGCTGCGGCAGACCAACTACGCCACCACAGCGGGCGTGTTCAAGCTGCCCGGACTGAAGCTCAGCTTCAGCTCGACGGGTTGCTGATGTCCGGCGTCGAGCACAAGGGGATGGGGCCCGCCTTCAGCAACTGGCGGGCCCACCGTCCGTTCCTGGGCGGGCTGCTGCTCACCCTGGGCGGGCTGGAGACCCTGCTCACCGTGAAGATCTCGCTGAAGGTCGTCGTGCACCTGGGTATGCAGGGTCTGGCAGGCTTTCTGCTGCCGTCGCTGATGGTGGTGTGCGGTCTGCTGATCCTCTTCAACCCCACGCAGCGCCTGTTCTACTCGATCGTCGGCATCATGGCGACGCTCGGCACCTGGCTCACCTCGAACCTGGGCGGCTTCTTCGTGGGCCTCCTGCTGGGAGCCGTGGGCAGCTGTATGACCTTCGGCTGGCTTCCCGACCAGGAGCCGCGTGTCAGCCGTAAGCAGCGGCGCGCGGACGGGCAGCAGGGCAAGGCCGCCATGACGGCCCCGGAAACAGCGGAGGCCCCAGCGGCGGACGACGGTCAGGCGGACGGCGAGGGCAGCCTGCGCGGCTCGATGCGCTCCTCCACCGCCGCGTCCCCCTCGCACCTGACGACATAGGCGCCCCTGCCCGGCAACTCCGCGACCGCTTCGACGAGTTCGGCTCCTCGGTAGACGAGACCGACCCCGTCGTCGGTGCAGTGCGTGGTGGGCAGGGTGCCGTCGGCAACGAGCCGGTGCACCAGCGGGCGGCGGCCCGCGTCGCTGTCGTAGTGCACCCCGTTGCCGTACGGAAGGAAGCCCAACGCGTCGGTGAGCGGCCTCAGGTCGGGGCCGAAGGAGTCGGTGGTGCCGCCGGTGAACCAGCAGAGGGAGCCCGCGCTCACCCCGCTGAGCACCACTCCCGCCTCCCAGGCGCGCCGCATGATCCGGTCGAGGCCGTGCACCCGCCACACCGCCAGCAGATTCGCGACCGAGCCGCCCATGACCCAGACGACGTCCTGGTCGAGCACCGTGCCCTCGATGTCGTCCAGGTTGGGCATGGGGAAGAGATGCAGCGGGGTGAGGTCGAAGCCCGCGACCCGGGCGGCCTCGCCCATCCGGGCGGTGAAGTGTTCGGCGTCCCCGATGGCCGTGCCGACGTACAGGACGCGCGGCCTGCGGCCGTGGGCCCCGGAGAGGTCGACGGCGTGATGCACGAGGGCGTCGAACGCCACCATGGTCCGGCCGCCGGTGCGGTGTCCGCCGGAGGTCGCGAGGATCGTCGGTTCGGGAGCCGCCATGCGGATGATCCTATCGATCGGCGACGGGCTCCCGTCGGTCGGTCACGGGCTCGGTCCGGACGGTGGCCGCAGCCCCCTGCGTACCCTCTCCCGTCTGCGGGTCCGCCTTCATCGCCTGCGCCTCGCTCTTGAGGATCCGCATCGAGCGACCCAGGGCGCGAGCGGTGTCCGGCAGCTTCTTCGAGCCGAACATCACAAGGAACACGATCGCCACGATCAGCAGGTGCCAGGGTTCCAGTCCGTTGCGGAGCACAACCTCACCGCCCTTTCTCTCGTCACACATAACAGTTGCTACTTTGCGCAACTGTACAACCAGGGTGAGACGTCAGAAGGGCGCCGATGACCACCAGCACCAGCAGGGCCGTACCCTCGCGACACCGGTCCGCCGCGGGCACGCGGCGGCGCAAGCCGGTTCGGCGTGGCCGGCTGGCCCTGGCGATCTCCCTCTCGCTCCTGCTGCTCGCCGCGGCCGGCGCCGGCTGGGTCTATCTGAAGCTGGACAGCGACATCAAGACCTTCGACGCGGGCGGCCTCTCGGACAACCGCCCCGCCGAGGGCTCGTCCAAGGGCGAGAACGTCCTCGTCATCGGCTCGGACGCGCGCAACGACGGCAACGCCGCGCTCGGCGGCGGCGACGTGAACGACATCGGCCGTTCCGACACCGCGTTCCTGCTGCACGTCTACGCCGACCACAAGAACGCCGTCGCCGTCTCCATACCCCGCGACACCCTGGTCACCATCCCGCCCTGCAAGCTGCCCAACGGCAAGTGGACGACCGCGCAGCCGCACACCATGTTCAACGCGGCCTACTCGGTCGGCGAGACCGCCACGGGCAACCCCGCCTGCACCCAGAACACGGTCGAGAGCATCACCGGTCTGCGCGTCGACCACACGGTGGTCGTCGACTTCAAGGGCTTCGCCGCGCTGACCGACGTGGTGGGCGGGGTGGACGTGTGCCTCCCCCAGAACGTCTACGAACGTGATCTCAGCCCCAAACGCCCCACGCGCGGCAAGCTGCTCTTCGACAAGGGCGAGCAGAAGGTCTCGGGACAGAAGGCGCTGGACTACGTCCGGATCCGGCACGGTCTCGGCGACGGCTCCGACATAGGCCGGATCAAGCGCCAGCAGGCCTTCGTGGCAAGCCTGTTGAAGGAGATCAAGAGCAACGGGCTGAGCCCGACCAAGCTGCTCCCGCTCGCCGACGCGGCCACCAAGTCCCTGACCGTGGACCCCGGTCTCGGCTCCGCCGACAAGCTGATCTCGTTCGCGATGACGCTGAAGAACATCGACCTGCACAACACGAAGTTCGTCACCATCCCCTGGCGGTACGAGGGTGCGCGCGTCGCCATCGTCGAACCCGACGCCAGTGACCTCTGGGCGGCCCTGAAGGCGGACCGCACCCTGGACGGCAAGGACGCAAGCGGCAAGAAGAAGACCACGCCGAGCGCCCGTCCCGCTGCCACCCCGGTTTCCGTGTCCGGCAAGGGGATCACGGTCACCGTCTACAACGGCACCACCGTCACGGGCCTGGCCGCCAAGGCAGCCGCCGAGCTGACAGCCGACGGTTTCACCGTCGCCGGCACGGCGACCGCGAACAGCCAGGACCACACGACGACGGTCGTCCAGTACGGCCCCGGCCACAAGTCCGAGGCCCAGACGGCGGCCCGGGCCTTTCCCGGCGCCGCCATCCAGCCGGTGACGGCGGCGGGCGTCAACGTCGTCGTCGGCCAGTCGTACAAGCCCGGCGCCACGGCCGCGCCGCCGTCCGCCCAGGTCCCGAAGGACGTCTCCGAGGGAGCCCGCTCGGCGGACGACAACCCCTGCTCGAACCTCACCTACGGCTGACGGAACCCCGCCGCCATCGAACGGCGGCGAGCGCACCCCCGTACAGCACCAGCACGACCACACCCGCGTAGTACGGACCCGGCAGCCCCACCAGCCCGAGCGTCGGACCGAGCGGTCGGACCGGCCAGGGCACCGGGCGCGGGCGGCCGTGCCCGGATGGTCACCGGTGAGGACCTTCACGCCGACCCCGAGCGCGGTGAGGTCGCGCAGCGCCCCGGCGGCCGTAGGCGCGAGGTCGTCCCGCAGCGCGACGAAACCCCGGAAGGTCAGGCCGTGTACGTCGGCCGGGGTCCAGTGCCGCACAGCTCGCGCCGCGCGAACAGGGCCACGGCCCGCGTCACCCGGCCGTACGTCCTTCGTCACCGGCGCCGACTCGCCGGTCAGGGGCGCCTGGTGCACGGTCAGCCCGGTCGCGCGCAGCAGCCGTACGTCCGCCGGGACCAGGTCGCCGGGCCCGAGCCGGATCACGTCGCCCGGAACGAGGTCGGCGACCGGGATCTCCCTGGCGTGCGGCGGCCCGCCACTCTCCGGGCGCCGCAGGACGGTCGCGGTACCGGCGGTCAACTCACGCAGCCCGTTGAGGAAACGTTCCGCCCGATGCTCGCCGGAGGCGCGCAGCACACAGCTCACCACGACCAGGGACAGGATCACCGAGGCCGTTCCCCAGGCCGTGACGGCGGCCGAGACGAGCCCGAGGCACAGCAGTACGGCGGGTGAACGGGTCGCGCAGGCTCCGTAGGAACCGGAGGGCCCAGGGAACCGGACGGGCAGCCGGGACGACGTTCTCCCCGACCGCCGCCAGCCGCGCCTCGGCCTCGCCGTCGGTGAGACCACGCGGGGAGTTGTCGAGTCGTCGCAGCGTCCGGAGGTCAGACTCCGCGGAGGTGCCGTACCGGGGCGTGCTCGGCCCGGTCGGTCAGCCGCCCGACCAGCAGCCGTACGACGGTGACGATGTCCGGGTCGTCCACCAGGTAGACCTGCCGGCGTCCTTCGCGCCGTGCGCGGACGAGCCCGGCGAGTCTCAGTTTCGTGAGGTGCTGGCTCACGGCTGGCAGCGCGCCGCCGACGCGCTCGGCGAGGCCGGTCACATCGCTCTCGCCCTGCGCCAGCGCCCACATGATGTGCAGCCGGGCGGGCGAGGCGAGCAGCCCGAAGGCCCCGGCGGCCTCCACCAGCACCTCGGCGGACGGATCGTCGAAACCGGAACTGTCGGCACCTGTCGCCACCGGCACAGTTTAGGCCGGGGCGGGGCCGGTGCTGCTCCGCACGATGAGGTGGGCGGGGATGACGGTGACCGGGTCCGTGGCCGTGTCCGTGTCCGTGTCCGTTGTCGAACCCGTGTCCGCCTGACGCGAACCCGCATCCGTCCGACGCGAACCCGTATCCGTCCGGCCGTCGATCCGGGCGAGGAGCAGGCGCAGGGAGCGGGTGCCGATCTCCTGGAAGTCGGTGCGGATGGTGGTGAGCGGGGGCAGCAGATGGGCGGCTTCCGGGATGTCGTCGTAGCCGACGACACTGACGTCGTCCGGGACCCGGCGGCCGGCCTCGTGGAAGGCGCGCAGCGCGCCGAGCGCCATCTGGTCGTTGGAGGCGAAGACGGCGGTGACATCCGGATCCCGGGCGAGCCGCCGGCCCAGTTCGTAGCCGGCGTCCGCGCTCCAGTCGCCGACGAGCGGCTCGGGCACCTCGGCCCCGGCCCGCTCCAGGGTCTCGCGCCAGCTCGCGGCCCGGCGTTCGGCGGAGGTCCAGCCGGTCGGTCCGGCGATGTGCCGGACTGTTCGGTGACCCAGGTCCAGGAGATGGGCGGTGGCCAGGCGCGCGCCGCCCCGGGAGTCGGCGGTGACCATGGGGGTGTCGTCGCCGAGCGCGTTGTCCATCACGACGAGGGGGATGTCGAGGTGCGCCTCGGCGAGCGCCTTGCCGACGCGCCGCTGCGGGGCGATGGCGATGACACCGTCGGCACCCTCCGCCGACAGCCGGTCCACGGCCTGGACGACCGTGTCCCGGTCGGCGGTGTCGAGGGCGATGGAACTGACCAGGTAACCGGCCGCCTGGGCGGCCGTGTTGATCGCGGTGAGGGTGGAGGCGGGTCCGTAGCGGGCCGCGTCGAAGGAGATCACCCCGAGCATCCGGGTCCGTCCGCTGGCCAGCGAACGCGCGCTGCGGCTCGGCCGGTATCCGAGCGACCGCATGGCCTCCAGCACCGACTCGCGGGTCTCGGCCCGGACGGCCGGATTGTCGTTGAGCACCCGCGACACGGTCTGTTTGGAGACGCCGGCCAGCCGTGCCACATCGTCCATCACCGGCCGCGTTCCCGCGAAGTTGCGTCGGCTGCGCCCCTTGGGAACAGCGCCGCCACCGGCACTTCGGGTCATGGGGTCGCTTCCTTCGGCTTCGTCCCGTGGCGGTCGAGCCCCGCCCGGCTGGCCCACAGGATAGGCCGCCGGACGGCGTCACCCACCGGGCGGGACTACCCGGTGAGCACGTGAGTCCGGACCGTGACCCACTCGACGCGGACGATCCCCGCCTCCCCCACCGGCACGGGCACCGGCAGATGCACAGGCGCGTCGGCGGCGAACGGCAGCACCCGCACCCGCAGCCCACCGCAGGCTCGCAGGGCGTCGTCCGGCAGCCGGTCGAGGCCGATCTCCCAGGCACGCCCCGAGAAGAACTGGTCGGCGACCAGCGTGTCCCCGGCGTACGCACGGGCCACGTCGCCGGTCCAGTGGACGCGTAACAGCGTTCCGGTGCGCGGGAGTTCGTCCGGTACGTCGATGAGGTACTCAGCGGCGGACATGTCGAAGTCCTGGTCGGCGGGGGCACTGGCCCGGCCCAGTACGCCGGTGACGGGGGCGGGGGCGGGCCCGGCGGGCCTGATGAGGGAGACCTCGAGGGTGCCGGAGGCGCCGCCGGTGGGGAAGGTGTAGCGGGTGAACACCCCGTCGGCGGTCACCTCCAGGTTCTCGCCGGGAGGTCGCTCGGGCGCCGGCAGCACGGCGAGCGAGATCTCCGCCGCCGGACTGTGCACCCGTACCTCCCCGGCCGCTTCGTCGAAGACGACCCCTTCGCCGCCGGCACCGCCGTCGCCACACAGGATCAGGCGCTCGGCGCCCCAGGCAACGCCCCGGTAGGCGGTACGGGCCCTCGCCGCGTCCAGGACGAGCAGGCCGACCTGTCCGCCGTCCACCGTCCCGACCTCCACGAGGGCGTCGGGGCCGGGCCGCAGTCCGGTGACGAGGAAGCGTCCGTCGACCGACGCGACCTTCCCCATGGGGGTGTGGACGTACCTCAACGTGGCGATGTCCAGGGCGAGTTCGACGGGCACCCCGTCCGTGGCGGCCAGCACCAGGACGGTACGTCCGCCGATGTCGACCGTGCACACCGGCTGGGCGGTGGCCCAGTCGAGCCGCAGCCCGGCCACGTCGAGCCGTAAAGGCCAGCAGAAATAGGCACCTTGAGGGACCGTCACCGGCACGCTGGGTACCGTCACTTCAGGGGCGTCCGGAAACGCGACGGTGAGCGACGTGTCCGGGTGGTCCGGCAACGGCTCGTGCGGCTGATGGTTGTTGACGAAGAGGAAACCGGTGTCGCCGTCGCTCCGCACGGCCCAGCGGAGCGTCTCCCGGTCGTCCTGCCCGGTGGGCTGCCGCACGGGCAACACCGACTCCATCGGCGCGAGGCGCTCACCGAGGTCCGCCAACAGCAGGTTCTGGAGGCGCAGTTCGTCGTACGAGGGCCGGTACTGCCCGTACTCGCCCAGCGGCGCCTGGAAGTCGTACGTCAGGACGGGGAGGTCGTTGGGGTAGCCGGTGGCGTGGGACTCCTGGAGGGTGGTCAGCTCGCCCGTCGGGTTGGTGCCCCCGTGGAACATGTAGTAGCCCTGCCAGACCGACCCGCACCCGATCTTCGTGAGCCCGAGCGCCCCGACGTCGGCGGCGTCGACCCGCGGCCTGCGGTGGTAGGCCACGGCCATCCCGCTGCCCAACTCGCAGGTGGCCCAAGGGAATCGGTCGTGCGGCGCCGGTTCCCGGCCCCGCACGCCGGTCGGCCGCAAGTCGGCGCCGATGCCCTCGTCGTCGCGCTCATGGGTGAAGAAGAAGTGCTTGCGGCAGGTGTCGGGCCAGCCGCCGTCCCAGTCGGTCCAGAAGGCCTCGGGGTAGCCGCCGTACAGCGGAAGCAGTTCGTCGGGCGGAAGTTGGACCCCGCCCCAGGCCGTCGAGGTCCAGAGCGGGGCGCTCAACCCGGCCTCCCGCGCCATCCGCTTCAGGGTACGGAGGTGGCCGGGCCGGTCGTACAGCTCGTTCTCGATCTGGATGGCGACGATCGGGCCGCCGTGCGCCCGATCGAGCCCGGTCAACTGCTCGGCGACGGCCGCGAACCAGCCGCGTACGGGTGCCAGGTAGGCGGGGTCGTCGGTGCGGGGTGCGCCGGTACGGGCGAGCAGCCAGTCGGGCAGTCCACCGCCGCGTACCTCGGCGTGGCTCCAGGGGCCGACGCGCGGAATGAAGTCCAGGCCGTGACGGGCGCAGAGTTCCGCGAAACGACGCAGGTCGCGGTTGCCGTCGAAACGAACCCGGCCCTCGTTCTCCTCGTGGTGGATCCAGATGAGGTAACTGGCGACGGCCGTCACGCCGGCTGCCTTCATCTTCAGCAGCTCCTCCTCCCACTCGCCGGCCGGGTAGCGGCTGTAGTGGAACTCGCCGGAGACGGGGAACCAGGGGCGTCCGCCACGGGTGAACCAGCGGCTGGTCACCTCGATCGGGTCGGTGGCTTGGGGCGCGTCGGCGAAGGGGAGGTGGCCGGTGAGCGGGGGCCCGGCGGGAGGGGGGACCTGGAGGGAATGGTGGGTCATGGCTTCACCGGTCCGAGGTCGGGCGTGTCGGTGAGCAGGACCTGCGCGGAGGTGGTGGCGTTGAGTTCCAGGAGGAGCAGTTCGTTGGCGCCGGGGCGCAGTACGGGGGCGGGCACATAGAGGGTGCGCTGCGGTCCCCGGTTCCAGTAGCGGCCGAGATGGAAGCCGTTGATCCAGGCCTGGCCCTTGGTCCAGCCGGGCAGCGACAGGAAGGTGTCGGCTGGGGCCTGGACCTCGAACGTGCCCTGGTAGAAGGTGGGTTGGGTGGCAGGCGAGCCGTCGTGGGGGGCGAGGGGAAGCGCGCTGAGGTCGTTGAGGGTGAGCGGGTGGCTGTCCCAGCCGCGCAGCGCGGTGCCGTTGAAGGTGACCGCCCCCAGCAGGCCCTTGGGCGAGCCGATGCGCGGCCCGTAGTTGACCCCGCCCATGTTCTCCACGAGTACCTCGACCGACGCCCCGGCGAAGGGAATCCGGACGGGCAGGGACTCGTCGTGCCGCTCACGTTCGAGTACGCCCACGGGCGCGCCGTCGACGAACACCTGCGCCCGGTCGCCCACCCCGCCGGCGAAGTGCAGCAGCCCGTCGCCCGCGAGGGGAGCGGTGGTGCGGTAGAGCACGTACCCGGCGCGCAGCCCCAGTTCGTCCATGGTCGCCGGGTCCTCGGTGCGCACGGGCTTGGCGAGGAGCCCCGCGTGGGGCAGCAGGGACGCGCTCTGCCCCAACTCGACTACGGTGGACGGGAGTTTGACGCTGGGCGCGGGGACCGGCTCGTCCGGGACGGGCGCGTGCCGGGCTATCACCTCGCGGAAGGCGTGGTACTTCGGTCCGGGGTCGCCGCTCTCGGTGAGGGCGGCGTCGTAGTCGTAGGACGTGACCATGGGCTGGTAGGCGTGGTCGTGGTTGGCGCCGTTGGTGAAGGCGAAGTTGGTGCCGCCGTGGAACATGTAGATGTTGACGGACGCGCCCGCCGAGAGCAGCCGGTCCAGGTCGGCGGCGGCGTCGGCAGCGTCCCGGGTGTGGTGCTCCTCGCCCCAGTGGTCGAACCAGCCGATCCAGAACTCGGCGCACACCAGGGGCCCTTCGGGCTGGTGCGCCCGCAACTGCTCCAGAGACGCGGCGACTTTGCTGCCGAAGGTGCCGGTGGTGAGCACTCCGGGGAGGCTGCCGGCCGCGAGGTGCTCGGGGTTTGCCTGGTCGCAGGTGAAGAGCAACTCCCCGATCCCGCGCGAGCGCAGAGCTTCAGCGAGGTGTTCGAGATACGCGGCGTCGTCGCCGTACGCCCCGTACTCGTTCTCCACCTGGACGGCGATGACGGGACCGCCCGACTCGGCGAGGTACGGCAGCAGGGGCGGCAGCAGCAGGTCGAGGTAGCGGTCGATGGCGCCCGTGAAGCGGGGGTCGCTGGAGCGCAGTCGGATGTCCGGGTCGGTGGTGAGCCAGGAGGGCAGCCCGCCGCCGTCCCACTCGGCGCAGATGAACGGGCCGGGCCGCAGCAGGACGTGCAGCCCCTCCGCCTTGGCCAGCCGCAGATAGCGCGGCAGATCGAGGATGCCGTCGAGGACGAGGGTGCCGGGCTCGGGCTGGTGGAGGTTCCAGGGGACGTACGTCTCCACGGTGTTGAGGCCCATCAGCCGGGCCTTGCGCAGCCGGTCGGCCCACTGGTCGGGGTGGACGCGGAAATAGTGCATCGCGCCGGAGATGATCCGGAACGGTTCGCCGTGCAGCAGGAAACCGTCGGACGTCGTTGTCAGAGCGGGAGCAGGCATGCGGGGGCTTCCCTTCGGTTGGGCGTTCGGTGGGGGGGGTGTTCAGCAGAAGGGGTGTTCGGCGGGGAGACGTTCGGGTGGGGAGGTGCTCGCTGGGGGCTGCTCGGTGGTCAGGTTCCCGGCGGGGAGGTGCTCGATGGCGAGGTGCTCGATGGCGAGGCGTTCAAGCGGTTCGGGTCACCCGGATCAACCACAGCGTGGCCGCCAGGCACAGCGCCGAGACTCCGCACAGCAGCAGCGGCACGGCCCGTACGCCGGACCACTCGATGGCCTTGCCGAGCAGCGGTCCCGCGGCCACTCCCCCGGCCATCGACGAGGCGATGACCAGGGCACCGGCTCTTCGCGCCCGTGGCGCGACCCGGTTCAGCCAGGTCAGCCCGGTGGGGAAGATCGGCGCGATGAAGAGGCCGACGCCCGCGTAGGCGTAGGGGGCGAGCCCGGGTATCGCGGCGAGGAGCAGGCAGCCGGTCATACCGGTGCAGGACACCGCGACGATCGACTGCGGCGAGAAGCGCAGGGCGAGCGGGGCCGTCAGGAAACGGCCCACGGTCATCATCAGCCAGTACACGGAGGTGGCCGTGGCGGCGGCCGAGGCGCCGTATCCGACCGTCTCCAGGTGCGTCGGCTCCCAGCCGCCGACGCCCGCCTCGACGCCCACGTGCAGGACGTAGAGGGTAACGAAGACACCGAGTACGGAGCCCAGGCTGCGGGCGAGCACCTGCCCGCCGGGGCTGCCGGTGGCGCCGGACCCGGGCGCGGGGGCCGGCCGCGGTACGTGTTCCCGGATGCCTCGCAGGCACAGCAGCAGGGGCAGGTTGGCGAGGGAGAAGGCGAGGAACACGGCCGGATAGTGCTCCGCGCCGACCGCGCCGATCAACGCCGGACCGAGGATCGCGCCGATGCCGAAGTGGGCGTTGAGGATGTTCAGCATCGCCGTCGAACGGTCGCCGAAGCCGACCGCGAACAGCTGGTTGAGCCCGTAGTCGATACCGCCGAAGCCGACCCCGGCGAGCAGTGCGGCGGCCAGCGCGACGGGCCAGGTGGGCGCCAGCGCGAAGCCCGCGGCGCCGACGGCCATCAGGACGTACGAGCTGCCCAGGACGCGCCGGTTGCCGAGGCGCACGTACAGCCGGTCGCAAAGGAGGACCCCGAGGACCCCGCCGGCGAAGTGGGCGCTCAGCCCGAGACCGGCGGCCGACGGGGAGAGGCCGAACTCGTCACGGAGGGCCGGGATCGACGGGCCGTACAGAGCCTGGACGATCCCGATCAGCACGAAGCCGACGCAGGAGGCGACCACGGCGACGGGGCTGAAGACCGGAGGGCCCGGAGTGGGCGGCGCGGCCCGAATGTCCCGTCGCTCGGGGAGCGCCGGTAGTCCGGTGGGTCGATCGGTCACGTGAACTCCCGTCGCCTGTGGTCGAGAACGCGGCTTACTCGCCCTCGCGCCGGTGCGGGGACGGCAACGATGTTACCGGTAACATTCGCGGCGTCAAGATCCCCCGAGGCCTTTCGCCCCGGGGGATTCACCGACGAGTCGGCGGGATCAGCCGCCGATGCCGAGTGACCAGCTGGGATCGCTCCCGGCCAGTCGGCAGGCGAGAACGTACAGCGGAATCGGCGGCGTGTACGGCGAGTCGCCCTCGGGGCTGTGGATCAGCCGGGGGCCGCCGGACGGAGGCGCCGGCCGGGTGCGCGTCCAGGACGGGTCGGCGGACTGGGCGCCGACCACGTACCGGACGCTCGGCGGCCAGATGACCCCGAGGTGGGAACCGGACGGGACGATCCACCACCAGCGCCGGTCGTCGGCGAACACGCAGCCGACGCGGGGCAGGGCGCCCATGATCCGCCGCCCGTACTCCGGGGGCGTGCCCACGGCGTCACAGCCGAGGTCTGCGGTCAGGCGGGCGGGGAGGACGAGGTGGCCGGCACG
>NZ_LGDW01000106.1 GCF_001280005.1 Streptomyces sp. NRRL WC-3618 | reverse complement strand
GGGGTGGGGGGCGTGTGCGGGTCCGGATCAGGTGCGGGTCCAGGTGAGGGTCGGGTCCCGGATCGGGTCCGGGTCCAGGTGAGGTTTGGATCAGGTGCGGGCGGAGGTCGGGTGCGAGGCGGGTCCAGGTCGGGTCCAGGTCAGGTGCGGGTGCAGGGCGGGCCCTGGTCCGGGTCCGGCGCGAGTCACGGTCAGGTGCGGGTCCGGGTCCGAGTCCGGATCCTGGTCCAGGTCCGGCGGATGCCTGCGAGTAGTGCGTTGAGTTCCGTGAGGCGTAGTGGGCGGGTGAGCAGGGCGAAGGTGAGGACGACTGCGATGGCCCCGGCAGTTGCAGCGGGCAGGGCGCCGGCCCTCGCCGCGCCCAGCACCGCGAAGTGGCCCAGCGCGGTCGCGGGGACGGCCGCGAGCAGCAGCCGCGCGTGCGCGCCGGCGGCGGACGAGCGCAGCGGGCGTGCGACGGCGAGCCTGCGGCTCAGTACCAGGCCGGTCACCGCCCAGCCCGCGCACAGCGCCACTGAGTACGCCGCCGCCATGCCCGTCACCGCCCAGCGGGCCGGCATCAGGTGCGCGGCGGCCACGGACAGGCCCGCGTTGAGGGCGACGATCACGAGGTTGAGCAGGAAAGGCGTACGGGTGTCGGAGAGGGCGTAGAAGGCGCGGGACAGGACGTACTGGCCCGACAGGGCGACGAGTCCCGGTGCGAAGGCCATCAGGATCCCCGCCATGGCCACCGTGTCGTCCGCGCTGGTCCTGCCGTACCCGAAGACGAGGGCCGTCACCGGCTGGGCGAGGGCGAACATCGCACAGGCGGCGGGCACGACGGCGGCGGCGCAGACCCGCAGGGCGTGGGAGACGTCGCGCCGCACGGCGGCGATGTCACCGTCGGCGGCGGACGCGCTCATCCGGGGCATCAGCGCGGTCACCACGGACACGGTGATGATGCCGTGCGGTACGACCCACAGCGCGTACGCGTTGTTGTACGCGCCGTATCCGGGGCCGCCGTCGAGGCCCGCGGTCGTCGCCAGCCGGGTGGTGACCCAGTACGCGGCCTGGTTGGCCAGCACCAGCAGCACCAGCCACCCGGCCGCTCGCAGCGGGCGGGTCAGTCCGCTGCCGCGCCAGTCGAAACGGGGCCGCCAGCGGAAGCGGGCGGCGCGCAGCGCGGGGACGAGGGCGAGTGCCTGGACGGCGATCCCGGCCGTCGTGCCCCAGCCGACCACGGCGCTCTCGGTCGCGGTGAGCGTGTCGCCGCGCCCCATGGCCAGGGCCAGGTACAGCCCGAAGACGGTCATGACGACGACGTTGTTCAGGACCGGCGCCCACATCATCGCGCCGAACCGGCCCCGGGCGTTGAGTACCTGTCCGAGCAGCGTGAACAGTCCGAGGAAGAAGATCTGGGGCAGGCAGTAACGGGCGAGGGCGGTGGTCATGGCCGCCTGCGGCCCCGTGTAGTCGGTGTACGCGCCGACGATCGCGGGCGCCGCCCACACGGCGGTCGCGGTGATCGCCAGCAGGGCGACGACGCAGACGGTGAGCAGCCGGTCGGTGTACGCGGTGCCCCCGTCGTCGTGCTCCTTGGCGGCCTTGACCAACTCGGGCACGAAGACGGCGTTGAGGGCGCCGCCGAGGAGCAGCACGTAGACGATGGTGGGCAGGGCGTTACCGACGGCGTACCCGTCTGCGGCCGGCCCGATGGTGCCCAACGCGGCCGCGACAACGGCGGACCGCACGAACCCGGTGGCCCGGGACACGACGGACCCGGCGGCCATGACGGCACTGCTACGAGCGGTGGAACCCGCCTTCACCACGTCAGCTTCGCCGGCCGCACCCGGCGTCGGCGGCCCCGTCTCCGTGTGCGCCGTGGGTTTCCGTGATGGGGGCGGTGGCGTGTGTGTCGTTGTTGGTTGGTTCATCGGCGGTTCAAGTAGGCCTGGAAGGCGCGGTGGAGGGCGTGGTTGGTGCTGCCGGTCAATGGTTTCTCCCACTCGCCGAGCGTCTCGACCACCTGTCCGCCGGTGCCCAGCTTCCACCGCAGCAGTCCGTACGCGCGTTCGTCCGGATCGAGAGTGGAGGGTACCCCGCGCATGTCGTAGACGTCGGCGCCCTGGGCGTGGGCGTCCAGGAGCATGCGCCACTGGAGGGCGTTGGAGGGGCGGACCTCGCGGCGGTGGTCGGCCGAGGCGCCCGTCTGGTACCAGGCCCGGCGGCCCACCGTGATCATCGTGTGGGCGGCCAGGATCTCCCCCCGGTGACGGGCGACGTACAGCTTCATCCGGCCCGGTTCCTCGGCGTTGAGCGCCGCGTACTGGCGCTCGTAGTACGCGAGCGATCGGCCGAGGCGGAACCCGTCGCGGCGCTCGGTGATGCCCAACAGGCGATGGAACTCGGGGAGTTCGGCCGCGCTGCCGACCACCACCTCCACGCCCTCCTTCCGGGCCCGGCGCACATTTCGGCGCCACTCCTGGTTGAGCCCGGACCACAGGTCCTCGGTGGTGCGTCCGGCGAGCGGTACCTGGAAGACGTGCCGCGGCTGGGCGTCACCGTCCGCCCCGGTCCCGTCGCCGCCGCAACGGCGCCAGCCCCGGGCCCGCAGCCGCTCGGCGACGGCGGTGCCGAGCGGGTCGACCTCACTGGCGAGGACGTCGCCGAGGCGCCGGCCCGGGCCGCTGAGCGGCTTCAGCAGGGCGGCGTCCCAGCGCCGGTAGGCGGGCGACGGACCGATGCGCACCGCGAACGCGCCCGTGCGGCGCAGGTGTTCGAGCAGCGGGCCGAGCCAGGCATCGACGTCGGGGTCGTTCCAGTCGGCGACGGGCCCTTCCGGAAGGTAGGCGAAGGACTTGCGGGTGCCCGGGAACTGACGCAGCAGCACCAGAGCCACGCCCGTCAGCCGGCCCGCCGCCGGATCCGGTCCCCAGCCGAGCAGTTGGGCACGCCAGCCCTCCTTGACGTCGGCCCAGGACGGGCATTGCAGGAACCCCGCGCCGAGGGCCGCGCCCGCCGGGGACGCGAGGAAGGCGCGGTAGGTCTCCGCGGTGATGGTTCGCAGGGCCACGCCCGGGTTCTGTGCCTGGGGCACACGGCCGGGCGGCACGAGCAGCGCTGACACGGTCTGAGCCTCTCCTTCTCCCCGGGCCGTTCGCGGGGACACCAAGGAGATTCACAGCGCTCCATGACCGCTCCGTCCGGCGAATGTGACCGGACGATGACCGTTCCTCACCAGTCGCCGTCACATGGCCCCACACCGGCTGACCTCGGGTTTTCCGGCCATACAGTCACCACATCGCCGATTCGCGGCCCGCCCTCTCCCGCCTTCCCGGAGGTCCCCATGTCCCGGTCGTCACAGTCGTCACTGTCGTCACAGTCGTCCAAGGCGTCGCGGTCGTTCCGGTCGTCCCGCCGCACCCGCGTACTCGACGCTGCCCGCGTCCGGGCCGCCGTCGTGGCCGCCCTGCTGGTACCGCTCGCCGCCTGCTCCTCGGGCGGCTCCTCCAGCGCCCCGGACGCCAAGGGGGCGCCGCGCGCCGACGACCGTCCCGTCACCGTCAACGTCACGCCCACCGGCGAACGCGTTCCGGCGGGCCAGCCCGTGCGGGTCACGGCCAGGGGCGGCACCCTCACCGCGGTGACCGTCACCGACGCGAAGGGCCACCGGCTCACCGGTAAGGCCGCCGCCGACGGCCGGTCCTGGGTCTCCGACCGCAGGGCCGCCCCCGGCACGGCGTACGCGGTGACGGCCGCGACCCGCACCGAGGGCGGAACCGCGAAGAGCACGCGGGCCGCCTTCACCACGGCCGCGGCGGACAAGGTCAACAAGGTCGACTGGCGGCCGGGCGCCGGCGCCACCGTCGGTATCGCCCAGCCGATCTCCCTGGTCTTCGACAACCCGGTCAGAAACCGCGCCGCGGTCGAGAAGCAGCTCAAAATCAGCACCTCGAACGGCACCGAGGGCTCCTGGGGCTGGATCACCGACTGGTCGGGCCGGGACAGGGTGGACTGGCGGCCCAAGTCGTACTGGAAGCCCGGCACCAAGGTCACGCTCGACGCCGACCTGAACGGCACCGACTCGGGCAAGGACGGCGGCTGGTTCGTACGCGACTACTCGACCTCCTTCACCATCGGCGCCCGGCAGATCGTCAAGGTCGACCTCGACAGTCATCAGCTCACCCTCCTCCGCGACGGCGCGAAGGTCCGGCGGATACCGGTCTCCGGCGGCACGCCCGGCGGCGACCGGCGCTCCTGGCGCGGAACCGCCGTGCTCATGGCCAAGGAGGGCACGATCAACATGAACTCCGAGACGGTGGGCCTCGCCAACGCCTACAACAAGATGGTCAACCACTCGATGCGGCTGACCTGGTCGGGCATGTACGCGCACGCCGCGCCGTGGAACGCCCGCTGGTTCGGCAACGCCAACCACAGTTCCGGATGCATCGGCATGAGCGACGCCGACGCGGCCTGGTTCTACGGCCAGGTGCGGCCGGGCGACCCCTTCGAGATCACCGGCAAGGAGACCAAGGGCGTGGTCGCGCCCGGCAACGGCTTCGGCGCGTGGAACCTCTCGTGGACCGAGTGGCAGCAGAAGAGTGCGCTGCGCTGAGCACGCACCGCGCTAAGCACGCACTGCGCCGAGCACGCGCTGTGCGTAACACGCACTGCGCTGAGCAGCGGTCTCGACATTGCGACCGTCCGACTACCCGGAGTGCGGCGGGCGGGGATTCGTTCCGGTCAGAGAGGGCACCCGGTAACCGGCCCTCCGGGAGCGCGCAGACAGGGAGCAGGGCATGATCCGTTCAGCCGACGTCCGCGAGTGGCGCAACCACGACGTGGTCGACACGAAGCAACGCAAGATCGGCATGCTCGAATCGGTCTACGTGGACACGGCCACCGACGAACCGGCCATGGCCACCGTCAAGACCGGGCTGCCCACCCGCCACCGGCTGGTCTTCGTCCCCCTCGACGACGCGGTCCTCGGACCGGGCTACGTCCAGGTCTCCTACTCCAAGGCACAGGTACGCGACGCCCCGTCGATCGGGACGGACGACGTGCTGCCGGCCGAGCGGGAGGAGGAGATCTTCCGGCACTACGGGATGGCGTACCAACCAGGAGTGGGAGGCGAACGTCAGCTCGCCCGCCGCTGAACACCCGTACACAGCACACCCGTTACCCACCCAACCCGCTACACGGCACACCCGTTGCACAGCACCCGTCACGGCACAGAGGAGGTGGTCCCGATGCTGGCACTGTTCCTGCTGCTGGTCCTGGTGGCGGTCATCCTGGGAATCATCGGTGCGGCAGCCTCGGGCCTGGGATATCTCCTGGCCATCGGCATCGTGATCTTCGCCGCCGACCTGATCTTCTTCGGGGCCCGGATGTCCCGGCACTCCAGGCGGCCCCTCCGCTGAACCCGTACCCATGGCACAGCGGATCCGCGATCGCGAGCCGACCCCTGTCCGGCTCGCGACCACGGATCCCGCACCTCACCTCTCGCAGGTGACGTCCCTGGGCGGCAGGTGGCCGGTGGCGAAGTAGGTGTTGACGGCCGTGTCGGCGCAGGTGCTGCCGAACACCCCGTACACGGCGTGCTGGTCCGCCCCGCGCAGGGTGACCAGCCGGGACGAGGACCACATGCGGCGCACCGTCCGCGCACCCTCGTAGGTGGTGCGCGGATCGCCGCTCGCGTTGACGAGCAGGGCCGGCAGATCACGGCGGATCGTGGTCGGGTGCTCGCGCGGCGCGTCCCAGAACGCGCACGGGCCAACGGAGTTGGCGACGGGGCCGAACAACGGGTCCCGTACACGGGCGCGTTGGATGTCGCGCCAGTATGTCTCGGGGTCGCGCGGCGCGGCCACGTCGCCGCACAGGATCGCCGTCTGGACGCTGCCGTAGGAGGAGTTGGAGCCGGTCGTCAGGAAGTCGAGGGCGTCGGCCAGCCAGGGCGAGGGGGTGACCGGCTTGCCGTCGGCGGCGCGCCGCAGGTCCCGTACGGCCTGTGCGAGGTCGGCGTACGCGGCGTCGTTGTCCTGCGAGAGGCCGTTGAGGACGACGACGGGCAGCAGGTGCCCGTCCACCCGGTAGTCACCGACCGGCAGCGGCGCCCCGTCGGACGCGGCCTGGATCCGGTCCACGGCCGCCAGGACCGCACGCCGGGTGGCGCCCAGGCCGTACGTGGTGTGGCGGGCGGCGGCCCAGGAGGCCCAGCCCTCGAGCGCGTGCCGGTTCGCCGGTGCCGTGCTGCGCAGCAGACGGGGACTGTAGTTGTCGGGGGCGATGACGCCGTCGAGCACGACCCGGTCGGTGCGGCCGGGGAACATCGTGGCGTACACCTGGCCGAGGTAACTGCCGTACGAATAGCCGAGATACGAGATCCTGCGCTCGCCGAGCGCGGCACGGATCACGTCCATGTCGCGCGCGGTGTTCCGGGAGGTGACGTACGGCAGGACGTCAGCCTCGTACGTCCGGCAGCGGTCGGCGAGGTCCTTGGCGAGGGCCGTCGCACGGTCGAAGCCCGCCCGGTCGGCCCCCGGGCCACGGATGAACGACCCGCTGGGCCAGTGGCAGTCCAGGGGTGTGCTGCGGCCGACGAAACGCGGGTCGACGCCCACCACGTCGTAGCGCGCACCGACCTGCTTCATCGACGCGCGGATCCAGGGCGGGTCCCCGATCGTCTGGCCGCCGGGGCCGCCTCCGTTGAGCAGCAGCGCGCCGACGCGGTGGTCCGTGTCGGTGGCCCGGATGCGGGAGATCGCGACCGTGATCGTACGGCCGCCGGGGTCGTCGTAGTTCAACGGGACGGTGACGTCGGCGCATTGAGCGCCGGCCTGCTCGAGTTCCTTGCCGGTCGCGTCGTCGGGGCCGAGCAGACAGCTCTTCCAGGTCGGGTTCTGGTGGTGGTAGAGGGCGAGGGGGTCCGTGGCCGTACGGGCGGTGGCGGTGGGTTCGGCCACGGCGGGCGACGCGGCGAGGGTGAGCGCGCCGACGAGCGCCAGGGCGGCTGCCGAGGCGATACGCGACATGCGACGCCGAGGCGAGATGGAGCCGTTCACGCGGGGGTCCTTTCGGAAGATCGCGGAGAGGGAGAGGTTCCGGTGGAGCCGGTGGAACCACCGGTGGCGGGCGCCGCCTTCTCGCACAGGGACGTGTCGACGACGTCCAGGAAGTCGAGTTCGGCCTGGAGGGAGTCGGGCACCTGGTTCAGGGCGACGGCGACGCTGCGGCCACCGGGGCCGACGGCGACCAGCGCCCGGTGGCCGCCGGGCACGGTGCCGCCGTGTCCCCACCACGTCCCGCCGCAGGACAGGGGGGAGGAGATCAGGCCCAGGCCGTAGCGGGCGCCGGGCCACAGTCGGTCGGGGTCGGCGGCCACCGTCCGTCGCATCTGCGCCAGTTGGGCGCGGGGCAGCAGCCGGCCGTCGAACAGGGCGGCGGCGAACCGTGTCAGGTCGGCCGGGGTGGAGACGAGGGCGCCGCCGACCCCGCCGAAGGTCATGTTCCAGTCGGTGCCGTCGACGCGCCGGCCCTCGGTGTCGGTGAAGTAGCTGCGGGAATGCGGCCCTTGGAGGCGGGTGGCGTCGCCCGGCCAGTAAGTGCCGTGCAGCCCGAGGGGGTTGATGATGCGACGGCTGATCTCCGCCTCGGGGGAACGGCCGGTGACCTCGCGGACGATCATGCCGAGGACGAGATAGTTGGTGGTGGCGTAGTGCCAACTGCCTTGCGGGCGTGGCAGTTCGAGGGCGCGTGCGACGAGTTCGCGGGGCTCGAAGTGGCGGTACCGCAGCTGCTCGAAGTGCTCCCACTCGGGAGCCTCGAGATAGTCGGGCAGCCCGCTGGTGTGCTGCAGGAGCTGCCGTACGGTGATCCGGCGGCCGTCGTATCCGGGTGCGTCGATCAGATCGGGCAGGTGGCGGTCGACGGGGTCGTCGAGGCCGATGCGGTGCTCGGCGACGAGTTGCAGGACGACGGTCGCGGTGAACGACTTGGTGACGCTGCCGGCGCGCAACCGGTCGGCGGCGTTCATACGGCGCCCGGTGCCCAGGTCGGCCGTCCCGGAGGCCTCGGTCCAGCGCGCGGCGCAGGGTGCGTGCGCGGTGGGGTCGGTCACCAGGACGGCGGCGCCGGCGATCCCGTCACGGCCGGTGAGGACACGTAGTGCGCTACGGACCTGGTCGTGCGTACCGCAGTCGGTGGAGGGGCGTGGAACTGCTGCCGGTGTTGGCGCGGTCGCCACCGACTGGGCCGCCACCGCCTGGGCCGGCCCGGTGGCCAGCGCCGTGGCCGGAACGGTGGCCAGCGCCGTGGCCGCCACCAGGGCCGCGAGGCCGGTGCCGGCGATTCGCCTGCCGGGCTGGAGGGTTGTCAGTAAGAAGGTCGGCATGTGACATCACGTTAGGCAGGGACCGCCGCGTGATCACTCCGGCAGGCAGGTGCTTCGCAGCTGAGGTCAGCCCAAGCGGAAAGGGGGAGGGAACCCCCCTGGACGGCTGAGCGCTCCGCTGCTAAAGCCGTCCGGCCGGGCGGCGTGGGGCGTGAAACCTCCCCGCCTTCACGCCAGTTCGAGTCGCCGTTCCGGTCGCACCGCCGGTGCGGACTCCGGTTCCCACTTTCTGGTGGTCCGTACGTAGGCGTCTATCACCGAGAGCATCGCCAGTATGACCAGGGGTCCGAACACCCACGGGTGCTCGGCCATGCGCATCGGCAGATAGCGGTACGACAGCAGGAGCGCCACGAAGACCGTCACCCCGTGCGCGACGAGCTGGCTGCCCGACCGGTCCCAGCCGCGTTCGATCTTCAGACGCCCTCTAGCTCAGCGCACGGTCTTTCACAGCCTCCGGCCGCTCACCACTGCTCTCCGCCGCCCGGACAGCGACACGAGCCCGCGGCCCCATCAACACGTACGACAACCCGAACCCCGCCAGAACCACCACCGCCCCGCCGGCGGCATCCAGCACCCAGTGATTGCCGGTGGTGACGATCGCGGACACGGTGAACAACGGATGCAGCAGCCCGAGCGCCTTCATCCACCATTTCGGCGCGACGATCGCGATGACCAGTCCACACCACAGCGACCACCCGAAGTGCAGCGACGGCATCGCCGCGTACTGGTTGGTCAGTGCCGTGAGCGTGCCGTAGTCCGGCTTGGAGAAGTCCTGTACGCCGTGCACGGTGTCGATGATCCCGAGGCCCGGCATCAGACGCGGCGGCGCCAGCGGGTAGAGCCAGAACCCGACCAGGGCGAGCAGTGTGGCGAAGCCGAGGGAGGCGCGGGCCCAGCGGTAGTCGACGGGGCGGCGCCAGTACAGGACGGCGAGCACGGTCAGCGGTACCACGAAGTGGAACGACGTGTAGTAGAAGTCGAAGAAGTCCCGCATCCAGCCGATCTTCACGACCGTGTGGTTGACCCAGTGCTCGATGTCGATGTGCAGGAACTTCTCGATGTCGTGGATCTGGTGGCCGTGCGCCTCGGCGGTGGCCCGGCCGCCGGTGTTCGTGCCCCCGCTCGCGGCGAGCCGGACCTTCTGGTAGGCGGCGTACGTGACCCGGATGAGCATCAGTTCGAGGAGCAGGTTCGGGCGGGTGAGCACCCGGCGCAGGAACGGCAGGAGCGGTACGCGGCGGGAGCGGGCGGGGACCGGCGGCGCGTAGTCCGTGGGGATCGGTGCGCGGTAGTGCTCCGAGGTCCTGGACAGGAACGGTACGACGGTGGCGGCGGCGACCGCGGCCAGCAGCACGATGTTGTCGCGGACCGGATAGAGGGCGCCCATGTTCGGGATGACCATCCTGGCGGGCAGCGTCATCACGATGATGACGGCGACCGGCCACATGTAGCGGTCGGAGGCGCGTCTGCCGACCCGGCCGACGACCGCGAGCAGCACCCACAGCAGTTGGTGCTGCCAGGTCGTGGGCGACACGGCGACGGCCGCGCAGCCCGTGATGGCGACCGCCAGCAGCAGTTGGCCGTCCTGGGCGTACCGCACCGCGCGGCGCAGCCCGAGGACGGCGACGCCCGCGCCGAGCGCCAGGAACAGGCCGATTTCGAGGGGCCCCTCGGCGCCCAGCCGCAGCAGGGCGCCGTGCAGGGACTGGTTGGCGAGGTCGTCGGCGGGGCCGCCGAGTCCGGCCCCGCCCAGGTGGTGGACCCAGTAGGTGTACGAGTCGTCCGCCATCGCGGCCCACGCGAGCGCGGTGCAGGCGGCGAAGGTGATCCCGGCGCAGACGGCGGCCCGGCGCCGGCCGGTGAACCACAGCAGCGGCGCGAACAGCAGCACGGTGGGCTGGAGGGCGGCGGCGAGGCCGACGAGGGCGCCGGCGGCCCGTTCCTCGCGGGCGACGAAGCAGCCGAGGAGGACCAGCAGGACGGGGATGATGCTGGTCTGGCCGAGGTGGAGGGTGTTGCGCACCGGCAGCGACAGCATCAGCAGGCTGATCGCGACGGGTGCGGCGAGCAGCGAGGTACGGCGGCTCACGGGCGTGGGCAGGGCGCGGGCGGCGACCACGCCGAGCGCGACGACCAGCAGCAGCGTGCCGAAGGTCCAGCCCCAGCCGAGAGCCTGCTCGGCGGCCCGGGTGAGTGGCTTGAGGACGAGTCCGCCAAAGGGGGTGCCGGTGAACTGCGTCGAGTCGTAGAGCGACCCCTTCACATGCAGGACGCCGTCGGGCCCGACCCAGGTCTCCAGATCCGTCAGCCGGTCCGCCTTCGGGGTGCCGAGGACGGCGGCCACCTGTCTGACCGCGAGGACGGCGACGATGAGCCAGAGCACC
>NZ_LGDW01000105.1 GCF_001280005.1 Streptomyces sp. NRRL WC-3618 | reverse complement strand
CCCCTGCCCCACCCCCCGGTCACCCTGTTCGCGATGGACCCGGTGCACCTGCCCGAACTCTTCCCGCCCGCCCTGATGGAACGGCTGCTGGAACTCGCGCGGATCGATCCCACCCTGGTCGTCCAGGACTTCACCGCCCCCGGCGCCGCTGCCGCACTGGCCGAGACGGAAGTCCTGATCACCGGCTGGGGCTGCCCGCGCGTCGACGCCGGAGTCCTGGCCGCCGCGCCCCGGCTGCACACCGTCCTGCACGCCGCGGGCAGCGTTCGCCGGCTGATCGCCGACGCGGGCTGGGAGCGAGGTCTCACCGTCTCCAGTGCGGTCGAGGTCAACGCGCTCCCGGTGGCCGAGTACACCCTGGCCGCCGTCCTCCTCGCGGGCAAGGACGCGTTCGGCCTGCGGGAACGCTTCCGCCGCGAGCGGGTCCACCCGGCTCCCCACGACTACGCGCGGGTGGGCAACCTGGGCCGCAGGGTCGGCGTGATCGGCGCCTCGCGGGTGGGCCGCCGACTGCTGGACCTGCTCCGCCCGTTCGAACTGACGACCACGCTCTACGACCCGTACGTGGACGCCGACGAGGCCAGGACGCTGGGCGCGACCCCGCTCACCCTGGAGGAGTTGCTGCGCACCAGCGACATCGTCACCCTGCACGCCCCGGACATCCCGGAGACGTTCCGCATGCTCGACCGCGACCGGCTCGCCCTCATCCCGGACGGCGGCGTCCTGATCAACACCTCCCGGGGCGCCCTGGTGGACCACGAAGCGCTCACCGCCGAACTGGTCTCCGGCCGCCTCAGCGCCGTACTGGACGTGACGGAACCGGAGCCCCTGCCTGCGGATTCTCCCCTGTACGACCTGCCCAACGTGTTCCTCACACCGCACATCGCCGGCTCACTGGGCAACGAACTCGCCCGTCTGGGCGGGACGGTGGTGGACGAGCTGGCCCTGCTCGCGGCGGGGTTGCCGCCGGCCCACCGAGTCCGGCGCAGTGACCTGGCGAGGAGCGCGTAGGCACCCTGCCTGAGTATGTAACCGTTTTCACTCCGAAGGGGGGAGTTGCTGCTCAGCGACCGGTTGACGCACCGGCGGTGCAGTAGCGTCGGCACGTGACGGAGAACGGAACCGAAGCCCGGAAACAGGGCCCTCACGCCACCTCGGGCAGGCGCAGACGGAACGCCGCCGAGAGCGACCGGCCCAGCACGATCCGCGATGTCGCGGCCAAGGCGGGCGTGTCGGTGGCAACCGTTTCCAGGGCCCTGGCCGGCAGCCACCCCGTCTCCGCCGAGACCCGCGCCCGCGTCATGGCGGCGGTCGATTCCCTGCACTACGTGGTGAACGTCCACGCCAAGGCGCTGTCCGGCGGCGTCGCGGGCCCCGTCGCTCTCGTCATGGACCAGATCATCGGCCCGTCGTTCGCCGAGGTCGCCGCAGGAGTCGAACAGGAGGCCGCCGCCCGAGGCCGACTGAGCCTCATCTGCACCACGCACGGTGACCAGAAGCGCGAACACGACCTGGTCCAACTCATGCGGGAACAGCACGCGGCCGCGGTCATTCTCGTCGGCGGCGCGGTACTGGACGAGGCGTACCACGAACGCATGGCCGAATACACAAGGGCGCTGCACGCCGCCGGCTCCCGTCTCGTCCTGTGCGGCCGCCCGCCCCTACCGGGCGACCTCCCGGTGACGGTCGTCGACTACGACAACCGGGGCGGCGCCTTCCAGGCGGGCGACCACCTGCTCACGGCCGGCCACCGCCGCATCCTCTTCCTGGGCGGCAACCCCAAGATGAGCACCGCCGAACAACGCCGGGCAGGCTACCTCCAGGCGCTGCGCGCCCACGGCGTCCCGTACGCCGAGGAACTGGACATCCCCGGCACCTACACCCGCGCCTCGGGCTACGACCGAATGCGGGACGCCCTGAAGGCGGACCTCGACTTCACGGCGGTCTTCGCGGGCACGGACATGGTGGCCACGGGAGTGATGGCGGCCCTGCGGGAATCGGGCCTGACCGTCCCCGGCGACATCTCGATCATGGGCTTCGACGACGTCCCCTTCGCGGCCGACCTGTCGACATCACTGACGACCCTCCGGGTGCCCTACGAGGACTTGGGCCGCACGGCGGTCCGACTGGCCCTGGACGGCGAACGGCGCGCCGCGGGCGGCGATCACGTGATCCTGGGGACGCAGTTGGTCGTACGGCAGTCGGTGGGGGCGCCGGGGACGGGGCGGGCGAGGAAGAGGCGGAGGTGACGGGGAACCGGCACACCTCTTGCGTCTCCTTCGCCGAAGTCGGCACGGGCGTAAGCGGATTATGGGACTACGCGACCGCGCGTGCTGGAGGCGGTGTGGGAATGGGACGTCACTTGTAGATCTTGCCGGGCTCGGCCTTGGACGGAGCGAGCAACTGGGAGACGGTCACGAAGGTGTAGCCCTGCTTGCTGAGCGCCTTCAGGATGGAAGGCATGGCAGGCACGGTGCCCTTGTGCAGCGGGTGGAGCAGGATGATCCCGTCGCGGTCGACGCCGTCGAGCACGCGCTTGGTGATCAGCGCGGTGTCGTCCGTCTCGTAGTCCTTGGCGGTCACCGTCCACAGCACCTGCGCCATCCCCAGCTCTTTCGAGACCTTGGAGACGCGGTCGTCGGTGCGACCCTGCGGCGGGCGCATCAGCGTCGGCTCGGTGCCGGTGAGGCCGGAGATGGCCCGCGCCGTGCGGCGCAGCTCGTCGCGGATCTGCGCGTCGGAGACATCGGTCAGCACCGCGTGCGTCCAGGTGTGGTCCCCGATCTCGTGGCCGTCCTTGGCGATCCGCCGGACCACATCGGGGAACTTGTGGATACGCCGACCCTCGAGGAAGAACGTCGCCGGCGCCTTGTACTCCTCCAACAGGTCCAGCAGCCGGTCGGTGGGTTCGCCGGGGTTGCCGTCGAAGGTGAGCGCGACGCACTTGACCTTCCGACAGTCCACCTGCCCCGAAGGAACGTTTACTCCGGACGCGGCCCGGTCGCGTTCCTCGCGGGGGGAGACCGTCTCCATCGCGTTCGCCCGGATGACGAGCACGACGATCACCGTCACGGCCACCACCACGGCCAGGGTTATGAATATGAGAAGACGACGCCGAGTCTTGAGGATGTTCACCTAAAGGAGAAGTTTTCGACGCCGGAAGGGTTGCCCTGGGGCGTCGGATAGTGAGGCAGAACACGTATGAGCAGCGCGTTTCCGGTGGGGCTGGTGCGCCGCGCGCCTACGGCTGCCGGATTGTCGCCGGTTCTCGTCAACAAGCCGCACGGCCATGCCGGCCTGGCACGAGAGTGGTGATCGTCGGCCTTCTTGCCGCGCCGCCCGGTGACGATGAACGCCTCACGGGGACCGGCCACCTTGTAGCGGGTGACGACGACCAGCACCAGCAGGACAAGGACCACGACGACTCCCACGACGGCGATGACCACATCCTCGTCTTCAGGATCTCCGCGGGGTGCGGAGGGGAAGCCGTGGGCAGCATCGGCCAGGAACCGGCCGACGGTGTCTTCGGCGGGTCTACGAAGTTGAGCGGTGCTGGGTCGTTGTCCGCTGACTGACCGTCACGGTGTGTCGCGTGTATCGCAGATAGTGCGTGAACACTGAGAGACAACGAGAAAGAGCGGGAGTCAGTGAGACTGACTCCCGCTCCCTCATGTCGGCATCCGCCCAGCTCAGCGCTTGATTCTTGCTGGCTGTGTGGCGAGTGCCCCCGGCAGGATTCGAACCTGCGCACACGGCTCCGGAGACCGGACGGTTCCCACAGGTTTTGGCAGGTCGGCGACCCATCTGACCGGCCGTCAAGCCCGCCGTCCCGCGCATGTCCCGCGCATGTCCCGCGAAAGTGAAATACCCTATTTGGTTGCTTGTGGCGAACTTCAGTCTGATGCTCGTCAGTTCCGCCGTATCGGGAGCCGTTTCGGGGTGCGCGGGCAGGTCCTACGGCTTCTCTTCCTGATGGCTGGGGGTGTGTGCCCATACCGAGTTTCCGGCTTCCGGGGGCCGATGACTCAAGGCCGACCCGGCTGTACGTAGGCGTGGGCATTGTCATTGATCGGGCGGGCGGTGTGCCCTCAGATCTTGATGACGGTGACGCGCCCGCGGCAGAGCGTGGCGAGGTCCTCGGGGTCAGAGGTGAGAACGGTGACGGGGCCGGGGGCGGCCAGCGCCGTGGCGCTGAGCATGGCGTCAATGGCGTACTTGTGGCCGTGCAGGCCGGCGTCGGCGAGGAGTGCGGCGGCGTGACGGGCGATGGGCTCGGTGACCGGTTCGATGACGAGGCGGGACAGGGTCCATTCCAGTGCTGGGCGATTGATCCGTGGGTGGATCACTTCCACGAGGGTGGCTGCGGAAGTGATCACCCGCAGGTCGTCGGCGCGGGCGAGGGCGAGCCAGCCGGTGACAGTACGCTCGCGCAGGACGGCCTTGGCCAGCCCTTCGCTGTCGAGGACCAGGGTGCCGCCGGGGGTGGCGGGGGAGGGGGTCACGCGGCGTTCGCCCCGCCTTGGGCCTGTTGGTCTCGGGCTTGATGGAGTTGGTCGCGCAGAGCCTGAATCTCTTCGTCGGTGATGGGGCCGTGTTCGGCCTCCGCCACCGTGATGAGTTCGTTCAGGTTGTCCCGCTCGATCTGGCGGGCGACGGCTGCGGCGACGTAAGCGGACAGCCCGGAGGGCCCGCTGCGGGCCTTGGCGGCTTCGGCGATATCGCGCGGCATGGTGATCGAGTACTTGCCGGTAGGCTCGCTCATGCTACCTATCCTACCTTGCATCCTCCCCTGTTCGGATGGAGCTGGCAGAGACAGTCGCCGCGGGTCTGGTCCGACGCGAGCTCGAATCCGGGTTTGGGTGACGACGGGACTCCAGGGGTCCGGGAACGGCTCCGAGGGTTCGAAGACCGCTCCAACGCCACGGCACAGCCGTTCCAGTGGAGGTTCACCACCTCCGACCTGGACAATCCGGGCCAGACTCGACGGACACACCGCCGATCACCCAGAAGAATCCTCCACCGCCCCGGAAACGTGATCAACCCCCGAAGGACTTACGGCGAAGACCACTATCGTGGGTTTTATGGATCACCATGTCGAGACGACTGCCCGCATACGTCACGACGAGCACTGCGCTCGATGGGACGTGTTCGAGATCGAGCTCGACGGACCGTCACACGGCAACCCGTTCACCGATGTCGAACTCGGCGCAACATTCAGCGACGGGCAGCGCGAACTGCGCGTCGGCGGCTTCTACGACGGAGACGGAACGTACCGGATCCGATTCATGCCCGACATCGAGGGATCCTGGACCTTCGTCACATCGTCCACCGCACGCTCGCTTGACGGCCTCTCCGGCGCCTTCCTGACCGGGCCGGCCGCTCCGGGCCTCCACGGTCCGGTGCGGGTGGCCGAGCGCCATCACTTCGCGTACGCCGACGGCACCCGGTACCTGCCGATCGGAACCACCGCGTACGCCTGGACGCACCAGGTCGAACGCCTGCGGGCCGCAACCCGGCGCACGCTGGCGGCAAGCGGCTTCACCAAGGTGCGGATGTGCCTGCTGCCCAAGGCGTATTCCTACAACACCGACGAGCCCGAGCTGTACCCGTTCCCCGGCTCTGTGGCGGCCGGCTGGGACACCACCCGCTTCGACCCCCGGTTCTTCCGCCGCTTCGAGGAGGAGGTGCGCGCGCTGCGGGAGTTGGGGATCGAGGCGGACGTCATCCTCTTCCACCCCTACGACCGGTGGGGCTTCGCCCAGCTCGGACGCGACGCCGACGACCGGCTGACGCGGTACGCCGTCCGGCGGCTGTCGGCGCTGTCGAACGTGTGGTGGTCGATGGCCAACGAGTACGACCTGGTGGAGGCCAAGAGCGAGGCAGACTGGGAGCGTCTGGCCGGCATCGTGGCCGAAGAGGACCCGCTCGGTCACCTGACCTCCATCCACAACTGCGGCCCGTTCTACGACTACGCGAAGCCGTGGATCACCCACTGCAGCATCCAGCGCGTCGACGTCTACCGCACCGCGGAGAACACCGACACCTGGCGGGAACAGTGGGGCAAGCCCATCGTGATCGACGAGTGCGGGTACGAAGGCGACATCGACCAGGGCTGGGGGAACCTCACGGGTGAGGAACTTGTGCGGCGCTGCTGGGAGGGCGCAGTGCGTGGCGGGTACGTCCAGCACGGCGAGACCTATCTCAACGACGCCGAGGAACTGTGGTGGTCCAAGGGCGGCGAGTTGGCCGGGACCAGCCCTGAACGCATCGCGTTCCTGCACCGCGTCATCCGCGAGTCCCCCACCGGCGTCTTCGACCCCCTGCCCTCCGACTGGGATGCCCCCCGCGGCGGGGTCCAGGACGCGTGCGAACTCATCTACTTCGGCTTCAACCGCCCACGGTTCCGGCACATCAGCGTGCCCGCCAACGGGCGCTACGCGATCGACGTGATCGACACGTGGGCCATGACGATCGACCGTGTCGGCGTGACGGCGGACTCCAGCGCGCGCGTGGAGCTGCCGGGTCGCCCGTACATGGCCGTCCGTCTGACCCGTTTGCCGGACGACGCCGACACGGGGGAATCCGGGGAGGCACCGTCGGCGCTCACCTGACCCGTGGCGCGGGTTGGACGAGGCCGGTCCGACAGGCGATGACGACGAGTTGGGCGCGGCCGCGGTCGTTCAGCTTGGTCGTGGCGCGGTGGATGCGCGTACGGATGCTCAGCACGCTGAGGGTCAGTTCCTTGGCGATCTCTGGCGATCTCCGGGTTGGATTTGCTTTCGGCCGCCAGGGCGGTGACCTGCCGTTCCCGCGGAGTGAGGTCCTGGAGCTTCTCCGGGGGCGCCAAAGGCGCGGAGTACGAGTGATCCCACACGCGCCGCGCTAGCCTTCAGGCCCCTGGATCCGTCCTTGGGGCCTTCGCCGTTCCTTGGGCTGACCAGGGACGATGCCTCAAGATCGTGTCCACGAATACTCCACGGACCTCGACATAGGGCCGCTCCGAGTGGCACAGGACTGCACACACGCAAAGACCCCGCACTCAGCATCTCTGCTGTTCACGGGGTCTTTAGGCACCTCATACAGGGTGCCCCCGGCAGGATTCGAACCTGCGCACACGGCTCCGGAGGCCGCTTGGGTCTCGGGTAACGCCGCAGGTCAGAGCCCTGCACACGGCAGATTATGTGGGACGAGTCCACGGATAGGCCACGGCTGGCTGAGCACCGCTTTAGGATTTTTTCGATCCGAGCCCGCTTCGACTGCGGCCGGCGACAGGTGCTACGGCCAGACAGAGTCGCTGGTGTACGCCTCCGTCCGGCGTCGTTGATGACAGTTGTGGATGTCAGAAACTCTTCTGATCCGTGCTCTCCAGAGATCGGCCACTGAGGGTCATTCGGGATGCCGGGCGGCTCATGCGGGCTGGCGCTGGGCCCTATGGCTGCTGATCCCGCTTGGCGAACCACTCAGCCAGGGCATCAGTGCAGCCGTGGTACCACTCGTCGGGAGCCGAGTAGAAGCCTGTGGGTGCCTCCCCGCTCGCCATGATCCGCTGCACGATCACCTGGCAGTTCTTGAGCAAGGTGTCTTGCGCGGTTCCGGGTCCAAAGCCTGGGATCTCCAGCGTGATTTGGTTGTGGGTCAGCACGGTATCGGTGATCGAATAGCCATGGCTGTAAACGCTAGTTGAGCGCTTCCTGCCTGATGCTCCGGACTGAGCGTTCGCGTCCCCGTTCCATAGAGACCACCCCGAACTGAGGATCACTAGGAAGAGGACAAGCCATGTGAGCCCCTGGAGGGCGGCGGGGAGACGACAGAAACGCCGATATATGCGAGCTGCGACATGCACACGATCGAGGCTACCGGGTTGCCGAACCCGGCTGAGAACACTCGATCTTGCGCTCTCAGCTTGGGAAGCTCCAGTCATTTGAGGGAGGTTCAGGCTCTGACCTGGGCGAACGGATGAGGTACGTTGTCGTCGGGCCTGGCTGCACTCACCGTGATTCCCCGCTGGTCCCCGCCCGATCTGGTGCGGTTGTGGTGCGCTGATATCCCAGCGCAATCGGCCCGCCCGGACGCTTAGCCGATGAGCTGGCGGATCGCCGCCACGACGTTGAACACCGCCGGCAGGACGAAGATGCCCCCGACGCCGATCCACACGCACCCGGCGGTTCGGTGGCCGCGGCTTGGCGGCGGTGGTTGGATCAGCCGGTCGCCTGCTCTCATCGTCTCGTTCGGAGCGATCAGGCTGCGCCCGGTGCGGCGTTGCCTCCGCCCCAGCCCTATGAAGACGACCGCTGCCATCGCCGTGAAGGCGGCCAGCTGGAGGTGTTCTTTCGGTGAATCGGCACCAGCAAGCGTCACGGCCATGTACAACACAAGAGTTCTCCCCGCAAAGGATCAAGTGGGTGGATCACCTCATGACGGTTCAACCATGTCAAGCGAGTTGGGGCGCTCGCACATCGCCCTTGAGGTTCCCCCGAGATGCGGGGAAAGGTGACAGCGGGTCAGATGGGTCTCATGAGAGGAGCCCAGACGATGCCTGCCCCGAGGAAGTACCCGCTGGAGTTGCGTGAGCGTGCGGTGCGGATGTACCGGACCGCCGAGCCGAAGCCGGTGATCCGCCGCATGGCCGAGGAACTCGGCGTGCACCACGAAGCCCTGCGCAACTGGATCCGGCAGGCCGAGGCCGACGCCGGCGAGCGGGACGACCTGCTGACCACCGAAGAGAAGAACGAGCTCGCCCAGCTGCGGCGCGAGGTGCGGGACCTGCGCCGGGCGAACGAGGTCCTGCGGACGGCCTCGGCTTTTTTCGCCGCACAGCTCGACCCGACCCGGCCCAGGTGAGAGCGCTCCTCGACGAGCACCCGCACCTGGGGGTCGAGCCCGTAATGCGGGAACTGCACATCCCCTCCTCCACCTACTACCGCTGGCGCCAGGCCGAGAAGGACCCCTGCGAACGGATCCGCCAGGACACCGAGCTGACCGGGTAGATCCGGCAGATCCACCAGGACTCCGCCGGGATCTACGGATCGCCCAGGATCCATGCCGTCCTCAAGCGCGAGGGTGTCCGCGTCGGCCGCAAGCGGGTCGAGCGGCTCATGCGCCAGGCCGGCCTGGCCGGGATCAGCCCCCGCAGGAGCAAGGGTTTCACCCGCCGGGACCCAGACGCCGACCTCGCCCCTGACCTGGTGCAACGCGACTTCACGGCACACGCGCCGAACCGGCTGTGGGTCACCGACCTGACCATGATCCCCACCCTGGAGGGGCCACTGTGGCTGTCGGCGATCCGCGCGCCTTCTCCCGCAGAGTCGTGGCCTGGGAGACCTCCGCCCGCGCGGACGCCGACCTGGTCCTCACCTCCCTCGAGTACGCGCTCGCCAGCCGCGAGGTCACCCCCGGCGAACTCGTCCACCATGCGGATCACGGCACGCAATACACGTCTATCAAGCTCACAACACGCCTGGTCAGAGCAGGCGTTCGGGCGTCCATGGGCTCGGTCGGCGACTCCTTCGACAATGCCCTGGCGGAGAACCTGTGGATGCTGATCAAGACCGAGTGCATCCGCGGACGGACCTTCGACACCAGAGCCGAGGCGAATCTCGCGCTCTTCGAATACATCGACGGCTTCTATAACCCCGCCGCATCCAGAAGCGCCTCGGCTACCTCAGCCCCATCGAGTTCGAAGAGAAGCGCTACGCCGACCAGGCAGCGGCCGAACCAGTGAACCTGAAACCACGTCAACCCGCCCTGCCCTGCTAGTCAGCCACTCCCGCGCAGCGGGGGAACCTCACCCTCCACACGCTTTCCAACTGTGGTGGTGGGCTCTGGTGCCTCGGACGGGGCCGTTCACCTGCGTTCATCGGCGGGCGGTCGCGAGAGGGGCTACCGGCTTCGGTCCCGTCTGAACGGTCGTGAACGGCGCTGAATGAGACGGAATCTGAGACGGGACCGAGCTGGCGAACACTGGGGTTGTTCAGTGAATCCTCCGAAAGGCCCCACTTTTCGGGTGCTGTAGGTCACACTGAGCGCCCACTGAAGTCAGGGGGAACCATGAGCAGCCCGCACATCAACGCGCCCATCCAAGCTCGCATGTACACGAACACACTGCACAAGGTGATCTGGGTCGTTGTGGTCGTAGCGTCGGCCGGCCTTCTTGCCCCGCCCTTGTTTTTCGTCGCCGCCAAGAAGCGGGTTGTCAGCATGGCCGTGCCAGCTGTGTACGCGGTGATCATCTACGGGTCCGCTGTCCTGGGGTCGGTTCTCGGTAACCCGAAGAACTGGGTGGGTGGCGTCCTTGCCATCACGATGATCGTTGCCGCCGTGCATGCTGCCATCCTCGATGCGGACTGGAAGCCGGGCCGGTAACAGCCGAGACAGCGTTACCACAGAGAAGCGGGCGCGACTGAGACTGAGAGACCGTTCGGCGGGAGCCGGACGGTTCACTTGCCGTGGCCTTCTGATCCGTAGCTCTATAGAGATCGGTCGACAAGGGGCATAGGGGCTTCTATTTGGTCCCTGAGGGTGGTTGTCGGTCATGGTCGGTTGCAGAGGTTGCTGTACTTGTCTGCTGTACAGCTTGGGTAGCTAGGCGGGCGTGGGCGAGGTTGTTGCGGCCCGTCAGGGTGTGGGGGTGGGTGTCGCCCAGGACCTGCTCGTACTGGGCGAGGGTGGCTTCGAACAGAGTGATGGCGCGCCCCAGATCCCCCACCGCGTAGTAGGCGAGCGCGAGGTGGTTACGGCTGTTCAGGGTGTTGGGGTGGGTGTCGCCCAGGACCTGCTCGTACTGGCCCAGGACCTGCTCGTACTGGGCGAGGGTGGCTTCGAACAGAGTGATGGCGCGCCCCAGATCGCCCGCCGCGTAGTAGGCGAGCGCGAGGTTGTTGCGGGTGGCCAGGGTGTTGGGGTGGGTGTCGCCCAGGACCTGCTCGGACTGGGTGAGGGTGGCCTCGTACAGGGGGATGGCGCGTCCCAGATCCCCCGCTGACTTGTAGGCGTGGGCGAGGTTGTTGCGGGTGGCCAGGGTGTCGGGGTGGGTGTCGCCCAGCACCTGCTCGCGCTGGCTGAGGGTGGCCTCGTACAGGGGGATGGCGCGTCCCAGATCCCCCACCGACTTGTAGGCGCCGGCGAGGTGGTTGCGGCTGTTCAGGGTGTCGGGGTGGGTGTCGCCCAGGACCTGCTCGTACTGGGCGAGG
Source organism: Streptomyces sp. NRRL WC-3618 (assembly GCF_001280005.1). Lineage (GTDB taxonomy): Bacteria > Actinomycetota > Actinomycetes > Streptomycetales > Streptomycetaceae > Streptomyces. Next base: position 5,630 of record NZ_LGDW01000105.1, on the reverse strand, counting down.
GTGGCCTCGTGCAGAGTGATGGCGCGCCCCAGATCCCCCGCCGCCCGGTAGGCGTCGGCGAGGTGGTTGCGGCCAGTCAGGGTGTGGGGGTGGGTGTCGCCCAGGACCCCAGGACCTGCTCGTACTGGGCGAGGGTGGCTTCGAACAGAGTGATGGCGCGCCCCAGATCGCCCGCCGCGTAGTAGGCGAGCGCGAGGTTGTTGCGGCTGGTCAGGGTGTTGGGGTGGGTGTCGCCCAGGACCTGCTCGCACTGGGCGAGGGTGGCCTCGTGCAGGGGGATGGCGCGTCCCAGATCCCCCACCGACTCGTAAGCGCCAGCGAGGTTGCTGCGGGTGATCAGGGTCCTGGGATCGGTGTCGCCCAGGACCTGCTCGCACTGGGTGAGGGTGGCCTCGTACAAGGGGATGGCGCGTCCCAGATCCCCCACCGACTCGTAAGCGCCGGCGAGGTTGTTGCGGCTGTTCAGGGTGTGGGGGTGGGTGTCGCCCAGCACCTGCTCGAACTGGGTGAGGGTGGCCTCGTACAAGGGGATGGCGCGTCCCAGATCCCCCACCGACCGGTAGGCGCCGGCGAGGTTGATGCGGGTGGCCAAGGTGTGGGGGTGGGTGTCGCCCAGGACCTGCTCGCACTGGGCGAGGGTGGCCTCGAACAAAGGGATGGCGCGTCCGAGATCCCCCACCGACTCGTAAGCGAGCGCGAGGTTGCCGCGGCTGGCCAGGGTGTCGGGATCGGTGTCGCCCAGGACCTGCTCGCACTGGGCGAGGGTGGCCTCGTACAGGGGGGTGGCGCGGGCGGTGTGGCCTTGGTGATGGAGGCGCTGGGCGGTGGTGTTGTATGCGTTGGTCAGTGGAGGGTTGTGGTGTCCGGGTGGGGTGGTGGCAGCGAGGGTGACGAGGTGGGGGGTGAAGGTGTCCCACTGGCTGTCGGTGGTGCTGTCGTGGCCCGAAGGCGGAGTCAGGCTGTGGAGGACTGCCTGTTCGGCGCTGTCGCGGCCTCGGAAGTGCTGGGGCCGTTCCGTGTCGTTATTGGTCTGGGGTGTGCGGAGAACGGCTTGGACCATGCGGTGGATGCTGAGGGTGGTGTCGGTGGCGGTGATCATGCTGTAGGTGGTCAGGGTGCCGATGGCTTCGGCGATGTCGTCCGGGTCGGTGTCGGGCGGTGTGAGCAGGGTGTGGGGGATGTCGTCGGGGGCGAGCCAGGCAGCGGTGTACAACACCTGAACGGCCAGCGGATCTTCCTGCTCCAGGACGTCGAGGGTGACGTTCCAGATACGGGCGAGGGTGCGCTTGGCGTCGAAGCCGTGGGCGGTCTTGGCGAATTTGGTGTCCAGGCGCCGGCGGTAGGCGTCGAGGCTGATGCCACGGTTCTGCGCGAGGTAGGCACCGGCCTGCTTGATCGCCAGTGGCAGATATCCCAGGTCAGCGGCAAGAGCGTGGGCATCGGCCTGCTGGCGCGCCGTGGGCGGGGTGTCCTTGAACACGAGACGGCACAACAGGGTGGTGGCGTCTTCCGGGTGGAGGTTGCCCAGGGTCAGGGTGGGGGTGGTGTCGGGCCAGCCGGTGGTGCGGCGGCTCGTGGCCAGATGGTGCCCCTGGTGGAGCGCCCCCGTATACGGGGCGAGGTCGTCGGGGTCATCGACGTTGTCATAGACCAGCAGCCAGCCCGGATGCCAGGCCAGCCACTGCCGCGCCCATGCCACCAGCGCCGCGCGCTCGGCCGTGGCGGCCCAGCCCGGAACCAGAGTCTGGGTGAGGACGGCCAGCGAGGTCTCGATCTCGTCGGGGGAGGCTGCGTTGATCCACCAGATCAGCGTGTAGTCGTCACGGTGACGGTGGGCGTAGTGCAGGGCGAGCGTGCTCTTTCCGATCCCGCCCAGACCGTGCACGGCCCCGCCCTGCGTGATCGCCCCCTCGCGTCGGCCGCTCAGGGCATCCCGCAGCCAGGCCAGTTCTTCCTGACGGCCCAGGCACAGCGGCGCCGGGGGCAGATTCGAGGTGCCCGGCGCCGCGGTCACCCGCTTTGCCTCTTGCAACGCCTCGGGCGGCAGTACGTCACCTGTGATCGCGGTGTCGATGTACTGGGCGGCGATCGACTGCGGTCCGATCGCCTCGATCCGTGACTCGGAGGCAGCCTCGCCCGTGCTCACGGTCGGGGCGGGGTGTGACCGTCACCGGTGATCGCGGTGCCGATGTGCTGGGCGGCGATCGACCGCTCGCCGGACGCCGTGATCGTGACCGTACCCGCAGCCGGGGCGGGCACCATGGCCGACAGTTCCTCCCGCAGTCCGGGATCGTCCTGCAACGCACGCCGCAGGAGCCGGCCCAGCACAGCCGCGGAGTAGGCGTCATCCTGCTCGTCGGCGGCCTCACCCACGACCCGTTCCAACTCCGTCCGGCCCGCCTCGTCCCTGCGCCGCCAGACCAGTTGCAGGATCCGCTGCCCCAGACCGACCGTCGCCTCGGCAGCAGCATCCTGCGCCCGCGTCAGCACCGCTACACCGTAAGCACCCACTGCGGCCGTCACGGCCGGGCCCGCCTGCTCCACCAACTGCACGATCTCAGCACTCACTTGATCCCCTGACCCACGCGGCTCCGAAAGAACACCAGGGTAGAATCACCGCCCCGGCTTGGAAGCTAAAACGCCCAAACCGCCCGCGGCGGTTCCCCCGCCCCACTCTCGGCTTCTCACGCCTCGTGCCACCAGCTTGGGAAGCTGCGGGCACTTGGGGCTGGTCTTGTCGCTGACCTGGGAGAAACGGTCGCGGGGTGGTGCCGTCGGGCCTGGCCGCTTTCCCCGTGATTCCCCGCTGTTCCCCGCTCGATCTGGTGCGTTTGTGGTGCGGCAACGGCGCTGTGTCAGGAACGGGTGCCCAGCGGGCAGCGTCAGCGAGCGGCCTTACCACTTCCGCCACTTGTCCGTGATCTGGTACCGGCCGAGTCCATGCCGGGCAGCCAGTGCGACGAGATCAATGCCGTGCTCGGTGAGCGACTGGTCGATGAAGTCGCACAGTTGCTCGCGCTCGTCGGTTTCGTAGGCGCTTTCGTTGTGGGCTTCGTTCACGGCGTTCAAGGCCATGACGACGCGTTCCACGACGCCGAAGATCTGCGCGTCGTCTGCCTCACTCAGCCCGGGAAGCTCACTCTCGAAGGTGTCGAGGACGGCATCGGTCGACGTGAGCAGTTCTTCAGGGAACAGTCCCGCCATGCACGCGCACTCAGGATCCAGGGTGCCAGCGGCAAGCTCTTCGGCTTCCTCGGCTATGCCGTCGCGCCAGCTCGTCGTAGGTCTCTCAGCCATGCAACGGACCGTACAGCGCCACTCTGACAGGGGGACTGAGTACTGACGCGACCTGTACGCCAGCGTCAGCACCGGTGCACGGTTTCCAAGTCTGTTGCTTGGCGGATGGGTTGGGTGCAGCTTCGTTCACCTGCGTTCACGGGGGAAGGCCCGGCTGCCGCTCACCGGAGTGCAAGCGGGTCCGGGGCCTGGCTGAACGGTCGTGAACGGTGCTGAATGAGACGGAAACTGAGACGGACCCGTAGAGCCAAGCTCGCTAGCATCCTCGGTATCGAGGAGGAGGAGGCATGGCACTGGGCCGCAAGGGAGCACGACGCATCGTTGTTGACGGTATGGCCTATCGCTGGAGGCTGCGACGTAGGCCGACCTACTCTCAGGCTCTGTCTTGGACACCCTGCACGTTCGCCGTTGAGTATGCGGATACTCCTGGGACAACTCTTGTGGTCACGACCAACCAGCCACACCCGAGCAATTGGTTCGGACGTGAGGCTAAGCCTGTGCTGCCATCCGACGTTGCCGACGCCATCGAACTCGCTCTTCGCGGTGGTTGGAACCCAACGGCTCAGGGCTCCCCGTTCCACCTGGACCGGTCCGCCGGCTTCACGCCCTCGCCCTGAGGAACTGGAACGTGATCCTGGTCCTGCTGTGCGGTCATTGTTCGATCGTGCCCGTCATTGCCGTCTGGTGGCGTTGATCTCAGTAGGGGACGTCAGGCCAAGGGTCGCTTGTCCGGCAGGAGGGTCGGCTACGAACCGGGTACAGCCTTGCAAGAGGCCCCATGGGAGGATTGCCCGTTTCGTCAGGCACGTGGTGGCGCCGCCCGACCGAGGCGGCGGAGCGGGCGGGCAACAGTGTGGAGGTGCTGCTGAGCCGCTACGCGAAGTGCCTCGACGGCCGTCAGGACATCGCCAACAGCCGGATCGCCGAACTCCTCGGCGAGGACGGCGCCCAGGAGCACGACGAGGAGCACGACCAGGAGGACAGCCGACCGGACGAGACCTGATCCGACACACCTACGACACACCCACACGCGGCACAATGGCCCCCGGACTCCAGTCCGGGGGCCTCGGCGTTTCTTGGGTCCCACCTGCGGGTTCGTGCTCTGCGGCCAGTCCACACATAGTCCACAGCACCCGACCTACGGCCGCTCCGAGCGGCACACGCCTGCACATACGCGAAGACCCCGGCCTCAGCGTTTCCGCTGGTGACGGGGTCTTTGGGCACCTCATAAAGGGTGCCCCCGGCAGGATTCGAACCTGCGCACACGGCTCCGGAGGCCGTTGCTCTATCCCCTGAGCTACGGGGGCGTGTCTTGCGCGTTGCGCGGTGACGAGTAGAACACTACCAGCTCGTTCGGAGTGATCAGGAACGGGTTTTGAGGGCGGCGTCGGCTCTCCTCGGCCCTCGATCGTGCCTGTGGAAGTGGGGAAAAGCCGGACGCGGTGGCCGGACTCGACCTACTCTCGAGTTGTGCCAGGCGTGTCCGGCCGGGTGCTTGTTGTGGACGACAACAAGGTCATCCGGCAGCTGATCAGGGTCAACCTCGAGCTGGAGGGTTTCGAGGTCGTGACCGCGGCTGATGGTGCCGAGTGTCTGGATGTCGTTCATCAGGTGTGCCCCGATGTCGTCACCCTTGACGTCGCGATGCCCCGCCTCGACGGTCTGGGCGCCGCCGCTCGGTTGCGCGCCGACCCTCGCACCCGCGACCTGCCCCTCGCCATCATCAGTGCCTGTACGCCGTACGAGGTCGAGGCCGGGCTCGATGTCGGAGTCGACGCGTTTCTCGCCAAGCCCTTTGACCCCGCCGAACTCATCAGCGTCGTAAGGCAGTTGGCCGAACGTGGGCGCGGCGACGCCTCCTTCGGGAGCGCCCTCGGACCTCCGCTCGGTTCCCTCGGCGTCCCCAGTGAGGCCGAGCGCGCCAGCTGACGCGCCGGCAACTGACCTGAACCGACCGCTGGCAACTGCCCCGGACCGACCGGACAGCGTTCCGCCGCCCCTCCTCCTCCACCCTTTCCCGCACCCCCCTCCCGCGCACCCTCCCCCTCACCCCCGTTCACCCCATCCGTCCACATACCGAAACACCCACCCCCACCCCAAACCCACTCGCCTACCCACCCCCCTCCTCCCCTACGCTTGTCCCGTGACCCCCGTCGAGCTCTCCCGTACCGTGCTGTGCGCGGTGCGTCGTGCTGTCGACGTCGGGGCGTTGCGCGTCGCCGTCCCCGCACGCGCCGTCGTCGCGCCGCCCGGGCCCGGCGGCAGCGGGGACTACGCCACCAACATCGCGCTGCAGCTGGCCAAGCCGTCCGGCCGCACCCCCCGCTATGTCG
>NZ_LGDW01000104.1 GCF_001280005.1 Streptomyces sp. NRRL WC-3618 | reverse complement strand
CAACCCCAGGGAATCCGAACAAGGGGGCGGTGCGGGGCCCTCCCCCCCCCCCCCCCCCCCCCCCACTGCCCCCCCGTCCCCCCCCCGCCGCATCCCCCATGTCTGCCGCACCCACCGCCCCCTCCACCGCGCCGGCGCCGCCCCCACCCACGCACCGCCAGTACGCCTCCAGGTCCGCCGCCCGGCGAGCGATCGCCCCGACCGTGCTCAGCCCCGTTCGGTCGGGATGCGGCAGGCGTCCGTTCGTCGACTTGAGGCCGAACACCCCGCACCAGGCGGCCGGGATGCGGATGGACCCCGCCCCGTCCGCGCCGGTGGCGAGGGGGACCAGGCCCGCCGCCACAGCCGCCGCGGCCCCGGCCGACGAACCGCCGGGCACCCGGTCTGGCCGCCATGGGTTGATCGTCGGCCCTCCGGCCCCAAGCCCCCATGTTTGCCAGGGAGTTCCGGAACCGGGTGCCGGAACGGACGTTGCGCCCACCGGCACACACCCGGCCGCGATCAGCCGCACCGCGTCCGCCGCCCGCTCCCCGTACCGCCCCTTGACCGCGATCGGCACGCCCGCGAGCGGCAACCGCTCACCTGCGGCGACCCGTACGTCGACCTCGTGTGCCCGCCGCACCGCCGCCTCGCCCCACACGTCCGCGAACGCGCACAGCTCCGGCTCCACGACGGCGATCCGTGCGAGCGCGGCCGTGACGACCTCGACGGCGGTCACTTCCCGCCCCCGCACAGCGGCGGCGATCTCCAGAACCGTGAGATCCGCGAGGTACGCGGGATCCGCGAGGTATGTGGGATCGGCGAAACGCCCTTCTGCTGCCGGGCTCAACGCTCCGCGCGCCCCGAGACGAGGATTCCGCCGCCCTCGCTCCAGGTGAGGAAGATGCCCGCCCCGGCCGGTGTGTACGCGGGTACCTCCGTGCCGGTCGGCAGGGCCTTCGGTGTGCCTGTCGAGGCCGGGATCTCGACGGCGACGCGCGGGTCCGAGCCCGTGACGGTGCCGTACGCCGTGCCGTCGTCGCGGACGGAGTCGATCAGCATGTCCTTGCGGCCCTTGTCCCCGCCCGCGCCCGCGGCGAGACAGGCCGCGCTGCCCTTCTGGAGGTCGAAGAGCATCCAACCGTAGGAGAGATAGCGGCTGTTGGGGGATGCGGACGTCAGGACGCTGTCGCCGAGGACGGTGTCGTCGCGGTCGAACGGCTGTGTGAGTGTGCGGTCGCGGCACTCGGCGCGCAGCAGGACCTTGCCGGTCGCGGCGTCGTGCACGGTCCGCACGGTCTCCTCGGTGCCGTCCTCGTCGGCGCCCTTCGACGGGACCCAGGAGGCGACGACCTTGCCGTCCGCGACCGTCTCCGCGGTGCCGTTGACGACCTTGGAGCCGAAGCCGGCGGACCGTTCGGCGGCGGCGCCCTCGGGGGTCGCGTCCTTGCTGGACCAGCCGCCGGACACGCCGAACCCGCCGGCGGAGACATTCGCCAGGGGCCCCTTCCCGGTGACCCCGACGACTGTGCCCGCGTCCGGGCCCCACGTCGTCACCTCGCGGCTCGCGACGCCGATGGTCGCCGCGTGGCTCTCGTAGCCGTCGTTCCAGCTGAAGAGGGCCCGGCCCGCGCCCCCGTCACGGACGACGATCTCGCCCTGGGGGGTGCCGGCGGGGCCGACCCGCACGGGGATGTCGACGCTGCGGAGCGGGGTGACCGCGTCGCCGGAGGCGTCCGCCGCGTACACCACGGCCTGGATGATCTCCTTGCCGTCGTGCAACGCGTCCTTGCCGTCCATTCCGTGCGCCCACGCGACGAAGTACTCGCGCCCGCCCGCGTTCACGGCGGTCACCGACGCGGGCGCGATGGCGGCGGGGTCGTTGCCCCCGGAGTCGTCCAGCGTCCCCGGTGGGGTCCAGGGGGCGCTGGTCCACAGCACCTTGCCCGTGGTGGCCCGGCGTACCTGCATGTACATCTCGGCCTGGTCGGCGACCAGGTACGCGACGGTCCCCGAGACGGGGGCGACGGCGACGGGCGCGGTGTCGGCGCCCTTCCGTACCCAGGGCAGCTCCTGGTCCCAGCCGCGGTCGGCGTCGTAGGCGGCGGGGACGGTCAACTCGGCGAGCTTGCCCACCGGTTGACCGTCTGCCTTGGGATCACCGGCAGCAGCGGATCGCGTGGCCTTCTCGGGCTCCGCGGATCCGCCGCATCCGGCACATCCGGCGAGGACCAGCCCCGCCACGACGGCCGCCATCACTCTCGTACTCGCCCTGCGCATTTGACGTTCCTTCCCCCGTACCGACGTTCGACGTACCGACGAACTGTCGTACTGAATCACTGATCTTGACATCCATACGATGCCATCGTCAGTGCGGTACGGGGGAGTTGGACCATGGCTGTGCGCGTTACTTCGACAACTCCCACACGGCGTACGCGGCGGCGTCGCTGTTGCGGTCGAGGGCGGTGTCGTCGATGTTCGCGATGGTGTCGCAGGACGCGTGGTAGCAGCGGTCGAACGCCCGGCCCGACGTACCGCCCCACTTGGCCGCCTGTGCGGCCGTCTTGGTGAAGTCGGCGCCGCTGAACAGACCGCCGACGGCGATGCCCGCGTTCTTGAAGGGGGCGTGGTCGGAGCGGCCGTCGCCCTCGGTCTCGATCTCGGTCGGGATGCCGATGCCGGCGTAGTAGTCCTTGAAGGTCTTCTCGATGGTCGGGTCGTCGTCGTAGACGAAGTAGCCGGGGTTCGGCGAGCCGATCATGTCGAAGTTCAGATAGCCCTTGACGCGCGAACGGTTCGCGGAGGAGAGGTTGTTGACGTAGAACCGGGACCCGACGATGCCCAGCTCCTCTGCTCCCCACCAGCCGAACCTCAGGTGCTTCGTCGGCTGGTACTGGGCGCGGGAGACGGCGAGCGCGATCTCCAGGACGGCGGCCGAGCCACTGCCGTTGTCGTTGATGCCGGGGCCGGCGGTGACGCTGTCGAGGTGCGAGCCCGCCATGATCACCTGGTTGGCGTCGCCGCCGGGCCAGTCGGCGATCAGGTTGTAGCCGGTACGGCCGGACGCGGTGAACTGCTGGATGGTCGTCGTGAATCCGGCCTCGTCCAGCTTGGCCTTCACATAGTCGAGGGAGGCGCGGTAGCCGGCTCTGCCGTGCGCCCGGTTGCCGCCGTTGGCGGTGGCTATGGACTGCAACTGGGTCAGGTGCGCCTTGACGTTGGCCACGGGCAGGTCGGGCGCGGCGGCGAGCCGGACCTCGGGCGCGGAGGCGGCGCCGGCCGACGTGCCCGTGGTGAGGAGCGCGGTGCCGGCGAGAAGGGTGGCGGCCACAGCGGTGGCTGTGACGCGTCCGGGAACCGAGAGCTTCATGTGGGGGGCTCCGAATTCCTGGGGAATCCCTGGGATTCCACAGTGGATAGGTGCCTGGATGGTGAAGCTCTGGCTAACGATTCGTCAAGAGCACTATCTGGACAGGGAGTTCGCATATCGGATGAACGCGAATGAACATGGACATGACTAGTGCACGCAGTATTCGTTCCCCTCCGGGTCGGTCATCACGACCCACTCGCCGCCCGCCTCCCGCACCTCCCGCAGCACGGCCGCCCCCAGCCCCGTCAGGCGCTCGACCTCCGCCGCGCGTCGCTCCGGCCCGGGGTGCAGATCGAGGTGGAGCCGGTTCTTGCCCGTCTTCGGCTCCGGCACGCGCTGGAACAGCAGCCGCCGCCCGAGCCCGGTCCCGCTCTCCTCCTCGTACGGGTCACCCGGATGCCGTACGGCGGCCAGGTCCCGCCAGGCACGGCGGCCGTGCGACTCGACGGTCAGCTCGGCCGGTACGGCACCGAGGCCCAGCAGGCGTTCGACCAGCGCGCTGTGATCCTCGACCGTGTACGCGAGCGTGGCAGCCCAGAAGTCGGCCTGCGCGTGCGGGTCGGCGCAGTCGATGACCAGCTTCCAGTGCACGGGGGTGGCGCTGGGGGTGGGGGTGGGAGTCTGTGCGGGCGTCTGTGTCATGAGGACCACTTATAACGCGTCGCACTGACAGCGGCCCGCTGTAAACGCCCGCCGTAGCACCCGACGTAGCACCCGACGTAACGCCAGCCATGGCGCCGCCGTCAGCCGCGTACGTCCTGCGTCGCGGCGTCCATCACCGGCGGAGCGGGCATCGTCGAGTCGACCCCGGCCCTGAGCGCCCGCGCCCCCCGCCGGGCCGCCCGCAGCGCGTCCCACGTCAGGAGGATCAGGGCCAGCCACACCAGGGCGAACCCCGCCCAGCGCTCCGGGGGCATGGCCTCGTGGAAGTAGAAGACGCCCAGGAGGAACTGGAAGACGGGGGCCATGTACTGGAGCAGGCCCAGCGTCGACAACGGCACCCGTATCGCCGCCGCGCCGAAGCAGACCAGCGGGAGGGCGGTCACGATGCCGGTCGCCGCGAGCAGGGCCGCGTGCCCCACGCCCTCCGCGCCGAAGGTCGCCTCGCCCCGGCCGCCCAGCCACAGCAGATACGCCAGCGCGGGCAGGAACTGGACCGCGGTCTCAGCGGCCAGCGACTCCACCCCGCCCAGGTTGACCTTCTTCTTCACCAGGCCGTACGTGGCGAAGGAGAAGGCCAGGCACAGGGAGATCCAGGGCGGCCGGCCGTAGCCGACCGTCAGGACGAGTACCGCGGCCAGACAGACGCCGACCGCCGTCCACTGCACCGGCCGCAGCCTTTCCTTCAGCAGGAGCACGCCCATGGCGATGGTGACGAGCGGGTTGATGAAGTAGCCGAGCGAGGCCTCGACCACGTGTCCGCTGTTCACGGCCCAGATGTAGACGCCCCAGTTGACCGTGATGAGCGCCGCGGCGACCGTGATCAGTGCCAGTCGGCGCGGTTGCCGCAGCAGCTCGCCCGCCCAGGCCCAGCGGCGCAGCGCCAGAAGGGCGATGCCGACGAAGGCGAGCGACCACACCATCCGGTGGGCCAGGATCTCGACCGCTCCGGCCGGCTTCAGCAGCGGCCAGAAGAGCGGGACGAGGCCCCACATCCCGTATGCGGCGAAGCCGTTCAGCAGACCTGTGCGCTGCTCGCTCGTCGGCTTGCCGGCCACCGGCGTCTCCCCTCGTACCAGCACATGACCATATGGATGTGCGGTCACGACCGTAACGCCGAGCGCCCCGGACTGTCATGTTCGTATCGGCATACGGTCATGACAGTCGGGGGCGGGCGTCCTCGGGGGCGCGACGGGGGAGTGCGCGCCCCCGAGGGGTGTGCGGGTCAGGCCTTGAGCGCGGCGGCGATCGACTCGGCGATCGGCGTGGTCGGGCGGCCGGTCAGCCGGGACAGGTCGCCCGGGGTGCCGGCCAGCTCGCCCTGCTCGATGCACGCGTCCACGCCCGCGAGGATGGCGGCGAGGCCCTCGGGCAGGCCGACGCCGACCAGGATGCCGGTGTAGACCTCGACGGGGACGGCGTTGTAGGCGACGTCCTTGCCGGACTGCTTGGACACCTCGGCGGCGTACTCGGCGAAGCTCCAGTTGGTGTCGCCGCTCAGCTCGTACGTCGTGTTCTCGTGGCCCTCGCCGGTCAGCACCGCGACAGCGGCGGCGGCGTAGTCGGCGCGCGCGGCGGAGGCGACCCGGCCCTCGCCCGCGGCCTGGGTGACACCGTGCTCGAGGGCGACGGCGAGCTGCTCGGTGTAGTTCTCGTTGTACCAGCTGTTGCGCAGCAGCGAGTAGGGGACGCCGGACTCGAGGATCGCCGCCTCGGTGCCCCGGTGGTCGTCGGCGAGCGCGGCCGTCAGGGAACCGAAGGCGCTGGTGTACGCGAACAGTGCGACGCCCGCCGCCTTTGCGGCGTCGAGGACGACCTTGTGCTGGCCGACGCGGCCCTTGTCGAACTCGTTGCCGGAGATGAGCAGCACCTTGTCGCCGGCGGCTATGACACCGTCGAAGGTCGCGGGCTCGCTGTAGTCGGCGACCGCGATCTTCACGCCGCGGGCCGCGAAGCCGGACGCCTTCTCCGCGTCGCGCACGACGGCGGTGATCTGGTCGGCCGGAACCTTCTCCAGCAGCTGCTCGATGACGTGGCGACCGAGGTGGCCGGTGGCTCCGGTGACGACAATGCTCATTGCGTATCTCCTTGTGGGATGCGGGCTGGCACTAACCCTAGGAGAAGCGCTAACTCTTGGAAAGTACCCACTTTCAAGTAAGGTACTTACATGGGAGTAAGTGGAGTAAGTGCTGAGGCGGAACTTGAGAGCAAACGGGTCCCGGGCAAGTACGAGACGGTCGACGCCGAGGGCATGTGTCCGTACCGCCTGGTCATGGAGCACGTCACCAGCCGCTGGGGGGTCCTCGTCCTCATGGAGCTGCTGGAGCGCCCGTACCGCTTCAGTGAGCTGCGCCGGGCCATCGGCAGGGTCAGCGAGAAGATGCTGACGCAGACCCTCCAGACGCTGGAGCGCGACGGGCTGGTCCACCGGGACGCGAAGCCGGTCATCCCGCCGCGCGTCGACTACTCGCTCACCGACCTCGGCCGCGAGGCCGCCGCCCAGGTCAGCGCGCTGGCCGTCTGGACGACGGAGCGCATGCCGGACGTGGACCGGGCCCGCCGCACCTACGACGAAGCCCGGGCCGAAAAGGCCCGGGCGCGGTAGCCACTCGTCTCGTCCGTCCGACCGCCGGTCGGCCGTCCGTCGGGCCGTCTATCCGACGACGGTCCAGGTGTCCCCGCCGGCGAGCAGCGCGCCGAGGTCGCCCTTGCCGTTCTGGACGATCGCCGCGTCGAGCTGCTCGGCCATCTGTGTGTCGTACACCGGCCGGTCGACGGAGCGGAAGACGCCGATGGGCGTGTGGTGCAGGGTGTCCGGGTCGGCGAGCCGGGAGAGCGCGAACGCCGTGGTCGGGGACGCGGCGCGCGCGTCGTGCACGAGTACGTCGCCCTCGTTGTCGGCGGTGACGGCGACCACCTTCAGATCGCCGGTGGCCCGGTCCCGTACGACACCCTTGGCGCCGTCGGCACCGAACCGGATCGGCTGCCCGTGCTCCAGCCGGATCACCGCCTCCTCGGCCTGCTGCCTGTCCTTGAGGACCTCGAAGGCGCCGTCGTTGAAGATGTTGCAGTTCTGATAGATCTCGACGAGCGCCGTACCGGGATGGGCGGCGGCCTCGCGCAGCACGCTCGTGAGGTGCTGACGGTCGGAGTCGACGGTTCGGGCGACGAACGACGCCTCCGCGCCGATCGCCAGCGACACCGGGTTGAAGGGCGCGTCCAGCGACCCCATCGGCGTCGACTTGGTGATCTTGCCGACCTCGCTGGTGGGCGAGTACTGGCCCTTGGTCAGCCCGTAGATGCGGTTGTTGAAGAGCAGGATCTTGAGGTTCACATTGCGCCGCAGGGCGTGGATCAGATGGTTGCCGCCGATGGAGAGCGCGTCGCCGTCGCCGGTGACCACCCAGACGGACAGGTCGCGGCGGCTGGAGGCGAGGCCGGTGGCGATGGCGGGGGCGCGGCCGTGGATGGAGTGCATGCCGTAGGTGTTCATGTAGTACGGGAAGCGGGAGGAGCAGCCGATCCCGGACACGAAGACGATGTTCTCCTTCGCGAGCCCCAGTTCGGGCATGAAACCCTGTACGGCGGCGAGGACCGCGTAGTCCCCGCAGCCGGGGCACCAGCGCACTTCCTGGTCGGACTTGAAGTCCTTCATGGACTGCCTGGCCACGGCCTTGGGCACCAGGGTGAGTGCCTCGATCGAGCCGGTGCCAGTGCTGACGCCGGTACCGGCGCCTTTCATGGACGTCTCAGCCATCGATGGCCTCCTTGAGAGCCGTGGCGAGCTGTTCGGCCTTGAACGGCATACCGTTGACCTGGTTGTACGAGTGGGCGTCCACCAGGTACTTCGCCCGGATCAGCGTGGCGAGCTGGCCGAGGTTCATCTCGGGGATCACGACCCGGTCGTAGCGTCTGAGCACCTCGCCGAGATTCTGCGGGAACGGGTTGAGGTGGCGCAGATGGGCCTGTGCGATCGACTCCCCGGCCCCCCGCAGCCGGCGGACCGCCGCGGTGATCGGCCCGTAGGTGGAACCCCAGCCCAGAACAAGGGTGTTGGCGGCGGCGGACGGGTCGTCGACCACCAGATCCGGTACGGCGATGCCGTCGATCTTTGCCTGCCGGGTACGGACCATCAGGTCGTGGTTGGCGGGGTCGTACGAGATGTTGCCCGTGCCGTCCTGCTTCTCGATGCCACCGATACGGTGTTCGAGCCCCGGGGTGCCGGGGACGGCCCAGGGGCGGGCGAGGGTCTGCGGGTCCCGTTTGTAGGGCCAGAAGACCTCGGTGCCGTCGTCCAGGGTGTGGTTGGGTCCCTGCGCGAACCGCACCCGCAGATCGGGGAGTTCGTCGACCTCGGGGATGCGCCAGGGCTCGGAGCCGTTGGCGAGGTACCCGTCGGAGAGCAGGAAGACCGGGGTGCGGTAGGTAAGGGCGATACGGGCGGCCTCGATGGCCGCGTCGAAGCAGTCGGCGGGTGTGCGCGGGGCCACGATCGGGACCGGGGCCTCGCCGTTGCGGCCGAACATGGCCTGCAGCAGATCGGCCTGCTCGGTCTTGGTCGGCAGCCCGGTGGAGGGCCCGCCCCGCTGGATGTCGATGACCAGCAGGGGCAGTTCCATCGACACCGCGAGCCCGATGGTCTCGGACTTCAGGGCCACGCCCGGCCCGGAGGTGGTGGTGACGGCCAGCGCCCCGCCGAAGGCGGCGCCCAGCGCGGCCCCGATACCGGCGATCTCGTCCTCGGCCTGGAAGGTGCGGACACCGAAGTTCTTGTGTCTGCTGAGCTCGTGCAGGATGTCCGAGGCCGGCGTGATCGGATAGGACCCCAGGTACAGGGGCAGATCTGCCTGCTGACCGGCCGCGATGAGCCCGTACGACAGGGCCAGGTTCCCGGAGATGTTTCGGTAGGTGCCGGTGGGGAACGCGGTCGAGGCCGGCGCGACCTCGTAACTGACGGCGAAGTCCTCGGTCGTCTCCCCGAAGTTCCAGCCCGCCCTGAACGCGGCCAGGTTGGCGGCGGCGATCTCGGGCTTCTTGGCGAACTTGGTGGCGAGGAACTTCTCGGTGCCCTCGGTCGGTCGGTGGTACATCCAGCTCAGCAGGCCCAGCGCGAACATGTTCTTGCTGCGCTCGGCCTCCTTGCGGGAGAGCGCGAACTCCTTGAGCGCCTCGACGGTCAGGGTGGTCAGCGGCACCGGGTGCAGGCTGTATCCGTCGAGCGAACCGTCTTCCAACGGCGACGTCGCGTACCCGACCTTCTGCATGGCGCGCTTGGTGAACTCGTCCGTGTTGACGATGATCTCCGCGCCGCGCGGCACATCGGCGATGTTCGCCTTCAGCGCGGCCGGATTCATCGCGACCAGCACGTTCGGCGCGTCCCCGGGCGTGAGGATGTCGTGGTCGGCGAAATGCAGTTGGAACGAAGAAACGCCCGGCAGGGTGCCTGCGGGCGCTCGGATCTCTGCGGGGAAGTTCGGCAGAGTGGACAGATCGTTCCCGAAGGACGCGGTCTCGGAGGTGAAGCGATCCCCCGTGAGTTGCATCCCGTCCCCGGAGTCCCCCGCGAACCGAATAATCACCCGATCGAGGCGGCGTACGGCCTTGACGCCCGCCGCGTTGCGCTGTTCTCCTACGACGGCTCCAACGTCTGAGCCGGCCTTCTCCGCTGAACTGTCCGTGGGACTGCTGACCTGGCTGGTCACTGAACTGGACCTCCTTCGAGGCGGCGGCCTGGGAGCGGTCCTCCCGCGGACCCTCCCAGGATCAACAGTACGTCGGTAAGGGCGACCTTCCCTTGACGATCGCATGATGGACGCCTTGTTGAGACGGTTCGGCGCCCCGACTTGTCATGATTTCCCGCCCCGACAGTGACACGGGCCAGGCGCTCAGGAGTTGAGGTAGGTCAGAACGGCCAGAACACGCCGGTGATCACCGTCGCTCGGGGAGAGCCCCAGTTTCAGGAATATGTTGCTGACGTGCTTCTCGACGGCACCGTCACTGACGACGAGCTGCCGCGCGATGGCCGAATTGGTCCGCCCCTCGGCCATGAGCCCCAGCACCTCGCGCTCCCGGGGCGTGAGCCCGGCGAGGACGTCCTGCTTACGGCTGCGGCCCAGCAACTGGGCCACGACCTCGGGATCGAGCGCGGTACCCCCCTGGGCCACCCGCACCACCGCGTCCACGAACTCCCGCACCTCGGCGACCCGGTCCTTCAGCAGATACCCGACGCCCCGGCTGGACCCGGCGAGCAACTCGGTCGCGTACCGCTCCTCGACGTACTGCGACAACACGAGCACCCCGAGTTCCGGATGCGATTTCCGCAGCTGTACGGCGGCCCGGACCCCTTCGTCGGTATGGGTGGGCGGCATCCGCACATCCGCCACGACGACGTCCGGGAGCTCGCCCTGCGCGGCGAGCTCGGTAATGGTCTTGATCAGCGCGCCCCCGTCACCCACACCGGCGACGACATCATGCCCACGGTCGGTCAACAACCGGGTCAGGCCCTCTCTGAGCAGCACTGAATCCTCGGCGATAACGACCCGCACCCTGTCCTCCACGCTTCCCGGCCCCCCACACCCCGCCCGAACACCAGGCTCCAGCATCCCAGTATCCGGACGATGAGGGGGCGAATTTCCAGCCCACCCGGCACGTGAGGACGAGGCCCCTCCAGCCCAGGTCGCGTTTCCCACCCACTCACCCGTGTGCCGCTTCCATCAAGCCCAGGCCCCGCACCCTCAGCCCGTCCGGCGTTTGAGGACAAGGCTCCTTCAGCCCGAGCTTCTGTGGCCACCCACCAGCCCCCCCGCCGCGTCTACAGCCCAGGCCCGGCCCTTTTCAGCCTGTCCGGCGTTTGAGGACGAGGCCCCTTAAGGGCTGACAGCGGGGTCTGGGGGCGCAGCCTCCAGGAACGGGATGGGACGGGTA
>NZ_LGDW01000103.1 GCF_001280005.1 Streptomyces sp. NRRL WC-3618 | reverse complement strand
GGGTTGAGGGGGGTGCGGAGGAACGGGATCTGGCGGCTTAGGTGGTGGTTGGGTTGTTTCGCCCCCGCCGCCCTTACCCGTCCCATCTCCGGGGGCTGCGCCCCCAGACCCCCCTTCGCGCTGAACGCGATCGTCCTCGAACGCCGGACGGGCTGAGATGGCTGGGCCCGCGCTGAACAGATACGGCAAACGGGAGGGTGGGTGCGAAACACGGCCTGGGCTGGATAAGCCTCGTCCTCAAGCGCCGGGTGGGGTGGGTTACAGGGCCTGGGGGTATGTGAACAGGCGGGTTGGGTCGTATTGGTGCTTCAGGGTTGTGAGGCGGGGGGCCGCTTCTCCGTAGTACGCCTTGCGCCAGTTGGTCAGGGTGGGGTCTGTGTAGTTTTGGTAGGCGGCGCCCGAGGCGTAGGGGGCCATGGCGTTGTGGGTTGATGTCAGCCAGGACTGGGCCGCGCTGCCCGTCGTACCGGGGCGCCAGGCGGCGATGTACTGGGCCAGCATCCTGGAGCGCCGGTGCACGAATGCCGTCGCCGTCGGGGAGACCCGGTTCACCGCGCCGCCGAGTGCCGTGAACGCGATGCTGCCCGAGCCTCCGTGGACCGAGGTGATCCGGGAGAGGAGCGTTTGGATCCCGGAGGGCGACAGGGAGCGGTCGAAGAAGTCCGAGCGGGCCGCGTATGTTTCCCTGCCGAGGGCACCTTGGGGGGAGCGGCCCGGGGTTCGGCCCGGGAGGTGGCATTGCGCGTCCGTCGCGAAGGACGAGCAGCCCGCGTACACCTCCATCGCCTCCTTGTACGAGCGGCGCTTCAGGGAGACGCTCGACGCCGGGGAACCTATTTTGTCCGCCAGGCGGTCCACCGCGTTCTGCAGTTCGGTGTAGGTGCCCAGGGAGAACGCCGAGATGGAGATGGTCGGGGTGCCGCCGGACACGTTCGCCACGTGCAGGGCCGACCAGATCTCGTCCGGCTGGCTCGGGCCCCACTCCTGCCATGCCCTCATCACCGCCGCCGCCTTCCGCCACGGCCAGGACAGGTACGCGGCCACCGCCTGCGGTGCCGGGTGCGTGCGGAAGTGCAGTTCCGTGACGACGCCGAAGTTGCCGTTGCCCGCGCCTCGCAGGGCCCAGAACAGGTCCTTGTTCGTGGTGGCGTTCGCCGTCAGTTCACGGCCGTCCGCTGTGATCAGGGTGGCCTGGGTGAGGCTGTCGCAGGTCAGGCCGTACGCCCGGGACACCACTCCGTGGCCGCCGCCCAGGGTCAGGCCCGAGACGCCCACCGTCGGGCACGAGCCCGCCGGGATCGTGACGCCCTTCGCGGTCAGGGCGCGGTAGACGTCGATCAGTTTCGATCCCGCGCCGACCACCGCCGTACCGCCGCTCGCCCGGACGCGGTTCAGTTTCGACACGTCGACGATCAGCCGGCCGTTGCCCGAGGACCAGCCCGCGTACGAGTGGCCGCCGTTGCGGATCGCGACGGGTACGGAGTGGGCGCGGGCGTACGACAGGACCGTACGGATGTCGTCCGCGTGGGCCACGTACGCCACCGCGGCCGGCTTGAGTCCGTCGAAGCGGGTGTTGTAGAGCTGGCGGGCCGCCGCCCAGGAGGCGTCCCCGGGGCGGATGAGCGGGCCGTCGAGGTCGCGGCCGAGGGCCGTCCAGTTCGCGGCGGCGGAGACGCTCGTCGCGGTGAGGGCGCTCGTCGCGCTGTCCCGCTTCGCGCCCGTGCACGCCGATGTCGTCATCGCGGTCAGGGCGGCCGCCCCGGCTCCCATGAACGTACGCCGATGCATGGTGCTCCCCGATCCTCGGTTTCCCCCGTTTGAGCCAGCGTTGACTCCCGTCGGACGAGACGAGTTTCACGCATCGTGGGTTCCCCTCGGCGGTCCCGTTTGCGAGAGAAAGAGGAACGAGATATTCCGGGGTTGTGCAGCGCAAATGTGTGGCCGGGGTTGTTCCGCGGGTCGGGACCCATATGTGTTCTCCCCGTGAGCATTCCGTGACCTCACCGCACCGACCGCAGGGGTTCACCCTCCGTTCACTCGCGCCCGTCAGTGGCTTCACCTGTTCTGCCTACTTTCGGGACTACCGGTGCTGCGTGTGCCCTCGGGGGTGCCACCGCACCACGCATACTTCGCGACCTCGCACGCCGCCGGATTTCAGGACGGCGGCTCCTGGAAGGAAACACCAGACAGTGAAGCTTCAGCGCATGAACCGGCGGGCCCTCACCCTCGGTGCTCTCGCCGTCTCCGGCGCCCTGGCCCTCACGGCGTGCGGCTCGGACGACACCGGCACCAAGGCCGATGGCGGGGCCTCCAAGCCGGCCAGCAACAGCTCCATCAAGTGTGACGACGCCAAGGGCCAGCTCCTGGCCGACGGCTCCTCCGCGCAGAAGAACGCGATCGACGCCTGGGTCAAGAACTTCACGGCCGCCTGCAACGGCGTGCAGATCAACTACAAGGGCAGCGGCTCGGGCGCGGGCGTCACCGCGTTCACGCAGGGCACGGTCGCCTTCGCCGGCTCCGACTCGGCGCTCAAGCCCGACGCGGTCGCCGAGTCCAAGAAGATCTGCACCGGCGGCCAGGCCATCGACCTCCCGGCGGTCGGCGGAGCCATCGCGCTCGCCTACAACCTCCCGGGTGTCGACGACCTCGTCCTCGACGCTCCCACCCTCGCGAAGATCTTCGACAGCAAGATCAGCAAGTGGGACGACCCGGCGATCAAGGCGCTGAACCCGAAGGCGAAGCTGCCCAGCACCAAGATCCAGGCCTTCCACCGCTCCGAGGAGTCCGGCACCACGGACAACCTCACCAAGTACTTCATCGCCGCCAGCCCGGAGAACTGGAAGTACGAGGGCGGCAAGGCCTGGCAGGCGAAGGGCGGCCAGGGCGCCTCCGGTTCCAGCGGCATCGCGGCGCAGGTCAAGCAGACCCAGGGCGCGATCGGCTACATGGAGCTGTCGTACGCCAAGGACCTGTCCACGGTGTCCGTCGCGACCGGTGCCGCCGCTCCGGTCAAGCCGTCCTCCGACTCCGCGACCAAGGCCATCGCGGCCGCCACGGTCGTCGGCACCGGCAGCGACCTGTCGCTGAAGCTGGACTACAAGACCAAGGCCGACGGCGCGTACCCGATCACCCTGGTCACGTACGAGATCGCCTGCGACAAGGGCAACAAGGCGGCCACCCTGCCCGCCACGAAGGCCTTCCTCCGCTACATCACCAGCGAAGAGGGCCAGGGAATCCTGAGCGGGATCGACTACGCGCCGATCCCCGCCGAGATCATCGCCAAGGTTCGTACCACCGTCGAGAGCCTGGCCTGATCTGAGTGTGCGGCCGGGTCCCGCCTTCCGACGGGACCCGGCCGCACCGTCCGGTGCATCGCCGCCAGGAGCCGCATCCACGGGTGTGGCCCCGCAGACCGGAGAACCTGATGGACACAACCACCAAAAACACTGACAAGACGCCACCCGCCGCCTCCCAGCCCACGGCCGAGGAGAAGCGCGCCGTCCGTGGCGCCACCCGCCCCGGTGACCGGGTCTTCCTCGGTCTGTCCCGTGGCTCGGGCATCCTGCTGCTGGCCGTCATGGCCGCGATCGCGATCTTCCTCACCTATCGCTCGATCCTCGCCATCAGCAAGGACGAGGGCAACTTCCTCACCACCTTCGAGTGGAACACCAACACCAGTCCGCCGGTGTTCGGCGTCGCGGTCCTGGCCTTCGGCACGGTGGTCTCCTCGATCATCGCCATGGTCATCGCGGTCCCGGTCGCCGTCGCGATCGCGCTGTTCCTCACGCACTACGCCCCGCGCAAGCTGAGCGGTCCCATCGCGTACGTGATCGACCTGCTCGCCGCCGTACCGTCCATCGTGTACGGCCTGTGGGGCGCCCTGATCCTCGTACCGCACATGAACGGCCTCTTCGGCTGGCTCAACGACTACCTCGGCTGGACCGGCATCTTCTCCTGGGAAGAGGGCGCGCCCCGCTCGATGCTGACCGTGGGCGTCCTGCTCGCGATCATGATCCTCCCCGTCATCACCAACGTCAGCCGTGAGGTGTTCCGGCAGACCCCGCGGATGAACGAGGAGGCCGCGCTGGCCCTCGGTGCCACCCGCTGGGAGGTCATCCGGATGGCGGTGCTGCCCTTCGGCCGCTCCGGTGTGATCTCCGCGTCGATGCTCGGTCTCGGCCGCGCGCTGGGCGAGACGATGGCCGTCGCCACCGTCCTGTCCCCGAGCTTCCTCATCCAGACCAGCCTGCTCGACCCGGGCGGCGGCACCTTCGCGCAGAACATCGCCGCCAAGTTCGGCGAGGCGTCGGAGTACGGCCGTGACGCGCTCATCGCCTCCGGTCTGGTCCTGTTCGTCATCACTCTGGTCGTCAACGGTGCGGCCCGCGCGATCATCGCCCGCCGCGCCGAGTACTCGGGGGCCAACGCATGAGCACCGTCGTAGCCGACAAGCGCCCCAACTCCATGCAGGGCGCCTCGCTCCCCAAGTGGTTCTCCTGGGCCCTCGGCGCCGCGTCCATCGCGCTCGGCATCGGGATCAGCTTCGCCGCCGGCCTGGACAGCAACATCCAGTGGGGCCTGATCGCCGCGATCCTCTTCGTCCTCGGTACGTACGTCATCGCCACGATGGTCGAGGGCAAGCGTCAGGCCAAGGACCGCATCGCGACCTCGCTGGTCTGGGTCGCCTTCCTGCTCGCCGTCGTACCGCTGGTCTCCCTGGTGTGGACGACCGTCGTACGCGGTGTGAAGGTCCTCGACCTCTACTTCCTCAGCCACTCGATGGGCGTCGTCGCCGACAACGAGCCGGGCGGTGGCATCTACCACGCCATCATCGGCAGCCTGGAGCAGGTCGGTCTGGCCACCGTGATAGGTGCCCCGATCGGCATCCTCACCGCCGTCTACCTGGTGGAGTACGGGCGCGGCAAGCTGGCCAAGGCCGTCACGTTCTTCGTGGACGTCATGACGGGCATCCCGTCGATCGTCGCGGGCCTCTTCATCCTCAGCATCATGCTGCAGTTCGAGATGCAGCCGTTCGGCTTCGCCGGTTCGCTGGCCCTGGCCATCCTGATGATGCCGGTGGTCGTCCGTTCGACGGAGGAGATGCTGAAGCTCGTACCGAACGAGCTGCGTGAGGCGTCTCTCGCGCTCGGCATCCCGAAGTGGCGCACCATCCTGAAGGTGGTCCTGCCGACCGCCATCGGCGGTATCACCACCGGCGTCATGCTGGCGATCGCCCGTATCGCGGGGGAGACGGCGCCGGTGCTGCTGCTGGTGTTCGGCAACCCGTTCATCAACAACAATCCCTTCGAGGGTGCGCAGGCCTCGCTTCCGCTGTACATCTACCAGCAGTACGGCGGTGGCACGGACGCGTCGTACGACCGTGCCTGGGCGGCGGCGCTGACGCTGATCGCCTTCGTGATGATCCTCAACCTCGGAGCTCGCGGCATCGCCCGCTGGAAGGCTCCGAAGACAGGTCGCTGACGCGGCCGTACGACAGCGACCTGTGGTCGGCCAGGTGGCCGCCCGACCCTCGAAAGAAGCAGTGATACCCATGTCGAAGCGAATCGACGTAAGCGGCCTCAGCGCCTACTACGGCTCCTTCCGCGCGATCGAGGACATCTCGATGACGGTCGAGCCGCGCACGGTGACGGCCTTCATCGGCCCCTCCGGCTGCGGCAAGTCCACCTTCCTGCGCACCCTGAACCGCATGCACGAGGTCACGCCCGGCGGGCGCGTCGACGGCAAGGTCATGCTCGACGACGAGAACCTGTACGGCGCCGGGGTCGACCCGGTGGCGGTACGGCGTGAGGTCGGCATGGTCTTCCAGCGGCCGAACCCCTTCCCGACGATGTCGGTCTACGACAACGTGGCGGCGGGGCTGCGGCTGAACGGCTCGTACAAGAAGTCCGAGCTGAGCGACATCGTGGAGAAGTCGCTGAAGGGCGCGAACCTCTGGAACGAGGTCAAGGACCGGCTGAACAAGCCCGGTTCGGGGCTGTCGGGTGGTCAGCAGCAGCGGCTGTGCATCGCGCGGGCGATCGCGGTCGAGCCCAAGGTGCTGCTGATGGACGAGCCGTGCTCGGCCCTCGACCCGATCTCGACGCTCGCGATCGAGGACCTGATCGGTGAGCTGAAGGAACGATTCACGATCGTCATCGTGACGCACAACATGCAGCAGGCGGCGCGTGTTTCGGACAAGACGGCGTTCTTCAACCTCGCGGCGGTCGGGCAGCCCGGCAAGCTGATCGAGATCGACGACACGGAGCGGATCTTCTCCAACCCGTCGGTGCAGGCGACGGAGGACTACATCTCCGGGCGCTTCGGCTGAGCCGACTTCTCCGGTCTGCTTTCAGGCCCCTCGCGGTGCTGCATGGCGGTGCCACCGCGAGGTCGAATAGGGCCCGCTCCTGGATACGCTCCGGGGGCGGGCCCGTTTCCGTCCCTGGGGGCTGCGCCCCCAGACCCCGCTCCGGCCCTGAACGGGCCTTGTCCTCAAACTCCCCCAGAGGGGGACCCCCAGACGGGCTGAGATGGCTGGCCGGAGTTCTAGAGGAACACCAAGTACACAGCCCCGTAGCCGGCGGCAGCCACCAGTGCTGCTGCCGGCATCGTGATGAACCAGCCAAGGACGATGTTCTTGGCGACCCCCCACCGCACCGCCTTCACCCTCTTCGTCGCGCCCACGCCCATGATCGCGGAGGTGATGACGTGGGTCGTGGAGACCGGGACCTTGAAGATATACGCCGTGGCGAACATGATCGACGCGCCCGTGGTCTCCGCCGCGAAGCCCTGGGGTGGGTCGAGTTCGATGATTTTGCGGCCCAGGGTGCGCATGATGCGCCAGCCGCCCGCGTACGTGCCCAGGGACAGCATCACCGCGCAGGCGAGCTTGACCCAGACCGGGATCGGGTCGCCGTAACTCTGGTCGCCCGCGATGACCAGGGCCATCACCACGATGCCCATCGTCTTCTGGGCGTCCTGGAGGCCGTGGCCCAGGGCCATGCCCGCCGCCGACACCGTCTGGGCTATCCGGAAACCGCGCTTCGCCTTGTGCGGGTTGGCGCGCCGGAAGATCCACAGGATCGCCGTCATCACCAGGTAGCCGGCCAGGAGGCCCACCACCGGGGAGGCGAACATCGGGACGACGACCTTCTCCAGTACGCCGTCCCAGTAGACCTTCGTGCCGCCCGCCAGCGCCGCCCCCACCATGCCGCCGAACAGCGCGTGCGAGGAGGACGAGGGCAGGCCGAAGTACCAGGTGATCAGGTTCCAGGTGATCGCGCCGACCAGCGCGGCGAACAGGATCGCCATGCCCGAGGAACCCTTGGGCGTCTCGATCAGCCCCTCGCTGACCGTCTTCGCGACGCCGCTGCCCAAAAACGCGCCGAGCAGGTTCATCACCGCGGCCATCGCCAGCGCCGCGCGGGGCGTCAGCGCGCGCGTGGACACGGACGTCGCGATGGCGTTCGCGGAGTCGTGGAAGCCGTTCGTGTACGTGAATCCGAGCGCGACGCCAATGGTCACGATCAGTGCGAAGGTGTCCATGAAGAGCTCAGGACTCCTTGACGGCGATGGTCTCCACCGTGTTCGCCACGTGCTCGAAGGCGTCGGCCGCCTCCTCCAGCACGTCCACGATCTGCTTGAGCTTCAGCACCTCGATCGCGTCGTACTTGCCGTTGAACAGGTGGGCCAGGAGCTTCCGGTGGATCTGGTCCGCCTGGTTCTCCAGCCGGTTCACCTCGATCCAGTACTCCGTGAGGTTCTCCATCGTGCGGAGGTTCGGCATCGCCTCCGCCGTCAGCTCCGCCGCCCGCGCCAGGACCTCGATCTGCTGGTCGACGCCCTTGGGCAGCTCCTCCACGTTGTAGAGGACCACCAGGTCGACGGCCTCCTCCATGAAGTCCATGATGTCGTCGAGCAGGGAGGCGAGGTTGTAGATGTCCTCGCGGTCGAACGGCGTGATGAACGAGGAGTTCAGCTGGTGGAAGATCGCGTGTGTGGCGTCGTCACCCGCGTGTTCCGCGGCCCGCATACGCTCGGCGATCTCGGCCCGGCCGGAGGCGTCCGCCCCGAGCAGTTCCATGAGGAGTCGCGAGCCCGTGACGATGTTGTCCGCAGACGCGGCGAACATGTCGTAGAAGCTCGTCTCCCTGGGGGTCAGACGAAATCGCACGTGAGGTCCTCGGAGTCCTTCTGATTCGGTCAGGCTGATGCTAGGCGCAACATCCGGCCACGGGAAACGGGTCGGTCCCCAGTGTCGCCCATCGGACAGAGTGGACTGCACGGTGGTCTATACCCGGCCCTATACCCAGGAAAGTTGGTTACCATATACCCGGCAGGGGTATAAGGGTGCTTTTGGTTCGATGTATGTCCCAACGGGAGGACGCGATGACGACCACCGAGGCCGGCGCGGAGACGCCCGACGTGATCACGGACGTGGTGACCGACCACGACCGGGGTGTGCACGGGTACCACAAGCAGAAGGACGAGCACCTGAAGCGGCTGCGCCGGATCGAGGGGCAGATCCGCGGCCTCCAGCGGATGGTCGACGAGGACGTCTACTGCATCGACATACTCACGCAGGTCTCCGCCTCCACCAAGGCCCTCCAGTCCTTCGCGCTCCAGCTCCTGGAGGAGCACCTGCGGCACTGCGTCGCGGACGCGGCCCTCAAGGGCGGTACCGAGATCGACGCGAAGGTGGAGGAGGCGACCAAGGCGATCGGTCGTCTGCTGCGCACCTGAGCCCCCCGGCCGACCCCGTCACGAACGTCGGTTTTCAGCCAACCGACGGGACCTTGCGTCCCTCGCGTTCCTCCGCCACCCGCAGCACCGCGTCGATGCTCTCCAGGCTGAGCCGCTCCTCGCCGGCCGCCGAGGCCGCGATGATCAGGTCTCCGCACAGTTCGATCTCGGCGAGGGCCACGTGGTCCTGAACTGCCGTACCGCCGACCTGAGCCACGTGCATCACCTCTTCTCTGCCGTAACCGCTTCCTAGAGTAGGTAGCGGTCTCCGCGCCGCGCATGGCACGGACGGGCTAGTCCTCGCGCTGTGGCGGACGCAGCCGACGCGCCCCGGGTTGCCCGTGCGGCTCACCTTCCCCGTTTTCCGTACGTCAGTCCCCTGTTGCCCGGGACGGGCGATTCGACCGGCCTTCACTCTTCACTGTTCGGAGATCCGGCCCGCGTAGATGTCCGCCGGGCGCGGCAGCCGTACGCGCACGGGGGCCCCGAAGTCGAACAGCAGCGTCGTCGAAGCGACCGCGACCGTGTCCTTCTGCTGTCCGTTGACGAAGCTGAACCGGTGCAGGAGCTTGCGGATACGGCCCTGGTCGTCGAGGTAGGCGTCGAAGGGCACCCTGGTCGTGGCGAACCCTTTCGCCGCCGCTCCCAGCGGACCCCTGTTGCCCGGCGACGCGCTCTTCGCGGCCTCGGCGAGGTCGGCGATGCCCCGGTAGTGCCGTACGTCCGTGCCGGCGACCCGGGTCCGGCCCACGTATGTCGCCTCGCGCGCCCCGCGCAGCACCTCGGCTGCGGCGAACGGGTCCGTGGCGCCGCCCGTCACCAGGTTGCCGTCGGACAGGGTCGCCGTGTCCACCCGTACCCACTTGTCGGCGGGGACGCCCGCACCCCGGTTCTTCATGAACAGGGCGCCCGGGGCGAGGAGTTCGGTGATCGGGCGGTGCGGGCTGACGCCCGCCGGGTCCTGGGGGAGCAGTACCCGTAGGCGGCCGAGCTGCTTCGTGTAGTCGTACACGCCCTCGCCCCGGATGGTGACCCGGGTGCCGCCGGCGGCCATCTCCATGGAGGTGGTGGCCTTGGAGGTGCCCGCCTCGACCAGGGCCGCGGCGGCGCGGTGCAGGACGCGGACCGCGTCGCCCGCCGGGCGCGCGTCCTCGGTGGTGGCTTCGCCGCCGGCCGTGCAGCCGGTGGCGCAGATCAGGAAACCCGTCGTCGCGGCGGCCATGCCGACCGCCCCACCCGCTCGCCAGTGTCGCCGCAGGTCCATCGCCGCCCACCCCCAAGCCGGGCCGTCGGTCCACGGCCGTCGTCGTTCCGCTTAACGAGGGTTGGGGGAGGTTGTCACGCGGATACGGGTGCTTTACCCGGCGGTGGGTACCGTGTGGGTGTGGCAGCGCAGGACCGTAACGAGCATGTGCCGTTTCCCGACGAGCACTCGATATTCATGGTGGAGCACGGGCCGTTCTGCTTCGCCAGATGCGACTGCGGGTGGCGCGGGCCGGCCCGCCGGGCCCGCAGTCTGGCCCGGACGGACGGCAAGGGCCACCAGAGCGGGGCCACGGCTTAGCCGCGTCCGGCCTGTCCCTGCCCCTGCCGCAGGGCCAGTAGTTCGTCGATGAGGTCCTTGTCGCGGGGCTGGGTCAGGCGGTCGCGGGCCGTTTCCGGGGGCAGCCACAGGATGCGGTCGACCTCGTCGTTCGGGGCGAAGGCGCCGGACGTGGCCTGTGCCTCCCAGTAACTCACCTGTTTGGGGCGGCCGTTGGCCTCGTAGTGGGATGTCGTGAGGGGAGCGCCGGGGGCGGCCTCGTAGCCCGTCTCCTCCTCGACCTCGCGCAGCGCCGCGGCGAGTGTCTCCTCGTCGCGCTTCAGGCGGCCCTTCGGGTGGGACCAGTCGTCGTACTTCGGCCGGTGGACGAGGCAGATCTCCAGGCCGCCGTCCACGGGTGAGCGGCGCCACAGGACGCAGCCCGCGGCCAGTACGGGGCGTTCGTCGGGGCGTTCATCGGGGCGTTCGTCGGGTCGGACGTCGGGTCGGGTCTCGGGATGTTCCTCGGGGGAGTTCACCTCGTACTCATCGCCTTCTTCTCCCAGGACTGCTGGAACGCGAACCGGGCCGCCTCGACCTCGTGGCGCTGGTCGGCGTGGAGTACGCCGAGTGCGTACGCCGTCGCCGGGGCGATCCGGGGGGTGCGGGCCGCCGCTGCCGCCGCCGCGGCGGCCTCGGACGCGTCCCGGTGCCGGTTGAGTGCCGTACCGGCCGTCAGCATCTGTACGTCGACCCGGGCTTCGTCGCCCTCCAGGACCTCGTGGGCGTAGCGGCGCAGGCGCAGCAGGAGGCGTACGTGGTGCCAGGGGGCGTCCTGGGGGTGGGGGGCCGCGTCGAGGGAGAGGCCGTGGACGAGGGCCTCGGCGTTGTAGGGGTGGCCCGCGGTGAGGAGGGGGAGGGCGGCCACGGCGTCGCGGAGGCGGTCGTGGGCCGCGGTGGCGAGGGGGCGCAGGTCGGTGGGGGTGGTGGTGGCGGTGGGGGGGGCCCCGGCGGAGCCGGTGCCGGGCTCGGACCAGGAGCGCAGTCCGCAGGCGGTCAGGGTCTGACCGGTCGGCGAGACGGCGCGTCCCACGA
>NZ_LGDW01000102.1 GCF_001280005.1 Streptomyces sp. NRRL WC-3618 | reverse complement strand
TGCAGGGGGGACCCTGTGGGAGAGTAGGACGCCGCCGAACAAATATTACGAGAAGCCCCGTACCGGGTTACCGGTACGGGGCTTTTTTGCGTGCTTTTTTGTGTTTAGGGTCCAGGTATGCGCTATGACCTCGTCATCTTCGACAACGACGGTGTTCTCGTCGACAGTGAGTCGATCTCCAACACTCTGCTGGCCGCCTATCTCACCGAGCTCGGGCATCCCACCTCGTACGAGGACTCCGTGCGCGACTACATGGGGGCCGCCATGCACCGCGTACACGATCTGGTGGAGGAGCGGAGTGGGCGGCGGTTGCCGGACGACTTCGATGACGTCTTTCACGCGCGGGTGTTCGCTGCCTTCGAGCGGGAGTTGGAGCCCGTGGCCGGTGTGGTTGGCGTACTGGAGAAGTTGGCTGCTGACGGAGTGCCGTACTGCGTGGCTTCCTCCGGGAGCCATGACCGGATCCGGGTGGGGCATCGGGCTACCGGGCTTGCGAGGTGGTTCGACGGTGGACGGGTTTTCAGTGCGCAGGATGTGGGGCGGGGGAAGCCGGCGCCTGATCTGTTTCTTTATGCGGCGGAGCGGATGGGGGTGGCGGCCGAGAGGTGTGTCGTGGTGGAGGACAGTCCGTTGGGGGTGCGGGCCGGTGTCGCGGCCGGGATGGACGTCCTCGGGTTCACCGCGATGACTCCCGCCGAGCGGCTGGTCGGGGCCACCCAACTCTTCGGCAGCATGGGTGAGTTGGCTGAGCTGCTTGTTTGAGGTCGGGCATGGGGAGCGGCTGACAAATGTCATCTCCGGGTCTGGACGATCGGTTCTGTCGGTGGGGTGGGGGTGACCGCCAGGCTTGAGGCATGACAACAACTGTGGCTGTGCCGGGTACGACGACGAACTCGCCCTCCCCGCTCCGGAGTTTCGTGCCGTTGCTCCTCGACGTGGCGGTGCCTGTCGGGTCGTACTACCTGTTGAGGAACGGACTCGGGATGAGTGCCGTTGCCGCGCTCGGGTGGAGCAGTGCTGTCCCCGCGGTGCGGACCGGGTGGAGTGTGGTGCGAGGGCGGACGGTCAACGCGATGGCCGCGCTCATCCTCGTGGTGAACGTCGTCGGGGTGCTGCTCAGTTTTGTCGCCGGGGACGCGCGGCTGATGCTGGTGAAGGACAGCGGGGTCAGCAGTGCCGTCGGGATCGGGGTGCTGGTGTCGGTCCGGCTGGGGCGGCCGATGATGACCGAGGGGATGAAACCCTTCGTCATCAAGGGGGATGTCGAGCGCGCCGCCGCCTGGGAGCGGCTGGTCGGTGGGTCCCCGCGGTTTCGGCGGGCCGAGCGTACCTTCTCGCTGGTGTGGGGTGTGGCTCTGCTGGGGGAGTGCGTCGCGCGGATCGTGGGTGTGTACGTCCTCTCCGTCGGCACCATGGTTTGGCTCGGCACCGTCATGATGGTCGGGGCGATGGTGACGGCCGTTCTCGTGGGCGGGGCGCTTGCCGTCGAGCCGATGAAGGGGATGCTTCGTGAGGAGGTCGCCCTGCGTCGGGATGGCGACGCCTCTACGGGGGCGCGTACTGAGGGTTCTCAGGCAGTTGCTCCGGGTTGCTGACCGGGGTCGTTCTCGCGGGGGCGAGGGCAAAAGTGAGCAGAATTCATCTTCGTATGATCTACCCACGAGTAGGCCCGGGGTTCTACGCTCACCGCCATGACAGATGTCCTGCGGCGCGGCAGAGCCTCGCTGGCGTTCAGCTTCTTTGCTCAGGGCGCCGCCTTCGCGCTGCTCGTGACGCGGATCCCGGCCATCCAGGACCGGTACGGCATCTCCGACGCGATGCTGCCCCTCTTCCTCGCCGCCGTGCCGGTGCTGGCCGGGGTCGGCAGTGTGTGCGCCGAGCATGTGGTCAAGCGGGTGCCCCCCAGTCTCGTACTGAGGTGGTCGCAGCCCGTCGTGCTCCTGGCGCTGCTCGGTGTCGGTGCCGGGGATCAGGTGGCCGAAGTGGCGCTGGCACTGGGGGTGTTCGGGCTGGCCGTCGGTGGGCTCGACGCCTCGATGAACATGCTCGGGGTAAGTCTGCAGCGGGCGTACGGGCGCAGCATCATGCTCGGGTTCCACGCGGCGTTCAGTCTTGGTGGGATTGTCGGGGCCTCGCTGGCGTGGGTCGGGGCGCACTGGCATCTCGCCCTGTTCGTGTCCTATCTGCCGATGGTGGCTGTGCTGTTGCCGGCCGTGGTGGTCGGTGGCCGGTGGTACGTCGACGCGAGGGACGGGGGTGGGGCAGAGGGGGTGGCAGACTCGGTGTCGGGTGTGCCGGGTGACGTGTCCGGTTCGGGCTCTCTTGTTTTCAGGATGCTGTTGCCGCTGTGTCTGGTGATGACCTTCGCCTATATCGGGGACTCGACCGTCTCCAACTGGAGCGCGAAGTATCTGCAGGACGTTCTCGGGAGTTCGGAGCAGCTGGCCACCGTCCCGTACAACGTGTACATGGTGACCACGCTCGTCGGGCGGGCCATCGGGGACGTGGGGGTGCGGAGGTTCGGTGCCGTGGCCGTCGTACGGGCGGGGGCGTTGGTGGCGGCGCTCGGGTTCGGTGTGGTGGCCGTGGCGCCCGGGGCGTGGGTCGGGATGCTCGGGTTCACGCTGCTGGGGCTCGGGTTGTGTGTGATCGTTCCGCAGACCTTCGCCGCCGCCGGGCGGTTGTTCCCCGGGGCTTCGGATGCGGCCGTGGCGCGGCTCAACATCTTCAACTATGTGGGTTTCTTGATCGGTTCGCCCCTGGTGGGGGCTTTGGGTGATCTGTGGAACTACCGTGGGGCGATGCTCGTTCCGATGGTGTTGGTCCTGGTGACGCTCAGGTATGCGGGGTCGTTCGATCCGGGACATGCCCGATACGGTGACGGGCATGAGCGGCCGCGCACAGCTGATGTGGGACGAGGCAGTAACGGGCTATGACTTCGGCCCGGATCACCCGATGGATCCGGTCCGGCTCGCCCTGACCCGGCGTCTTGTCGACGCCTTCGGGCTCGACCGGGAAGTGGACGTGGTCTCGGCGAAGCCCGCCGGGGAGTCGACGCTGCGGCTCGTGCACCGGGAGGACTACATCGACGCGGTCAAGGCCGCGTCCGCCGATCCGGGGGCGGCCGACACGGCGTACGGGCTGGGGACCGTCGACGATCCCGCCTTCGCCGGGATGCACGAGGTGTCCGCGTTGATCGCCGGGCAGTCGGTGGGGGCCGCCGAGGCCGTGTGGCGCGGGGAAGCGCTGCACGCCGTCAACTTCGCGGGCGGCCTGCATCACGCGATGCCCGGGGGCGCGTCCGGGTTCTGTATCTACAACGACGCCTCGTTGGCCATCGCACGGCTGCTGGAGCTGGGGGCCGAGCGGGTCGCCTATGTGGATGTGGACGTGCATCACGGGGACGGCGTCCAGGCCGCGTTCTGGGAGGACCCGCGGGTTCTGACGATCTCGCTGCACGAGCATCCGCGCACCCTGTTCCCGCAGACCGGGTGGCCCGAGGAGACGGGGGCGAAGGGTCCCGCCGAGGGGAGCGCCGTCAATGTCGCGTTGCCGGCCGGGACCGGGGACGCCGGGTGGCTGCGGGCCTTTCACGCGGTCGTGCCCGAGCTGATCGCCGACTTCCGGCCGCAGGTGCTGGTCACCCAGCACGGGGCCGACACCCACTTCGAGGATCCGCTCGCGCATCTCGCCGTGTCGTTGGACGCGCAGCGGGCGGTGCAGGTCGCCTGTCACGACCTCGCGCACGAGTATGCCGACGGGAAGTGGGTCGCCCTGGGCGGGGGCGGATATGCGGTGGTGGAGGTCGTACCGCGGTCGTGGACGCACCTGGTGGCGATCGCGGCGGGGCGGGCCGTCGAGCCCACGGCCGTGATCCCGGAGGGATGGCGGCAGGAAGTGTTCGCGCGTACGCGGCAGTTGGCGCCGGCGCGGATGACGGACGGGCGGTGGCCGGTGGCCTACGCCGACTGGGAGTCGGGGTACGACCCCGCCGACCGGTTGGACCAGGCGGTCATCGCGGCGCGCAAGGCGGTTTTCCCGTTGCGGGGGTTGCTGGCGTAGGCGACGCCGGGTGTGGGTGTGGTGCGGGGAGCCGACCCAGGCACCCAGCCCCGGTCTCGGGCTGGGTGCGTGAGTCGGCTCCTGTGCGGGACGCGCGCCGACGTCAGTTGCAGACGCCCGTGCCGGACGCCTGGACGCCGTTGATCGCGCCGAACCACTGGACGCAGTAGCCACGGGAGGGGTAGTACACGGGGCCCGCGTAGCTGAGGTACCTGTCGGCGTCCTGGACCGAGGTGGTCTCGTGGTCGGCGATGACATTGAGCTCGATGCGGATCTGGGTGCGGGGGCCGGTCGCGTTGCGGAGGGTCACCGCGCAGGTCTTGCCCTCGGCCTCGCTCCACGTGACGTAGATCCGGCCGACGGTGCCGACCGCCGTGGTGGCGGCGGTCTTGTAGCCGGGGCCGCAGAGGGTCTCGGCCCTCGAGGTTGCGGCGGACGCCGGCGCCGCGGTGGCGAACAGGCCGCCGAGGGCGGCGAGAGCGGTGACGGACGCGAGAGCGGCGGTGGTGGTGCTTCGACGACGGGTCAGCTTCATGGTGTTCCCCCTGTGATGACGGTCAACTGGCGCTCGGTGCGCACATGTTCTGAGACGGGAGGACCGCCGGAAAGGTTCTGGGTGTCTCGTCACTGTTCTGTCATGAGTGTCACCAGTGTCACGGCGGCCGTGAGTGAGGGCCCTGCGATTACGCCAACTGTGGGGTGTTCCCCGCATATTGGGCATCCGGGGCGGGTGACTGCGCCACCATCGTTGACGTGTTGAGTGCCGGGGCGTTGCGCGCCCATCTCCTGGCCGCCCGTCTCGCCGGATCCGTGGCCACCTCGCGGGAGGAGAGTCTGCGGAGTTATCGGCTGTTCGCCGCCCGTGATCCCCGGGTGCTGATCGGACTCGATCCCGAGTGGACCTGGCGGCAGCGGGATCTGATCGGGTTGATGGCCGACAGGTGCGGGGTCTCGGCCGACCCGCGGTGCACCTCCGGACGCGATGTGATCGATCCGGATCGGACACTCGCGGCCCTCGACGCCTTCGCCGAGCGACTCTCCGCAGCCGCCCGGCGCCGGGTTCCCGTACTCCTGGGCACCGGTCACCCGCACCGACTGCTCGGTTTCTACGCCGCGTTGGCGGACGCTTTGTCGGCGGCGGGATGTGATGTTCTCACCTTGGCGCAGGGTAGCTCTGTCGACATAACGACCCGGTTCGGTCTACGCACGCACAACCTCGACTACGTACGGGGTGTCGCGCTCGTACGGGAACCAGGTGCTCGGGCCGCCGGGCGTGAGCCCGGCGCGCACACGCACTCGCCCCTCCCCGTTCGGACCGTTCTGAGCGCTGCCACCGAGGCCGGCGGGACGCTCCCGGAGCTGGTGATCGGGGACCACGGATGGGTCTGCGGTGCAGGTCAACTGGGGTTCGAGGCCATCGGGTTGGCCGATACGGACGATCCCGCACTCTTCGTCGGAGAGGCCGAGGGGCGCGTGTCCGTCGTCGTTCCGCTTGATGATGCTGTGCGGTCTGATTACTACCGGCCGATTACCCGCTACGTACTCAATCGAGCGTGTCTGTCACAGTAGGCCGCCGATGGGTGCACCTCTTCCCCACTCGCATCACCCGCCCCTACATTGGGGAGTGAGCACGCAGCGACGAAGAGTCACCGGAAGGGGAAGCCGGTGGCCAGTCGAGTGCGGAAGGTTCAGGTGTGTCATGGCTGCAGCTGGCGAGAGGCCTCTGAACGAGGTTCAGTTCCTAACCGTGGCGGAAGTCGCCTCGGTGATGCGAGTGTCGAAGATGACCGTGTACCGGTTGGTGCACAGCGGTCATCTGCCCGCGATCCGGGTGGGACGTTCGTTCCGCGTCCCGGAGCAAGCGGTTCACGAGTACCTTCGCGAGAGCTATGTGGGGGTGGAGACAGCCTGACGGCGGTCGAGGGGGACGGGTCGCGGACGGTTGAGGATGGTTGGGGGCCATCAGGGCTTCACCAGGTCCTCATCTGATCTCATCCGATCTCGTCCGATCCCCTCTGATCTCCTCGATCGCCCTCGATTACGACCTCAGCGCTCGGACGGGTAGGCTGGCCCCTTGTAGGTCGTATGGGCCCATGGCGCCCAACGCCGAGTGATGAGAAGTGAGCGAGGGTAGTCGTGGGCTCTGTTATCAAGAAGCGGCGCAAGCGGATGGCCAAGAAGAAGCACCGCAAGCTGCTGAAGCGCACGCGCGTCCAGCGTCGCAACAAGAAGTAGTCGGTCCGATCGAGAGATCGGGACCGCTGCTCCTGCGCGACGCCGCGAGAGCGCGAGCGTGAGTGTCAAGACTGTGGCCCCCCACCGGTTTCCGGCGGGGGGCCACAGTCGTATTAGCTTGTGCATACGGATGCATATGGAGTGTTCGTGACGTCACGCATCGGGCGGTCATCACAGCGCAACAACAACCCGCTAGGTTGGGCTCCACACGGGAAACGCGGCTGGAAGGAAGGCACTGATCTTGGGCAAGGTCGTGCTTGTTACCGGGGTGGCCCGTCAGCTGGGGGGCCGATTCGTACGACGGATCCAGCGTGACCCCCAGGTGGACCGGGTCATCGCCGTGGACGCGGTTCCGCCCGAGCACCATCTGGGCGGCGCCGACTTCATCCAGGCCGACATCCGGCAGCCCACCATCGCGCGGGTGCTCGCCGAGACGAACGCCGACACGGTCGTGCACCTGGACGTGACGGGGATAGCGCTGGGCAGTGGCAGCCGCGTCACGGTCAAGGAGACCAACGTCATCGGCACCATGCAGTTGCTGGGTGCCTGCCAGAAGTCGCCCGCCGTGAAGCGGCTGGTCGTGAAGTCCAGTACGAACGTGTACGGGTCCGCGCCCCGCGATCCGGCGGTCTTCACCGAGACCACCTCGCCCAAGTCGCTGCCCAGCGGCGGCTTCGCGAAGGACGCGGTGGAGGTCGAGGGGTATGTACGGGGGTTCGCGCGGCGCCGGCCCGACGTCGCCGTCGCCGTGCTGCGCTTCGCCAACATCCTGGGGCCGACCGCTGACTCGCCGCTCGCCCAGTACTTCGGGATGCCGGTCCTGCCGACCGTGTTCGGCTACGACCCCCGGCTCCAGTTCGTGCACGAGAACGACGTGATCGAGGTCCTGCGCATCGCCGCGCACGAGCCGGAACGCGGAACGCTCAACAGCGGCACGTTCAACATCGCCGGCGACGGAGTCCTGCTGCTGTCGCAGTGCTCCCGGCGGCTCGGACGTCCCACCGTGCCGCTGCTGCTGCCCGCCGTCACCTGGGCCGGCTCGCTGGTGCGTACGCTGGGTATGACGGACTTCTCGCCCGAGCAGATCCGGTTGCTCACGCACGGCCGGGTCGTGGCGACCCACCAGATGCGCGAGACACTGGGCTACCAGCCGAAGTTCACGACCGCCGAGACGTTCGAGGACTTCGCGCGCGTCCGCGGTCCCGGGCTGCTGCCGCCGGCCGCTGTCGCGGGGGTCGTCGACCGCGTCGCCGCGCTGCCCTTCGTACCCTTCGCGGGCGGTGGCCGTAAGGGCACAGCGACCGGGACAGCCGCCCGAGCGACCTGACGGACACAGCCCACCGACGCAGAGCGCCAACCGAGGAGCGCATCAACGATGGCGGATGCCAAGGTCATTCCCTTCGACGACGACAGGTCCCGCGCGGGCGCCGCGTCGCGACCGTCACGCCGCCGGAGCGCGGGGAGCAGCAGGCGCAAGGGCGAACCGACCGTGGTTCACGAGGTCCAGCCCCTGCCGGGACGAGCCCGCCCGCAGGATGATGTCCAGGTGACACGAGAGCAACAGCCGCCCCAGGAGCCCCAGCAGCCCCAGGACCAGCCCGGACACCCTGCCCTGTCGCCCACCCCGCACGGCGGCGCCGTGGGCAGCCTGGAGCGGCGTGTCGCGGGTGGCCTGTCCTTCCTGCGGCGCCGGCTCACCGGGGACTACGAGGTCGACGAGTTCGGCTACGACGCCGAGCTCACCGACCAGGTCCTGATGTCGCTGGTACGCCCGCTGTACGACAAGTACTTCCGGGTCGAGGTCAAGGGCATCGAGAACATCCCGGCCGAGGGCGGCGCCCTGATCGTCGCCAACCACTCCGGGACGCTGCCGCTGGACGGCCTGATGATGCAGGTCGGCGTGCACGACAACCATCCGGCGGGCCGGCATCTGCGGCTGCTCGCGGCGGACCTGGTCTTCATGCTGCCGGTGGTCAACGAGCTGGCCCGCAAGGCCGGTCACACCCTGGCCTGCGCCGAGGACGCGGAACGGCTCCTGGAGCGCGGCGAACTGGTCGGCGTGATGCCGGAGGGCTTCAAGGGCATCGGCAAGCCGTTCAGCGACCGGTACAAGTTGCAGCGCTTCGGGCGCGGCGGCTTCGTGTCGACGGCACTGCGGCAGGGCGCGCCGATCATCCCGTGCTCGATCGTCGGGGCGGAGGAGATCTACCCGATGATCGGCAACGCCAAGACGCTGGCCCGGGTGCTCGGCATCCCGTACTTCCCGATCACCCCGACCTTCCCGTGGCTGGGCCCGCTGGGCGCGATCCCGCTGCCCACGAAGTGGACGATCCAGTTCGGCGAGCCGATCCGCACGGACCACTATCCGCCGGAGGCGGCCGAGGACCCGATGCTGATGTTCAACCTGACGGACCAGGTCAGGGAGCAGATCCAGCACACCCTGTACAAGCTGCTGGTGCAGCGGCGATCGGTGTTCTTCTGACGTACGTGGGCTCGTGGCGTACATGGTTGGGGGCGCCCTCCACCAAGAAGGGCGCCCCCGACCGTCGTACCGCCGACCGCGCTAGTTCGCGTCCTCGCCGTCGATGCCCAGGCCGGGCAGCAGGCCCGGCAGGAGCGGCGGGAGGGTGACGTCCGGTTCCGCGCTCGACGCGGTGGTCGGCGACGGGGACGCCGTGCCGCTGGCCGGGGGCGGGTCGAGGAGGCCGCCGGTGTTGCCGCCGAGCAGGCCGTCGCTGCTGGTGCCCGAGGCGGACGGCTTGGGGTGGCCGCTGCTGGACTCGTGCCGCCCGCCGACCGCGTCGCCGCCGGTGTCGCTGGGCGCGGCCGACCGGTCGGCACCGGACGAACTCGTGCCCGACGCCGGTCCGGAGCTCTGCCGTGGGCCTCCGCCACCACCGTGTCCGCCGCCGCCTCCGCTGCTCCTGGAGGGAGGCTTCGGAAGCAGGGACTGGAGCGGGGCGACCTCTTCGTCTATGGCGTCGAAGACCGACGACACTTCCTGACTCACGTCCCCGAGTTGCACCGGGAGGCGCTCGCGCAGGGCGCCCCACGCCTCGCGGTGGGAACGGGAGAAGGCGTCCAGAGCCTGGATGGGGCTCAGGGAGTCCGGATCGTGCCGATACGCCTCGTGCAGCAGGCGGTGTCCCTCCGAGGCGTCGTGCCGCATACCGGACAGAGTGCGGCGGATCTCGCCCAGTGACTCGTGGTCGAGCTGGCCGGCGCGGTCGCGCTCCATCAGCCGACGCGCCTCGCTGAGCCGTGTCGAGGCCTGGTCCAGGTAGACCCGGCCCCGTTCGTTGTCGCCGGCGGCCAGGTAGTTGAGCTTGACGTCCTCGATGCCGCGCTTGAGGCCGTACAGCGAGTCACCCGGCAGGGCGTCGGAGCTGGCGGCGGCGACACCGCCGAAAGCTCCGGCCGCCACGCCCACGCTGAGCCCGCCGGCGGCGAGACCCTTCGTCAGTCGTGTACGGGGTCGCAACTTTCCCAGTCCGCTCGCCCGGTGAACGCCCTTCGCCCGGGAGCGCTGCTCGGGCACCGAAGTGTTCGCCGCCCCGCTTCCCGGCACCGTGCCGTCCCGCAGCATGGCCTCCATCGCGGCCACCAGCTGGGCCCGGTGGACGACCTTGACCGCGGGGTCGAGTACCGGCTTCGGCAGCTCGCCGAGGCCGGTCGCGAGGGCCACCATGCGGCCTGATTCGGTCCGTTCCGCCCGGGGATCCGCCTGGTGGTCGGCCTGTCCCGTGGCAGCCGGGGGCGGCTGTGGGGCAGGGTCCGGTGCCTGTCCTTCGGGCTGCTCGGCCGCCGAGTCCCGGTCGGACAGCTCCTCCAGGGCTTGGGCGAAGGCGTTCGCCCGCCGGTGCGCCGAAACGTTCGCGATCACTGGCGGCACCTCCTCTCGTCATGACGGTCGGCTCCCCAGGGGGTCCTGAGGGTTGCACAACCCTGACCGCATCCACTCGATCGGATGATCGAAGACGGCCGGGGAGTGACCACAGGGAGCCTGTATCCCGCACAACGAGTGGCGCGGCACTTGGGTTACGGACGGCGGATGATCCGACCGCGAACTCAACGGACTTTCACCGAAGGTGAGTTGGCGGTCGCTGAGTGTGCGAATTCCGGGCGGGCGGACGCCGGTTGAGCGGAATTCGGTGGGCGGAAGTCGGCTGGGCGGAAGCCGATGGGGCGGGGGCCGGGGTGCGGGAGCCCGGTGCGGTGCGGGGGTGTGCGCGGAGTACCTCGTACGGTGCTCAGCGCGCGTCTTCCGGGAGGAGCCGGGCGAGGGTACGGACGGCGCGGTACTGGAGGGTCTTGATGGCGCCCTCGTTCTTGCCCATCACGCGCGCGGTCTCGGCGACGGACAGCCCCTGGAGGAAGCGCAGCGTCACGCACTCCTGCTGCTGGGGGTTGAGGCGCTTCACGGCGTCGAGGAGAGCGGCGTTCGAGAGGGACTCCAGGACGGAGTCCTCCGGTGAGCGCTCGACCTCGTTGGCGTCCAGCATCTCGCCCGTGGTCACTTCGAGCCGGAAACGGCTGGACTTGAAGTGGTCGGCGACCAGGTTGCGGGCGATGGTGACGAGCCACGCGCCGAAGTCGCGGCCCTGCCAGGTGAAGGTTCCGATGCGGCGCAGGGCGCGCAGGAACGTCTCGCTCGTCAGGTCCTCCGCGGTGGCCTTTCCTCCCACTCGGTAGTAGATGTACCGGTACACGGTGTCGCTGTACTGGTCGTAAAGGCGGCCGAAGGCGTCGGCCTCGCCGGCCTGTGCTCGCTCGACGAGGTCCATCATGCGGGCGCTGTCACTGTCCGCGGCGGGGCGGCGAGGGGTGGCGGCGCCGGCCGCGCGCCCTCGTCTGCCGACCGCGGCGGTGCCGTCGGCCAGCGCGTAGCACGGGCCGAGTGGTGCGGCGGTGGCGAATGCGGGGGTGGCGTACGCGGTGGGGACGAAGCCGCGCAACAGGTCTAGGACCGTTGCGCGCAGCGTAGCCAGGCCCGAGGCGTCAACCCCGACGTGTGGGTACACGGGACTCCCAGAGGCAGAGCTTCCATCACGTGCAGTGCGGGACCTTTCACCCGTCGTAGCGACGGAGGGGTACCGGTTTGCGTCTGAGGAGAATAACGCTTCGTGCAGGCCCTGCTACACCCGGTTGCTCAAATCATCGATTACGTCGCTTCTGTCACCTATTGGTGCTCGTTGAAGTGCCGCAATGTGACAGGTTCTTGATCGGTTGGGGGCGGGTTGAGCTCCGCTCGGGGCGTGTTGTGGCTGTGTGTGGGGGGCGGGGCTGGTG
>NZ_LGDW01000101.1 GCF_001280005.1 Streptomyces sp. NRRL WC-3618 | reverse complement strand
AATTACCCCCCCCCGCCCCCGACCCCGATGCGACCGCCGAGGCGGAGGAGACCGGCGACACCCTGCTGTCCGTGGCCGTGGACCGGCTGCGCGACGCGGGCCCCCCGGCCCACCAGGTGTGGCTTCCCCCGCTGGACCTGCCGGCCACCCTCGACCAGGTGCTGCCGCCGCTCACCCCGGACCCCGAGCTGGGCCTCACCGCCGTCGGCTGGGCGGGCCGGGGCAAGCTCAGCATCCCCATCGGCATCGTCGACCGCCCCTTCGACCAGCTGCGCGACCTCCTCACCATCGACGTCTCCGGAGCCGGCGGACACATCGCCATCGCGGGCGGCCCGCAGAGCGGCAAGTCCACGATGGTCCGCACCCTCCTCACCTCCCTCGCGCTCACCCACACCCCCCGCGAAGTGCAGTTCTACTGCCTGGACTTCGGCGGCGGCACGCTGGCGGGCCTGGCCGGGCTGCCCCATATGAGCGGCGTCGCGGCCCGTCTGGACACCGAGCGGGTCAGCCGGACCGTCGCCGAGGTCACCTCACTGCTGTCGGCCCGGGAACGCTTCTTCCTCGACGAGGGCATCGACTCCATGGCGACGTTCCGGCGCCGCCGGGCCGCCGGGGAGTTCCCCGACGAGCAGCACGGCGACGTGTTCCTGGTGGTCGACGGCTGGTCCACAGTGCGTCAGGACTTCGACCGGTACATCCAGACCTTCGGCGCGATCGCCGCGCGCGGCCTCAACTACGGCATCCACCTGATCGTCACCACCGCCCGCTGGGTCGAGCTGACCTCGGCCATCCGCGACCAGGCCGCCACCCACCTGGAACTCAGGATGGGCGACCCGATGGACTCCGAGATCGACATGCGGCGCGCCTCGACCGTGCCCCGGCTGCCCGGCCGGGGCCTGACCCGGGACACCAAGCTGCACTACCTCACCGCGCTGCCCCGGATCGACGGGGTGGAGTCGGCGGAGGACCTCACCGAAGGGGTCGCGGAGCTCGTCGCGGCGGTCAAGGAGAGCTGGCCCGGCCCGGCCGCCCCGGCCGTCCGTATGCTCCCGGCCAAACTGCCGGTCACCGAACTGCCCGCCCCCGAGGCGCCCTTGGGCGGGTTCCGGATGCCGATCGGCCTGGAGGAGCAGGAACTCTCCACCGTCTGGCACGACTTCACCGAGACCCCGCACATGGTCGTCGTCGGCGACACGGAGAGCGGCAAGACCAACCTGCTGCGGGTGGCGGCCCAGGCGATCATGAACCGCTACTCGCCCGCCGAGGCCCGCATCATGGTCGTCGACTACCGGCGCGAACTGGTCGAGGCGGTCCCCGACGAGTACCGCCTCGGTCACGCCGTCTCCATCGACGCCCTCAAGGACCTGGTCTCGGGCGCGGCCCGCGCGGTCACCTCCAGGCTGCCCGGCCCCGACATCACCCCGGCCCGCATGCGCAAGGCCGACTGGTGGAACGGCCCCCGCCTGTTCATCCTGGTGGACGACTACGACATGGTCGGCACGGGCCCGATGAACGCCCCCTTCGAACCACTCCTGAACCATCTGGCCCTCGGCTGGGAGGTAGGCATCCACCTGATCGTCTCCCGCTCGGCGGCGGGCGCGGGCCGAGGCATGGGCGAAGCCCTCCTCCGCCGTCTCCTGGAGGTCAACACCCCGACCCTGCTGCTGTCCTGCCCCCCATCGGAGGGCTTCATCCTCGGCTCCCTTAAGGGCCGAAACCTCCCCCCGGGCAGAGGAACACTGGTGACCCGACGCAAGTCGACACAGGTACAGACGGCGGCGCTGGAGGACGACGCCGGGGAGTGAACAGGGCTGGAGGACGCCCTTACCGGGGCCCTCATGAAGCGCCGACGGCCGGTCGACCAGGCCGGCCGACGCAACACGGGTCCCGGGCCCGTCTGGCGCCACGTCGCCGGGCCGGGTATGCCCCTTCAACCCCGGCCCGCTTTCCCAGCCCATCCGACGCGCCTGTCCGACGCCGACCGGTATTCCCGCTCCGTCCGGCGCGCCTCTTCGACGCCGGCCGGTATTCCCAGCCTGTCCGGCGTGCCTGTCCGACGCCGACCGGTATTCCCGCTCCGTCCGGCGTGCCTGTCCGACGCCGGCCGGTATTCCCAGCCTGTCCGGCGCGCCTCTTCGACGCAGGGCCCGTATCCCCAGGCCGTCCGGCGTTTGAGGACAAGGCCCGTTCAGGGCCGTAGGGGGTTTGGGGGCGCAGCCCCCAGGGACAGGATGGGACGGGTAGGGGCGGCGGGGGCGAAACCCTCAGTCCCCTGGCCCGATCACGGTGAGGCCCGGCGCCCACCAGTCACCCGGCGGGACGCCACCCCCGCGCCCGCCCCCGCGGAACCACCACCGCGAGCGCGGCGACCAGCAACAGCACCCCCGCTCCCACCGCCGCCACCACGAACGCCCGCTGACGTGGCTCCTGCGACACCGCCGCCGGGACCACCGCCTTCGCGGGCCGGGGTGTGGTTCCAGGGCCCTTCGGCAGTACGGCGGTGAGCGCCGCGTAGGGGTCCAGGCGGGGTGGGGCCGCCGGATACGCGGCCTCTGTCAGCTGGCGGGACACCTCCCGCGCCGACATCTCCGGATGCCGCGCCCGTACCAGCGCCGCCGCCCCGGCCGCATGCGCGGCGGCGAGCGAGGCGCCGGAGCCGATGAAGTCCCCCGTGCCCCGGGGGCCGATGCCGACCACGGAGTCGCCGGGCGCGGCGAGGTCGGCGCCGGGGACCACCGGCGCGTTGTCCGGGCGCCCGCCGTCGGGACCGTAGTCGCTCACGGCCAGCACCCCGGGCGCGGCGGCCGGCCAGTACCAGGGCTGCGCCGGTACGAGATCCCCGGTGGCCCGGTCCTTGGGCAGCGCGTCGGGGGCGAGCGGCGCGACGACGAGGGCGTTCTTGCGGCTCGCGTACCCGACCGCGTCCGTGAGCTCCGCCTTGCCGTCCGCGAGGGCCACCCCGACGTAGATGACCGAGGCACCGGCGTCGGCGGCCTTCCGTATCCCGTCGGCGATCCGGGCCGCCGAGGCGCCGCCACGCTCATCGGTGCCCCGTACGGCCAGGATCCGGGCCCGCGGCGCCAGCCCGGCAGGACCTCCGTCCGCCGTCCCCGCCGCCGCGATCAGGCCCGCCGCGAACGTGCCGTGCCCCACGCAGTCCACGCCGGCGCCGTCGAGCGCGGTCACCCGCCCCGACAGCGCGGAGACGTTCGCGCTCACCCCGGTGTCCACCACCGCGACGGTGACCCCGACACCCTCGGAGAGCGTCAGGGACCGCGCGTTGCCCAGCGCCGCCAGCGCCCACGGCGTGCCACTGGCGTGCTCGGTGGAGGCGGGCACGCAGGGCTCGTCGGCCCCCAGAACGGACCGCACGGCGGGCAGCTTCACGGAGTCGGCGGCCGCGGGAACGGCGGCCGACAGGGTCACGAGCAGGGGTGCGGCAACCGCCGCCCACCGAAAACGCAGAGTACGGGCAGCACGCATGGCGCGATCCTAGGCGCCGTGGAGGAGAGCGAAGCGTACGGGGTCGATACGTGAACTCCCCTGCCGCTCCTGGAAGATGACGGGCCAGGTCCCGTAGCCTTCACCGCGTGCGCACGCCCGTACGACCCGAACCCGGCGACCCGTACCCGGAAGGGAAGTCGCGCGGCGGCGGCACCACAACGAGGAGGATCGACGCGTGTCACGGCAGTTGCTCAGGGTCAGCTCGGACCAACCGGACAGCTTCCGGACGATCGGTGAAGCCCTGGAGAAGGCCCGCACCGGAGCGGTGATCAGGGTCCAGCCCGGCCGCTACGCCGAGAACCTCACCGTCAGGACCCGCGTCACGATCGTCGCCGACGGCGAACCGGGCAGCGTCGAGATCTGCCCGCGCCGCGGCTCCGCCGTCGTCCTGGTCGCCGACGCCGTGATGCTCACCGACCTGACGCTGCGCGGCGGCACCGAGGACCTGCCGGTGGTCGACGCGCCGCGCGGCCAGGCCGCCATGGACGGCTGCGTGGTCATCGGCTCGGGCTGGACCGCCGTACTGGCCCGCGAATCCGGCTCCCTGGCCATGCGCGACTGCCGGGTCAGCAACCCCAAGGGCGCCGGAGTCGTGGACGCGGCGTCCACCGGCAGCGTCATCGAGGGCTGCCTCATCGAGAACACCGGCACGTCCTCGGTCGTCATCGGCGAGGACGCCCGTACGACCGTACGGGACTGCCGGCTGCGGGACGCCCGCGCCAACGGAGTCCTGGCCAGCGGCACCGCACAGGGCCTGGTGGAGGACTGCGACATCTCCGCCACCGACAAGCCGGCCATCGCCCTCGAGGGCAGCAGCGGCACCCGGATCGTCCGCACCACCGTGCACGACACCTCGGTCGGCGTCTACGTCACCAGCAGCTCCCGCCCGGTCCTGGAGCAGGTCACCGTCCTCGACACCGCCGGCCCCGGCATCATGCTCGCCGACAGCGCCGACCCCGAACTGGTGCGCTGCCGCACCGCCCGCACCAAGGGCAGCGGACTCGCCGTCACCGAACGCTCCCGGGGCACCTTCCGGGACTGCGAGTTCGACCACGCCGCCGCGCCCGCGATCCGGGTGATCGGCTCCAGCTCACCCACCCTCACCGGCACGGCGGTGCGCGACTGCGCCGACAAGAACTGCGCCGTACTGCTGGAGGACGAGTCGTCGCCGGAGTTCGACGGGCTGGTGGTCTCCGACGCGACCGCCGTCGGCATCCGGATCCGGGCCGGCGCCAACCCGCTGGTGCTCCGCGCCCGGATCAGCGACCCCGGCGGCCACGGCATCGAGGTCGTCGAGGACGGGCGCGGACGCCTGGAGCACTGCGAGATCGACCGCGCGGGCGGCGCCGCACTGCGCATCGCCTCCGGCGGCAGGCCCGAGGTACGCGACACGGTCATGCGCGAAGCCGCCGACGCCACCGTCTCCGTGGGCGCGGCGGGCATGGGCACCCTCCGCGACTGCTCGGTGCAGTCCGGCCGCGCGTCCGGCCTCGTCGTCGAGACCGGCGGTGAACTGAGCGTCCTGCGCACCCACATCACCGACTGCGGCGCACACGGCGTCCTGGTGTCGAACGGCGGCCGGGCCGCCCTCACCGGCTGCCAGATCACCGGCGGCGTCGGCGACGGCATCCGGATCGACAGCTCCGAACCGGTCACCGTGACCGGCTGCACCGTACGCGACAACCGCGGCGCGGGCCTCAAGCAGACCCGCGCCGGCGACCGGCTCACCGTGGAGGACCTGAACAGCGCCGGCAACGCCGCACCGGACGCCTGGGGCGACACGCTTCCCCCCGACGCCGCGGCGGCCTCGACGGGCGGCGAACAGGGCCAGACCCCCCAGGGCCCGCTGGCGGAACTGGAGTCCCTGGTCGGCCTCGCCGACGTCAAGCACCAGGTACGGACC
Organism: Streptomyces sp. NRRL WC-3618; assembly: GCF_001280005.1. Classification (GTDB taxonomy): domain Bacteria; phylum Actinomycetota; class Actinomycetes; order Streptomycetales; family Streptomycetaceae; genus Streptomyces. Next base: position 6,330 of record NZ_LGDW01000101.1, on the reverse strand, counting down.
CTCGTCAACCTCAACCAGCTCTCCCAGCGCCGCGCCCAACTCGGCATGCCCGTCCCGCCGATGAGCCGCCACCTCGTCTTCTCCGGCCCGCCCGGCACCGGCAAGACCACCGTGGCCCGCCTCTACGGCGGCATCCTCGCGGAACTGGGCGTGCTGCGCTCCGGACACCTCGTCGAGGTCTCCCGCGCCGACCTCGTCGCCCAGGTCATCGGCGGTACGGCGATCAAGACCATGGAGGCGTTCAACGACGCCCTCGGCGGTGTGCTGTTCGTCGACGAGGCGTACACCCTCCTGTCCGACAGCAAGGGCTCCGGCGCCGACTTCGGCCGGGAGGCGGTCGACACCCTGCTGAAGCTGATGGAGGACCACCGGGACGAGGTCGTCGTCATCGCCGCCGGCTACACCGACGAGATGGGCGCGTTCCTCAGCTCCAACCCGGGCCTGGCCTCCCGCTTCACCCGGACCGTGGAGTTCGCCAACTACTCGGTCGAGGAGCTGGTGACGATCACCGAGAACATGTGCGCGGGCCACCGCTACGAGCTGGACCCCGGCACCCTGGACGCGCTCGCCCGGCACTACGAGCGGATGCCGAGAGACGCCACGTTCGGTAACGGCCGCGCCGCCCGCAAGGTGTTCGAGGAGATGGTCGACCGCCAGGCGCACCGCCTCAGCACCATGCCCAACCCCGCCGAGAGCGACCTGACCCTGCTGCTGCCCGAGGACGTCGCCGACACCTCGGCCGCCAAGGCCGACGGCGCCCCCGGCGCCGAGGAACTGCTCGCCGAACTGCACGCGATGGTCGGCCTGAGCGCGGTCAAGAACGAGGTGACGGCCCTGGTCAACCTCCTCACCGCCACCCGCCAACGACAGGCGGCCGGCCTGCCCACCCCGAAGATCAGCCAGCACCTGATCTTCTCCGGCCCGCCCGGCACCGGCAAGACGACCGTCGCCCGCCTCTACGCGGACCTGCTGCGCTCCCTCGGCGTCCTGCCCAAGGGCCAGCTCGTCGAGGTGGCCCGCGCCGACCTGGTGGGCCGCTACGTGGGCCACACGGCGCAGCTCACCAAGGACGCGTTCGAACAGGCGATGGGCGGTGTGCTGTTCATCGACGAGGCGTACACGCTCACGCCCGAGGGAGCGACCTCCGACTTCGGCCGGGAGGCGGTGGACACCCTGCTGAAGCTGATGGAGGACCACCGAGACGAGGTAGTGGTGATCGCCGCCGGCTACACGCACGAAATGGGCCGCTTCCTCGCCTCCAACCCGGGCCTGGCCTCGCGCTTCTCCCGGACCGTGGAGTTCGAGAACTACACCACCGACGAACTCCTCGACATCCTCGCCCGGACCGCCACCGGCTACGGCTACGACTGCACCCCCGAGGCCCTCACCGACCTCCGCGCCTACGTCGACTCCCTCCCCCGGGACCGCTCGTTCGGCAACGCCCGTACGGCCCGCCAGATCCTGGAGACGATGATGACCCGCCAGGCGGGCCGCATAGGCGCCCTCCAGGCCCCCGGCCTGGACGACCTCCGCATGCTCCTCCCGGAGGACCTCCCCACGACCCCGACTCCCCGCGCCACACACTGACCGCCGGATCATGGGATCAGGAAAGCCGCCCGGCCTCGTGAAGCGCGTCGAAGACCATCGCGTCGACGGCCGAGACCCGGCCCCGATCGGCGTGGCGGAACCACGCCTTCTCGGCGATCTCCCGCGCCGGGATCAGCTCACCGCGGTGATCGGCGGTGTAACAGATCATCCGGAAGAGGCCGTGCTCCGGATGACCCTCGCCGATCTCGAAAGTCCCGACGTGCACCATCGAACCGGGGTCGATCACCGCCCGCAGCTCCTCGTCGATCTCTCGCACGAGGGTCTCGCCGTCGGACTCGCCGGGCTCACGATGACCGCCCGGGAGGTAGAAGCGATCCCTGCCGTGACTACGCGTCACCAACACCCGCCCGTCCCGAACGAGGACCCACGCCACCTTCTCCGGCACACCGTCGCCAATCGCCATGGCCAGGACGGTATCGGAGGGCACCGAGCGCCTCGGGGAGGAGACGCCGGGCGGTGAGGTTCCCCTCGCCGCCCGGCGCCCGGATTCAGACTGCTTGATTCCCGCAAGCCCCGCGTGCCGTGAACGGCTGGTTTCCGGGATCTCGCGTCAGCGTCACGCGTTGTTTCCTCGGCGAGATCTACTCGAACCTCCGTAAGGCAGCGATGAGTTCCGCTCAGCCGAGGAGACCGGGCTCCCGTCCAAGGGCTCCTGGACGACTGGGCAGTGCTCCTTTGCCTGCCGTGCTCAATGCGCCGCCCGCACCGCCGAGACCAGTCCGCCGGCGCCCTCGTCATACTGCGCCGGGGTGAGCACCGGACGCCCGTAGGCCTCGGCGCGCTCACGCAGGGTGAAAGTCTCCGCCTCCCACCCGAGGCCTTCCAGCCAGCCGACCGTGTCCTCCGGCATCTCCGAGACCCACATCGACGCCGCCGATCCCGGAGCGGCGTCCTGGCGGAAGCGTTCGACCACACCGCGCGAGCCCAGTGTCAGCCCCATCCTGCTGCCCGCAGCGGAGAGCACGCCGACCCGTTCGAGCAGCGACTGCACCGCGTCCTCGGGCAGATAGATCAGCAGTCCCTCGGCGATCCACACCGTCGGCTGCGCCGGATCGTGCCCGGCCGCGACCAGGGCACCGGGCCAGTCCTCGCGCAGGTCGACCGGGACGGTGATCCGCTCGCAGCGCGGAACGGCCCGCTCCTGACGCAGCACCGAGGCCTTGAAGCCCAGCGGTTCGGCCGTGTCGACCTCGAACAGCCGGGTCCCCGCAGGCCAGTCCATCCGGAAGGCCCTGCTGTCCATCCCGGCTCCGAGCAGCACGACCTGCCGGACGCCGGACGCGACCGCCCGGTCCAGCAGGTCGTCCAGGAACTTCGTCCGGATGACGATCGAGAAGGCCACACCGAGCCGACGGCGCCGGGCCGCCTCGTCAGCGAGCGGGGCCGGCGGCGACCCGGGCCCGAGCCCGCCGGCCGTGGCGAAGGCCAGCGCCAGCTGATCCCGGAACAGCGGCTGCTCACGCGCCGTCTCCATCGCCCTCACCCGGGCCACACCCACGGCTGTGGCCCACACCCCGGACGGCTCGACCCGTCCTGCCGCATCAGTCATACGTTCAGCGTAGGCCGCCGGAGAGTCACACCGACGGGATGGGAAGGATCGAACCCCGCCGCCTCGCACGGGGGGCCGGAGTGCCCAACTTCAGGTTGTCCATTGGCGGATCCACCTGACGATTCAGAGCCCGCGAAGAGCCGGACCGCTGAACTGGTCGCGACAGAGTCGGTCCAGCCCCGCGTCACTGCGGGAACAGGGCGAAGGTACGTTCGCGGCCCCTCAGTCGATGCAGAACTCGTTGCCCTCGATGTCCAGCATCGGGATGCACGAATCATTGCCGTCGTACAGCGTGCGCACGTGCACCGCACCGAGCGGGACCAGTCGTGCGCATTCCGCCTCAAGGGCGCCGAGGCGCTCTTCCCCCACGAGTCTGGTGCCGACCCGCACATCAAGATGCACCCGGTTCTTGACGGCCTTCCCCTCGGGGACACGCTGGAAGTACAGCCGCGGGCCCACACCTGAGGGATCGACGCAGGCGGACCAGGCAGACCCTTGAAGTCATCGGGGTTGGTGGTGAAGAGGGGGAGTTCTTCGGCGGCCGCGATGGCGGCGATCATCAGGTCGGCTACACGGCGACGGGGCTTTCGGCCTGCCGAGACGATGGCGGCGCAGATTCTGCCGTAGATACGGGCCGCCTCCACATCGAAGGGGATCGGGTCGAATTCGTTCTCGGCGCGCTGCAGTACGTCCACGCGGCGGGCCCGCTCGGCGTATTCGTCGTAGTCGCTCTGCTCGCCGCCACGCACCTGGTGGGGGCCTGCGGAGAGTTCCGCGAGGGTGATGGTACTGATGGCCATCTCGGCGGGCAGCTCGTCGGCGTTGATCCACTTGCGCAGGATCATGATGTTGGTGTCGAGCAGGCCCTGAGCTGTTGCCGCCGTGACGCAGCCGCCGCTTGTGCTCGCGACCGTGGACAGGTGAAGGCGCTTGCTCAGAGAGCGATGTGCATCCGGACATGAAAGAGCCCCTCACGCGTTTCCGCAGGTGAGAGGCTGTATGCGCCCCCGGCAGGACTCGAACCTGCGGCCAAGCGCTTAGAAGGCGCCTGCTCTATCCACTGAGCTACGGGGGCCGGGTGTGGTGGCCTCGGTCGTGGTGGCCCGGGTGTGGGCCGGGTCCTTGACGTTGCCGCAGACAAGGATAGGGCTCCCGGGTCCTTGTCCTGGTTGCTTCGCCTCCGTGGCTCAATGTGGAGGTTCAGTGAAGCGGTCCTGATAATCGCAGGCAGGTACGAATCGTGCACCGCTTTTGCCCTCTCGCGCATCGGGTGTTGTGCACTCGTTATGCCTGGCCTCTGCCTGCGTCCCAGTCGTCCCTTCCGTCCCTTGTGTTCTGTCGGCGCGCAGGCATGCCTATATGCTTCAAAATTCCCCTAAAATTGGGCATTCTTCACATGTGGTGACCTTGGACGTACGGCCTCAGCTGCTCGACGCACTCTCCGCCCTGCGCGACCGTGTCGCCGCCGCACGCTTCCCGCTGCCCCTGGCGGGGGCTCCACGCGCGCGTGCCAACCGCGACGAACTGCTCGCGCAACTCGACGACTACTTGGTGCCCCGCTTGAGAGAACCCGAAGCACCCCTGCTCGCGGTGGTCGGCGGGTCCACCGGGGCCGGCAAGTCGACCCTCGTCAACTCCCTTGTGGGACGCAGAGTCAGCGAAGCCGGCGTACTGCGGCCCACTACCCGGACGCCGGTACTGGTCTGCCATCCCGAGGACCACCACTGGTTCAGCGGGATGCGGGTACTGCCCGACCTCACGCGCGTGTGGGTGCCCCACCAGGAACCGGGACAGGACCCCGGCGACGATCTGCTGCTCCCCGGCGAGGACGGGTCACGCGTGCTGCGCGTCGAGACCGCCGAGAGCCTGCCGCGCGGGCTCGCCCTCCTCGACGCCCCCGACGTCGACTCCCTCGTCGCCGACAACCGCGTCCTCGCGGCCGAACTGATCTGCGCCGCCGACATCTGGATCATGGTGACCACGGCCGCCCGGTACGCCGACGCCGTCCCCTGGTACCTCCTGCGCACCGCCAAGGAGTACCAGGCCTCCCTGGTCACCGTCCTCGACCGGGTGCCCCACCAGGTGGTGTCCGAGGTGTCCCGGCAGTACGGCGCCCTCCTCACCAAGTCGGGCCTCGGCGACGTACCGCGCTTCACCGTGCCCGAACTGCCGGAGTCCGCCTGGGGCGGTGGGCTCCTTCCGGCCACCGCGGTGGCGCCGCTGCGCGCCTGGCTCACCCAGCAGGCGCAGGACCCGGCCAGCCGCCAACACGCCATGGCCCGTACGGCGTACGGCGTCCTCGACTCCCTCAAGTCCCGTATGCCCGAGCTGGCCGGCGCCGCCGCCGCGCAGTATGCGGCGGCCCTGCGGCTCACCGCGGCCGTCGACGGGGCCTACGACAGCGAGCACGCGCGCGTACGGGGGCGGTTGCAGGCCGGCGCCGTCCTCGCCGGGGACGCGTTGAAGCGGTGGCGTGCCTTCCCGCTCGACTGTTCCGCGGGTGAACTCCTCGACGCCCTCGTGGAGAGCCTCAGCGCCCTCCTGCTCTGCTCCGTCACCGCCGCCGACGAACGCGTCGACGACGCCTGGCGCCGCGAACCCGCCGCGGCCGCCCCGGAACTGACGGGCCGAGACCCGTCCCAGGAGAGCGTCGAACACCGTATCGGGATGGCCGTACGGCGGTGGCGGCGCGAGTTGGAGGAGTACGCCGAGGACGAACTGCGCGCCCTCGACCGCAGTGCCGCTCCGGACGTCGAGGCGGTCGCCGCGCTCGTCGCCACCGCACTGCTGGGCGGCCGCCGGGCCCGCTCCGCGGGCGAGCGGCTCGCCGAGCGCATCGGAGCCCACGGCGCCCTGAGGCTGCGCGACCGCGGCGGACGGCTGCTCGCCGACCACCTGGACCGGGTCATGCACACCGAACGCGAGCGCCGCCTCGCCCCGCTCGACGCCCTCGACGTCCAACCGGAGCCCCAGGCCGAACTCATCGCCGCGCTGTCCGTACTGCAGAAGGAGAGGTGACCGCGGTGACCGCCGTCACTGACCACGACCATCACGACGCCCCGGCCGAAAACATGCCCCCGCAGGAGGGCCTTCCCGACGGCGATAAAACCGATAAGAAGAACCAGCAGAACAAGAAGGAGGAGGAAGGCAAGGGGAAGGGGACGGGGGAGGGG
>NZ_LGDW01000100.1 GCF_001280005.1 Streptomyces sp. NRRL WC-3618 | reverse complement strand
GACCGAGGCGATGGGTTCCGGGAGGTCGGCGGCCGCCACCTTGGTCGCGAAGACGTTCGCCGCCTGGCTGTCGTCGCTCACGGAGTTGTCGTACGACACCACCCGTTCGAAATCGACGAGGAGACGGTCGGTGGCGTCCACCGACGTCACCTTCCAACGGCAGCCGACCTTGCGGTCCGTGTTGTAGGTGAGGGTCGAGACACCCTCGTACGCCTGCTCGCGCTGATCCTCGTCCGTGAGCTCCTTGATGCCGGGCAACAGCGAGTCGAGGGTGCCGTCGCTGACGATGCTGCAGGGCTCGGGGAGCGTGCGGTAACGGCCCGGCTGGGCCACGGTGGTCGCGGTGCCGCTGTCGCCGGGCTTGGCGTCCTCGGCGGTGTCACCACCGCCCGAGCCGCCGGTGCAGCCGGCCAGCAGCGCCGCGAGGAGGGCGGCGACGCCGGGTACGTAGGCCTTCCGCTGCACGGGCAGGTCCTCTCGACGATCCTTGGTGATCTTTGTGGGGGCGTGCTGCTCCAGTGTCCCCGCTGGTTATTCGCTTGCCGCACGGGGGCGTCACCGGCAGACAATGTCTATCGCACGCACCACTGTGTACGCCGGTCCGGCATCCCTTTCGTTGACCTTGGCGTCGGTTTTGCGTTTAAAGGCTTCTGTTGGTTTTCCGGGGGAATAAGGACGATATGTCGTACGTGGAAGTGCCGGGCGCGAAGGTACCCATCCGTATGTGGGCCGACCCCGCGTCGGTCGAGGACGTCGCGATGCAGCAGCTGCGCAACGTGTCGACGCTGCCGTGGATCAAGGGGCTCGCCGTCATGCCGGACGTGCACTACGGCAAGGGCGCGACGGTGGGATCGGTCATCGCGATGCACGGTGCGGTGTGCCCGGCCGCGGTGGGCGTCGACATCGGCTGCGGGATGTCCGCCGTCAGGACGTCCCTGACGGCCAACGACCTGCCGGGCGACCTGTCCCGGCTGCGGTCGAAGGTCGAGGAGGCGATTCCGGTGGGCCGGGGCATGCACGACAGCCCTGTTGATCCGGGGCGGCTGCACGGGTTCGCTACTGGGGGGTGGGACGACTTCTGGGGGCGGTTTGACGGGGTTGCGGATGCGGTGAGGTTCCGGCGGGAGCGGGCGGCTCTGCAGATGGGGACGCTAGGCTCGGGCAACCACTACATTGAGCTTCTGCTCGATTCAGAGGGGATTGTGTGGCTGACACTTCACTCCGGTTCCCGGAACATCGGTAAGGAACTTGCTGAATTCCATATAGGTGTGGCCCAGAAGCTTCCGCACAACCAGGGCCTGGTCGACCGCGACCTCGCCGTCTTCGTATCGGACACTCCGCAGATGGCGGCATACCGAAACGACCTCTACTGGGCTCAGGAATATGCGAAGCATAATCGCGCGATCATGATGGCGCTTCTGCAGGACGTGATCCGCAAGGAGTTCAAGAAGGCGAAGCCCACCTTCGAGCCTGAGATCTCTTGTCACCATAACTATGTGGCGGAGGAGCGGTACGAGGGCATGGACCTGTTGGTCACTCGTAAGGGCGCGATCCGCGCGGGCTCCGGCGAGTACGGGATCATTCCCGGCTCGATGGGGACCAGTTCATACATCGTTAAGGGACTCGGGAACGAGAAGGCCTTCAACTCGGCGTCTCATGGTGCCGGTCGCCGCATGAGCCGCAGCGCGGCGAAGCGTCGCTTCTCGGCGAAGGACCTGGAGGAGCAGACGCGGGGCGTGGAGTGCCGTAAGGACTCCGGTGTCGTGGACGAGATTCCTGGTGCTTACAAGCCGATCGAGCAGGTCATGGGCCAGCAGCGGGATCTTGTCGAGGTCGTGGCGAAGCTGAAGCAGTTCATCTGTGTGAAGGGCTGACCGTGAGGTCCAGGGCATTTGCGATTCTGGACCTCACGGCTCAGCGGTTCACTGGTCGTTCGGCATCAGTACTCGGCTGTTGCGGAGCCTCCACAGGCGCATGCGGCAACTTTGTTCGGTACGGCCGAGTTCGCTGGAGACGGTCACGATGTCGTCTGACCGAAGCAACAGTTGGTCCTCGGAAGCGGTCCAACTGCGTCGCGATTGCATGACCCGCATGTCAGGCGGACGGGTCCAGGAGGCGAGTTTGTCCGGCAATCCCGGCAGTGGGCCGTCGTTTTGATGTTGTGGCGCGAGCCTGGATCGACTGTTCAGACGTCGTTCGGGTGATCGGCGATATTCACTCTTGTGGGTTATGTGGGCCGTAAGTGCCCGTCTGCCCACAGGGTATGGACTACTTCGGGGCGTGCAGCACCGCGTAGATCATGACGAATGCCACGAGGTGGATGCCGAAGAGGAAGTACGCGAGGTAGTACCAGACGTACCGTTCGCGTTTCTTCTCCAGGGCCAGGAGCTGTTGTTCGCGCTCCCGGTCCTGGTCCCGGGCGGCGGTGTCGTCCGCGTCGGCCGTCATCGGGTCTCCCGGTGCACCTTCGTGTTCGATGCCTGGGCGCGGGGGCGCACGACCAGGAGGTCGATGTTGACGTGGCTCGGGCGGGTGACCGTCCAGGTGATGGTGTCCGCCACGTCGTCCGCCGTGAGGGGTTCGGCCACGCCCTCGTAGACCTTGGCCGCCCTCTCCGCGTCGCCGGAGAAGCGGGTCAGGGCGAACTCGTCGGTCTTCACCATGCCCGGCGCGATCTCGATGACCCGGACCGGGGTGCCGACGATCTCCAGGCGCAGTGTCTCCGCGAGGACGTGGGCGCCGTGCTTGGCGGCGACGTAGCCTCCGCCGCCCTCGTACGTGCTGTGGCCGGCGGTGGAGGAGACGATCACGATCGTGCCGTCGCCGCTCGCCGTCAGGGCGGGGAGGAGGGCCTGGGTGAGGTTGAGGGTGCCGATGACGTTCGTCTCGTACATCTGGCGCCAGTCGGCCGGGTCGCCGGTGGCCACGGGGTCGGCGCCGAGTGCGCCGCCCGCGTTGTTGACGAGGACGCCGATCTTCTTGAAGGCGGACGCGAACTCGTCCACCGCCGTGCGGTCGGTGACGTCCAGGGCGTACGCCGTGGCCTGGCCGCCCGTCGCGTTGATCTCCTCGGCCAGCGCCTCGATACGGTCCTTGCGGCGGGCCGTCAGGACGACGCGGTAGCCGGCCGAGGCGAGCCGGCGGGCCGTCGCGGCACCGATTCCGCTGCTCGCGCCGGTGACCACGGCGATGCGGGAGGCGGCGGACGGGGCGGCGGTGGCCATGGGACTGCTCCTGGGGCTTGGGCGGGCTGGCTGGGCGTACGGGCTGACGGCTGAGTGTCCGCCCAGGGTGCCCAGGATAGGCAGGCGGGCCGTTCCGCTCTGCCGTCGCCGGGATCCGGTGGGAAAATGAGGTGGGTGATCCTCGGCACTGGAGGTGAACCATGGGAGAAGCACGCGACGTCATGGACCGGCTCACGGAGGCGATCACCTCGGCCGACCTCAAGGCGATCGCCGAGCTCTACGCACCCGACGCGGTCGCCGTCACCCCGGACGGCGCGATCCACGGGCGCGACAACATCGTCGACTACTGGCGGCAGATGACGGACGCGGTGCCCGACGGCACGTACGAGTCCGTGCACGCGTACGAGATCGGCGACACCGCCGTGGACGAGGGGTTCTTCACCGGGCGCAACACCGGGCCGATCGGGCTGCCCTCCGGCGATCATCTGCCGGCCACGGGGAAGGAGATCCGGATCCGTGGCGTCGACCTCGCGACGGTCCGGGACGGGCACATCGTCGACTACCGGCTCTACTTCGACCAGATGGAGTTCCTGGGGCAACTCGGGCTGCTGCCCGACGAGTTGACCTGACCTGGCCCGGCTACGTACTCGCTCAGTCGCCTCGTGGGGCGTACATGATCACGGCCATGCCCGCGAGGCAGATCAGCGCGCCCGTCACGTCCCAGCGGTCCGGGCGGTAGCCGTCCGCCGCCATGCCCCAGGCCAGTGAACCGGCGACGAAGACACCGCCGTACGCGGCCAGGACGCGGCCGAACTCGGCGTCGGGCTGGAGCGTGGCGACGAACCCGTACGCGCCCAGGGCCAGCATTCCCGCGCCGATCCACGCCCAGCCCCGGTGCTCGCGTACGCCCTGCCAGACCAGCCAGGCGCCGCCGATCTCGAACAGCGCGGCGACGACGAACAGGGCTACGGAGCGCAGGACCGGCGACATGCGGGCAGCTTCGCATGCCGCTGCCGCCTGATCGCAGGGGGCCGGGCGTCTGGCCATCCGGCCATCCGGCCATCCGTGCTGCGGTTCTGCGCTCGCCGTCACCTGTTGGAGGGCGCCTGTCGTGCGCGTCAGGTGGGATACATCGCTTCGACCAGCGGTGACGGTCTCTGTCTTCTGGGTGAGGAGTGGGTGGCGTGCGGATCTGGACGCGTGGGCTGGTGGCGGTCGTGGGTGCGGTCGCGGTTGCGGTCGGTGTGGTTGGGGGTGGGGCGGTCGCCGGTGCCGACAGTGGGGGGCCCGAGTCGGATCTTGCCTATCACGGGGTTGTGTCGCTGGAGCGGGGGCGGATCGATCTGCGGGTGACGCCGCGCAACCACGGGCCGTCCGCCGTCGCCGACGCGACCGTGCGGCTGACCTGGTCGGCGCCGCTCGCCGCCCGGCAGCAGTTGCCGGACGGGTGCGCGCGGCTCGGGGCGCGGGTGGTCGTGTGCCGGACGGGTGCGCTGGCCGCCGACGGTGTGGGCGAGCGGATCGGGCTGCGGCTGCGGCTTCGGGGCGCGCCCTCCGAGGTGACCCTGGACATCGGCACCGTCTGGAGCGGCGGCGCCGTGGACCGCAACCGGGGCAACGACGTGCAGCGCGTGCTCGTGCTCGACACGGGGGACGCGTACTACTTCTGACGCCGTCCGACGCCCGCCGCGGCACCGTCACCTCCAGGGCGGTGCCGCCGTGCGTCGGGGCCGTGACCCGCGCCGGAATACCTCGGGCAAGGATGCGGTTGTCGCACTCGGACGATATAGTTGAAGAATTAACAACCTGGAGGGTGAGCGACCATGCAGTTCGGGATCTTCAGCGTCGGCGATGTCACACCGGACCCGACCACGGGACGTACGCCGACCGAGCGCGAGCGGATCAAGGCCATGGTTGCCATCGCGCTCAAGGCCGAGGAGGTCGGCCTTGACGTGTTCGCCACCGGTGAGCACCACAACCCGCCGTTCGTGCCCTCGTCCCCGACCACGATGCTCGGCTACATAGCCGCCCGGACGGAGAAGCTGCTCCTCTCCACCTCCACCACCCTCATCACCACCAACGACCCGGTGAAGATCGCGGAGGACTTCGCGATGCTCCAGCACCTGGCCGACGGGCGCGTGGACCTGATGATGGGGCGCGGCAACACCGGCCCGGTGTACCCCTGGTTCGGGCAGGACATCCGCGAGGGCATCAACCTCGCCGTCGAGAACTACGCCCTGCTGCGCCGGCTGTGGCGCGAGGACGTCGTGAACTGGGAGGGGCGGTTCCGGACGCCGTTGCAGGGGTTCACCTCGACGCCCCGGCCGCTGGACGACGTACCGCCGTTCGTCTGGCACGGGTCCATCCGGTCACCCGAGATCGCCGAACAGGCGGCCTACTACGGCGACGGCTTCTTCCACAACAACATCTTCTGGCCGGCCGACCACACCCGGCAGATGGTCGAGCTGTACCGCTCCCGGTACGCGCACTACGGCCACGGCACGCCCGAGCAGGCCATCGTGGGGCTGGGCGGCCATGTGTTCATGCGGAAGAACTCGCAGGACGCGATACGCGAGTTCCGGCCGTACTTCAACGAGGCGCCGGTGTACGGGCACGGGCCGTCCCTGGAGGACTTCGCCGACCAGACGCCGCTGACCGTCGGCTCGCCGCAGCAGGTCATCGAGAAGACGCTGGCCTTCCGGGAGTACGCCGGTGACTACCAGCGCCAGCTGTTCCTGATCGACCACGCGGGGCTGCCGCTGAAGACGGTGCTCGAACAGCTCGACATGCTCGGCGAGGAGGTCGTGCCGGTCCTGCGCCAGGAGTTCGCCAAGGGGCGCGCGGCAGACGTGCCGGACGCGCCGACCCACGCGTCCCTGCTGGCCGCCGCGCGCAAGGAGCAGGAGAAGGAGGAGACCGCCGTATGAAGCTCGTCGTCGTCTCGGCGGGGCTGAGCGTTCCGTCGTCCACCCGGCTGCTGGCCGACCGGCTGGCAGCCGCCGTGGACCGGCAGACGGACGTCGACATCCGGGTCGTGGAGCTGCGCGAGCTGGCCGTGGAGATCGCCCACAACTTCACCAACGGGTTCCCGGGGCCAAAGCTCGCGGACGCGCTGGAGGCGGTGACGGGGGCGGACGGGCTGATCGTCGTCACACCGGTGTTCTCCGCGTCGTACAGCGGGCTGTTCAAGTCGTTCTTCGACGTGCTGGAGAAGGACGCGCTGGCCGGGAAGCCGGTGCTGGTCGCCGCGACCGGTGGCTCGGCCCGGCACTCGCTGGTCCTGGAGCACGCGATGCGGCCGTTGTTCGCGTATCTGCGGGCCGTGGTCGTCCCGACGGCCGTGTACGCCGCCTCGGAGGACTGGGGCGCGGAAGGGCTCCCGGAGCGGATCGAGCGGGCGGCGGGGGAGCTGACGGCTCTGATGGCGGGGCTGTCGGCCCGGCCGAGGGTACCGAAGCCCCTGTCGGGCGGGTTCGAGGTGGTTCCGTTCGAGGAGCGGCTGAACGCGCTGCGGGGATAGGGGCGAAGGGAAGGCGGATGTGAGGCGCGCGGGGAGAGTGAGAGGCGAGTAAGAGACCCCCTTGGCACACTTGGCGGGTGTCACACACCGTGCTGCTCGCCGAGGACGACCGCGCCATCCGCCACGCCCTGGAGCGGGCCCTGACTCTTGAGGGCTACCGGGTCACCGCGGTCGCCGACGGGGTCGAGGCGCTCGCCCAGGCACATCGCACGCCGCCGGACATCCTCGTCCTCGACGTGATGATGCCCGGCATCGACGGGCTCCAGGTGTGCCGGGTGCTGCGCGCCGAGGGCGACCGTACGCCGATCCTGATGCTCACCGCGCTCGTCGAGACCGCCGACCGGATCGCCGGCCTCGACGCGGGCGCCGACGACTACGTCGTGAAGCCGTTCGACGTCGAGGAGGTCTTCGCCCGCCTCCGGGCGCTGCTGCGGCGCACCAGCCCCGACGAGCGCACCCCCAGGAGCGCCGCCCCCGCCGGAAACCACGCCTCGCAGGCGGCGAGGGAACCCGCCCTCCCCGAGCGGCAGCTCACCGCGGCCGGGCTGCGGATGGATCTCCAGGCGCGGCGGGTGTGGCGCGGGACGCGGGAGCTGGAGCTGACCCGGACCGAGTTCGAGCTGCTGGAACTGCTCGTGCGCAACGCCGGGATCGTGCTCGACCACTCCACGATCTACGACCGTATCTGGGGCTACGACTTCGGCCCTGGCTCGAAGAACCTCGCCGTGTACGTCGGGTATCTGCGCCGCAAGCTCGACGAGCCGGGCGCCTCGCAGTTGATCCACACGGTGCGAGGCGTGGGTTACGTCCTGCGGGAGGACTGAGTGACCCGGCGGAGGGCGCAACTGTCCTCGCTGCAAACCACCTTCGCCGTGTCGTTCGCCGCCGTCGCCGCCGGGGTGACGGTGCTGGTCGGGTTCCTGTCGTACGACGCCGCCGCGCGGCTGGTCCGGGTGGACCAGCAGTCCGCCTTCGCCGAGGTCGTGGGGGACCTCCAGGACGAGGTGCGGCACAACACGATGACGCCGCAGGACTTCTCGTCGTCCGAGCCGGGGCACGACATCGTCCGGCCCAGCCGTACCGACGTGCAGGTGCTCGGGGCGGGGGGAGAGATCGTCGACGGCGGCAGTCCGGCGCTGCCCGTCACCGCCGAGGACCGCCGTATCGCCGCGTCCCCGGTCGCCGGGCTGACCGTGCAGCACAAGGACGTCGACGTCGGCCAGGACGTCTACCGCATCGCGACCGTCTCGCTGGGCGGCGAGAGCGCCCGTGAGCAGGGGCCCGGGCAGCCCGCGGGGCGGGGCGCGGTGCAGGTCGCGCAGGAGTTCAGCGATACGGAGGACCTGCTGCGGGAGCTCCAGCAGCGGACGATCCTGATGATGGCCGCGGTCGTGATCGCGGCCGGGCTGTTCGGGTGGTGGCTGGCCCGGCGGATCACGCACCGGCTGCGTATCCTCGCCGCCGCCGCCGAGGACGTCGCCCGTACCCGCCGGCTCGGCATCCAGGTGCCGGTGACCGGGGCCGACGAGGTGGGGCGCCTCGGGCGCTCGTTCGACCGTATGCTCGGCCGGCTCGCCCAGTCGGAGGAGGACCAGCGCCGACTGGTCCAGGACGCGGGGCACGAGCTGCGCACCCCGCTCACCTCCCTGCGTACGAACATCTCGTTGCTTCGCCGCATCGACGAACTGCCGCCCGCGACCCGGGAGGACCTGGTCGACGACCTCGCCATCGAGGCACGTGAACTCACCGATCTGGTCAACGAGTTGGTGGATCTGGCGGCCGGGCAGTCGGACACCGAGCCCAAGCAGCGGATCGATCTCGCCGACCTCGCGGACGAGGTCGCGGTGGTGGCCCGGCGGCGTACCGGGCGGGACGTCCTCGTACGGGCGAGCGGGGACACCACCGCCGACGCCCGTCCCGCCGCGCTCCAGCGCGCGATGTCCAACCTCGTCGAGAACGCGGCCAAGTTCGACCGGGGCGGCACGGCGCCGATCGAGATCGCGGTCACCGGACCGGAGCAGGGGCGCCTGGGCGTACGGCAGGGGGTGATCCGGGTGGAGGTGCTCGACCGGGGGCCCGGTATCGCCGAGGGGGATCTGCTGCGCCTGTTCGACCGGTTCTATCGTGCCGCCGACGCCCGTAGCCTGCCCGGCTCGGGGCTTGGCCTGTCCATCGTGCGCGAGGTGGCCATCGCGCACGGCGGGGCGCCCTTCGCGAACCGGCGGGAGGGGGGCGGGGCGGTCATCGGGTTCACCGTGGGCGGGCAGGAGTGAGAGCGGTGGGGGCAGAGGGGTCTGGGGAGAGTGGTGGGACGAGCCGGCCGGTGGTGGCCGGCCGGCTCATCGGTGGTGCCGGTAGCGGTAGCGGTACTGGTACCGGTTGCGCTGTCGGTATCGGTGTCAGCTCTTGCCGAGGAGCTTGGTCATCTCGGTGATCTCGGCGTTCTGGGTGCGGATGACGTCGTCGGCCATGGAGGTGGCGGGGCCGTACTTGCCCTTGGCCTTCTCGGTGGTGGCCATCGTGACGGCGCCCTTGTGGTGCTCGATCATCATGGTCAGGAAGTTCTTGTCGAACTCCTTGCCGGCGGCGGCGTGGTCCATGCCGGGCATCGACTCCATGGACTCCATGCCGGGCATGGACTCCGCCGCCGCCGGGACGTCCTTGCCCCAGGTCTTCAGCCACCCGGTCATGGTCTCGATCTCCGGCGTCTGAGCCTTCTCGATGCGGGCGGCGAGGGACTTGACCTCGGGGGACGAGGCCTTGCCGGCCGCCGCCTTCGCCATCATCAGGGCGCCCTGGTGGTGGGGGATCATGCCCTGCGCGAAGGTGACGTCCTGGGCGTTGTGGTCCCCGGTCTCCTTGCTGCTGCTGCTGCCGCTGTTGCTGTTGCTGCTCGCGCCGCTGTTGGTGGTGCTCTTGTCGCTGTTGCCGTCGTCGCTGCCGCAGGCGGTGAGCGTGAGGGCGAGGGCGGCCGTGGCGGTCAGGGCGACGAAGGTCTTGCGGATGGTGCGCATGCTGGAACTCCTGCTGTGCGAAAGGGAATTGAGGTGTGCGCGCGGGCACGCCGACGGCGTGCGGCGACCTCTAGATCCGCAGGAGTTGGAGTTCGGCCAGCGAGGGTGGTGCTCTCGCGCCCTCGGGGGACCGGGGCAGCGAGCGGTCGGCGCGGGCGGCCGTGACCGAGGCGCCGGCCGGGTCGGGCGTGAGAGCGGGGAAGGTGTGGCCCGCCGGGAGGGCGCCGGACGCGCAGGTCGCGTCGGCGTGCTGGGCGTGGCCGCCGTGCGAGCCCATGTGGTGGCAGAGGGATTCTTCGGCGGGCCCGGCCCGCATGCTCATCCGCTCAGCCTGCCGGCCATGGTGGGAGGCGTCCGCCATCGCGACGGACATGCCACCCGGCCCGAGGCCGTGCATCGCGACGACACCCACCAGCAGCCCGAGCACGACGAACGCACGCGCCCACCAGTACCGGGGGTGCGTGCGCTGCTGTCGCTGTGCGCGGGCTGTCACGTGGGTCATCCTAGCGGGAGATGCATAGGGGTACGGGGTACCCGTATGCAGGTAGCGAGTTGTTCCACGGCAAGGGGTCGTTCCTCGGGAAGTACGGCTGAAACAGCGTTTCCGCTCATCTCAAGCTCATCCCACGCCGCAGGTCTTGGCATTTTCTGGTTGTTTGATTCATCTTGTGCTGGAGTTTTGGTGACTTCTATCATCGGAGGACATGCCCGCCAGACCCCCAGCCAGACCCAGAGGTCCTCCGATGAAGTCGACGCAGCAGCCCCGGCACCACCTGCCCCTCGACCTGCCCGTCGACCTCGACGAAGCCGTCCACCGGTGCCTCGTCGCCGGTTTCGACGGCACCACCGGCGTCCCGCACACCCTCAAGCGGCTCATCGACCGGGGCCTCGGCGGCGTGATCCTCTTCACCCGCAACGTCCGCGACGCGGCCCAGGTCCGCCGCCTCACCGACGAGCTGCGCGCCCTGCGCCCCGATCTCCTCGTCGCCATCGACAACGAGGGCGGCGGCATCGGCCACCTCGTCGCCGCGGGCGCCCCCGAGGTCCCCGGCTCCTACGCCCTCGGCGTCGTCGACGACCCCGACCTCACCGCCCGCTGCGCCGACGCCCTCGCCGGTCACCTGGCCTCGCTCGGCATCACCGTCTCGTACGCCCCTGTGGCCGACCTCCAGCACCACCCCGACAACCCGATCGTCCGCACCCGCTCCTTCGGCGCCGATCCGGAACTCGCCGCCCGTCACCTCCGCGCCTGGATCACGGCCACCGAGGCCCGCGGTGTCGCTTCCTGCGCCAAGCACTTCCCCGGCCACGGCGGCACGGTGACCGACAGCCACCACGAGATGGCGGTCGACCGTCGGTCGTACGACGAGATCCGCGCCGACGTCGAGCCGTTCCGGGCGGCGGTGGCGGCGGGCGTGCCGATGCTGATGAGTGCGCATGTGGTGTACCCGGCGCTGGATCCGGAGCGGCCCGCGACCCTCAGCCGTCGCATCCTGGACGACCTGCTCCGCCACGACCTCGGCTTCGAGGGGGTCCTCGTCAGCGACGCCCTCGAGATGAAGGCGATCGCCGACCGGTACGGCGAGGCGGCCGGCGCCCGGCTCGCCCTCGCCGCCGGCGCCGACCAGGTGATCGTGGCGGTACCGGAGCTGGCGACCACACTGGCCTGCCGGGACGCGGTGATCGACGCGCTGCGGGACGGCACGCTCACGGAGGAGCGCGTACGGGAGGCCGCCGGCCGGGTGCGGAAACTGGCGGAGCGGTACGCGGGGGCGGCGGGGGAGGAGGGGGAGGGCGCGGTCGGGTCGTGGGACGCGGGAGCGGGGATGGAGGCGGCTCGGCGTGCGGTGCGGGGTGGCTCCGCCGGTTCCGCCGGTTCTGCCGGTTCCGCCGGTTCCGGGGGTGGTGTGGTGTCCGCGGGGCGGGGTGCGTATGTCGTCGATCTGTTTCCGCCGCCGCATCCCGCGTTGAACTGGGGTGGCGAGGATCTGCTGAGCGAGGTGCGGGCGCTGGATCCCACGGCTGCGGGCATCGCGCTGAACGAGGCTCCGGTGGATCCGGGGG
>NZ_LGDW01000099.1 GCF_001280005.1 Streptomyces sp. NRRL WC-3618 | reverse complement strand
GGGTGGGCGGGAAAGAAGGCCCGGCTGAAGGGGCCTCGTCCGGACGGGTGGGTGGTACCCCCTTTGCCCAGTTGTGATCGGGCGTGGGGACTGCGCGCCCGACCTGTTGGTGTTTTCGTGGGTGTTGGACATTCCCGGTTATGTCGTAACGGAGGTGTGCGCCATGCCCGAAGCCGCGTCGCGGCTGCATCGCTTCGCCGAACAGTTGTTGGGGGTTCCGCTCCCGATGCGCATCCGCGCCTGGGACGGTTCGCAGGCCGGGCCCCCCGGCGCCCCCACTCTGGTCGTCCGCAACCGTCGCGCCCTGCGTCGGCTGCTGTGGAAACCGGGCGAGCTGGGGCTCGCCCGGGCCTGGGTCGCCGGTGACCTGGACATCGAGGGGGATTTCTACGCCGCCCTCGATCTGCTGTCCGGGTTGGTCTGGGAGCGCGAGGGGGACACCCGAAGTCTCGTCGACGCGCTGCGCGACCCCGGTGCGCGGGCGTCGGTGCGCGGCCTCGTGAAGATGGCGGGCCTTCCTGTGCCTCCCTCCCCGCCCCGCGAGGAGGTCCCGCGCCGCCGCGTGCGCCGGCACACCAAGCGCACCGACAAGCGTGCCGTCAGCCATCACTACGATGTCGGCAACGACTTCTACCGCCTCGTCCTCGGCCCGTCCATGGTGTACTCCTGCGCCTACTGGCAGACCCCTGACGCCGCCACCACCCTCGAGGACGCCCAGCGCGACAAGCTCGACCTGATCTGCCGCAAGCTCGCCCTGACGCCCGGCCTGCGCCTCCTCGACGTCGGCTGCGGCTGGGGCTCCCTCGCCGTCCATGCCGCCCGGGAGCACGGCGTACGCGTCGTCGGCGTCACCCTCTCGCAGGAGCAGGCCACGTACGCCCGTAAGCGCGTCGCCGAAGAGGGCCTCACGGACCGGGTCGAGATCCGGGTGCAGGACTACCGGGACGTCTCCGACGGGCCCTTCGACGCCGTCTCCTCCGTGGGGATGGCCGAGCATGTGGGGAGCGAGCAGTATCTGAGGTACGCGCGCGATCTGTACGCCCTGCTCAGGCCGGGCGGCCGGTTGCTCAATCACCAGATCGCCCGTCGGCCGCAGTCGGACGAGGACGCGTACAGCCTCGACGGGTTCATCGACGCGTACGTCTTTCCGGACGGCGAACTCGCGCCCGTCGGCACGACCGTCACCCACCTCGAACAGGCCGGGTTCGAGGTGCGTGACGTCGAGTCGATCCGGGAGCACTACGCGCTGACCCTGCGGCGGTGGGTGACCGCTCTGGAGGCCGACTGGGCGCGGGCCCAGCAGCTCACCAGCCCGGGGCGCGCCCGTGTCTGGCGGCTGTACATGGCCGCCTGCGCCCTCGCGTTCGAACGCAACCGGCTCGGCGTCAACCAGGTCCTCGCCGTACGGACCTCCGGGTCGGGTGCCTCCGGGATGCCCTTGCGTGCCCGTACCTGGAACTGACGGCGCGGAGACGGCAGTTGGGCCCCGCTGGTGCGTCAGCGGGGCCCAACTGCCGTATCTCCTGCGGCTGTACCTGCTTACTTGCCTATTCCGACTGGATCGCCGCCAGCATGTTCATGCGGGCCGCGCGGCGGGCCGGCCACAGGGCCGCCAGGATGCCCACCGTGGCCGCGAGGAGCAGGAAGAGCGCCATCCTGGCCCAGGGCAGGACGAGTTCGTACGTCGGCATGCTCGTGCCCAGCAGTTCGCCGGCCGCCCAGCCGAAGAACACGCCCAGGCCGATACCCAGGACGCCGCCGAACAGGGAGATGACCAGGGACTCCAGCCGGACCATCCGCTTGATGCCCTTGCGGTCGAGGCCGATCGCGCGGAGCATGCCGATCTCCTGGGAGCGTTCGAACACCGACATGGCCAGGGTGTTGATGACCCCGAGGACCGCGACGATGACCGCCATGGCCAGCAGGCCGTAGAGCATGTTCAGCACCAGCGTGAACGTCTGCGCGATCTCGTTGGAGATGTCCTTCCTGGACTGGATCTTGATGGCCGGGTTGTCGCCCAGGGCCTTCGCCAGCCTGTCCTTCGTCGCGCTCGTCGCGCCGTCGGACGTCTTCACCATGACCCGCTTGTCGGTGTGGTCGGCCGCGTCCGTCCGGTGCGGGGCCAGCACGGTGTTGTCGATCAGGAGGCCGCTCACCACGTCATTGCCCTGGTATACGCCCGCCACGGTCAGCCGCTGCTTCCGCCCGTCGTCGAAGGTGACCGTGAAGGCCGAACCCGCCTTCCAGCCACGGGACTTGGCGGCCTCTTCGTCCACGACCACCTGGGTGCCGCCGACCTTGAACGTGCCGTCGTCGACCGTCAGCTTCGTCAGTTCGCCGATCGCGGGGCCGGTGACGCCGGTCACCCACGCCGACGTGTCGTCGATGCGGACGGCGCCGTCGCTCAAGGGGCTGACGGCGGTCACTCCGGGCGTCTTCGCCAGTTTTTCGGCGACGTCGGGCGAGAGCCCGTTGCCGTTGGCCATCGAGACGACGTAGTCCGCCCTGATCGAGGCCGACGCCATCTTGTCGATCGCCTGCTGGAGGCTGCCCGCCATCACCGTCATGCCGGTGATGAGGGTGAGCCCGATCATCAGCGCGGAGGCCGTGGCGGCCGTACGGCGGGGGTTGCGGACCGAGTTCTGGCGGGCCAGCTTCCCGGAGACGCCGAACACGCGCATCAGCGGGCCGGCGGCGGCGATCAGCGGGCGGGACAGGAGCGGCGTGAGGATGAAGACCCCGATGATGAGCAGGCCCGCGCCGATGCCCATGGGGGCCTGGCCGTCCGAGCCCTTCATCGACGTCGCGGCCAGCACCACGGCGACGCCCGCGCCCGAGACGAGCACGCCCAGCGTGTTGCGCAGCACCAGCGACTTCGTGGTCGCGGTGGCGTGGACGCTGCTCATGGCGGCCACCGGCGGGATCTTCGCGGCGCGGCGGCCGGGCAGCCAGGCCGCCAGCATGGTGATGAGGATGCCGACCGCGAGGGCCGCGCCGACCGTGCCCGGCGTGACGATCAGCGGTCCGTCGGGCAGGGTCGCGCCGAGCTTGACGATGAGGACCCTCAGCCCGGCCCCGATACCGATGCCCGTGACCAGCCCGGTGACGGCCGCCACCGCGCCGACCACGAACGCCTCGATCAGCACGGACCGGGTGACCTGCCGGCGCGAGGCACCGACCGCTCGCATCAGCGCCAGTTCCTTGGTGCGCTGCGCGACCAGCATCGTGAAGGTGTTGGCGATGATGAACGTACCGACGAACAGCGCGATGCCCGCGAAGACCAGCAGACCCTGCTTCAGGCCGCTCATCCCGGAGGCGATGAGCTTCGCCTGGTCGTCGGCGAGTTTCGTGGCCGTCGTCGTCTCGACGGCGTTGCGCGGCAGGGCCTTGTCGAGCGCCGCCTTGAGCGCGGTCTGGCTCGTGCCGGCCGCCGCCTTGACGTCGATCTCGTCGTACGTGCCCGCCTTGCCGAACAGCCGCTGCGCGGTCGCCGTGTCGAAGAGTGCGAGGCTGCCGCCGGCCCTCACGTTGCCGTCGTCCGTGGTGAAGATGCCGGAGACGGTGGGGGAGAGCACCGGGCCGTCCACCGACAGGCGCACGGTGTCGCCGACCTGGTAGCCGGCCCGCTCGGCGGTCCGCGCGTCGAGGGCGACCTGGCCGGTGCCCTTGGGCGCGGCGCCCTCCTTCAGCGGGTACCGGACGTCCTTGTCACCCCAGTAGTTCGCGCCCTCCGACTGGAAACCGCCGCCGATGAGCTTGCCGTCCTTGTCGGCGATGGCCGTGAAGCCGGTGACGACCCCCATGGCGGAGGCGGCGCCCGGTACCTTCGCGCTCTCATCGAGCAGCGCTTGCGTCAGCTCCGGGGGCTCGCTGGTCGCGTCGGCGTCATCGTCCCCGGGGCCTGGCCGCACGGCGACGTCGACCTGGTCGAAGCCCTTGGCGGAGCTGTTCTGGAGGGCGTTCGAGAGGGTGTTGGTGAAGACCAGGGTCCCGGACACGAAGGCGACGCCCAGCATCACGGCGAGCACGGTCATCAGGAGTCTGGCCTTGTGCGCGAGTACGTTGCGCAGGGCGGTACGGAACATGGGTGTCGTCTCAGTCCGTCGAGGTCGAGGGCGGGGTCGAGGGCGTGCCCAGTCGAGGGCGTGCCTGGGTGGGACCGGCCGTGCGTAGGTGTGTTGACGGAACGTCAACTCGCCGCTCAGGCGCTGGCGGTGGTGGCACGTCAGCTGGTGCGGATCGTCCTGGTGTCGAGCTGCTTCATGAGGTCCAGGACGCCGTCCGCCGTCGGGCGGTACAGCTCGTCCACGATCCGTCCGTCCGCGAGGAAGACCACCCGGTCCGCGTACGCCGCCGCCACCGGGTCGTGGGTGACCATCACGACCGTCTGCCCCAGTTCCCGTACGGAGTTGCGCAGGAAGCCCAGGACCTCGGCGCCCGCGCGGGAGTCGAGGTTCCCCGTCGGTTCGTCGCCGAAGATGATGTCGGGGCGGGAGGCCAGTGCCCGGGCCACGGCGACGCGCTGCTGCTGGCCGCCGGAGAGCTGGGACGGGCGGTGCCGGAGCCGGTCGGCGAGGCCGATCATCGAGATCACCGAATCCAGCCATTCCTTGTCGGGCTTACGGCCCGCGATGTCCATCGGAAGGGTGATGTTCTCCAGGGCGGTCAGCGTCGGCAGCAGGTTGAACGCCTGGAAGATGAAGCCGATCTTGTCCCGGCGGAGCTTGGTGAGCTGCTTGTCCTTGAGGGAGCCCAGCTCGGTGTCGCCGATGCGCACGGAGCCGGACGAGAAGGAGTCGAGGCCTGCCACGCAGTGCATCAGCGTGGACTTGCCGGAGCCGGACGGGCCCATGATCGCGGTGAACTCGGCCTGCTGGAAGTCGACGGAGACCCGGTCGAGGGCGACGACCTGCGTCTCGCCCTGTCCGTAGATCTTGGACAGTTCCGTGGCGCGGGCGGCCACCGTGGTGGTGGTCCGGTCGGCGAGGGGGGTGGAGGCGGTCACGGGCGGGCTCCTGTCGGGACGATGACGCGGCGATGGGTTCGCGGTCGGAAGCTCGTGAACCACATGAACCATCGTCATGGCCGGAGGCCGCCGTGTAGTCAGCCGCTGCGCCGGTTCCGAGGGCAGCCTCGGGGCGGACCCGGCGGTCCCGTGTCATACCTGGGGATGACGGTCGTCTCCTACGGCCTGTCTCCTACGGCCTGGCTCCTGGGGGTCCGTCTCCTGTCGCTCCTGTCTCCTGCGGGCCCGTCTCGTCGGGGCCATGGCAAGAACGGGTGGAGCCCCCTTGTTCGGACGGTGAAATTCCGTCATTCCGCATGCACGCCGGGCCGCGTCACGAAAGGCTATTGGCAAGTGCGGATGGCTCGTTCCAGGTGCTGATGCTCCCTCAGAAGTCAATAAAATAAGACAACATCGGTGCCCTCACCCGCAGTTCGGATGGGGTGTCCCGATAGGCTCGGAACCTCGATGCGGAGCCCAGGGCCTGCCCGGATGGTGGAATGCAGACACGGCGAGCTTAAACCTCGCTGCCCCTTCGCGGGCGTGCCGGTTCAAGTCCGGCTCCGGGCACTTCCGTGGTCACACCGCGTGACCTGCAAGAACAGCCAGTTGCCGCCGTTGCCGTTTCGTGTCGTGGGAGCACCACGGGAGCACCAGGGAACTGCGGCGCCCCTAAGTTCAAGCCATGGCGTATGCAACCCCACGAAGGGCCGAAGCGGTCAGGGCGCCAGTTCTCCGGGTGAAGCGGCGTCTCGGCGGCCGAAGAGGCGGCGAGCAGGGGGCCCACGACTTCCGCGACCTGTGGGTGGCGTTTCGCAGAACCGTTGACAGCGGGCGTATGCGGTCGGACACTCATGGCGGTAAGTTCGTGAAGGAAATTTCACTACGCGAACGAACGTGAAGAAGTCAACGAAGGGATCGACCGATGCGTACCACCGTCGGCATCATCGGAGCAGGCCCCGCCGGGCTCCTGCTCGCGCGGCTGCTCCACAACGCCGGTATCGACTCGGTCGTCCTGGAAAGCCGCGACCGGGAGTACGTGGAACGCCGGCAGCGGGCCGGGATTCTGGAGCAGGGGACCGTCGACGTGCTGCGCGAGGCCGGCGCCGGCGCCCGTATGGACCGGGAGGGCCTGCGCCACGACGGCATCGAGCTGCGCTACGACCGCAAGCGCCACCGCGTCGACTTCCCCGCTCTCACCGGCGGCCGGTCCGTGATGGTGTACGCGCAGACCGAGGTCTGCAAGGACCTCATCGCCCTCCAGCTCGCGGAGGGCGGCCCGCTCCTCTTCGAGGCGGAGGCGCTCGCCGTGGAGGGCGCCGACAGCGGCAGTCCGCGGGTGCGGTTCCGCCGCGAGGGGCGGGAGGACGTACTGGAGTGCGAGTACGTCGTCGGGTGCGACGGTTTCTGGGGGGTGGCCCGTACGGCGATCCCCGCCGAACTCACCCGGGTCTTCGAACGCACGTACCCCTTCGGCTGGCTCGGCGTCCTCGCCGACGTACCGCCCTCGCACGACGAGCTGGTCTACGCCCGCCACGACCGCGGTTTCGCCCTCCTCTCCATGCGCTCCCCGTCCGTCTCCCGCCTCTACCTCCAGGTGCCGGACGGCACCGACGCCGAAGAGTGGAGCGACGAGGAGATCTGGGACGAGCTGGAGCGGCGCTTCGAGACCGCCGACGGCTGGAAGCTCGACCGGGGGCCCATCACCCAGAAGTCCGTGACACCGATGCGCAGCTACGTCCACGAGCCGATGCGGTACGGGCGGCTGTTCCTGGCCGGCGACGCCGCGCACATCGTGCCGCCCACCGGCGCCAAGGGGCTCAACCTCGCCGTCGGGGACGTCATGACCTTCGCGCGCGCCCTGACCCACCAGAAGGAGACCGGGTCGGCGGAGCTGCTCGACGCCTACTCCGAGACCTGTCTGCGCCGGGTCTGGCAGGCGGAGCGGTTCTCGTACGACATGACGACCATGCTGCACCGGATGCCGGACGCCACCCCCTTCGAGGACCGGCTCCAGCTGGCCCGGCTGGAGCGGATCGCCGGCGCCCGTTCGGCGGAGACCGACCTCGCAGAGGGTTACACCGGATTCCCGCTCTGACGGCCGCGGCGGCCGGTGTTGATCAGCGGGCGGTCTCGGGACGGTACCGGGTTGGTCATAGGTCCTGGGGCTCCGTAGCCGGGAATCAGGGCGCCGCGTAGCGTGTTCGCGACAGGGACAAGGGAAAGATCCTCCTCAAGCACTAGGGTCAATCCTTTGCCCACCTATTACTCTTGAGCCCAAGGCCTACACACACGGTGGCCATGGAGGAGTGAAATGAGGAGCAGCAACCCGGTCTTCTCGCGACGGGGGTTCAGCCGCGACAACGGCTACGCGGGCTTCAACACCGCGCCGCAGGCCGGGGGCGCCGCTGTCGGTACGCAGCCGGGCAACCCGTATGCGGACCAGCACGCCCAGCAGGGCGGCAACCCGTACGCGACCAACCCCTACGCCCAGCAGGACCTTCAGCACGGCGCACCGCCGCAGGCCCCGGCCTCCACCGGCCGGATGACGATGGACGACGTCGTCATGCGGACCGCCACCACCCTCGGTGTGCTGGTCGTCACGGCGGCGCTCGCCTGGGCGCTGCTGCCCGTCGACGACGCGAACATCGGCCGGTCCTACGGCATCGCCATCGGCGCCGGTCTGGTCGCGATGGTCCTGGGCCTCGTCCAGTCCTTCAAGCGCAAGGCCTCGCCCGCGCTGATCGTGACGTACGCGGCGCTCGAGGGTGTCTTCCTCGGCGTCGTCTCCAGCGTCGTCGACAACCACATCGCGAGCGGTGCGGCCATGCAGGCCGTGATCGGCACGATGGCGGTCTTCACGGCCGTACTCGTGGCGTACAAGGCCGGCTGGATCCGCGTCAACCGCCGCTTCTACGGCTTCGTGATGGCGGCCGCGCTCGGTTTCGTGCTGCTGATGGCCGTGAACCTGCTGTTCGCGGTGTTCGGCGGCGGTGACGGCCTCGGCTTCCGCAGCGGCGGCCTCGGCATCATGTTCGGCATCATCGGCATCCTGCTCGGTGCGTGCTTCCTCGCCCTCGACTTCAAGCAGGTCGAGGACGGCATCGCCTACGGCGCGCCGCGCGACGAGGCCTGGCTCGCAGCCTTCGGTCTGACGATGACGCTGGTCTGGATCTACATGGAGTTCCTGCGGCTGGTCGCCATTTTGCAGGGCAACGACTAGTAGCCCGGTACGCAGAGCAAAACCACGACGAAGGGCCCCGGGATCCCGGGGCCCTTCGTCGTGGTGTCTGGTGTCGGTGCGCGCCTCGGTCTCTCTTCCGGGAGCTGTGCGGCTCTCAGAGAAGCTTGCGCGCGGCCCTCCTCAGGTCGTACTCGTGAATGATCGCCTTGGCGTGTCCGTACGCGAGGTTGTGCTCGTGCCGGAGCCAGCTGACCTTCTCCTCGAAGCGGAAGAGGGAGGGGCCTTCGTCAACGGTGCGCAACCAGTCGGACACTTCACGACCGGTGCATTGGGGGATGCGGGCGAGCATGTTGCGGTGGGTCTCCTCGGAGAGGACGTGGGACATCGGCGCCTCCGGACGCAAAGGGGATGTAAGCCGGTCCTTCACGCCACGGTGCCTGAGTGTTGGGTTGTTGGCAACAGTCCCGCTGCGGCGCGTAGTCTCGCGGCGTGCTGGATACCTCGCCTTTGACGCTCGCAGTGGATCACTTCGCCGACCGGTTGCGGGCTGCGCCGCAGAGTCGGCTGCAGAGGGGGGCCGCGGCGGAGGCGTTGGGGCTGGCCAGGGAACTGGCGCGGCGGGCCCAGGTGGTGGAGTCGCCCGGCGTCGAGCCGCGCGTGATGCCTGACGTGGGGATGTTCGCCGCCGCGGATCAGGTCACCGTCGCCGCGCATGATCTGGCGCTGGTGTTGCGGGGTGAGGCCGAGTTGGCCTCGGCGCTGACGCTGGTGGCGGAGGCTCAGCAGCGGGCCGGGGTGTGAGGAGCAGGGGCCTGGTGTCGGCCGTACCCCGGTGGTTGCTGGACTCGCCCGCGGCGCGGGCGCGGCACGGGGGCGGATGTCACCGCCCCGCGCCTCTGACGGGGTGCGTCAGAGGGACGCTATGACCCTGTCCGCCAGGACGTACACCGTCTCCTCGCCGCATTCGAAGGTCAGGGCGTAGGCGCCGGAGACGCCCGAGCCGCCGAGGAGGACCGGGGCCGCGCCCGCGCGCAGCGCTGCGGAGAGGCGTTCCGCTGTTTCGCGGTGGCCCGGCGTCATGCAGAGCGTCGTACCGTCCGTGAAGACGTAGACGTCGAGGGTGCCCAGGGGACCGGGGCGGACGTCGGCCAGGGTGGTGCGGGAGTCGGCGAGGTCCTCGAGGCAGGCGACCGTGCGTTCGTGGTCGTTCACGCCGGGCGACTGGGCCGGTACGAAGTCGGGGTGCGAGGGGTGCCGGCGACGGGCGGCGGCCAGTTCGGCGGACTCGCCGGCGAACTCGTCGACGTCGGTGCTGGGCTCGGTCACCGGCTCCAGGGACTCCAGGCCCGCGAAGTCCGCCGGGCGCGGCAGGAACAGTTCGCTGTCCGGGAGGCCGAGCAGAGAGGGCGCGTCCGCGGCGTCACGTGCCTCCTGGGCGGCCCAGAAGGCACGGGCCTCGGCGAGCTCCCGCTCCCGCTCCTCGGCGAGCGCCTCGGCCACCGCGGCGCGTATCGCGGCGGTGTCCGAGGAGGTGCGGGCCTGCGGCACGAGACCATGTGCGCCTACGGCGAGGTGCTGGGCGGCGAGCTCGGCGTGCAGGGCCGTGATCTGTCGACGCAGCCCCAGCAGGGTGCGCAGAACGGCGACGCCCACGGCCGTGGTGATGGTGGCTGTGGCGAGCAGCAGAGCAAGAGGCATAGCGCTCACTGACGTACTCCCGGTTCAAAGTCGACCCCCGACTTCCTACATCAGCTTGAACGATGGACTAACCACCTGTCAGTGCGTAACGTCACGAAACGGACAGGGCTTTGGGTCCGGGGTTTGGGGTCGAACGTGCTCTGACCTGCGTAAATACCTCTCCGGAGCGAGATAGGTCACATCCTGGGGGAGATTGGATCACAAATCGGCCCAGAACCCCGGTGGTTACGGGGTTCCGGGCCGAGGCATCACGCGGTGCATCCAGCCGATTACCGAAACGATTCGGCCAGTTGGGATCGCAGGGGCCGGCCGGCTGGCCCCAGCTCCAGTCCCAGCCTCAGCTCCAGCTCCCGTTCTAGCTCAGGCGCTCGATGACCATCGCCATGCCCTGGCCGCCGCCGACGCACATCGTCTCCAGGCCGAACTGCTTGTCGTGGAACTGGAGGGAGTTGATGAGGGTGCCGGTGATCCGGGCGCCCGTCATGCCGAACGGGTGGCCGACCGCGATGGCGCCGCCGTTCACGTTCACCTTCTCCAGCGGGATGCCCAGGTCGCGGTAGGAGGGGATCACCTGGGCGGCGAACGCCTCGTTGATCTCGGCCAGGTCGATGTCGTCGATCGTGAGGCCGGCGCGACGCAGTGCCTGACGGCTTGCCTCGACCGGGCCGAGGCCCATGATCTCGGGGGAGAGGCCGGAGACGCCGGTCGACACGATGCGGGCCAGCGGCGTGAGGCCCAGCTCGCGCGCCTTCGTGTCGCTCATGACGACGACGGCGGCGGCGCCGTCGTTCAACGGGCAGCAGTTGCCGGCCGTGACCAGACCGTCCGGACGGAACACCGGCTTGAGCCCCTGAGTGCCCTCCAGCGTCACGCCTGCGCGCGGACCGTCGTCCTTGCTGACGACCGTGCCGTCGGGCAGCGTCACCGGGGTGATCTCGCGCTCCCAGAAGCCGTTCTTGATGGCTTCCTCGGCGAGGTTCTGCGAACGGACACCGAACTCGTCCATGTCCCGACGGGTCACGCCCTTCAGCCGGGCGAGGTTCTCCGCGGTCTGCCCCATGGAGATGTAGGCGTCCGGCACGAGGCCGTCCTCACGCGGGTCGTGCCACGAGGTGCCCTCCTGCTCGGCGACGGCGGCGGTACGCGCCTCGGCCTCCGCGAACAGCGGGTTGTGCGTATCCGGCAGCGAGTCGGAGTTGCCCTTCGTGAACCGGGAGACCATCTCGACACCGGCGGAGATGAACACGTCACCCTCGCCGGCCTTGATGGCGTGCAGCGCCATACGGGACGTCTGGAGCGACGAGGAACAGTAACGGGTGACCGTGCAGCCCGGCAGGTAGTCCATGCCCATCTGTACGGCGACGATCCGCCCGAGGTTGTTGCCCTGCTCACCGCCGGGCAGACCGCAGCCGAGCATCAGGTCGTCGATGTCCCGCGGGTCCAGCTCCGGGACCTTGGCCAGCGCGGCCTGGATGATCGTGGCGGTGAGATCGTCCGCGCGCAGCTCCTTGAGGGACCCCTTGAAGGCGCGTCCGATGGGCGAGCGGGCGGTCGAGACGATGACGGCTTCCGGCATGACGGCTCCATTGGCGACGTGGGTGTAAGACCTGGGTGTAAGCAGACCTGGTCTGGAAGTTACCCGTACGTAGGGCCCCGGTCACGGCTGTGACGGTGTGACTCCGGCCGCAATTTTCTAAGCGCTTGCTCACTCGGTACCGGATGCGCCGGCGGTTGTGCCGGACGCGCCGGACGCCGGTGGTAATCGGCCCCTTCCCGCCAGCCACTCCCGGTACACCCGGGCCCGCTGCGCCTGGTGCGCGGGCGGGTACCGGTGGGGCTGTCGGCGTTCGACTTCGCGCCGCGTGTCGACCAGACCAACACGGGGGTTCGCCGGTTCTGCCGATGCGGCTGGTACGGCAGCCGGGGGCGGCTTCCTCGGCGGTGCGGTCGGTGGCGGTGGAGGTGTCGTACGACGACGGGGGGAGCTGGCGGACGGCGCGGATGGTGAGGGCTGCTGGGCGGGATGCGTGGGTGGCGGTGCTGCCGGGCGGGCGGTCGGTGGGCGGGGGGTATGTGTCGGTG
>NZ_LGDW01000098.1 GCF_001280005.1 Streptomyces sp. NRRL WC-3618 | reverse complement strand
GTTGGGGTGGGCGTCCCTGGGGGCTGCGCCCCCAGACCCCCCTACGGCCCTGAACGGGCCTTGTCCTCAATCGCCGGACGGGCTGGGAATGCGGGCCAGCGTGGTTGGATGCCGGCTTGCTCAGGCCGTGCGGCGGCGCAGCAGCCAGAAGGCGGTGGCCGTCGCGGTGGCGGCGACGGTGAGGACGATGCCGGTCTCCATGAGCTGGAGCGGCCAGAAATGGGAGGCCGGGTGGTGGTCGCGGTAGAAGCCGACGACGTCGTGCCCGGTGACGGCCTCGGCGCCGGCGCCGATGATCGCGCCGAGGTAGTCCGGGAAGCCGTTCTCACTGTTCGGGGTCTCGACCGGCCACAGATACGGACGCAGTGACGTGATCGCGGACTGGAGGGCCAGGAAGGCGAGGAAGGTGCCGACGGAGGCGGCCAGGGACCGTCGTACGAGCAGTCCCGTCAGGGCGCCGACGGCCAGGCCGAGCAGTGTGTACGCGGGGGCGAGGGTGCCGTTGGCGACGTAGTTGGTGGTGTCCTGCCACTGCCGGGGGCCCCTGCCGCGGAACAGCTCGGTGTGCGCGTCCCACGCGAGGCGGTGCAGGAGTACGAGCAGGAGGGTGCCCGCGGTGAGCAGCGCGGCCGGTACGGCGAGCTTCGCGGCGAGCCAGCGGGCCGGGGACACGGACTGGGTCCACGCCAGCCGCGCGGTGCCGTTCTCCAGCTCGCGGGCGATGAGCGCGGTGCCCGCCCAGAGGGCGGTGAGCAGCGGTACGAAGGTGATGAGGCCGCCGCTGACGGTGTTGGCGGTGGCGTAGCGGGCGTAGGCGGGGCCGTTGAAGTCGCAGCCGCTGTTGCCGACCCCGTCGGCGCAGCCCTTGCGGACGAACTCGGCGAAGGCCGCGTCGGCTCCCCAGCCGTACATCCACAGCGTCGCCCCGGCGGCCACGGCGACCAGCGCCAGCCAGAACCAGAGGGCCGAGCGGTGCAGGATCAGCATGGCCGAGGCCAGGCCGCGGGGGTGCCGGCGGGTGCGTCGCGCTCTCGCTGGTGCCGCGAGTGCGGTCGTGGTGGTCATACGGAGGCTCCCGTGCGGCGCCTGAGGAGGGCGAACGCGGTCAGCGCGGCCAGCGCCGCGAGGGTGAGGAGGATGCCGGTCTCCATGAGCTGGAGGGGCCAGAAGTGGGCGGCCGGGTGGTAGTCGCGGTATTCGCCGACGACGTGGTGGCGGGCGACGCACGAGGCCCTGCCGCCGCACAGCACGTCGGGGAGACGCGCGCCGGTGGCGGTGTAGGAGCCCTCACCGGCCGGCATGCCGAGGGAGCCGGAGAAGTCGACCGTGACCTTCCGGGTCTCGGCCGGCCACAGGTAGGGGACCACGGACTGGAACTCCTCCAGGCCGAATCCGGTGGCGCCGAGGGAGACGCCGAGCCCGGTCATCGAGCGGCGCGCCACCATGCCCACCAGGACGCCGAAAGCCAGACCGAACAGGCTGTCGACGGTGGCGACGATGCCGTTGGCATCGAAGATCCGGCTGTCGAACCAGTACCCGCTGCCCGGCCGGAGTTCGGGGTGGGCCGCCCACATCATGCGGTGCAGGAGGGTGAGGGGGAGCATGCCCGCGGTGATCAGTACGGCGGGCACGGCGAGCTGGGCGGCCAGCCAGCGCGTCGGGGACACCGACTGCGTCCACGCCAGCCGCGCCGTGCCGTCCTCGAGCGCGCGGCCGATGAGCGAGCCGCCCGCCCACGTGGCGATCAGGACCGGGGCGAGGGCGATCATGGAGCCGGCGAGGACGACGATCGCGTCCCAGCGGGCTCCGGCCGGGCCCGGGGAGTCGCAGTCGAGTTCGGGGATGACGCCGTCACGGCAGCGCGAGCGCACCAGCTCGTCCATGGCCGCGTGGGCGCCAGGCCCGTACAGCCACAGGAGCGCGGCGGCGATCACGGCGACGTACATGACCCAGAACCAGAGGGCGGACCGGTGCACGCGCAGCAGGGTCCAGGTGAGGCCATGGGGGGTGAGTGGACGCCGGGGGCGGTTTCGCGCCGGGGCCTCTGCGGTGGTCACGGTGGTCATACGGCGGCCTCCACCGATGCGTCCGTGGCGTCGTCCGCGTCGAGGTGCAGGGGTGGTGCCTCGGGGGAGCGGAGGTGGGCGAGGACCAGTTCCTCCAGGGTGGGGGTGGCGCTCTGCCAGGTGCCGGCGAGGCGGCCGCCGACGCGGATGAGGGCGGTGGTCTGGCGGCCCGTCGTACGGGACTCGATCACCGTGTGCCCGTCGAGGGCGGCGGCCGGGCCGGTGACCAGGGTGTGGGCGGCGAGCAGGTCGTCCAGCGGGCCGGCGAGGCGGACCTGGCCGGCGCTGAGAAGGAGGACGTGGTCGCAGGAGCCCTCGAGCTCGGCGACGACGTGCGAGGACATGACAACCGTGGTGCCGTTCTCGGCGGCGTCGGCCATCAGGGTGCCCATCAGCTCGTGCCGGGCGAGCGGGTCGAGGTCGGCCATCGGCTCGTCCAGCAGCAGCAGTTCGGGGCGCTTGCCCAGCGCGAGGGCGAGCGCGACCCGGGTGCGCTGGCCGCCGGAGAGGTCGCGGATCTTGGCGTCGGGGTCGAGGGCGCCCTCCGCGACGACGCGCCCGGCGACGGCCGCGTCCCAGCGCCGGGGGTTGAGTTCCCGGCCCAGGCGGAGGGTGTCCTCGACGGTGAGGTGGGCGTGCAGGGGCTTGTCCTGGGCGACGTACGCCATGCGCTCACGCGCCGCCCCCGGGGTGGTGCCGAGGACGGTGAGCGTGCCCTCGGTGGGCCTGAGGAGACCGGCCGCGTGGGCCAGCAGCGTGGACTTGCCGGCGCCGTTGTGCCCGACGACCGCGCAGACGCGCCCGGCCGGCAGCCGGAACGCGCACTCGCGCAGCGCCCAGCCCTTGCGCCGGCCGAACCGCTTGCCGAGTCCGGCCGCCTCCATGGCGGTGTCGCTCATCCCTGGTCCCCCTTGAAATGCGTGTCGTTGAAATGCGTGTCGAGTACGGAGGTGAACAGCGCCGCCACGTCGTCGCGTTCGAGTCCGGCGTCGCGGGCCCGGGTGGCCCAGTCGGCCAGTTCGGCGCCGAACGGGGAGTCCGCAGGGGCAGCCCCCAGCGACTTGCGGACGAACGTGCCGAGGCCCCGTCGTGCCTCGACCAGGCCCTCGCGCTCCAGCTCGCGGTAGGCCTTCAGGACGGTGTTCGGATTGATGGCGGTGGCCTCCACGACCTCGCGGGCCGTGGGCAGCTTGTCGCCGGGTTCCAGCAGGCCCAGGCGCAGGGCCTGTTTGGTCTGCTGGACGATCTGCAGATAGGTGGCGACGCCGGTGCGTCTGTCGATGCGGTACTCGACCACTCGTACAACCACCCTTTCACTAATTGAGTAGTGAAAGGGTGACCCAAGAGAGGGGGCGGTGTCAAGATCACCGCCCCCTCCTCCGGCAACTGCCCGCGTGGGCCCGCGTGTTACGACTCCGTGCGGTACATCGTGTTACGACTCCGTGCGGTACATGAGGTCCGTCTCGTGGGTCTCGAAGCCCAGTCGCTCGTACAGGCTGACCGCCGCCGCGTTGTCCGCGTCGACGTACAGCATCGCCGTGGGCAGCCCGCGCCCGGCCAGGTGGCGCAGGCCGATCGTGGTGAGCGCCCGGCCGAGGCCGCCGCCCTGGGCGTCCGGGGCCAGGCCGATGACGTACACCTCGCCCAGGCGCTCCGCCGCGTGCGTCTTCGTCCAGTGGAAGCCGATGAGTTCGCCCTCGCGGAAGGCGAGGAAGAAGCCCTCCGGGTCGAACCAGGCCTCGGCCTTGCGGTCGTCGAGGTCGCGTTGGGTCAGGGAGCCCTGTTCGGGGTGGTGGGCGAAGGCGGCGGCGTTCACGGCGAGCCAGGCCGCGTCGTCCTCGCCGGGGACGAAGGTCCGTACCGTCACGTCCTCGGGGAGCTTCGGCTCGGGCAGGTCCAGGTCGGCCAACGGCCGCCGCAGCTGGCGCAGTTCGCGGAAGAGGGTGAGGCCGAGGACCTGGGCGAGGTGCCGGGCGGCGGAGTGGCCGCCGTGCGCCCACACGCGCAGCCGCTTGCCGGAGGCGGCCAGCAGGGCCGAGCCGAGGGCGCGTCCGTGACCGTGGCCGCGGTGGGCCGGGTGGACGACGAGTTCGGCGGCCGGGGCCTCGACCAGGTCGGTGTCCTCCAGTTGGGCGTAACCGACGAGTTCGCCGCCCGCCGTCAGCAGGAAGTGCGACACGCCCGGCCGGGCACCTCCGCGCAACTGCAGCCGCCCCTGCTCGGAAATGGCCTGCTGGCCGTCGTTGTGGGCGGCCTCCGCGAGCAGTTCGAGGACGGCTTCGGCCTGCTCGGAGGTGAGGGCGACCGGGGTGTCGATGGAACGAGACAGGCCGGGAAGGACGGGGGGCACGGTGTCGTCGCTGGTCATGGCTACGAGGGTAAGGCCTGCCCGATTCATGGTGAATCTCCTGAGGCGGCAACCGTTCCGTAACCCTGAACCCCTGTCGCGCTACGCGCGTTGACTCTAGGCTGCGCCGGGGCGGAATGAACTCTCACGTTCTTCTTACGCCCGTATGCCGTACGTCCGTTCGTCTTACGTCCGCTCGCGGGCGTTGCCTTTCTTGTCTCTTCCTCTTCCGTACTTCCTCTTCCGTTTCCGTACTTCGCGAACCTCAGGGGGGCACATGCCAGCCACACCCCAGCCGTACCACCGCCGCAGACGCCGTACGCGCGCGCTGCTCGCCGGCGCCGCCGGGATCGTCGCGGTCGGCGCTCTCGCCGCCGCCGCTCTTCCGGCGAGCGCGGGCGTCAGCGCGCACAAGCCCGGCGGCCACGGAGCCGGCAAGCCGAGCCGCTACCAGGACGTGCAACTGCTGTCCTTCAACGACCTGCACGGCAACCTGGAGCCGCCGTCCGGCTCCTCCGGCCGGGTCACCGAACTCCAGGCCGACGGCACGACGAAGACGATCGACGCGGGCGGTGTCGAGTACCTCGCCACGCACCTGCGCGAGGCGCGCGGAGACAACCCGTACTCGATCACGGCGGCCGGTGGCGACATGGTCGGCGCCTCCCCGCTGATCTCGGGCCTCTTCCACGACGAGCCCACCATCGAGGCGCTCAACGGCCTCGACCTCGACGTCACCTCGGTCGGCAACCACGAGTTCGACGAGGGCGCCAGGGAACTGGCCCGTCTCCAGAAAGGCGGCTGCCACCCGACCGACGGCTGCTACGTCAAGGGCAAGAAGTTCAAGGGTGCGGACTTCCCCTACCTCGCGGCGAACGTGCTCGACGAGAAGACCAGGAAGCCGATCCTCAAGCCCTACTGGGTGTGGAAGAAGAACGGCGTCAAGATCGGCTTCATCGGCGTGACCCTCGAGGACACCCCCGGTGTCGTCTCCGCCGAGGGCGTGAAGGGCCTCAAGTTCAAGGACGAGGTCGAGACGATCAACAAGTACGCCAAGGTGCTGGACAAGCAGGGCGTCAAGTCGATCGTGGCCCTGATCCACGAGGGCGGCCTGCCGGCCTCCGGCGCGTACAACTTCGACTGCGACGCGGCGGGCGGCGGCTCCGGCATCTCGGGCCCCATCGTCGACATCGCGAAGAACGTCACCCCGAAGGTCGACGCGCTCGTCACGGGCCACACGCACGCCGCGTACGCCTGCACGATCCCGGACCCGTCGGGCAAGCCGCGCACGGTCACCTCGGCCGCGTCCTTCGGCCGCCTGTACACGGACACCACGCTGACGTACGACCGCTGGACGGGTGACATCGCCCGTACGGCCGTCCGCTCCGCGAACCACGTGGTCACCCGGACCGTCGCCAAGGCCCAGGACATGACCGACCTGATCGCCCGCTGGAACACCCTCGCGGCGCCCATCGGCAACCGCGCCATCGGCTACATCTCCGGCGACATCAACAACACCGGCACCGAGTCCCCGATGGGCGACCTCATCGCCGACGCGCAACTGGCGTACGGCAAGAAGCTCGACCCCAAGACCGACCTCGCGCTGATGAACCCGGGCGGTATCCGCGCGGGGCTCACCTTCGCGGCGAAGGGCGCCGAGGGCGACGGTGTCGTCACCTACGCCGAGGGCTTCACGGTGCAGCCGTTCTCCAACACGGTCAACCTCCAGAACTTCACCGGCGCGCAGCTGATCTCCGTACTCCAGGAGCAGGTGAGCGGCACGAACGCGGCCTCGCCGAAGGTGCTCCAGGTGTCCTCGGGGCTCACCTACACCCTCGACCTGACGAAGGCCGGCGCGGAGCGCCTGGTCGCCGCCTCGGTCAAGCTGAACGGTGCGGCGATCGACCCGGCCGCCACCTACCGTGTCGCGACGAACAGCTTCCTCGCGGGCGGCGGCGACGGCTTCCCGACGCTGGGCAAGGGCACGGACGACCTGGTCGGCACGGACGACCTCGCGGCGCTGGCGGACTACCTGACCGCCAACTCCACGGCCACGACACCGATCACGCCGCCGGCGGCGAAGCGGATCACGGTCGTGCAGTAATCCCGTGCAGTACGCCAAGAGGCGACCGCGTCACCGACGCGGTCGCCTCTTGGTCGTGTCACGCGGTCGCCGCTACGCGGCCAGGTGAGGTGCTGTCACGGCTGTTGCCGGAGGGGCACGACATAGGGATCCAGACTCATTCGTACGTCCGCGTCGGACACGTCCCTGTCGCCCCCCACGCCGTTCCATCCCTCAAGGTGCCTGATCGCGTGGACGGGGACGCCCAGTCCATGGAAGAAGCAGAAGGCGAACGCGAGGAAGGTCGTGTCGTTCCCCAGTTCCGCTTTCACCCACCGGGCGATCTCCACCGAGTCGTCGCCGCGCATCGCGCGCTCGCGAACGCCGGGCGCGATCATTTTGGGGTTCTTCATTTCCAGAACACCACCTCGACCTTGGTGTAATTCCCGGGAGTGCCTTCCCGCTTCACGATCTGAACTCTCCCGTTGAATCCGTACTTGGAGGCCATCTTGCCGGTGAAAGTCAGCCGTGCCGCTTCCTCCTCGGTCAACTTGAGGCTCTGGATACCAGCGTTGAAGCTGTCCAGATTGTCCTTCATGTCGCCGCCACCCAGCCAGGTGCCCCGCATCCCCTTCGCGTTTCCGCCGATCTTCTCCATGACGTCGGCGATCATTTCGCTGCCGGTCGGCGTCAGGCCCTCTTCGGCGAGGACAACGAGATTCAGGACCCCTTCGTTGTCGATGGAACCCAGCACCCCCTTGCTTCCGCTGCCGTAGTCGTCGCCCCACTCGGTGCACGGGGTACCGGCTCGGGCAGCCTTGGCACCGGCCCGGAGCAGGCTCTTGGGCTTGCCCTTCAAGCAGCGTTCGCGCAGCTCTTTGATGATCCTGCTGGTGATACCGGCTATGGCCTCTTCCGACAGCCCGGCGGCACGCAGGCCCGCGTAGGCCTCGGCGAACCCGATACCGAACCTGAGTGAGGCGTCGGCCGCCTTGATGGCGTCGGCGATGGGCCGCAGGATCTTGCCGGCGAACAGTGTCGCGACGTCGAAGACGACCCAGCCGCACTGGCTGCCGTCTCCGCCGCTACCGCCGGGGATGAGCTTCTGGAAGCACTTGATCCAGCTGCCGAATATGACGTCCACCGGGTCGATGCCCGCGTTGAACTCGGCCATCGTGATCGTGTGCGTGACCTTCTGGGTCACCTCGGTGACGTGCGGTCCCACGTAGCTGGTCGCGCCGGCCGGGCACATGTACTTCATCGGGTCGATGCCCTCGGCGGAGCACATGTAGAGGCTGAGGTACGCCTTGAGACGGAACTCCACCGTCATCGTGCAGCCGCCGGTGTAGACGAGCGGGGTGTACCACTTGTCGCAGGCGTCCGTCTTGTCTACGGTCTTGGGTTCGCCGATCTTCTCGTAGCGGTCGACCGTGTAGAACATGTTGCCGATGGAGCCGTCCTTGTCGAGGACGGTACCGGCTTCGACGTCCTTGCCCTTCTCGGCCTTTTCGGCCCGGTCGGCGGCTTCCTGGGCTTCCCTGGCGTACTTTTCGGCGTCCTTGGCGGCCTGTTCGGCTTCGGTCGCGGCGGCGTCGGCGCGGCTCGCCGCGGCGCGGGCGTCCTTGGCTGCCTGCTCGGCCGCGGCGGCGGCCTCACGGGCGGCCTGGGCGTCGAGCGCGGCCTGGTCGGCGGAGGCGCGGGCGTCCTGGGCGTAGCCCTCGGCGCGTCCGGCCGCCTTGTCGGCGGCGCCGGCGTCCTCCGTGGCCTGGCGGTCGTACTCGACGGTGCGCGCCAGCGACTGGGCCGCCTTCGCGGCGGCGTCGGCGGCGTCGGCCGCGTAGCCCAGTGCCTCCTTGGAGTAGGTGCGGGCGTCGGCCGCGTGTGCGGCGGCGTCGGCCGCGTACTGGTAGGCGATCTTCACGTCGCCCGCCGCCTGATCGGCGAGGTTCTTGGCCGCCGCGGCCTCGGCCCGCGCGTTCTTGGCGTGGGCGTCGGCGACGGCCTTCTGCTGGTCCGCGATCGACTTGGACGCCTGCCCGGTCAGCACGACCAGGCCGGCGGCCGAGTCGGTGGTGACGTAGGGGGAGCCGATCTGGATCGCGTCGTTGGCCGGCTTGGCGACCTGGGCCGCCGCGTTGCCCGCGTCGACCGCGGCCTGCGCGGTGACATGGGCGAAGCCGGCGGCCTTCGCCGAAGCCGCGACGGCCTTGACGGCCTCCAGCTTCGCCGCGTCCGCCTCGCCCTTGGCGACCTTCGCCAGCTGCGCGGCCTCTCCG
Source organism: Streptomyces sp. NRRL WC-3618 (assembly GCF_001280005.1). GTDB lineage: Bacteria > Actinomycetota > Actinomycetes > Streptomycetales > Streptomycetaceae > Streptomyces. The sequence goes on along the minus strand of NZ_LGDW01000098.1, from coordinate 3,244 downwards.
GCCAGTTTGACCGCGGCCTTGGCCTCGCCCGCGGCGTGCTCGGATGCCTTGATGGCATCGGCGACGGCGCTGGTCGCGGTCTTCACCGCGGCGTCCGCCTTCAGCTTGGCGGCCTGGGCGGCATCGGCGTCCGAACGCGCCCGCTTCGCGGCGGCCTCGGCGCGCGTCGCCGCGGCGTCCGCCGCAGCCGCGGCCTGGGTGGCGGCATCGGCGGCGGTACGGGCCCGTCCTGCCGCAGCCTCGGCGTCATCCGCGTGCCCGTCCGCCTCATTGGCGGCGGCGCGCGCAGAGGTCGCCTCGCTCCCCGCCCGCTTGGAGTCGGCGTAGGCGCCCAGGGCGTCGGCCTTCGCGCGGTCCGCCTCGGCCTTCTGCTCGGCGTTCCACGCGTCGTCCCGCTTGGCTTTCGCGTTGTCCCGCGCCTCGACCGCGCCGTTCTTGCGCTGCACGGCCGTGGCTTCGGCGGCTTCCGCCTTTTCCTTGGCCTCCTGGGCCTTGGTGGCTTCGGCCTGGGCGCTCTGCTTGTACTGGGCCGCCTCGGCCTGCCTGGCCGCGGCGGTCTCCTTCTCCGCCTTGGCCGTCTTCTCCTCGGCCTCGGCCGCCAGCCGCTTGGCGTGCGCGTCGGCGGCGGCCGCCTTCGCGTCGCCCTCGGCCTTCAGCGCGGTGGTGAGTTTCGCCTCGGCGAGCTCCTTGTCCGCCTTCGCGGTGTCCCGGTGCAGCTTCGCCGCGTCGGCAGCCGCCTTCGCCTGCAACTCGGCCTTGTGCGCGGCCTCCTTGCGGAACTCCGCGTTGACCTGCGCCGCCTGTGCCAACGCGCGCTGCGCGATCGTCGCACTGTCACCGGCGGCCGCCCTCGTGGCGGCTTCCGCCGTCTCGCCGGCCTTCACCATCGCCGTCAACGCGGCCACTATGCCCTTGGTGACCTGCGCCTTCTGCTGGCCCACCAGCAGACCGCGGCCCTGGGGCGCGCCGCTTGCGTCCGCGATGCCGTTCGCCGTCTGCTCGGCGGCATCCGAGGTGGCTGCCGACTTCTTGGCGTTGTCCAACTGGAGTTTCACCGCCGCGAGCTGCTTCTTCGCGGCGGCCTGGGTGTCGGTGACGCCCTTCTTCGCCTTGTCGAACTGCGCCTTGTCCGGGTAGGACAGAGAGTCGGTGCCCTGGTGACCGGACGGCTTGATCAGGAACTTCTGCGCACTGGTGTCCTTGCAGTCCCACAGCCGCGAGTCCGTGCTCTTGGTGAACGCGCTCAGATCCAGGCACTTGCCCGTGGTGACGCTCTTCAGCTGGGAAGAGGAGCGGACGTCGCCCTTCCACACCTGACCCGGAGTGCTGTAGCAGTCCGTGATCTGGATCTTCGTGCCGTTCGTGGACTTGTTGCCGGCCACGTCCAGGCACTTGAAGGAGTTGACGTTGCGCAGGTGGAGGTTGTCCTCGCTGCCTTCGAGCGTCCACTGCTGTGCCGCGCTGGTGCTGCAGGTGTAGACCTGGACCGGGGTGCCGTTGGTCTTCCCGGCGCCCTGAACGTCCAGACACATGCCCTTCGCACCGGGCACCTCGATGGTCACGGGGCTGTCGCCGATCCAGCCCAGGCCACCCGCGGACCAGTAGTCCTGCCAACGGGCCAGACGGTCGGCGATCCAGGAGTGCCCCAGCATGTCGCCCAGCGCCTTCGCGCCGGTGGCGAGGGCCTTGGTGGCGTCCTTGTTCGCGGTCAGAATCTGGTTGCGCTGCGTGGCCTGGGAGGCGATCTCCCGCTGCCACTCCCGCGCGGCCGTGCCCGGCATGTCTCCCTGGACCTTGTTCGGGTCCATCGGATCACGCCACGCGCACGACGCGAACCGCGTCTTCAGGTCCTCGACCGCGACCCGGTACTCAGCCGTCCCCGGCTGCGGCGCCGTACGCGGGAAACCGCCCGCGCCGAGGAAGATCCGGGCGTTGTCCGCGCCCATCGGCTCCAAGGACCAGGCGGACAGGTGCTCGAACCCGTCGTGCTCGGCCAGGTCCCGGTTCCAGTCGGGGTTGTTGGCCGCCACCGGGTCCTTGCCGTACAGCGGCGTACCGAGGTCCTTGACGGCCTTCACCGTCTGCTCGTCGGCCTTCGGCGTGGGGTCCTCGTAGAAGTCGCCTTCGGACTTCCAGAACCGGTCGGCGACCCAGTTCGTCAGACCGGTCTGCTCGTAGAAGTCCTGCCGGCCGTCGCCGGGCGAGCCGGGCGGCCAGTGGAAGCCCGCCACGGTGAAGCCGGCCGGGGTCTCAAGACCGTCCAGCGGCTTCTGCCAGGTGTCCCGCTGGCTGTTGAGTACGTCCAGTTCCTTGGACGCCGCGGCACGGTCCGCCTTGTACGCCTGGGCGAGCGGGGTGTCCTCCCAGTGCTGCCGGTTGGCCAGGGTGTGCAGCTTGTCCTGCGGCTGGTTCAGCGCGTCCTGCGCCGTGGCCGCCATCGACGCACCACCGAGGCGCAGCACGTCGGACATCAGGCACTGGTCCTGGCGCAACGTTTCGTCGGCGGTGTCCTCGTACCAGTCGTACGAGGAGTCCGCCAGCTCGGTGTCCCGCCCGATGTCCCGCAGTTCCGGCTGAACGGCCACACCACCGAGGACAGCCAAGGTCGCGATCCCCGTGATCGCGGTGGTGAAGACGGTTGATGAGAGTGATCTGGGTCTGAGGAACCCTGATGTATGACGCAAGTGAGCATCCTTCACAGCGAACGAAGGCAGTCTGAGGTGGCCGCCCGAAGGCGGCGGTGACACGCGCGGTCAGCCCGCGGCCACTCCGCGCGGGCAGGCACAGCAGGCAGCGGCGTTCGACATGGCGTCCACAGAGCGCCCGTATCGCAGCATGAGAATGCGTCCCTCCCCCCGTGGCGGACCCCCCGGCCAGCCAATGGCATGCGCGCGTCATCACGGGGGTGGTCAGGCCCCTTTCGGACACGCGGCAGTCCAAATTAGCCACAGGTCGTCGGGTTGACGCAAGCGCTAAATCAAGGAGGGCCGCATCTCGGTGTCGGGATCGCCGGGACGCGGCGGTGCCGCACGAGATGAGGGTGCCCGGCGGCATCCTCTCCGCGCGGGCACCTCACTCCGTAACTCCGTTACTTGGTAAGGCCGTTACTTGGTCAGTCCGTACGGACGACGCGTTCCGGGTCGGTTCTACCTTTGATCTTGCGCAGTGCTCCCCCGTTCACGGGGGAGGTGAAGCGCATCTCAATACTGCTCTGACCTCGGCTTTGGGCACGGATCTGCACTGT